>CALBSE010000033.1 GCA_937927725.1 uncultured Actinomycetes bacterium
GCTCAACGGCGCATCGGTTCTGTTACTTGGCGCCACCGGGGGACTAGGCCAGGCCCTTGGCGAAGCGCTCGCCGCACGCGGTGCCGCTCTCACGCTGGTGGGGCGCGACCAACAGAGCCTCGACCAACTCACGGTGGTCGGCCCTCGGGTTGCGCTTGATCTGCGATCGCCCGATGCGTGCGCCTCGGCTATGCGAACTGCGGTGGAGCATCAGGGAAAGCTCGACGTTGTGATCAACGCCGTTGGGGTTGTGGCCTTTGGCGAGGTCGCAACGCTGTCGACCGACGTGATGGAAGACCTGTTCATGACCAACACGTTCATTCCCATCATGGTTGCCACCGAAGCGATGAACACACTTTCCACCGGCGGTGTGATCGTGAACATTTCCGGTGTCATCGCCGAGCAGAACCTGCCCGGCATGGTGGCCTACGGAGCGTCGAAAGCTGCTCTGCGCTCGTTCGACGAAGGGTTGGCGCGTGAAGCACGACGCAAAGGTGTGCGCGTCATTGACGCTCGACCACCGCATACCGAAACCGGACTCGCCGGCCGAGCGATTGCCGGCACCGCCCCAACGATGGGCGAGGGGCTCGAACCAGCGGTTGTCGCGCGCGTGATCTGCGATGGAATCGAAAGCGGAGCGACCGATCTGGGGTCCGGCGCGTTTGCGGTGAGCGGTAACTAATCCGTTAGAAGATCACGCCTTGGTTTTCTTGGGCCTAGGAAAAACGGAAAAGGGTTCCCTCATCAGTTCGCCGGGTTTTCCGATCGCCGCGTGCCCTAGGCTGTTTCGGTCGACCGGCGAAGGGATCGACTCTTAGTCAGGGGTTCTTAAATGTTCCGCAGGTCAGTTCTCGCAATGTTCGCAGTAGTTGCAACAGCGTCTGCCATTCTGAGTGTGATGACGGTGCCTGGGCCTGCCAGTGCAACTACGCCTTCTCAAACCGCCGTCACCTCAATCACTGTTGACACTGGCCCCTCCAGTGTGGCGGTGAGTCCTGACGGATTGAGTGTGTGGGTGACAAACAATGTCGACGGCACCGTTTCGCGTATTGACACCAATACCAATGCCGTCACTTCAATCACTGTTGGCACTAACCCAGTGGGCGTTGCTGTGAGTCCTGACGGATCGAGCGTGTGGGTGACAAACAATGGCAGCGGCACTGTCTCTCGTATTAACACCGTCACCAATGCGGTCACCTCAATCACTGCTGGCGCGGACCCCATAAGCGTTGCTGTAAGTCCTGACGGATTAAGCGTGTGGGTGACGAACTTTGGAAGCTCCAGCGTTTCGCGTATTGACATCGCTACCAACAACGTCACGTCAATCAGTGTTGGCAATAGTCCCTACGGCGTGGCTGTGAGTCCTGATGGACTGAGTGTGTGGGTGACGAACTATGGAAGCTCCAGCGTGTCGCGTATTGACACCGCTACCAACAATGTCACCTCAATCACTGTTGGCAATTTCCCATACGGCGTGGCTGTGAGTGCTGACGGATTGAGTGTGTGGGTGACGAACAATGGCGACGGCACCGTGTCGCGTATTGACACCGCTACGAACAACGTCACCTCAATCACTGTTGGTTCTTACCCCGCAGGCATTGTTGTGAGTCCCGACGGATTGAGTGTGTGGGTGACGAACAATGGCGACGGCACCGTTTCGCGTATTGGCACCGCTACCAACAACGTCACCTCAATCACTGTCGGCGCTAACCCACTGAGCGTTGTTGTGAGTCCTGACGGATCGAGTGTTTGGGTGACAAACAATGGCGACGCCACTGTCTCGCGTATTACTTTCCCGCCACAACCTCCCGCCAACGTCACGGCCACACCAGGGAATGCTCAAGCCACTATTTCTTGGACTGCACCAACCAACACTGGCGGCAGCCCCATCACTGGTTACACCGCCACTGCTTCACCGGGGGGCCAAAGCTGCACAACAACAACGGCTACCTCGTGCACGATTAGCGGCCTGACCAACGGAACCGCCTATGACATTTCGGTCACCGCAACGAATGCCGTTGGCATCTCTGACCCTTCCGTGGTTGCTGTCACCCCGGCACCCGAGACAACAACGACCACGTCATCGGACCTCGTCGCACCAGCATTCACCGGGTAACCCTCAGCAGCTGAGACTCTCTCACCAAGTCGCCGGGTTCTCTGATTGGAGCATGCCCTAGGCTGCGTCGGTCGACCGGCGAAGGGATCGACGCTTAGTCAGGGGTTCTCAAATGGTCCGCAGGTCAGTTCTCACAGTGTTCGCAGTAATTGCAACAGCGTTTGCCATTCTGAGTGTGATGACGTTGCCTGGGCCTGCCAGTGCAATCACACCTTCTCAAACTGCCGTCACCTCGATCACTGTTGACACTGGCCCCTCCAGCGTTGCTGTGAGTCCTGACGGATCGAGTGTGTGGGTGACGAATTTCAACAGCGGCACTGTGTCGCGTATTAACACCGCTACCAATGTCGTCACCTCAATCACTGTTGGCGATCAGCCCTCCAGCGTTGCTGTGAGTCCCGACGGATCGAGTGTGTGGGTGACGAACTTCAACATCGACACTGTCTCGCGGATTGACCCCATCACGAATGCGGTCACCTCAATCACGGTTGGCGCTAACCCCTCCAGCGTTGCTGTGAGTCCTGACGGATCGAGTGTGTGGGTGACGAACCAAACCAGCGGCACGGTCTCGCGTATTGACCCCATCACGAATGCGGTCACCTCAATCACGATTGGCTTTTATCCATCTAGCGTTGTTGTGAGTCCGGACGGATCGAGCGTCTGGGCGACGAACCTCATCAATTTCTCTCGTATTGACCCCACGAACAATGCGATCACTTCAATCACGGTTGGTACGTACCCCTTCATCGTTGCGGTGAGTCCTGACGGATCGAGTGTGTGGGTGACGAACTATCAAAGCGGCACTGTCTCGCGTATTGACCCCACGAACAATGGGGTCACTTCAATCACCGTTGGCTCTGGCCCCTTCGGTGTTGTTGTGAGTCCTGACGGATCGAGTGTGTGGGTGACGAACCAAAACAGCAACACGGTCTCGCGGATTGACACGGCTACCAATGCGGTCACTTCAATCACCGTTGGCTCTGGCCCCTACAGCCTGGCGGTGAGTCCGGATGGATCGAGTGTGTGGGTGACGAATCAAGTCAGCGACAGCATTTCGCGTATTGATACCGCTACCAATGCGGTCACTTCAATCACGGTTGGCGCTAACCCCTCCAGCGTGGCGGTGAGTCCGGACGGATCGAGTGTGTGGGTGGCGAACTCAGCCAGCGGCACGGTCTCGCGTATTACTTTCCCGCCACAACCTCCCGCCAACGTCACGGCCACACCAGGGAATGCTCAAGCCACTATTTCTTGGACTGCACCAACCAACACTGGCGGCAGCCCCATCACTGGTTACACCGCCACCGCTTCACCGGGAGGCCAAAGCTGCACAACAACAACGGCCACCTCATGCACGATTAGCGGCCTGACCAACGGAACCACGTATGACATTTCGGTCACCGCAACCAACGCCGTTGGCACCTCTGACCCTTCCGTGGTTTCTGTCACCCCGACGTCGGACTTTGTCGCACCAGCATTCACCGGGTAACAGCAACTACCAAACGCCAAGCGAGTGCGGGCACCGCTCCGAAAATGCGCAAGGGAGTAGAGCCAGCGGTTGTGGCGCGCGTGATCTGCGACGGAATCGAAAGCGGAGCGACCGATCTCGAGTTTGAGGCGTTTGCGGTGAGCGGTAACTAATTCGTTAGAAGATCACGCCGTGATTTTCTTGGGCGCAACCATGGCAGAGGGCGCTGCCCATGCGGTGTTCGGGCGGGTTCGATTCGCCGCATTCAGGGCAGACCACAAACCGTGAATGTCGACGCGCGCTGACTACTTCTATTGCAGCGATCAGGTCATCGGCGAAGGCGGGTGAGGAACGGTTAACGAGGACCGCGCCTTCCTGCAGCCGAACGGCAATGGGAGTTCCCGGACCGTCCCAATACACCGAGGGCTCTGCCACTTCGATGGCGAGTTCGGGTGAGGTCACGAGCGTGAGCACAACTTCACGGAGTTCTTGGGTGTCGTCGGTGCCGGGCTGCAACCGAATGACCTGCGCGGCGATGTTTTCGACGTTGGAGTTGAGGTTGTGGTCGGCAGTGAGCAGCGGCCAGAAGAGCGAATACCACTGCGGCGTGGTTTCCCAATGGTCGGTGGTCAGGCGTTCGACAAGATCGGAAGCGACAGCGGGCTCGAGCTCGGCGAACTCGAAGAACTGCGAAAGCGCGAGAGCGGAGTGAGGTTCGGGGCTGGTGGCCATGGGGAGGACGTTATGTGTGGGGTGGGACAGACGGGCTCTGCCGAATCCCTGGCTCGATTCGGGTCTTTGAAGCGACTTTTTCTAAATCGTTCTGTCCTAGGCTCAACAGACAAATTGGGATTGCATAAAGGCGGAGCCAGTGAGCAGTGAAGGTCAGCGGGCGGAACTCCATAAGACGATCTGGCGGATCGCCAACGATCTACGCGGAAGCATCGACGGCTGGGACTTCAAGTCCTACGTCCTTGGCATGCTCTTCTACCGGTTCATCTCGGAAAACCTCGCTTCGTACTTGAACGAGGCCGAGCGCAAGGCAGGTCAGCCGGACTTCGACTACGCCGCCCTGACCGACAAGGACGCCGAATTCGGCCGGGCCGAGACCGTTGCTGAGAAGGGCTTCTACATTCTCCCCAGCGAACTGTTCGTCAACGTTCGTGAGCGAGCGAAGAACGACGAGAACCTCAATGAGACTCTGGAAAACGTCTTCAAGCACATCGAGAGCTCCGCATTCGGGACTGCCAGCGAGAACGATCTTCGTGGCCTCTTCGACGATCTTGAAGTGAACAGCACCAAACTCGGCAACACCGTCGCCAAGCGCAACGAGAAACTCGTGAAACTCCTCGACGCGATCGGTGATCTTTCGCTTGGCGAATTCGCTGACAACACAATCGATGCGTTCGGTGATGCATACGAATACCTGATGACGATGTACGCGTCGAGTGCTGGCAAATCTGGTGGTGAGTTTTTCACCCCCCAAGAAGTGTCGGAACTTCTCACTCGCATCACCGTTGTCGGCAAGACCGAGGTGAACAAGGTCTATGACCCAGCGTGTGGATCAGGAGCATTGCTGCTCAAGTTCGCCAAGGTGCTGGGTCGAGAGAATGTGCGTCAAGGTTTCTTTGGTCAGGAAGTGAACCTGACCACCTACAACCTCTGTCGCATCAACATGTTCCTGCACGACATCAACTTCGAGAAGTTCGATATCGCTCACGGCGACACACTCATAGATCCGGCGCACTGGGATGACGAACCGTTCGAAGCGATCGTTTCGAACCCGCCCTACTCAACGCGATGGGAAGGTGACGCCAACGCGCTGCTCATCAACGACCCGCGTTATGCGCCTGCGGGGGTGTTGGCACCAAAGAGCAAGGCTGACCTCGCATTCACGATGCACATCCTCCACTGGCTGGCAGTCGATGGAACCGCTGCAATTGTTGAGTTCCCTGGAGTCCTCTATCGGAGCGGTGCGGAGCAGAAGATACGTAAGTACCTGATCGACAACAACTTCGTCGATGCTGTCATCCAACTCCCACCGGATCTCTTCTTTGGAACAACGATCGCAACCTGCATCATTGTCCTCAAGAAGTCGAAGTCGGAGAACAAGACCCTCTTCATCGATGCTTCGGCTGAGTTCGTGCGAACTGGCAACAAGAACTCGATGAACGAGGAGAACAGGGAAAAGATCTTGAGCGCGTTCATTGGACGCGCCGAAATCGACCACTTTGCCCGCATCGTTGACAACTCTGAGATCGCAGAGAATGACTACAACATCTCGGTGTCTTCCTACGTCGAGGCAGAAGACACTCGCGTCGCCGTCGACATCACCGAACTCAATGCCGAGATCGCTCGAATCGTTGCACGCCAGCAGGAACTGCGAATAGCGATCGACGAGATCGTTGCTGACCTAGAAGGGACAAATCAATGACAGGTTTACCTTCGTGGGAAGACTTTGCCGTTCCGGTTCTAACGGTTCTCTCGGACGGGGCGACGCGGTCTTTGCGGGATCTTCGTAAAGACGTTTCTGAACTCACCGGGCTCACGGATGATCAGCGATCACAGACCCTCCCTTCGGGACAATCGCGAGCCGAGAACCGAATCGGTTGGGCCGCATCGTTTCTCAACCGAGTCGACGCGCTTGACCGTCCAGGACGTGGTCGATATGTGATCACGGAGTTGGGTCGGGGATTGTTGACTTCGCATGCCACTGGAATCACAGTTCATGATTTGCGGGCCCTTGCGAAAGAGGGTGACGAGTGGTGGAAACAGAAGTCATCAGCTGCCGTTGATCAGGCGAACGATCTCGATCCCGACCTGAGTGGGCTGGACCCAACTGAACAGGTCGAACAAGGAATCGCTCGAATCCACGAAGAAGTGTCATCTGAACTCCTTGCCCGCCTCGTCAATCAAGACCCCGCATTCTTTGAAGCCGCTGTTGTGAAACTGCTCTTGGCGATGGGCTACGGCGGTGTAGGTGGTCGCGGAATTGCAACTGCACTTGGCCATGACGGAGGTATCGACGGGATTATCGATCAGGATGTGCTTGGGCTTAGCAAGGTTTATGTGCAGGCGAAGCGCTACTCACCTGGCAACACGGTTGGTCGACCCGATGTTCAGGGCTTCGTTGGTGCACTCAGCGGCAAAGCCGATTCGGGGGTCTTCATAACGACAAGCCGGTTTAGCCCTGGTGCAGTCGAGTGGGTTGAGAATATCCCGGCACGGATCATCCTGATAGATGGACCGAGACTCACAGAGTTGATGATCGAGTACGGCGTCGGTGTGCAGGTTGAGAGGAATTATCGAGTCGTAGAAATTGACGAGGACTTCTTCACATGAGTCGGATAGACGACCTGATTGCGGCGCATTGCCCCGGAGGGGTTACGTATCGGGTTCTTGGAGAAGTGATCACGCTTGATTTCGGTGATCGCATTACAAAGCTGAAAGATATGGGAACGCTGTACCCGGTCTACGGAGGAGGAGGCGAAAGTTTTAGAACTGACGCATTTAATCGAGAAGACGATTTTGTTGTTTCCCGATTTGCGATGTCAGCCCGATGCGTTCGGAAAGTCTCAGGAAAATTCTGGCTACTTGACTCCGGGTTTACTTACACACCCAAGACGGTTGAAATCGATAAGGCATTCATCTCCTACGTGCTGCTGAATATGCAGTCGGACATCTACGCATGCTCTAGCCAGGGTGCGCAAAAGAATCTACGTGTCGACACCTTCAAAAAGTTCCGGGTGCCGGTTCCTCCGTTGGAGGTTCAGCGGGAGATTGTGCGTGTTTTGGACTTGTTTCAGTCGCTGGAAGCGGAGCTGGAAGCGGAGCTGGAAGCCCGACGGCGCCAGTACGCGCACTATCGCGATTCCTTAGTCCAATTCACTGGGGAGTCGATCGAGCGTCTGACGTTGGGCGAGGCAGGCGAATTATTCCGCGGGCGGCGTTTTACGAAGGAGGACTACGTAGACGAAGGTTTGCCTGCGATCCATTACGGCGAGCTCTATACGAGATACGGATCTAGCGCTGTAAGCGTTGTGACGAATGTTCGCGCTGAAATGGCACCGAATCTGCGGTTTGTAAAGCCTGGCGACATTGTTATCGCTGAGGTCGGCGAGACCGTTGAGGACGTGGGGAAGGCAACTGCATGGCTCGGAGATCGCGAAGTAGCAATCCACGATGGCTGCTATGGATATCGGCACTCGATGAATCCGATGTTCCTCGCCTACTACTTCCAGTCAGCTCAATTTCATGCCGATAAGGCGAAACACGTTGCCCGAGCAAAGTTGAAGCGACTTTCGCTGAGTGGCTTGAAGCAGATTGAGATTCCCGTACCGTCGATGACCGAGCAGGACCGGATTGTCGAAGTTCTTTCCGGTTTTGAATCTCTGATCGAAGACGTCTCTATCGGTCTGCCTGCGGAGCTCGCGGCTCGCCGATTGCAGTACGAGCACTATCGCGATCGGCTTCTGATGTTTGAGCACGCGGCGTGAGGAATCAGGACGGTGACTGATGAGTCGAATTGAAAACCTGCTCTTGAAGCATTGTCCCGACGGCGTGGAGTATCGAACCCTTGGTGAGCTTGAGGACGCACGCCTAGTGAAACTCGGAAGAGGTGCGGTCATCTCAAAGACAGACCTAATGGATAATCCCGGCGAGTATCCGGTCTATTCCTCTTCGGCTTCGCTCGCTGGCGAGTTCGGTCGCTACGGGAAGTACATGTTTGATGACGAGCGAATCACGTGGTCTATCGACGGTGGAGGTCGGTTCTTCTACCGTGCACCGCACCGATATTCCGTTACGAACGTTTGCGGTTGGATGACGGTGGATAGTGAGGTCATCCTGACGCGCTTTTTGTATTACGCGCTCATTTCAGCATGGGCAGGCGAGACCTTCGATTACACCCGCAAGGCACATCCATCGGTGATTCGGACTGTCTATCGAGTTCCGGTTCCTCCGTTGGAGGTTCAGCGGGAGATTGTGCGTGTTTTGGACTTGTTTCAGTCGCTGGAAGCGGAGCTGGAAGCGGAGCTGGAAGCCCGACGGCGCCAGTACGCGCACTATCGCGATTCGCTGCTGGACTTCACCGAGCGGGGGGGGGTCAGGTGGATGACCTTGGGTGAGGTTGGCGAACTCGTGCGCGGGAACGGGATGCCGAAGTCGGACTTCGTTGACGATGGGGTCGGCTGCATCCATTACGGGCAGATTTATACCCGTTACGGAACCTCGGCGACGACGACACTTTCGTTTGTCCAGCCTGAGAAGGCGGCGAAACTCGCACAGGTCGAGCCGGGCGACGTCATTATTACGAATACGAGTGAAAATCTCGATGATGTCTGTAAGGCAGTCGCTTGGCTCGGCGACTCGACGATCGTCACGGGTGGCCACGCAACGGTGTTGAAGCATCAAGAGAACTCGATGTATCTGGCTTACTACTTCCAGACACGTCACTTTCAGGTGGAGAAGAATCGCCACGCAACGGGCACCAAGGTCATCGACGTGTCGGCGAAGAGTCTTGCGAAGACCAGGATTCCCGTTCCTTCCTTGGATCATCAGCAGGAGATCGTTGCGATCCTCGACAAGTTCGATGCGCTCGTGAGCGACCTTTCGGTTGGTCTTCCCGCGGAGCTTGCTGCTCGTCGGTCTCAGTATGAGTACTACCGGGATTGTTTGCTGACTTTCGAGGAGGCTGCGTGAGCGAGGGTGGCGGGACCCGGTATGAGCCGATTGCATTCAGCTCCGACAGCACTGTTGTGGCGGAGTTTGTTCCCGATCTGGCTGCGGCGGCGAGTTATCAGTCTGAAGCTGATCTGGAGCGGGAGTTCATCAAGACGCTGAAGGGTCAGGCCTATGAGTACCTGACGATCACGACTGAGGGACAACTGGTTGCGAACCTTCGGACCCAGTTGGAAGCGGTGAACTCGATCTCGTTCTCTGATGCCGAGTGGGACAGATTCTTCACTGAACGCATTTCTGGCGAGAAGGATGGGATTGTCGAGAAGACGACCCGGATCCAAGAAGATCATGTGCAGTTGCTGCAACGTGATGATGGTTCGACCAAGAACATTTTCCTGATCGACAAGAACAACATCCACAACAACCGTCTACAGGTCATCAACCAATACGAGGCTGAGGGAACCTACGCCAATCGGTATGACGTGACGATTCTGGTCAACGGCCTGCCGATGGTGCATGTGGAACTGAAACGCCGTGGTGTTGATCTGCGTGAGGCGTTCAATCAGATCAACCGCTACCAGCGTGAATCGTTCTGGGCTGGTTCCGGTCTGTTCGAGTATGTGCAGTTGTTCGTGATCAGCAATGGGACGTTGACGAAGTACTACAGCAATTCGGTTCGCTCTCAGCATCTCGGTGAGAACTCCGGTGCGAAGCGGTCGCGTAAGACGTCGAACTCGTTTGACTTCACGAGTTGGTGGGCGGATTCGACGAACAAGCCGATCGAGGACCTTGTCGGTTTCACCAAGACGTTCTTTGCGAAGCATTCACTGCTCAATGTGCTCACCAAGTACTGCGTTCTGACCGCTGACCGGATGCTGCTGGTGATGCGTCCCTATCAAATTGTCGCTACCGAGCAGATCCTGCGTCGGGTCGAGGTTGCCTCCAACTACAAGCAGTGGGGGACCGTTGAAGGTGGGGGATACATCTGGCACACCACCGGTTCGGGCAAAACGCTGACGAGTTTCAAGACCGCACAGTTGGTCACGAAGGTTCCGTCGATCGACAAAGTCCTGTTCGTCGTCGACCGCAAGGATCTCGACTATCAGACAATGCAGGAGTACGACCGATTCCAAAAAGGGGCGGCGAACTCGAACACGTCGACGAAGGTGTTGAAGTCGCAGTTGGAGGATCCGAATGCTCGGATCATCATCACTACGATCCAGAAGCTCAGCACGTTCATCACCGCCAACAAGGGCCATGCAATTTATGACGGTCATGTGGTGATCATTTTCGACGAATGTCATCGCTCACAGTTCGGGGACATGCACACCTCGATCACGAAAGCCTTCAAGCGATACCACCTGTTTGGTTTTACGGGGACACCGATCTTCGCTGCGAACGCCGGCGCGGGGGGCAACCCGCAATTCCGCACTACTGAGCAGGCCTTCGGCGAGAAACTGCACACCTACACGATCGTCGATGCGATCACCGACAAGAACGTGTTGCCGTTCCGTATTGATTATGTGAGCACAATTAAGACGCCTGAAGCGCTTGATGACAAGCAGGTCACGGCGATCGACAAGGAGAAGGCGCTTCTTGCCCCTGAGCGGATGAGCAAGGTCGTTGCGTACATTCTCGAGCACTTCGATCAGAAGACAAAGCGTGGCGAGAACTACCCGCTCGCAGGTAAACGAGTCCACGGATTCAATGCCCTGTTTGCCACCGCTTCGATCGAAGCGGCCAAGCGCTATTACAACCAGTTCTTCCTTCTGCAAAAGGATCTGCCTGAATCCAAGCGACTGAAGGTCGGAATCATTTACAGCTTCCCGGCCAATGAAGCCGTTGATGGTGATCTGTTGGACGAAGAGGAATTCGAGACCGACAAACTCGACAACAGTTCCCGTGAGTTCCTTGACGACGCGATCGGTGACTACAACGACATGTTCGGCACGTCATTCGATACGACTGCGGACAAGTTCCAGAACTACTACAAGGACCTTTCGATGCGGTTGAAGCGTCGAGAGATCGACATCGTCATCGTTGTCAACATGTTCCTCACCGGTTTCGACGCCACCACCCTCAATGCCCTGTGGGTTGATAAGAACTTGCGGTCCCACGGTCTGATCCAGGCGTTCTCCCGTACGAACCGGATCTTGAATTCGGTGAAGACTTTCGGAAACATCGTCAGCTTCCGGAACCTCGAACAAGAAACCAACGATGCAATCGCCCTGTTCGGCAACAAGGACGCTCGCGGCATCGTCCTGCTCAAACCATTCGGCGAGTACTACGACGAATACTCCGACCAGATCGACCAGTTGCTCACCCGATTCCCATTGGGCGAGCAGATCATTGGCGAAGACGCCCAAAAGGATTTCATCCGACTGTTCGGATCAATCCTGCGACTGCGAAACATCCTGCAGTCATTCGACGACTTCGACGGTCAAGAGATCCTGCTGCCCCGACAAGTGCAGGACTACCAGAGCCGTTATCTCGACATCTACACAGAGTTCCGCAACCAGAACGATGGTGAGAAGGAATCGATCAACGACGACGTCGTGTTCGAGATCGAACTCATCAAACAGGTCGAAATCAACGTCGACTACATCCTGATGCTGGTAGCCAGATACAAGTCTTCTAAGGGTGACGGTGAGGACAAAGAAATCCGGGCCGAAATCCAACGCGCTGTTGATGCCAGCCCCTCGCTACGTAATAAGAAAGACCTCATCGAGCAGTTCGTCGACGCGCTTACTCCCACCTCTGATGTCGATGCGGAATGGAAGGCCTACATCGCTGCCCGTCGCGTCGAGGAACTTGACCGAATCATTGCCGACGAAGGACTCGACTCGGCAGCGACCCACGCGTTTGTCGACGCAGCATTCCGCGACGGCATCATGCAATCGGCGGGTACAGCGATCACGAAGATCCTCCCGCCAGTATCGAGATTCTCAGCTGGTGACGCGCATTCGGTGAAGAAGCGCACAGTGCTCGAGAAACTCGCCGCATTCCTCGAGCGCTTCTTGGGCCTTAGCTAACTGAATTGCGGGAGCTGTGTACAGCCTGCTTGGTCAATGCTGTTAGGCCAAACATGCTCAATGTGACCTCTATTCGGTTGACCTGCGCGTCGGCTGCACGATCACCCACTACTTCGTCGTATTCACGCTGCCGATCGCAACAAACGTTCCGCCCTGCACCTTGCTGACCCACACCACCGGGTCCACAACGTCGCCCTTTGCATCAAAGCGAATGTTGCGCGTGATGCCGTCCCACGTGGTCGTGCTGAGCGCCGTCGCAATTGACGATCGACTGTCATTGCCCGCAGCAATGGTGGAAAGAATCAGGTTCGTTGCATCGAACGCTTCTGCTGCGTATTCCTGGTTCGGGTCCGCGTTGGGGAAGCTCGCCTTGAATCGCTTGGCAAAGTCGTTGCCTGCAGGAATTTCCGAAAGCGGTGCGCACAAACACGTGGCGATCACGCCATCGGCTTGCTTGCCTGCAGCATCGAGGAACGTGGCACTCGGAAGCGTGTCCGCTCCAACAAACGTCGAGGTAACGCCAGCGGCACGCAATTGCTGAAGAAGGTTTGCCGCCTTCAGTTCATAACCGGCGAAGTACACAGCGTCATTCGGTCCGAAGCCTGCGAGTTTGGAAACGATTGCCGTAACGCTTGCAGGATCATCGGTGATCGAACCGACAACCGTTGCTTTCGTTCCAAGCGCCTTGGAAACGGTGGCCGCCAGGTCAACCGAATACGGCGTGCCGTCATCGATCACTGCAATCTTCGATGCACCGAGTGTGTCGGTCATGTAC
>CALBSE010000034.1 GCA_937927725.1 uncultured Actinomycetes bacterium
CCTACTTGCGTTCCATCGATGGCAAGACTGCGTCATTGCTCGGCACTGCGTGTCGCGTGGGTGCAATCGTTGCCGGACTGCCCCGCCCGCAGATCGATGCGCTCACCACGTTTGGCAATTCGTTCGGCATGGCGTTCCAAATCGTCGACGATCTTCTCGATGTCACCTCGACCGACGAAGAACTCGGAAAGCCTGCAGGACACGACCTTGTTGAAGGCACCTACACGCTTCCCGTCATCCGCACGCTTGCTGCCGGTGGCGCCGAAGCAGAAGAACTCCGTTCACTTCTCGTAAAACTCGCACCCACCGACGGCTCCATCGAACCGGTCGACGATCCCGACACGCTTGCGCTGGCTCGCACGCTGTTGCGTTCCTCTGCGTCGGTGCGTGGTTCGCTCGATACTGCTCGTGCCTACGTCGAATCAGGGCAACGCGCGCTTGCGCCGTTTGCGGGCACCGAGGCTGTGACGGCGCTCGAAGCAGCGGCCGAGCATCTGCTCGGAACCGTCCGCGCCGCCGCCTAACAGTCGAAAGAACTCAGACGTTCTTTTCGTAGATCAACCGAAGACCATGCAGTGTGAGCCATGGTTCAGTGTGTTGGATGCGCTTTGAGAACGGCGTAATCGTTTCGGCAAGACCACCGGTAGAAATCACGGTGCATGGTCCAAGTTCGGCTTCGATGCGATCGCACAATCCATCAACCTGCGCAGCAAACCCGTACACCGCACCTGACTGAATCGATTCAACCGTCGATTTACCGAGAACATTACGGGGTTCTTTGAGTTCGACGGCGCGAAGTGCAGAAGCGCGACCGACAAGAGCG
Source organism: uncultured Actinomycetes bacterium (assembly GCA_937927725.1). Taxonomy (GTDB): domain Bacteria; phylum Actinomycetota; class Acidimicrobiia; order Acidimicrobiales; family Acidimicrobilacustridaceae; genus Acidimicrobilacustris. The sequence continues at coordinate 824 of CALBSE010000034.1, forward strand.
TCCATCGAAATCTCAATACCGGGTGCAATTGCCCCACCGAGATACACACCATCTTCCGACACGGCGTCACAAGTCGTTGCGGTGCCAAAGTCGGCGATGATCGTGGGGCCGCCATAAAGGTCATAGGCGCCAACGGCATTCGCGATCCGATCGGCCCCAACCTCTTTGGGATTGTCGTAGTCGATGCGAATACCCGAACGAACGCCGGGTCCGATCACGATTGGTTCGAAATCAAAATGTCGATCGGTGACCTGACGGAGAGTTGCCGTCACTCGTGGAACCCCTGATGAGATAACGATGCCATCAATGTCGGTGAAACTGTTGCGACGCAATGCGAGAAAGCCCTGCAACATAACGGCGTATTCATCGCTGGTTCGATCAGCGGCGGTCGAGATGCGCCAGTGGTCGAGCAAACCGGCTTCAGGACGACGACCCGCTGCCGTTCCACCATCGAGTTCGTAGAGCCCGACAACAGTTTGAGTATTTCCTGCGTCAACTGCGAGAAGCATTCGGTGATCCTCCGTCATGCGGGATCGATATCGAGACCGATGTCCAGCACCGGCGCGGAGTTGGTGAGACCGCCGACCGAAATGCAGTCGACGCCGGCAGCGCTGTACGACGCAATCGTTTCGAGCGTGATGCCACCAGATGCTTCAAGCAAGGGGCGGCGATGTGATGCAGATGCAACAGCAACGCACTCGCGAATTTGATCGGGCGTCATGTTGTCGAGCAGCAATGCATCGGCACCAGCGGCTAACGCTTCGTGAACCTGTTCGAACGTGTCGCATTCGACATGAACGGTTCGAGCTGGCCACATCGACCGTGAACGCGCGACAGCATCGGTAATGCCGAACAACGCAATGTGGTTGTCCTTCAACAAGATCCAATCGGAGAGATTGCCTCGATGGTTACGACCGCCACCCGCGCGCACCGCAGCTTTTTCAAGAACTCGAAGACCTGGAGTGGTCTTGCGTGTGTCCCATACATAGGCAGTGCCGCCCTTTGCTGCTTCGGTCACGTACTCGCTCGTGCGCGTTGCAATTCCGGAAAGGTGACCTAGGAAATTCAGCGCGGTGCGCTCAGCGGTAAGGATCGAAGCCAGTCGACCAGTTGCGGTGGCGAGCACCGTGCCGGGACCAACGCAATCGCCATCGGAAACCGACCACTCAAGCGACACCGCGGGATCGACCTGGACGAACGTTTCGGCGGCACACGCTCGACCGGCGATGACACCGGTCGTGCGAGCCACAAATCGAGCCGTGGCGACAAGATTCTGCGGGAGGAGCGCTGACGTGAGGTCGCCAAGAGGAGTGAGATCCTCGGCGAGAGCGCGTTCGACCGCATCGACGACGACGACTCGGGGCGGCTGGAGCAGATCAGACATCCTCAAAGCCTGCCCTGCCGAGCCCGATCGGGGCGAACCGGTCAGGCGATCACCAATCTCAGGGCCAGATCCGGGTCAGTTTCCGGCCAATCGTCACGGGTATGCGCGCCGCGACTTTCAGTGCGGGCATCGGCCGCCACCAGCAGTGCCGAGGCAACTGCCGCCAGATTGGCAAGTTCCCACGATGCAACCCCTGAACCGGTGGCGAGTTCTCGCGAATGGTCTACCTTGCGTTCGGTGGCCGCCAACGAGGTCGCATCGCGAACCACGCCAGCGCCAACTGTCATCGCCCATTGCATGTCGTCTCGGGCAGTTGCGATCGCGGCGTCATCGCCTGGAGCCGAAGCGGAGAGCGGTGCTGGTGTTGACCAACCTTCGAGTCGGCGACCGCCTTCACCGTCGAGGGCGCGCATCACCCCTGTTCGTCCGGCACCTTCAGTGCCGTTTTCAATTGCTTCAACGACACGGGCACCAAAGACCATGCCTTCAAGCAACGAGTTCGACGCCAATCGATTCGCACCGTGAACGCCTGAACACGCGACTTCGCCGGCAGCCCACAATCCCGGGAGGCTGCTTGCACCATTCAGATCGGTGATGACTCCCCCACATAAGTAATGCGCAGCGGGTGCAATCGGAAGTAGGTCAGTTCCCGGATTGAAATCAAGCCCGGAAAGCATCGCAGCGATCGTCGGGAATCGAACATCGAACTGATCGAGGCCAGTGACATCGAGCAAACAATGGTCAGTATGAAGTTCGATCATCCGGCGAACCATTGCTCGACTTACTTGATCGCGCGGAAGCATTTCATCAACAAATCGTTCGCCATTGATGTCGCGAATCAGCGCACCGTGGCCACGCAGTGCTTCAGACAACAACGGTCGTGGCATACGCGGGTGGTGAAGCGCGGTCGGATGGAACTGCACGAATTCGACATCGGCAACTGCTGCACCGGCCCGCAATGCCATAGCGATTCCGTCGCCAGTCGCTTCAAGGGGATTGGTAGTGACGGAAAAAATCTGACCCGCACCACCTGACGCAAGCAACACATTGCGGGCCCGAACAACTTCGAGAGTTCCGTCGGCAAGCGCAGCTCGCACTCCAACGCATCGACCATTTTCAATCACAAGATCGAGTGCAAAAGCATGTTCGTAGATTTCTGTTGCCTCGCTCCGCACTGCGGCAACGAGTGCTCGTTCAATTTCAGCGCCAGTAGCAACCCCACCGGCATGCACGATTCGAGGAAGCGAATGTCCGCCTTCACGGGCGAGTTCAAACTTTCCGTCGGCATCGCGATCAAAACGTGCACCGAGTGCAACAAGGTCACGGACGCGGGCGGGACCTTCTTCGACCAACACGCGCACGGCATCGACATCGCAAAGACCTGCACCGGCCGCCAACGTGTCGGCCAAATGCAGATCGGTGGAATCAGGGTCACCACCGAGAACGGCGGCCACGCCGCCTTGGGCCCACCGAGTGGTGGACTGCTCAAGCGGACCTTTTGTCAGAACGCCAACGCGAACTCCGGGTTGAGCAGCTGCCCGCACTGCTGCAGAAAGCCCAGCGACGCCGGAACCCACTACGAGAAGATCGAGTTCAGCGTTCACAGGCCTTCAGTCTGACCGAAGAACGGGTTCAGGCTCGGAATCGAACGGGAGATTCTTCGGCCGCGATGGTCACTGCCTCGAATTCGTCGATGATTCGATTCGTTCCGTCGACGTGCACCACTCGAGGCGTGTAGTCCTCAAGCTCGGCGTCGTCATAGTCCGCATACGTAATCACGATGATTCGATCGCCCGGCTGCACCAGACGGGCTGCGGCCCCATTCAGGCACACAGTGCCGGGGCCGCCAGGAATGGCGTAGGTCTCGAACCGAGCACCATTGTCAATATCGACAACCTGCACCTGCTCCCATTCACGAATGTCGGCTTGCTCCATTAGTTGCGTGTCAAGGGTGATCGAGCCCACGTAATGGAGGTTGGCGTCCGTAATACGTGCGCGGTGGATCTTTGACTTCATCATTCGACGATGCATCGTCTTCTCCTTCAGCTTGGCGCCGCAAGCGGTCACCGTGCGGGTGTTGCTATCTAAGGTACGTCGACACCGAGGTTGTCGAGCAATCGCGGCGTTCCAACTTTGGCGACCATGAGTAATCGAACACTTGCACCACTCACGAGTTCGGTTAGCGGCGAGAGCGAATCAGGATCAACCACGACGGCGTAATCAAGTTCAGCGAGAGGCTCCGCTTCAATAATCGATGCCATATGCGCTTCGATCACTGCGGGATCGCTTTCGCCGGCCGAGATCATCGCCGCACCAGCGCGAAGTGCTCGATGTATGACCGTGGCTGCCTCACGCTCTGGCGCCGACAAGTAGATGTTGCGGCTCGACATCGCCAAGCCATCAGATTCTCGAACGATCGGACAACCAATCACGGCAACAGGCTGATCAAGATCAGCCGCCATACGGCGAACAACGGCCAACTGCTGAAAGTCCTTTTCGCCGAAATAGGCGCGGCTCGGGCCAGCGATATTGAACAGCTTCGTGACAACGGTGGTGACCCCATCGAAATGGGTTGGTCGGCTTGCGCCCTCCATTCCGGCGGTGAGTTGTTCAATGTGAACGGTGCTCAGCGTGGGCTCTGGGTACATCTCATCGGTTGACGGCGTGAACACGACGTCGGCGCCCGCTTCTTCCGCAAGTTCAAGATCACGGTCAAGTGGCCGCGGATAGGCGCTGAGGTCTTCGCCGGCACCGAACTGCAGAGGGTTCACAAAGATTGTGAGAGCAACGACATCGCATTCGGCGGCCGCAGCACGAAGCAACGACAGGTGCCCCTCGTGCAGCGCGCCCATTGTCGGGACAAGCCCCACCGTTCTCCCGAGGGCGCGAACATTTTCGAGGTGCTCGCGAAACTCAGACTTTGTGGAAAGGACCAGCATCAAGATTCCAATCGAGGGTTCGTGAATTTCGTTCCGTCGGCGATGTCCGTTCGAGAGTCCACCACGCGTTGAGCCGCTTCGACCAATGCGTCGTAGAGCGCGAGTTCCGATGGGTCGATGACCTCGCGATGCCGAGCAACCGTTTCCCAGTCACCTCTGGCCACTGGGCCGGTGAGCGCATCAACCACACCAAGGTCTTCGATGTTGTCGATCGTGGCACGAACGAGTTCCAGATAGGCCTCGAGCGGTACGCCTGCCGATGCCGCCACTCGTTCCGCCGATCCAAGCAATGCAACGACATGGTTCGACGCAATCGCTGCAGCAGCGTGATACGCAGCGCGATGTTCGTCGTCAACGACAAATAATTGGCCCCCAAGTGCCGCGACGACACACTCAATACTTTCCATTGCCCGTTCGTTATTCGCATCAAGCGCAAACCATGCACCTCGAGCCAGACGCTGGGCGCCAACCTCAGCACTGGGCATCGAGGTCAGAGGATGCAGCGCGGCCCGTAATGGGTGCGTTGACAACACATCAAGCCCCCGTGCTCCTGAAAGATGAACAACCACCGTTGTTTCCACTGGCGTAATCGACTTGGCAACCTCGGCGATCGCGCCGTCTGGAGTGGCAATGAACAACAGATCAACGTCATTCGCAGCGTCGGCAAGTGACTCTCCGCGCCCAATTGCCCCCAAAACATTCCAACCGACGTTCGTGAGCGCACTCGCAAGTGCGCCACCAACCCGACCCGGTCCAACAATGCGGACCGAGGGGATCGAATTCATCCCGGTTCGGCGTCGAGCGGCCCGACGCGATCGACATGGCCTTCGGCACGATCGGCCCAATCATCACCCGCAACATCTGGCGCAAGATCCGCCAAAGGCGCCATAACAAATCGACGCAACCGCATGCGTGGATGCGGTACTTCGAGATCGGGTTCCGCAATTGTGACGCCATCGATCCAGATGATGTCGACATCAAGCGTGCGCGGGCCCCAACGAATCGTGCGAACGCGGTTCGCAGCTGATTCCAATCGATGACATACACCCAACAACTCACGCGCGCTGAGATCCGTATCAAGTTCAATCACAATGTTGAGGAACGGATCTTGATCCGGGCCACCAACAGGTTCCGTTCGATACACCGGCGATACAGCAACAACAGAGTCAAGCGAACTCACCGCTTCACGCAGGAGCGCCCATGAATCACCAATGTTCGAGCCGAGGCTCAGGAACGCACGCGACATTCAGCGTCCCCGAGTGATGGTGACACCCGAAGTGGCCAGTGCCTGCGGCACCGGTGGGCGCAACTTCCGCACAGAAACAGTGACCGACAACGCACGCGGATCGGCGAGCACCGCGTCGGCCAAGTTCTGAGCAAGATGTTCAAGTAACTGCGGCGTTCCGGTGAGGATCACGTTTTCAACCGCCGCAGTAATCGCGCCGTAGTCAAGCGTGTCGTCGAGATTGTCAGACGCCCCCGCGGCAGAAAGATCGGCGACAACGTCAAGGTCGACCTCAAGAGGTTGCGCCCGTTCACGCTCTTCGGGAAGCGCGCCACAAATGCCGGTCACGACGAGGCGTCGGAGTTCAATTCGATCGGTCGGGGCCATGGGGGATGCGCTCCGGGTCAGGCAGACGGCGGGGGAATCGTCTGAGAAATCGCAACCAGTTCACGGCCGAGGGGGCCGAGTTGGCGCTGCGTCAACTGTTCGATCACGGTAACAACACGGGGTGGGCTTTCGACCAATCCGTTCCAGAGCAAGT
>CALBSE010000035.1 GCA_937927725.1 uncultured Actinomycetes bacterium
CCCTCCTTTCCGTCTACCGGGAGAACCGGTGAATCTGCTCGTTATCTGCCCTCATTTCGACCCTGATGTCGCCCCAACGGGCGTTGTGATGTCGCGGATTGCCCACGAACTCATTGATCGGGGACATCGACTTCACGTCGTGACCTCGCTGCCTTGGTACCGGCACCACGCGATAGATCCCGGATGGGAAGGACAGCTAGTGCGCACTGAGCGCACCGAGTGGGGGCGCATAAGTCGCGTCCATCCGTTCCCAACCGACAAGAGAAACATTCCAGCTAGAGCTCTCGCCTTCGGTGGATTCACCGCTCTTGCGACGCTCGTCGGAACATTCAGCCGCGTTCGACCTGATGCGGTGTTGGCGATGTCGCCTCCGCTCACGCTGGGTATGGCAGGCCGCGTGGCGGCAACGGCGCGACGAATTCCGCTGGTCTTCAACATTCAAGATGTCTTTCCCGATGTAGCGATTGAACTTGGCCTTCTCACCGGAGATCGGGTGATTCGCGGTGCTCGTGCGCTTGAGCGTGTGAGTTACCGAATGTCTAATGCGGTCACGGTGCTTTCCGAAGATCTCGCTGACAACGTCCGATCGAAGATCACCATCGGCTTGGATGGCGCGGAGGCCGAGGCACAAGCATCAAAAGTTCGAGTCATCCCCAATTTTGTCGATACCCAAGCGATCCGGCCGTCGGCTCGCGAGAATTCGTATCGGGAGCAGTATCGACTCATCGGCAAAAAGGTCGTGATGTACGCCGGGAACGTCGGATTTTCGCAATCACTCGATCTCGTCCTTGATGCGGCGCGTTCGTTCCAAGAGACACGACCCGATGTGGTGTTCGTGATTAACGGCGGGGGATCAGCCCGACCTGACTTAGAACGCGACGCTGCGAATCTTCCCAATATTCGTTTCATCGATATGCAGCCAATCGAACGGCTTCCAGAAGTTCTGGCCGCTGGCGATCTACATGTCGTTCCGCTTCGTGCCGGTTTGGCATGGTCAAGCGTTCCATCGAAGTTGTATTCAATTCTCGCTGCCGGTCGGCCGATTGTCGCAAGCGTCGACGCAGGCACTGAAGTGGAACGGACGCTCGAGCGCGCCGGAGCGGGCATCGCAGTGCCGCCCGACAATCCCGAGGAATTCCGCGCTGCACTCGCCGAGCTCCTTGATGATCAGGAACGATCCGAGAGGATGGGAGCCTCCGGAAGGCTTTTTGTCGAACGGTGGGCGTCGCCAGCGGCAGTTGCCGAGTCCTACGAGAATCTGTTCGCGGAGTTGATTGATCGACGGAACTCTCGTCGCTGAACAGTCTCTGACCCGACCTATGAGCGTTGACCGCTAACATCGTTGCACTATGGGTAAAGCATCTCAGGCCAAGAAGGCAGCCCGATTGGCCCGAGAGAGTGGCCACGTCGAGCAACGTCCGAAGCGGCGGTTGGCGTTTCCTCTTGCTGTTGCGGCAGCAGTGATCGTTGGAGTCTTGATGGTCGTCATCGCCAGGCAGCCTGCCTCAACTCCGAAACTGAATATCGATCCGACCACTGTCACCCTCGATCCAACGGTCTCGACGCTTGACCCCGCAGCAGCGACGGACAGTTCGTCGACCACAATCGCCAGTAGCAGTGCAGATACCGTCCCGGCTACCGCGACGACGGTTGCGGCGGGCCAGTGAGAGCGGTTGTCCTCGTCGGGGGATTTGGCACGCGCCTACGGCCTCTCACAAATGACCTTCCGAAGCAGATGCTCCCAGTTGTTCGTGTGCCCATGATCGAACGGGTTGTTTCTGCGCTTGGTTCGTTCGGAGTGACCGAGGCAGTTCTTTCGCTTGGCTACCGCCCCGATGCTTTTATCGACGCGTATCCCGATGGTGTGTGTGCCGGCGTTGTTCTTCACTATGCCGTCGAGCCCGAGCCACTCGATACCGCCGGCGCGGTTCGTTTCGCGGCTCTCTCTGCCGGAATCGATGACACGTTTCTCGTCGTCAACGGCGATGTGCTGACTGATCTCGATGTCACCGAGTTGTGGAATTTTCACAAGAGTCACGGCGCCGAAGGCACGATCGCACTGACCCCCGTCGAAGACCCCTCGCGATACGGGGTTGTTCCGATCGACGAAAACGGTCGTGTCATCGAATTTGTGGAAAAGCCAGATCCGGGAACCGCTCCGACGAACTGGATCAATGCAGGCACCTATGTGCTCGAACCTTCTGTCCTCGATCGCATTGCTTCCGATCGAAAGGTTTCGATTGAGCGGGAAACCTTTCCAGCAATGGTGGCCGACGCAAGCTTGTACGCGTTGCACAGCGATTCGTATTGGATCGATGCCGGTACACCCGAAACCTATTTGCGAGCGCAACTCGATCTTGTCGACGGAGTTCGTGCGAACGAAGCTGCCGTGCTGCCATCGGATGAGATCGACACATCTGCGATGGTCGAGAACTCAGTCCTTGGGGCTGATGTCGTCGTGGGTAACGGCGCAATCATTCGCAACTCAATTGTGATGGACGGGGTCACTGTCGGCCCTGGTGTTCGCATTCATGATTCGATTATTGCGAGCGGAGCTCGTATTGGTCCTGATTCACACATCAGCGAATTGACGGTCATTGGCGCCGGAATTCAGGTTCCTGCGCAGTCCGAGTTGTCTGGTGCCCGACTTCCCGAAAGCGAGTAAGGATGCGTGCTGTTGTCACCGGCGGAGCCGGATTCATCGGTTCCACATTGACTGATCGCCTTCTTACCGAGGGGCATTCGGTCACTGTTCTCGACAGCCTCGCGACTGGACGTCTGTCGAACTTGGATAGCGCTCGCTCCGCTGGTGATCGTTTCACGTTTGTGGAACTCGATGTCAGGTCTCCTGAGATTCCAGAGATACTTGCCGCGGCGAAACCCGATGTCGTCTTTCATCTCGCGGCACAGGCAGATGTTCGCGTGTCGGTCGAACGCCCGCTTTTCGACGCCGAAGTGAATGTGCTCGGTGGTCTCAACGTGATCGAAGGCGCTCGTTTGGCAGGTGCCCGCAAAGTTGTGGTGGCGTCAAGTGGCGGAACGATTTATGGCGATCCTGCTCCCGAGGACCTTCCGGTCGACGAGCAGCATTCGCAGCACCCGATTTCCCCCTATGGAGTCGCAAAGAAAGTTATTGACGACTACTTGCACGCGTTCCAGTTCCTTCACGGACTGAATTACGCCGCGTTGGCGCTCGCAAATGTCTACGGTCCTCGCCAGGATCCTCACGGTGAAGCTGGTGTTGTTGCAATCTTTGCCGGGCGATTGCTCCGAGGCGAAGGCTGTCGAATTTTCGGTGACGGCGAACAGACCCGAGATTTCGTGTTTGTCGACGATGTCGTCGAAGCGTTCGTTCGTGCCGCTGACCGCGGCGATGGAGTCCTGTGCAACATCGGCACTGGTGTCGAAACCTCGGTGAACAGTCTCTACCGGGCAATGGCCGATGCGGCAGGAGTGGCGGCGAATGCAACGTACGAGCCGGCCCGCGCCGGAGAACTGGCTCGTTCTGCGCTCAATCCAGCATTCGCCGGGACGCAGCTCGGATGGGCTCCCAAGACGTCGCTTGAGTCGGGCGCATTGGCAACGCTTGATTGGTTTCGCGCGCAGGCCTGAGAACTAACTCTTTAAGGCATTCCAGACGTTACGAAACTTCCGACGAATACGCAGTGGTAGGAGCGCTTCAAGTTCGGCGAGTTGGGCTTTCGTTTCGTGGAGTTGAAGGCGATAGCTCTCGGCTCGCGGTTCCCATTCGCCGAAGAGTGAGTCTCGACTGCGGTTGTGTGAGAGTTCGACCGTCATGTCCTTATCGCGCTGATCAAACGACGCCACGATTAAACCGTCTCCGCTATAGGACTCCGAGATGGAATGTTCAGCAATGATGTGCGCGCCGGACCACAGCAAAATATCGAGGACCTGTTGATGGGTCGTTGCGCTCCCCGTGATTGATAAATCGTGGGTACTCACGAAAAGAAAGCGAACTGCGCCTTTTCGGAGTCGTTCGCTGGCTCGAAGAAGTAGGGGAACCTCGCCGCCCTGGATGTCAGAAAGGAGGACATCGACATGGTCGATCTCGCACATCGTCAGAAGTGAGTCGAGATCATGGGAGGGGAGGTCAACTGGGTTCGGGTTGGTTTCGGTCACGAAACCTTGAATCGAGCCGCCACCGATACCGATGGCGGCATTGAGAAACGTTCCAGTTCGCCCGTTGATGGCGAAATTACGTTTGCCCACCTCGAGGTGGTGGGCATCAGGTTCGAGGCAGATGGAGTTGCCGGTCGGGAAATCATTGAGAAACCAAAGGCTGTAATAGGCCCAGAAGCTGCCCAGCTCAATCATCGTTGGCGGACGTTCAGTCGGCCCCGTTTCGGCAAGTCGCTTCATAATCGCCGCGAAGACCGCTTCTTCTTGCGGTTCATGGATTCCGCGAAGACAACGAATAATTTCTCCAGAAATGATCCCGTAGTAACAGCCCTCTTCGACGAGAACACCGTTATGCATCACCTGAACTCGACCACCTTGATGGTCGATGACATCGCCGGCATTGGCGACTCGCGGCAGGTTGTCGGCGTCGGTGCATGAAATTGTCATTGCGATCCGAGACTGAAACGCAGCCGGAACATTGGTGAAGTCGGGAGTGAGCCCGTTTGGGCGTGGAGCACCGAGACTTCCGAGTGGCGGTGGTGGAGGTGCTGTCGGAGGTGGGGTATCGACAGGGGAAATCGCGGGGTCAGTCATTGATGTGGAACTCGTTCTCTTATCGGAAGAGGTCGTCGACGGGGGAGCGCACGATTTCTTCGGCAACGCTTCCATCGCGCAGCCATGAGGGGTCAGCGCCGCGAATCACTGCGACAGGGATGTTGGTCGACTTGCCCATGACGAGTTCGGCCGCGGACGCGAGTTCATCGACAACAGCGACTTCAGTGACGTGCATCTCGCGACCGAGGGCATCGGGAGTTCCACGTAGATCGACGACTGCAGCGACCCCTGCGCACCCGATCGCGACGTCGGTAACGCCTCTGCGCCATGTGCGGCCGAATGTGTCCGAGATGATGACTGCGACGTCGACGCCGAAGCGATGGCGTAGCCCGTCGCGAATACGTCGAGCTGATCGGTCGGAATCGACGGGAAGCAATGCCGCGTAACCGCTTTCGACATTCGAAAGATCGATGCCGGCGTTGGCGCAAACAAAACCGTGTGCGGTCTCGCTAATGATGAGATCACCCCGACGCCGAAGGATTCGAACCGATTCACGTTCGACAAGCGGTTTGTGGCTCAGTGGATCGTTGGGATCGATTGCAACGAGTCGATCCTCGGCTTTCGAAACAATCTTCTGGGTCACGATGATGACGTCCCCATCGGCCAGTTTCGTATCGGCAGAACTCGACGATGCCTCATGAATAATCGCGGCAAGATCGTCACCAGCATGGATTTCGCCGATGCCTTCGATGCCAAAGATTTCCATACGACTCATTTGCTTACTCCTGTAAGCACCGTTCGCGCTAGCGATTCAGAAACTCCAGGCTTGCTCATGATCGTTTCGGTGACGATGCAATCCAGTCCGAAGGCTTCGACGGCGTATCTGCGATCGGCATCTGCGGTATCGATAATGAGAGTGCTCGCGAATTCGTTGTAGAGGTGGGCAACGCCGAGTACGGAGGCTTCGTGACCCATCTCTGCGAGCATCCGATCGGCAGGACCCTTGAGCGCAGCGCCCGCAATGATCGGTGAGACAGAGACGACATCGTCGCGACGGCGAACGAGGGCGTCGCGAATGCCGGGCACGGCGAGTACTGGTGCAATCGAGACGAGAGGATTTGATGGCGCGATGACGATGAGTTCTGACGACTCGATGGCATCAAGGACGCCCGGAGCGGGCGAGGAGTTTTCTGCACCATCAAATCGAATCGCAGATATCGGAACGGAGTGGTGGCGTTGCACGAAGTACTCCTGAAAACTGATTTCAGTTCCGGCGGGAAGTCCGGGCGAGATTCCGTCAGGAGAGTCATCAGTTGCCAGGGTCACCATCGTGCGGAGATGGTCGCAAGTCGCGGGGATCACGGTGAGGTCAAGGTTCCATGCGGAGACGATTTCGCTCGTTACCGTCGCGAGATCAGCGCCCTCGTGCAGGCGCTGTGTGCGATAGAGATGGGTTCCGAGATCGCGATCACCGAGTCCGAACCAACTCACACCGCCGTAGTGTTCGAGCATTGTTCGTGCCTGCCACGACTCATCAACCAAGCCCCAGCCCGTCTCTGGGTTGATGGCATCGGCAAGTGTGTACGTCACCGTGTCGAGATCAGGCGAAATGTGCAGGCCGTGAAGGACGAGGTCGTCGCCGACGTTGACGATTGCGGTGACTTCAGAGGCGTCAACGACCTGAAGTAGCGCCCGCAACATTCTTGCGGCGCCTACGCCACCAGCGATGACGGTGATCATGTCGACTACGACAAGTCGCGTTGTTGGCGAGCGACGTTTTCGAGGTCGGCATCGACCATCATGTGCACAAGATCGCGGAACGGTGTTTTGGGTTCCCAGCCGAGGATGGTCTTCGCATGGGTTGCATCGCCGACGAGGAGATCTACTTCAGCGGGACGAAAGAATCGCTCGTCAATAACGACATGGTCTTCCCAATTGAGGCCCACCCGAGAGAACGCGATCTCGCAAAACTCGCGAACCGAGTGAGTCTCGTCGGTGGAGATAACGAAATCGCCGGGTACGTCCTGTTGGAGCATCCGCCACATGGCATCGACGTAATCGCCGGCGAAACCCCAATCGCGCTGTGCATCAAGGTTGCCAAGTCGAATTTCGGAGTCGAGCCCTAGTTTGATTCGAGCAACACCATTGGCAATTTTTCGGGTCACAAATTCAAGACCACGGCGCGGACTTTCGTGGTTGAACAGGATTCCCGAGCTCGCGTGCATGTCGTAGCTCTCGCGATAGTTCACGGTGATCCAATGGCCGTAGAGCTTGGCGACGCCATAGGGGCTGCGCGGGTAGAACGGTGTGGACTCGCGTTGCGGCACCTCAACAACTTTGCCGAACATTTCCGAGGAACTCGCTTGGTAGAAGCGGACATCGTGATCGGCGAGCCGAATCGCGTCGAGAAGGCGAGTGACGCCGAGAGCGGTGGTTTCACCCGTGAGAACGGGCTGGCCAAATGAGGTTTGCACAAACGACTGGGCGGCGAGGTTGTAGACCTCGTCGGGCTTGTGATCGCGCATGATGTGAATCATTGAGACTTCGTCGAGGAGGTCACCGGGAACGAGCTCAAGGTCGTCTTGGAGGTGGCCGATTCGTTCGAAGTTCAATGTGGAACTCCGACGGACCATTCCGACGACGTGGTACCCCTTGGCCAAAAGCAGTTCGGCGAGATAGGAGCCGTCCTGGCCAGTGATTCCTGTGATGAGTGCGCGTTTGCTCATTGTGTAATTCCGCTCGGGGAGTGGGGGCATCGCCCGTGGTCTTGAGATTCTACGGGCCGGCGTGGCCTCGAGGTTGTTACGAGAAATTCCGGAGTCATCGTTGACCCATCACGGCGAATCGGTACTCGTCGAGGATGTCATGAAGCGTTGTTTCAAGAGGAATCTCGGGGGCCCAACCAGTTGCTTCGTTCAGCCGGGTCGGATCTCCGCGAAGTACCGGCGTTTCGACAGGCCGCTGAAGTTCAGGATCGGGTTCTAGTTGCATCGGCGATTTTGCGAGCAAAACGAGGCGCTGGGCGAGATCACCGATGGTGAGGTCGCGGCCAGTGCAAACGTTGTAGGCCGCTCCGGGTTCTCCTCGTTCCATGAGAAGCCGATAGGCGCGCACGACATCGCGAACATCGGTGATGTCTCGGCGAGGCGTGAGGTTTCCGACAGGCACCGAGCGCAATCCGTCTCGCTCGTTGATGGCGATTCGCTCAGCGATGGCCGGAGCAACGAAACGTGTGGTTTGTCCTGGGCCGAGGTGATTGAACGCACGGACACGGATGGTCTCAAGGTTGTGGCCCAACCATGACTGAAGGGCGAGTTGATCGGCGGCAACTTTGCTCGCTGCGTAGGGCGTGACCGGTCGGAAGGGCGTCGATTCATTGATTGGTAACTCGTCAGCAGTGACATGGCCGTAAATGTCTGCGCTACTTACGGCAAGGACGCGAGGTTTGCCGTTGTTGACGCATGCCTGAAGAAGGTTGAGCGTGCCTTCGGCGTTCACGCGGAAGGCGTCGAGGGGGAAGTCCCATGAGGCGCCCACATCGCTCCATCCTCCGAGGTGGTAAACGACGTCGGGCTTGGTGTCTGCAAGAAGAGCAGCAACGGCGATGGGATCAAGGAGGTCGGGACCGTCGGCGCGGTCAACTCCGATGACGGTGTCGCCCTGAAGGTCCAAATGTGTACACAGGTGACGTCCGACAAAGCCGGCCGCGCCGGTGACTAAAGCCTTCACAATGCGATCCTAGGCCCGGGCCGCGCACGCAAGTTCGAACAGCGCTACCAATTCGTCGGTCGAACGATCCCAAGAAAAATGGGTGAGTCGTTCGTTACCGGCAGTAACAAGAGATTGGGCGACTTCTGGATCGTCGAGGACTTTTTCAATGGCGTGCACCAATGTCTCGACGTCACCAGGTTCCGCCCACTCGGCAGCTGCTCCAAGAACTTCGGGAAGGGAACCGGTTTGCGTCGCGATCACTGGGACCCCAGCCGCCATCGCTTCAAGCGGGGGGATTCCGAAGCCCTCAAGGAGTGAGGGATACACAAATGCTCGGGTGCCGGCGAGTAGATCGTCGCGGTCGGCGTCAGAAAGCCAGCCGGTGCGTTGAATTCGTGACCGGTTCGGGGACGAGTTGATGACGTCTTTCACTGCATCGACGCCCCAGCCATCGGGGCCGGCAATGACGAGGTGCAGATTTGGTCGCTTCGGCGCGATCACGTCGAAGGCTCGAACAAGTGAAGGAATGTCTTTGCGGGGCTCGATAGTTCCGAGTGAAAGCAGGTAGTCATCGACGCCGGCGAAAGCGCGACCGCGTTCGGCTCGTTCGGCGCGGGTGGCATTTGCAATTTGTTCCGGACCACCCAGATGAATCGCTCGTACCCGATGTGGTTCGACGTTGAGAGTGGAAACCACATCGTCGGCAACCGCTTGAGATGGCGTGTGAATCCATGCGCCGTCCAGAATTTCTCGGCGGAGGAGCGCAGGCACTTGTTGCACATCATTCGTGCACATTTTGGGGAAATGCACCGCGGTGAGGTCGTGCACCATGACAACCCGAGCTGCGCTCTTTGCTGGAGGAACGACGTAATTCGGACCCCACACCAAATCAATATCGCCAGTCCACCATTCAATGGGTGGCCACGGTCCGCGTCGCCACAGCGCTCGCAGCGGGCGGGCAACCATTGGACGTCGGTGAGCGTTTACTCCTGGTGGGAGCTCGTCGAGCATTGGCCCTGCACCGCGGCGTGAAACAGCAAACGCTGAAACTTCGAGACCTGGTCGAGCCAAACGATGGAGGTAGGTGCGTGTGACACCGCCGATACCCGTGCGGTGGCCTATAAGTGATGTTGCGTCGGCGGCTACGCGCACGTCAACGTCGTCCGCGCTCTGCGACGAGCGAGGCCAGCGTGTTGATCGTCGTGGTCATGGTCTTCGCGAGTGCAGATGGCGAGGGGAGAGTGACACCGCTCGCTCGCTCCCATTCGCGGCGTTGCACCTGCAATCGGTTGAAGCCAAGGATTCCGAAGCCAAGGCCGACGCTGAGGGCCTCATGGGCGGCACGTCGGAGAGGGTCACACGCTGCATTTTCCACGGGGATCAGCGTAGACGGGGGTCAGCGGGATCTGACAGTGGGACGACTACCCTCGGAGACCGTTGTGACTGTTCCTGATCCCCCTTCCACGCCGGCCTCCGGGCCGATTGCGGACCCGGTCCCTCCTTCTGGAGGCGGGTCGGTGTCCTCAGCGGGCGCCGAATCAGACTCCGTCTTTGACGAACTCTTCACGGCGCTGAGTCGAAACGCGGTTGACCCGGCTGACTCCAGTCGAACGGAATCGAGTTTCGAAGGCTTGTACGAGGCAGAAGAGCCGGAAGGACCCGCCCCAGCTGTCGTCGCCGTGATGGTGGCCCACGACCCGGGTGCATGGTTCGAAGAGACCTTGGCCAGCCTCGGGGCTCAGGATTATCCGGCTCTTTCGGTTCTCGTGATTGACGCCGGGAGCGCCGATGACGTTGGCCTTCGAGATCGGGTCGGTGCCGTTCTTCCCGACGCCCACCTTCGTCGACTTTCTGAAAATTCCGGCTATGCGGTATCGGCGAACGAAGCGCTTGTTGCTGTTCAGGGAGCGGCGTTCTATTTGTTCTGCCACGACGACGTTCGCCTTGAGCCGGATGCCGTGCGCCTCCTGGTCGAAGAGGCATTCCGATCCAATGCCGGAATTGTCGGACCAAAACTCGTCGAGTGGAACGATGCTCGTCGTCTGCTTTCCGTCGGAATGGGTGCCGACCGGTTCGGTCATCCCGCGGCCTACGTCGAACGTGGCGATCTTGATCAAGAGCAGCACGACGCCGTCCGCGATGTTTTCTTTATCCCCGGTGCAGTCACACTGATTCGTGCCGATCTTTTCGAAGCTCTCGGTGGTTACGACGCAGCGATTTCGTTTCACGGCGAAGATCTCGAACTCTGCTGGCGAGCTCATGTGGCCGGAGCCCGTGTGATCGTGGCTCCAGCAGCGCGAGTTGCTCATCTTGAGGCACTCGGTAGTCGCCGGCCCATCGATGATCGCCGTCGCTTACAGGCCCGTCATCGCTTACGTGCGATGCGTGATTCCGACACCCTTTCCACGCGAGTGCGGGCAACGCCTGAAGCGTTTGTTCTTTCGTTTATGGAAATTGTGCAGGCAGTGGTGCTGGGTCACTTCCGCCGTGCTCGAGATATTTGGTCAGCATGGACATGGAACTCTCGGAATTCTTCGACCGCTCGCACGCGTCGGGCATCGCTCGCAGCGATTCGTCGTGTCCCCGACAGCGAAGTTCACGCATTCCAATCGCGTGGCAGTGCACGTCTCACGAGTTTCATGCGGCAGAGAATTGTTCGCTCAGAAGCCGCAGCCGGCGGTCGCGAACTCATGTCGAACCTTCGCGATGCTCGTTCGGCAACGCCGTTTGTGATCTGGGTGTTGATGATCGCGTTTCTTCTCGCCGGCGGACGTGAACTTGTTTTGCATGGCGTTCCGGCGATCGGCGACTTTGTGCGATTCCTTCCTCCTGGACAGATGCTTGAACGTTGGTTCAGCGGTTATCAGTCGGTTGGGCTCGGATCTACGGCATCTTCACCCACAGGTTTTGGCGCGCTTGGCGTGCTCGGATATCTCTTTCTCGGAGCGACCGGAGTCCTGCGCGGCGTCTTGATCCTCGGCCTTTGGCCATTGGGCGTTCTGGGAATGTGGCGCCTGACTCGTCCGGTGACCTCGCAGCGTTCGCGGCTTCTCGCATCGGTTGTCTATTTAATTGTTCCGATCGCGGCAAATGCGATGGCGCAAGGTCAGTGGGGGACACTCGTTCTCTACGCGTTGCTTCCGTGGGTTGTTGCACAACTTGCACTCGCATCCGGCCGCGCCCCGTTTGGAACGTTCGGCGACTTCGCTGGCCCGGGGGTACGCACGCGTCCATTGGTGCATCGGATCTTGGCTGTTGGTTTGTTCGTAGCGCTTGGAGCGATCATCGATCCGTCGGTGATCGTGGTTGTTGCCGGCACTTCGATTGCCTTCGCGATTGGTGGCTGGATTACCGGTCAACTCGCAGGAAGTGGTCGGATCCTGGTAGTCGGTCTTGGTGGCTCGATGGTCGCACTTGTTCTGCATCTTCCATGGAGCATCGGATTTCTCGACGGCTGGGATGCACTCGTAGGCGTTTCCTCGAACGGAGGCTTTGCCCTTCGGCTTGGAGATGTACTGCGGTTCGGAACCGGCCCCTTTGGCACGGGCGTGCTTGGTTGGCTTCTTCTCCTCACAGCGTTGTTGCCGCTCTTTATCGGCCGTCAATGGCGACTTTCATGGGCCGTCCGCGGATGGGTCCTCGCGCTACTCGGGTTCGGGCTCGCTTGGGGAGTCGGTCAAAACTGGATGACGTCGTATTTGCCGGCGGCTTCGATGCTGCTTGTTCCGGCCGCTCTTGGCGTGGCTCTTGCCGCTGGTCTGGGTATGGCGGCATTTGAAATTGACCTTCCCGATTACCACTTTGGTTGGCGCCAAATCGTTTCGCTGCTTGCCGCACTCGCCTTTATCGGTGCACTTGGACCGGCCCTCATGTCATCGTTCTCAGGACGCTGGGATATGCCCCGCGGCGATTTCAATCGGTCACTTTCATTCCTCGGTGACGGAACGACGGACGGTTCGTACCGTGTGCTGTGGGTCGGCGATGCATCGGCCCTCCCGCTTCAGGGTTGGTCGCTCGACGCTCCTGCAGTCGACAACCTAGGGCCCGACCGAACCCTCGCTTTTGGTACGACCGTTTCTGGTACTCCGTCCATTGCGGAGCAATGGGCGGGTTCTGATTCCGGCGCAACAAGCAATCTGGCACGAGCGTTGCAAACCGCCGCAGACGGAGGCACCGCCCGTTTGGGCGCGTTGCTCTCGCCGATGGCAGTGCGTTACGTCGTCGTTCCAGTGGCACCTGCCCCCGATCCCTACGCTCGGTCCCGTGCGTCAGTTCCGACCGATTTGTTGTCCGTTCTTGATGCTCAATTAGATCTCGCATCAATCACAGTAAATCCGGGTGTGCGCGTGTATCGGAACTCAGCGTGGGCGCCAGGTGTCGCCCAACTGCCGGCCAATACAGAGCTACCCAAGGGTGGGCCCTTGCTGACCGACCGCACTGACCTCGCCCTTCAGGGGTCAACTGCTGTTCTTACAGACTCAACTGGATTCGCTGAAAGTAAGGGCGAGTTGTCGGGAGCCGGCGAGATCTATGTGGCGTCGGCGGGCAACGGGTGGGACCTCAAAGTTGATGGTCAATCGCTGCAGAAGACTTCAGCGTTTGGTTGGTCAAACTCGTTTGCGGCGAACGAAGGCGGCACCGCAACACTTTCGTTCCAAACACCGGTAACGCGTTGGCTCTTACTTGCCGGACAAGCCGCGCTATGGGTACTCGTCGTCGTCTATTTGCTTCGAGTACGAGTCCGTGAAGATGAACGAACCGACTTGTTGGCGGTCGAGGTCGACCCGCCAGATGAATCGGACGCTGCCGATGTCGTGGTGGAACCACTTGCCCTTGTCGATGCGGTCATGCTCACCGAATTCATCGAAAGTTCGGCATCGGTTGGTGCCGTGACTCCGACTGCTGACGGCACCGCTCGTGAATCTCTGGTGCTTCCTGACTCCGAGCCAACGAGGGGGACAGAAGCGATTGTCGTGTCCGAGGTTGAAGGGTCCAACGAAGAACAGCCTGCAGGCTCAATCACGCCCGAAGAGTCCGATGAGTTCTGGAAAGCCCGTCGCCGAGGTTCTCGGAGGCGTTCAAAATGACACGAGCGTGGCGAGTTCCAATTCTTTGTCTCCTTCCCGTTTTCCTCGTAGGTGCCCTCTATGTGCAGAACAAGAATGCAACGGCGTCTGGTCCGTCCGTTCGGCTGAATGAGATGGTTCCGACGGCGTCTCCTGAGGGAGCGCTCAGTTCAACCTGGTACTGCGCTGCTGGTTCGGCAACTGGCGTAACCACTGGCGACGCAGCCGGATTCGCCGAAGAGACGGTGACAATTTCGAATGCATCAACCGCCGACTCGACCGGCACGGTCACAGCGTTCACCGAAAAGGGTGACCCGACGAAGAAGGCGGTAAAGGTTGGAGCTCATAGCCAAACCACGGTTCGCGTCAGCGACATCGTGAAAGCGCCATGGGCCTCAGCTCTCGTGGAAATGTCGGGTGGAGCAATTACCGTTGCGCATGAATTGCGCGGGGCAGCAGGGCGATCAATAAGCGCCTGTGCATCAGCTCCAAGCGCACAGTGGTATTTCCCCTCCGGTACCACCCGAGCGGGCACTCGAAATCTGATGGCACTCTTCAATCCGTTCCCGGGCGAAGCAACAGTCGATATTGCGTTCGACACTGAAGAGGGCGCGCGAACACCTCAACAACTTCAGGGCATGGTGGTGCCGGGCGGAAGACTCGTAATGGTCGATGTCGGAGCGCTTGTGACCCTCCGAGAGCGTGTTGCGGCAACCGTTACTGTTCGAATCGGTCGCGTCGTCGCTGAGCAGATTCAAACATCTGATGGTCGAACGAATACCGAACAGGGACTCACGTCCGTTCTCGGTGCGACCGCTGTCGCCCCCATTTGGACGTTCCCCGTTGCGACTGCAGCATCAACGACTGCTCGAGAAATCGTGTCCATCATCAATACCGGCGAATCTGACACCGAGGTACAGATCGAGGTGCAACTTGATGATCCGACGACGAATGGAAGTGTTGAGCCCTTCGTTGTTTCGGTGGCATCGCATCGTTCCGCTCAAATCGATCTTGGTTCTGATCCGCGTATTCCGAAGCCCGTTGGCCGTTGGCTCATCGTTCGTTCAATGAGTGGTGCTCCGATTGTTGCGGAGCGTTCGATCGGAGCGACACGGGCGGCTGGAGTTGGCGGCTACGCGTTCACAATGGGCGTTCCTGTCCTTGCGACGCATTGGCTTGGCACGATCGCTACGACGACCGAGCTTTCGTCAACGTTGATCTCCGTTGCGAACCCTTCCGCTACCGAAACTGCCACGGTGACAATTTCGACACATTCGAAAGGCGCGACACTCGCGCTGACAACAGCGAAGGCAATCCGCATTGCCCCGGGTCAGCGTTTCGTTCTCAACCTGGCCGCCGCAACTACGGGTAAGGCGGATGCGTCGCTCGAAGTTGCATCGGACCAACCCGTCGTTGTTGGTCAATGGATTGCTTCCGTCACGCCCTTAGAGATCATGACGATCTCCGACTTTCCCGTTCTCGGAACTGAATCGCTGCCAGTCAACGTGTTTACCCCCGATCAGGCAGTTGCTGCATCAGGCGGGTCACCATCAGATGACACCGTTCCTGAGGTGACCACAACAACAGTTGCAACGACGACGACTGTTGCCGGCGCAGTAACGACCACAGTTGCCGGTGCAACGACAACCACCCTTCGTTGATCATGGAACGGCTACTCATCGCAATTGTTCTCGTGGCATTGGCTGTGGTGGTCGCCGTTGTGCTGCAACGACGTAAGCCAGCACCGCCCGCCGACACGGAATGGAATGTTCCAGTTCAACTCGACCGTCGCGACTTCTTTCGACCCGACGCGCCCTGGCTTGTCGCAGTGTTTACGTCGTCAACCTGCGATGCGTGTGCTGGTGTTTGGTCAAAGGCGATAGACCTTGATGCCGGTCCCGAAAGTCCTGTTTGTGTGCAGGAACTTGAAGCCGTGGAAGACGCCGAGATTCATCGGCGCTACGGAATCGACGCTGTTCCTCTCGTGCTGATCGCGAACGGCGAGGGTGTCGTGCAGCGCCACTTCATTGGTCCAGTGACCGCGACCGATCTTTGGGCGGCAGTTGCTGAAGTGCGAGTGCCAGGCTCAACCCCGGGGCCTTGCGACAACCACGATTGAACTAGTTCTCGGTTGCCTCGGCGTCGGCCTCGGCGGGAGCTGCGTCATCAATGCCACTCGGTGACAGTGGAACCGAAGTCCCGTTATGTGGATTTGCTGAGGTTGATCCAACGCGTGCCAACTCGAGAAGTCGCGACACCTCGGTACCGTCGATGGTTTCGTGTTCGAGCAATGCACGGGCGACAAGGTCGAGACCATTGCGGTTCTCGGTGAGTACGTCGCGGCAACTCTCTTGGGCTTGACGCAAGATGCGTTCAACCTCCTCGTCGATGACACGGGCGGTGTCGTCGGAGTAGTCACGAGTGTGCATGAGATCCTCGCCGAGAAAGACCTGACCTTGGGAGCCCCATGCCATCGGGCCGACACGAGTGCTCATGCCCCATTCGCGCACCATCTTGCGGGCAAGTTCGGTCGCCCCAACCAGATCGTTATTCGCGCCGGTCGAGGCCACGTTGAAGACGAGTTCCTCAGCCATTCGCCCGCCCATTCGAACAATGAGCATGTCTTGGATGTAGTCCTGGCGATAGATGTGGCGTTCCTCAATCGGCAGCTGCATCGTGACGCCAAGCGCCATGCCAGAAGGAATGATCGTGACCTTGTGCAACGGGTCGGCGGTGGGAAGCACCGCTGCACAGACTGCGTGCCCAGCCTCGTGATAGGCGATGGCTTCTTTCTCGAGATCTGAAAGTGCCATCGAGTCACGCCGTTGTCCCATGAGGATGCGATCGCGAGCTTCTTCAAAGTTGCGACGATGAATTTCGGTCGCGCCTTCACGAACAGCGAAGAGCGCTGCCTCATTGACAAGGTTCGCGAGATCGGCGCCGCTCATTCCGGGAGTACCGCGTGCAACGAGATCGAGATCGACGTCGGCATCGACGCGCTTGTGGCGAATATGAACATCGAGGATTTGGCGACGGTCCTCGAGTTCGGGCAGCGGCACAACGACTTGGCGGTCGAACCGACCGGGGCGGAGAAGCGCGGGATCGAGGATGTCAGGGCGGTTCGTGGCCGCCATCATGACGATGCCGGTGGTCACTTCGAAGCCGTCCATTTCGGCCAGCATTTGGTTCAGCGTTTGTTCGCGTTCATCGTGACCGCCACCGAGACCAGCACCGCGCTTACGGCCGATGGAATCGATCTCGTCGATGAAGATGATCGCGCGTCCCATCTTGCGGGCGCTGTTAAAAAGGTCGCGAACACGGCTAGCACCGACACCGACAAACATTTCCATGAAGTCCGAACCGGTGACCGACAGGAACGGCACGCCGGCTTCGCCAGCAACTGCTCTGGCAATAAGCGTCTTGCCGGTCCCTGGGGGGCCGACGAGAAGGATGCCCTTCGGAATACGCGCACCAATTTCAGCGAACCGCTCGGGATGCTTCAGGAAGTCAATGACTTCGGTGACGTCCTGCTTGACGCCCTCGTACCCAGCAACATCAGCAAACGTGGTGGCGGGTCGTTCCGATGAGTAGGTCTTGGCCTTGCTCTTTCCGATGGACATGATGCCGCCCATCTGTCCTGATGCTCGGCGTTGCATCCACATGAAGAAACCAATAAGCAACACCACGGGCAGGAGGAGCGGAATCAGGGTGCTCCAGATGCTCTCTGACGGTGACGAGTACTTGACGCCCTTTTCCGTGAAGAGCGCTTGATCGGCATCGGACGGCTTAATGGGGCCGGTGGTCGAGAAATTCGAACCATCGTTGAGCGTCCCCGAGATGTGGCCGTTGGCATTGTCAAACGTGGCGGTCTTGACATCATTGGAGTTGAGGTCGCTGATGAATTCGCCGTAAGGGATTTGGTTGCTAGGTGTCGATGAGGCAATGAACTGCAAACCGATAGCGCCTACGACGACAGCAAGGAGAACGAGAATGGTCCAACGGGGCCACCCTCCGTCTCCACCGAATCGACCGCCGTTGCGACCTTCGCCGGGGCTAGGGGGAGGAGTGGGAGTTTCGGGACTCATAGCCGGCAGCCTAGAGGCCGGGTGAGAAAATCCCGATCGCCTCGCGAACTTTCCGGCGGGGCTGCGCCGGTTCTACGGGGCGGTGAGGTGTCCGGCGAGCGATGCTGGGCCGCGACGGCGATCAACAAGTGTCCAACCATTGGGCACCGTCATCGAATCGGCATGGCGACGGCAAACGTCGTAATTGGCCGGATGTGATTCGTCGGCGAGGACGTCGAGGATCACTATTTGATCGCCGTAGTTGTACTCAAACGTGGCAGTAGCCGGAGAGCCGCACCCCGGTCGAGCGCACGAACGTGACATGTCTTCAAACTACCGCCGAGAACCGTTCAACTCGTGGACCGTTGGCCGGTAGCCTCGCCGCCGTGGCCAAGCAGGGAAAGAACTCAGACAACGCGTCAGTGCCGAAAAAGCCGGCTCCTTCCTCGCGTACGAATGGGCCTACCGGAAGTTCTCGAGTGCCAAAGGGCAGAGTGCCAGTGGCCTCGGCGTCACCTAAGCGTTCTCGGCGATTCTTGGGTGGGGCGACACCGGCGCAATCAGAGGTCGTTTCTTCGGTAACTGATGGTGCTAGCGACACTTCGGACGGCGGTGCAGCGTCACCATCGACCGCAAAGAAGTACGCGTACGGCGCGGGCGCGCTGATCCTGATTTTTATCGGCGCACAACTTGTTTCTTCAGTGATTTACGGAATCATTCAGTCGCGCACGACCTATGACTTCACTGCACCCGCCGGCGTTGGTGCTGCGGTTGGTCAAGCCAGTAGCCAGTTCACCGCCGGCCAGATATTTGCCATCGCAGTGCCGCCTCCGCTGTGGCTGACGGCGCTCATGCAAATTCCGTTGTGGCTCGGCCTCGGTGGAGCACCCATTTGGTTCGCGATCAAGAAGGGCAAAGGCGTAGTCGCCGACCTTGGTCTTCGAATGAAGGCCATCGACGTTCCCATTGGTTTGGCCATCGGCGTTGCGTGCCAGTTGATTCTCGTTCCGCTCGTGTACCTGGCGCTTCGGCCATTGCTCGGCGTCAAAGATGTCTCGGCTGCTGCTCGTGAGCTCACCGATCGAGCGACCGATCCGCTGTCGATCGTGTTGGTCTTCCTGATTGTCGGCATTGGTGCGCCGGTGGCGGAGGAGATCTACTTCCGAGGCATGGCGCAGCGAATCTTTGGACGCCGTCTGGGTCCTTGGGCAGCGATCCTTGCGGCCGCGGCGTTCTTTGCCGCCACGCATCTTCAGCCACTTCAGTTTCCGGCGTTGTTGCTTTTCGGTGTGATCCTTGGCGTCATGGCATGGCGAAGCGGTCGAATCGGGCCATCCATTTGGGCGCATGTCGGATTTAACGTTGTCGCCGCGGTCGGACTCCTCTTTCACATCGGACCTTCGTGACGCTGCTGACAGTGGTCCGGTTCGCACAGATGGCACCATGGTGAGGTCATGACTGAGGACGACCTCTCGACGCGACCGGTTCAGGCACTCGCAGAAGCTGACCTTGACGACCCCGTCGTCGCCAGTCTTGGACGCGCGATTGACCCTCCTAGTCGGCCAGTGCAGGCCATGCACGCTGTTGGACGTGCCATTCAATCGTTGGGTCGTTGGAGTCCCGAGTCTTGGGTGACGCTTGCGATCGTTGCTGGTTGTGTGCTTTTTACATTCACCCAGTTGAGTCCGTCAGACATTTTTTCCGCGTCGACACCCGCAGGCGGCGACATGGGGGCGCATGTGTGGGGTCCGGCCTACATGCGCGATCACTTACTTCCGTCGTTCCGGCTCACCGGCTGGACACCCGATTGGTATGCGGGCTTCCCTGCGTACCAGTTCTACATGGTGCTTCCGTCGCTTGCGATCGCGTTGTTGAGCTTCGTCCTTCCCTACGGGATGGCCTTCAAACTTGTCGCGGTGAGCGGCATCCTTACTCTTCCTGTCGCTTGTTGGGCATTCGCTCGTCTCACGAGACTTCCATTCCCCGCCCCGCCGCTTTTCGCGGTGGCGGCAACGGCCTTCCTCTTTGATCGTTCGTTCTCTATCTACGGCGGAAATATTGCGTCAACGATGGCGGGGGAGTTCTCGTTCTCGATTTCGTTGTCGTTCGCGATTCTGTTTTTAGGAGTTGTTGGTCGCGGTTTGGAAACCGGTCGACATCGGTTTGCCGCAGCAATTCTTCTTGGTATCTGCGGCTTGTGTCACGCCATTCCACTCTTCTTTGCCATCGCTGGTGCAGTTGTTTGGTTTGGAATTTCGCTCGTTCGACGACCGGGTTTCAAACTCCGCCTGTGGTGGATGGTGTGTGCAGGCGGAGTCGGAATGGCCCTCACAGCGTGGTGGATTCTTCCGTTCTATTTGCGTTCTGGCTACATGAACGACATGGGCTGGGAGAAGAAGACCGATTTTTTCGATCAACTTTTCCAGCGCCACACACTTGATCCGCAACTTGTGAATTCTCCACCTCTCCAGTGGACGCTTGTTCTGGCGTTGCTTGGCGTAGTGATGTCGATTGCATGGAAGCGCCGAGCAGGGGCTTTTCTTATCGTCACCGCAGGTGTGGCCGCGGTTGCGTTTGTGCTCGTTCCTCAAGGGCGTTTGTGGAACGCGCGTCTTCTGCCGTTCTGGTTCCTCATGCTGTATCTGTTGGCTGCTCTTGGCGTCGCCGAACTCGGTCGAACAATTGCGTCGCTCACGTCGCGTGACCCCGATACGCCGCGCCGGTCAGTCACGATTGCCACCGCAGTTGTGGCTGCGCTTGCGGGCATTACCGCGCTTGCGATGCCGTTGCACGCCATGCCTGACACGATCGCGCTCGGTCCGGTGAAGATCGATCTTGGTGGGATGCAAAAAGACGGCCGCTATCACTGGATGTTCCTGTCGACGAAGGATTCAAGTTTCATTCCATCCTGGGCGCGTTGGAACTTCACCGGATACGAGGGAAAGCCCGCGTATCCCGAATATCACGACATTGTTCAGACAATGGCTGATCTAGGTCAGAGCAACGGATGTGGTCGTGCGATGTGGGAGCACGAAGAACAGCACGATCGTTATGGCACCCCGATGGCGCTCATGCTTCTGCCGTTCTGGACTGACGGGTGCATCGGCTCGATGGAAGGTCTGTATTTCGAAGCTTCTTCGACGACGCCGTACCACTTCATTAATCAAGACGAATTGTCCTTCGGGGCATCGAACCCACAACGGGATCTGCCCTATGTGCCCGGGCCTCCGGATCAGGCGCAATTCGATCTAGGCATTCAGCATCTGCAGATGCTCGGTGTGAAGTACTACATGGCGATTACCGAGCAAATGATTTCCTACGGCCAAAAGAACACGTCTCTCAAGCAGGTGGCGAAGTCGGGGCCATGGATTGTGTTCGAGGTTGCAGATTCGCCATTGATTGAGCCGCTGGACAACAACCCTGCCGTCCTCACGGGGGTGCCGCCGAATAAGTGGCTGAATGCGGTGATGCCTTGGTATCTCGATCCAACAGCGTGGAATGTTTGGCCGGCCTCGGGTGGTCCGGGTTCGTGGCAGCGAATCGCGGAGGGCGAAACGCCAACAGTGACAGCAACAACTCCGGTTGCGGTCACGAATACGCAGACGGGAACCGACACCGTCTCGTTTGATGTTACGAAGCCCGGTACCCCGATCCTCGTGAAGGTTTCCTACTTCCCGAATTGGGAAGTCAGCGGCGCGGAAGGTCCATGGCGAGTCGGCCCGAATCTCATGGTCGTGGTTCCAACTTCAACGCACGTGTCGATGCACTTTGGTACGACTCCAGTTGAATACGGATCTTGGGCGATTACCCTCGGCGGACTTGTCGCCCTTGTCTTCCTCTTCCGGGCGGCACCGTTGCCAATTCCTGAGCCACGGCGATGGTTCCCCTCGCGATCTGGGCAGTCAACCGACCGAAACGGTGACGACGATGCATCTGACGAACTCATGGTCAATGACGAATCAGCGCAACACAACATTGGCGTAGCGGGAGACGAGCCGTCGAGCCTTGCTTCTCTTGGAACTGATCCCCCTGGTGACGAAGCAAACGACGAGTTCCGTTCGGACATGTGACCAAAGACACCCAACTTGTGGTCAGGTACCGCATTGGGTGGAAGGGCCTCCACTAGGGTCGCTCCCCATGGCTCCCCACGATGCTGCCGCCATGAACGCCATCTTCAAGGCGTACGACATTCGCGGCACCGTTCCCGACCAACTTGATTCCGACCTCATGGAGCGCATTGGCGCGGCATTCGCTCGGTTTGCCGCCGATTCGTCGGGGGCATCATCAATCTTGATTGCTCATGACATGCGTCCTTCTGGGCCGGCCTTCGCTGAAGCGTTTGCTCGTGGTGCAACCAGCCAGGGTGTCGATGTCGTCCATCTAGGTCTCGCATCGACCGATCTTCTCTTCTTCGCTGCTGGTCGATTCGATATGCCCGGCGCCATGCTGACGGCTTCTCATAATCCGGCCCAGTACAACGGCGTAAAGTTGTGCCTTGCTGGCGCAAAGCCGATTGGTGTTGAAACGGGTTTGCGTGAAATTCAAGCGATGACCGTGGCCGGTCTTGAGCCAATTGGCTCGCCAGGCAACGAGTCATCTCGTGACGATGCGCTTGGCATCTTCGTGACTCATGTGCACTCGTTTGTCGATCCTGCGATCTTGCGTCCGCTTCATGTCGTTGCCGATACGGCGAATGGAATGGGCGGACTTACTGCGCCAGCTGTGTTTGCTGAACTGCCGTTTGAGCTTGATGTGATCTACGGCGAACTCGATGGAACGTTCCCGAATCATCCCGCCGATCCGATTCAGCCCGAGAATCTGCGTGATCTTCAGTCGCGTGTTCTTGAAACTGGTGCCGATGTTGGTCTGGCCTTCGACGGCGATGCCGATCGTGTCTTTCTTGTTGACGACGAAGGCGAACTTGTTTCCGGTTCGCTCACGACGGCGATCGTGGCCGATTCAATGCTTGCAAAGAATCCCGGCGAAATCGTTCTGCACAATCTGATCTGTTCGAAAGCGGTACCGGAGATCATCGTGGAGCGGGGCGGTACTCCTGTTCGCACGCGGGTCGGTCACTCCTACATCAAACAGGTGATGGCCGAAACGGGAGCGTGTTTCGGTGGCGAGCACTCGGGTCACTATTACTTCCGAGACAACTACCGGGCCGATTCAGGGATTATTGCTGCACTGGCGGTCCTCGAAGTCATGTGCGCGACAGGAAAAAAACTGTCTGAGCTGCGCAAGCCTTACGAGCGGTATTCCGCGTCGGGTGAACTCAACACCGAGGTTCCCGATCCGCTCGCCGTGATCGAGTTCGTGGCGAAGCGCTTCGAACGTGCCGAACAAGATCGCCTTGATGGACTCACGATCGATCTCACCACGGGGCCTGCTGCTGATCCTGCCGATCCGTGGTGGTTCAATCTCCGCCCGTCGAACACCGAACCCCTTCTCCGCCTCAACCTTGAGGCAACCGACGAAGCGGCGTGTGCCCGCCACGTCGCCGAAATCCGTGCCCTCATTGCTGAAGCGGCCGGCTGAGAGATCGAAGGAGCCTTTATGTCACTAGATCCGCAACTGCTCGAGATTCTTGCTTGTCCTCAGGACAAGGGTCCGTTGCTGTATTTCGCCGATGAGAATCTTCTCTACAACCCTCGCTTGCAGCGCGGTTATGAGGTTCGGAACGACATTCCGATCATGTTGATCGACGAAGCGCGCACTATTGACGACGCGGAGCACACGCGTTTGATGGCCAAGGCGACGGCAGAAGCAATTACTCCAACGTTTGAGGCCTAAGTGATTCTCGACACCGTCGGGATGTTCGACGCTGCGGCGGCGTTTCCCGAACAACTCGCTCGTGCCCTGGACGTTTCACGGCGCGCAACGGAAGGTGTCGCGCTGCCAGAACACGAAGACATCGCGAACGTCGTACTCCTTGGAGCTGGCGCAGCCGGGCTAGCGGGTGCCCTCGTTCTCGAGGCTGTCGGGCCAACAATCCCTGTGCCGGTCGTCGTGCATCGTGGGTATGGCGTGCCGAACTTCGTCGATGAATCGACCTTGGTCGTTGCCATTTCCTTCGACGGCGCTACATCCGAAACACTCGAAGCGGCGCAAGATTCACTGGCCGATGGAGCAACCGTTGTTTGCGTAAGCGGGGGAGGGGAGCTTCACGCTTGGGCGTCTGCGAACAATCTCCTGCACATACCGGTGATGCCGGATGCTCCTGTCGAACGCGCTGCGCTCGGGTCGCTCTCGATTCCGGTCCTGATACTCCTTGAACGAGTGGGTATGTACCCCGGGGCAGAAGCGTGGATCGAAGCTGCAATCACTCAAGCGACTGTTCGTCGCAACGAACTTATTACTGAAGAGAACTTTGCTCGTCGACTTGCTCGCCAACTCGGTCGAACCTTCCCAATTATTTATGGCGGCAACGGACCAGGCGGAACCGCAGCCGAGTATTGGAAGACCCAGTTCAACCAAAACGCGAAAGTCGCCGCCTTTTCGAATCAGGTACCTGAACTCACCCACGATGAAATCGCGGGTTGGGGCCAAGACGGCGATGTCACCCGTCAGATCTTTCAGGTCTTCCTGCTGCGTCACGATTTTGAACACCCGCAGGTATCGAGCCGACTTGCGGCTGTCGAAGAGGTGCTGGTGGAGGTCGTAGGCGCGGTGCACGTTGTTGAAGCGGCAGGCGAAGGACTCTTGGCACAACTCTTTGACCTTGAGCTCATCGGCCAGTTCGTTTCGCTGCATGCTGCGGTTGAGCAGAGCATTGATCCCGGCCCGGTGCCGATCGTGTCGGAGATTGCGTCACGCGTCGGTGACGCCTGAGCCGTCTAGACTCGGAACAGGCTGAATGCAGGGTCAGAGGGCCACAGCCTCACAACTGGTCGTCACTGTCTCAATCTCTTCTTCAGAGGTTTTGTTTCGACGACCGACCCTGCCATTTGTGATTCGCCAATGATTCACCTCTTGTTCGGATGTCCGTCCGGACCGCACAGAAAGTGCTGTACATGACCCTGACTGTTGACCGTTCTGATTCCGGTATTGATTACAAGGTTGCTGATCTCACCCTTGCCGGCTTTGGCCGCAAGGAAATTCAGCTCGCCGAGCACGAAATGCCTGGGCTGATGTCGCTGCGCGCGGAATACGCCGATAGCCAGCCGCTCGCCGGCGCACGCATCGCCGGTTCGTTGCACATGACCATCCAAACCGCTGTCCTGATTGAGACGCTCACGTGCCTCGGTGCCGACGTGCGCTGGGTGAGTTGCAACATTTTCTCCACCCAAGACCACGCTGCCGCGGCAGTTGTCGTTGGCCCGAACGGAACGCTTGAGCGTCCCAACGGTGTTCCGGTCTTCGCCTGGAAGGGTGAAACGCTCGAGGAGTACTGGTGGTGCACCGAGCAAATCCTTCGTTGGCCTGATGGCGGTGGCCCGAACATGATTCTCGACGATGGCGGCGATGCAACGCTCCTCGTCCATAAGGGCGTCGAATACGAGCGCACCGGTGTTGTCCCTGATACCACCGAGGATGACTCCGAAGAGTGGGCAATTGTTCTTGATGTTCTTCGTCGCACCGTTGCGAACGAGCCACAGCTGTGGCACGGCATTGCTGCTGGCATCAAGGGTGTTACTGAAGAAACCACCACTGGCGTGCATCGTCTGTACCAAATGCACGAAGCGGGACAGCTGCTGTTCCCCGCCATCAACGTCAACGACTCTGTGACCAAGTCGAAGTTCGACAACCTCTACGGATGTCGACACAGCCTCATCGACGGACTTAACCGCGCAACCGACGTCATGATCGGCGGCAAGGTCGCTCTGGTTTGTGGCTACGGAGATGTCGGTAAGGGTTGTGCAGCGTCGCTGCGCGGACAGGGCGCTCGCGTCATCGTCACCGAAATCGATCCGATCTGTGCGCTACAGGCTGCGATGGAGGGCTATCAGGTCGCTCGTCTCGAAGATGTTCTCGACATTGTCGACATTTACGTGACCGCAACAGGAAACTTCAACATCATCACGGCAGAACACATGGCCAAGATGAAGCACCAAGCAATCGTCAGCAACATTGGCCACTTCGATAACGAAATCGATATGGCGGGCCTGAAGAAGATGAGCGACGTGCAACGCGTTGTCATCAAGCCACAGGTTGACGAGTACGTCTTCCCCGACGGCCACTCGGTCATCGTGCTCGCCGAAGGTCGCCTCATGAACCTCGGGTGCGCCACGGGCCATCCGAGCTTCGTGATGTCGAACAGCTTCTCGAATCAGGTCATCGCCCAGATCGAGCTCTACGGCCACACGGACTTTTACGAAAAGAACGTCTACACACTTCCCAAGCATCTCGACGAGAAGGTGGCCATGCTCCATCTCGACGCGTTGGGCGTGAAGCTCACAAAGCTCACAGAAGAGCAGGCGTCGTACCTCGGACTCCCGGTAACTGGTCCGTTCAAGTCAGACCACTACCGGTACTGATACCGTCCGGCTCGGCTGACGCCAATTGTGGCGACAGCCGAGCCGGTTTCGTTTTCCACCATCGCAGGGGGTCGTCATGGAGCAGTTGTCGGGGAAAGTTGTTGTCGTTACCGGCGCAGCGAGTGGCATTGGCCTCGCACTCGCAAAGAAGTTCGGCGCGGAAGGCATGAAGGTCGTTATGGCCGACATCGAAGTACCTGCCCTCGAAGCGGCTGCTGCATCACTCCCGGATTCGGTTGAGCGGATCACCGTTGTGTGCGATGTCTCCAAAGGCGAACAGATCGACGCGCTTCGTGTCGCTGCAATCGACGCGTTCGGTGCAGTCCACCTGGTGTGCAACAACGCTGGTGTTGGTGGTGGTGGGGCGATGTCGGACATGAACATCGACGATTGGAAATGGGTTATCGATGTCGACCTCTGGAGCGTCATCCATGGGGTCCGTGTCTTCCTTCCTGGTTTGATCGAACAGGGCGAAGGCCACATCGTCAACACCGCATCGGTGGCGGGACTGTTCTCTGCCCCGTTCATGGGTCCCTACAACGTTGCCAAGTATGGCGTCGTCGCGCTTTCCGAGACGCTGTGTAACGAACTGGCGCTGCAGCAGTCACCGGTTGGCGTTTCGGTCCTGTGCCCTTCGTGGGTCAAAACAAAGATTGCGAGTTCGGTGCGCAACAAGCCGGGTGCTACTGCTGAAGAAGCAGACGCGCTTTCGGAGTTCGTGCAGCCGTTGATCGACGGCGGAATCGACCCCGAGCTCGTTGCCGATCGTGTCGTTTCTGCTGTGAAGAACAAAGAGTTCTGGATCATCACGCATGACGACACCCCGGCTGCTGTCACTCTTCGCACGCGATCAATTCTTGAAGGAACGAATCCTCCGCAACTTATGCACTAGTTGCTCGGAAGGTTGCTGGCGAAAGTATCTGACGCAGTACTCCCCAGGGTTCGTCCGACTCATCACATGTTCATTGTCTCTCGTTACGTTGTGGCGATGTTCGTACGCCTCCGGGTCTTTGTCGGCTCGCTTGTTGAACCGTTCTTTCCGATTCAGTGTCTTCGCTGCGGGCGTGAGGGGGGATCACCCTGTGCGGCGTGCACTGCAGATTTCACTCCGGCGCATGGCGTGGCGGAGAGCGAGGACCTTGATGCCGTTGCGGGCCTCGTTGCCTACGACGACGTGTCGCGTCCCTTCGTCGCCGATCTCAAATTCCACGGCAAATGGGCGACGGCACGGGCGTTTGCTCCAGCGCTCGCCGCTCTGGTTGATGACTGCATTGGCGATGAGGGGCCTCTCCCAGTGCTGACCTGGGCACCTACGACGCCACAACGAGCCCGCCAGCGAGGGTTCGACCAAGCCGAAGTCATCGCTCGCGAAGTAGGTCGTCATTCCGGTCGGTCAGTGCGAAATCTCCTCTATCGATGTCCGGGTGCCCATCAGACTGGCCGGAGCCGCCGAGAACGAGCGAGCGGTATCTCGTTTCTTCCCAGGGGTTCAACCGGGGCAGTCGTTGTGGTCTTCGACGATGTCGTGACGACGGGGGCGACGTTGAGTGCTGCAGCCAGGGCCCTTCGATCTGGGGGAGCAGCGGCGGTAGTGGGGGTCGCCCTCGCAGTGACTCCAGCGCGCCCCGCAGGCGGGACTCGCTGATCAGCGAGGGTTCTCACCCTGTTCTCACCCCCCTCTGACCGTTCCCTCAGAGAGGCATCGGTACACTTACCAACCTCATGGGCATTCTCGACAAGATTCTCCGCGCCGGCGAGGGCAAAAAGGTTCGGGCTATTGAAGCTCTCGTTCCTGAAATCAACGCGCTCGAACCCGAAATTGAACGTCTCTCCGATGACGCCTTGGCTCATCGAACGGTGGAATTCCGTGAGCGACTGGCCAATGGTTCCGACCTTGAGGACATCCTCGTCGAGGCGTTTGCAACCGTCCGCGAGGCGGCTCGACGTGAAATCGGACAGCGCCACTACGACGTTCAGATGATGGGCGGCGCGGCGCTGCACTTTGGCTGGGTCGCCGAAATGAAGACCGGTGAAGGAAAGACCCTCGTGTCGACGCTTCCCGTCTATCTCAATGCACTCGCGGGCAAGGGCGTCCACGTGGTCACGGTGAACGATTATCTCGCTACTCGAGATTCCGAATGGATGGGTCGAGTTCATAAGCGCCTCGGCCTTTCTGTTGGTCTTGTCATCCCCGGAATGAACGACCCTGCAGTGAAGCGCGCTCAGTACGCGTGCGATATCACCTACGGAACGAACAACGAATTCGGCTTCGATTATCTCCGCGACAACATGTCGATGAGCCGTGCCGAACAGGTGCAGCGCGGGCACTCCTATTGCATCGTCGACGAAATCGACTCGATCCTCATCGATGAGGCTCGAACCCCGCTCATCATCTCTGGCCGTATCGCCGACGCCGCCAAGATCTACTACCAGTTTGCCTCGATTGTTCGCGGCCTCAAGCGCGATGTCCACTACGACGTGGACGAAGAAAAGCGAACTGTTGCTCCCACCGATGAAGGTGTCGAAGCGGTTGAACGAGCTCTCGGCGTCGTCAACATGTACGACGAGGTTTCTCAGAATCTCGTTCATCAACTGCAGGCGGCGCTTCGTGCAAAGGAGCTTTTCAAGCGCGATAAGGACTACGTCGTCCAGCACGGACAAGTAAAGATCGTCGACGAGTTCACTGGCCGCATTCTCGACGGCCGTCGATGGTCGGAAGGTCTACATCAGGCTGTCGAAGCCAAAGAAGGCGTGAAGATCGAAGAAGAGAATCAAACTCTTGCAACGATCACCCTTCAGAACTACTTCCGGATGTACGACAAATTGGCCGGTATGACCGGTACTGCCGAGACCGAAGCTTCCGAATTCCTCACGACGTACAACCTTCATGTCGTGCCGATTCCGACTCATCGTCCGATGGTTCGACTCGATAAGGGCGATCTCATCTACAAGAGTGAAGACGCGAAGTTCAACGCGGTTGTCGACGACATTGCTGCACGAAGCGAAGCCGGACAGCCTGTGCTCGTTGGCACGATTTCGGTTGAAAAGTCCGAGACATTGTCTCGCTATCTCAATAAGCGCGGTGTTGCGCACGAGGTACTCAACGCAAAGCTTCATTTCCGCGAAGCCGACATCGTTGCGCAGGCCGGACGCCTCGGCGCCGTAACCGTGGCCACCAACATGGCTGGTCGAGGCGTCGACATCCTCCTCGGCGGCAATGCTGAAGGCCTCGCTGCGCGTGACCTCGCTGCGGAAGGTCTCGATCCCGAAACCGAAGAAGGACAAGCCAGGCTCGCCGAGCTGATCGCGCTCCATGAGCCCGAGTGCCGTGAAGGTGGAGCGAAGGTCCGCGAACTCGGTGGCCTCTATGTTCTCGGCACTGAGCGTCACGAAAGTCGCCGAATCGACAATCAGTTGCGTGGTCGTTCCGGGCGTCAGGGCGATCCCGGTGAAAGCCGTTTCTATCTCTCGTTGGAAGATGACCTCATGCGGTTGTTTGCCACAGGCGCCATGAACTGGGTCATGGGCAAGACGCTCGATGACGATGTGCCGATCGAAGCGAAGATGGTGAGTAAAGCCATCGAACGTGCTCAGAACACGGTGGAACAGCGCAATGCTGAAATCCGTAAAGATGTGCTCAAGTACGACGAGGTCATGAACGAGCAGCGCAAGGTGATTTACAAGCGCCGCGATCAGATTCTCGACAATGCCGATCTTCGCGACGAGGCCATGGGTTATCTCGCCGAAGCGATCGATTCGACCATTTCAACATTCTGCGTGAGCGACGAACGCAGCGAATGGGACCTCCACGGACTCCACTCCGAAGTTGCAGCGATGTGGCCGACCGAACTCACCGAGGAGATTCTTCACAACGCGTACAGCACTGATGATCTCTACGAAATCATCATGAGTGAGGCAACTGCCTACTACGAGCGCCGCGAAACCGAGTTTGGCGACGACACCATGCGCGAGGTCGAACGCCAAGTCATGCTTCGAATCATCGACCAGAAGTGGCGCGAGCATCTTTACGAGATGGACTACCTGCAGGAGGGCATCAACCTCCGAGCCATGGGGCAGAAGGATCCGCTCGTCGAGTGGCAGCGCGAGGGCTACGAGATGTTCGGCTCGATGATGGCTGCCGTAGCGAGCGATTTCGTGACCTACGTGATGCACGCTCATGTGACCGTCACTGAGCAGAACCCTGACAACGAGCCTCAGGTCTCGAATCTGCAGTACACGGCCCCTGTTGACCCGAGCGAGGCTCCGAGCGGCATGCAGGCGGCAGCACGTGCTCAGGCCGCCGCAGAAGGCCTCGAGGTACCTGAAGAGGCCTACGACGAGGTCTCAAACACGCCGACCGTCAAGAGTGACTGGGACAAGACCCCACGCAATGCTCCTTGCCCCTGTGGTTCGGGCAAGAAGTTCAAGGTCTGTCACGGCGCATGAGGGATTTCTCCGACGACCTCACCGACCTGCGTCGTCGGATCGACGAAGCGCGGGTCTACCTGCGCATCGACGAACTGCTTCTTTCGCGCCCACAACTCGAGACTGAAGCGAGCAGGCCCGATCTCTGGGACGACCCCGATCTTGCTCGCAAGATCAACGGCGAATTATCGGCATGTACCGAGGATCTTGAGCTTTACGAACAGTTGTCCTCGAGGATTGAAGATGCCGAAACTCTTCACGAACTCGGACGCGAAGAGGGCGACGAGTCGGTCGAAACCGAGGTCGAGGAGGCCATGGCGACACTTGCGTCCGATCTTGGCGAACTCGAACTTCGTGCGCTCTTCACCGGCGAGTACGACGACACCAACGCAATCTGTGAAATCCAGTCAGGCGAAGGCGGCGCCGATGCGCAGGACTGGGCGAACATGCTTCTGCGCATGTTCCTTCGCTGGGCCGAGAAGCGTGGTTTCGAGGTTGAACTTGAAGAAGTCTCAGCAGGAAACGAAGCGGGAATTTCGTCTGCGACGTTCTTGGTGAACGGCAGGCACGCATACGGGCGGCTTCGCTCTGAGCACGGCGTTCATCGACTCGTTCGAATCTCACCATTTAATGCACAGGGCAAGCGCCAGACGGCGTTTGCTGCACTCAAGGTGACTCCATTCCTCGAAGATGTTCCCGATATCGAGATTGATGAAAAAGATCTCCGCATCGATACCTACCGTTCCTCGGGTGCTGGTGGTCAGCACGTCAACGTGACCGACTCGGCTGTCCGTATTACGCATTTGCCGACGGGAATCGTTACGTCATGTCAGAACGAACGAAGTCAGCATCAGAACAAAGATCGCGCCATGCAGATTCTGCGGGCGAAGTTGGCCGAACGTCAGCGTGAAGAGCGCCTGGCTGAACTTTCGAATATTCGCGGCGAACAGCGTTCAGTGGGATTCGGAAGCCAAATTCGTTCGTATGTCACTCAGCCCTACCAAATGGTGAAAGACCTTCGGTCAGGGTACGAAGTTGGAAACGTTGATGGAGTCTTCGATGGCGACCTCGACGGCTTCATGGAGGCGTACCTCCAGTGGGAACGAAGCGGCGCTGACACCGCCGGCGAATAACGCTTAGGCGAGCGCTACGAGTTCGAGTGATTCGGCTGAGAAGTAATCGAGTTGACCGTCGGGCATAAGCAACACTCGGTCAGGGGCGAGCGCTTCGACGAATTCAACATCGTGGCTCACGATCACCATGGTTCCTGGCCAGGCCGCAAGCGCGGTTCCGGTTGCTGTACGCGACATCGGGTCGAGGTTGTTCGTGGGTTCGTCAAGCAGTAGAAGGTTGTGATTGCCCGCCACGAGTTGGGCCAGAGCGAGCTTCGTCTTCTCTCCACCCGAGAGCGTGCCGGCATCTTGGAAAACCTTGTCGCCGCTGAGCCCGAACATTCCGAGAAGTGCACGAACTCCTTCGTCGCCGAGTTCAGAGTCGCGCCGCATGTGGTCGATCATCGATACGCCGGCATCGATTCCTTCGTGTTCCTGTGCGTAGTAGCCGGCAGAAACATTTAGGCCGAGTTCGAAATCGCCGAGGTCAGCTTCGGATGTACCGGCGAGAATTTTGAGAAGACTGGTCTTTCCCGCGCCGTTGAGGCCCATGACCAAAAGACGTTCTCCGCGGCCGACATCAAACGACACATCGGAAAACACATCGTTTGCGCCGTAGCTCTTCCACAGCCCATTTGCGGTGAGGACGGTTCGTCCGCAGTTAGGCGGGGGAGGGAAGCGCAGTTCGATCGTTCGCCGTGCAGCTGGGCCCTCGACCTGGTTTGAACGGATACGTTCGGCGCGGTTGTCGAGATTTTTGGCAACGCGCGCACGTTTCGCCGTCTGGCCTCGCATCGAATCAGCGAGCGTCGACAAGCGTTTGATTTCATTTTGCTGACGCTCGGCCATTTTGCTGAGACGTTCTTCGTCGCGTTCGCGAGCGACGAGATACTGGCTGTACGTGCCGCGATATTCGACGATCTCACCGGTGGCCTCCTCTGCCTCACGGTCGAGGTGAATAACGCGAGTGATCGCTTCATCAAGAAGGTCAAGGTCATGGCTAATGACGAGGAGCGCGCCTCGATACGACCGCAGGAATGAAAGCAACCAATCGCGAGCGTCTGCGTCGAGATGGTTTGTGGGTTCGTCGAGGAGCAAGAGATCGCTTCCTGCAAAAAGGATGCGAGAGAGCTCGAGTCGGCGGCGTTCGCCGCCCGAGAGGGCTCCGATCGGTAGTTCAAGTCGATCGGAGCGCAGGCCGAGACCATCGACGAGTTTCCGGGCTTCCGACTCGGCGGCGTAGCCTCCGTCGATCTCGAACCGTTCTTGGGCATTGGTGAACTTGGTGATGTTGGTCTCGGAGGGGTCATCCTCCATCGCTTGGCGGAGAGTTTCGAGTCGCTTGGCAGCGACATCGAAACCGCGGCCCGAGAGCACATGGGTGATTGCTAGCGTTTCCGGGTCGACGGCGTCTTGACGAGGGTCCTGCGAAAGATAACCCGTCCCTCCGGATCGTTCAACAGTTCCGCGTTTCGGGGGGTTATCGCCGCCTAGGACACGGAAAAGCGTGGTCTTCCCGGCACCATTTCGACCCACGAGGCCGACCTTGTCACCGGCTCTGACCTGAAACGTCGTTCCATCAACGATGGTCTTCCCCCCGATTTCAACAGCGAGGTTCCGGACGTTCAGCACCGATCAAGTCAACCACTCCCGGGTGCCCTCGCTGACATCGCCCATTTCTGGCTTCTGAAGTGGACCCAGATGTCGTTCAGGATGAGCGAGGGGGGCCGAGAAAAACGGCGACAGGGTCACCCTTTCGGCGAAGCGCTTCAACGCGCTGTACCAGTTGAGGATCGACGCCACTGAGTCCCTTGGCTTCGGTATCGACTCCACCGGTGCCGTTCGTAAGTGCCTCGGCAAGGTCGATGCGACCAGCAGCGATGAGTTGATCTTGAAGGAGCGATTCCTCGACGAAGAACTGTGCACGCTGTTCCGGGGTGAGTGGATCCCAGCCACCCAGGTAGGTCATCTCTGGGTCGGCGTTGAACTGTGCGATTTCGTCAGCGCTCACGATCCAGAGAGTGCCGACGGGCGTGCGATGGGCTTCAGAACGCTCAGGGCCGAGATGACTGATCATGTTCGATTCAGCAACGACCTGGATGCCTTCTCGCTCGAGTTGGAGTCGAAGTGCATCGCCGTAGTCGCCCCGCACCGAACCAGTCGCTACGACGAGGAGGGGGCCAGAACCGCGAAGCGCATCGAGCGTTTGCTGGAGGAATCCATTGAGAACGATGCCAGTGGAGGGGCTTGGTGGTTGGGTGGACGACGCAGCATCTACGACTGGTGCGGTGGCGGTCAACGTCACAACAGTCGCAGCGACGGCGAGTGCTCCGGTTGCGATGCGTTGCAGTGATTGCGAAGTGAGAAATGAACAAATCGCT
The DNA here is from genome assembly GCA_937927725.1 of uncultured Actinomycetes bacterium. Taxonomy (GTDB): domain Bacteria; phylum Actinomycetota; class Acidimicrobiia; order Acidimicrobiales; family Acidimicrobilacustridaceae; genus Acidimicrobilacustris. The sequence continues at coordinate 33,932 of CALBSE010000035.1, forward strand.
GACCACAAAGCCCACGCGATGGAAAGCCACCACAAACTTGCGATGACCCACCACCATCGGACCACCCAATCGAACAATGGGCCAATGACTCGGGCCGTGGCGATCAGACCGCCGATGGCAGTCGCAACGACAACGATTTGAAAACGAAGAGCGACGAATGCTCGTCGATGGAGTGCAAGCCACATTGAAGCGGCCATGGCGAGAACGGGAAGAGCGAAAGCAAGAAGACCAGACCCAAGGAGCGCCCCGTCGAGTCCTGCGACCTCACTACGCCCAAGCCATGGAGCGGCGGGAAACCTCAACTGATCGGCGGCGACATGCAGCGCAGTACCAAAGCCGGCGGGGCTGTCGCCGGGTTGTAGGAAGTAGTGGGCGATTGCTCCAAGGTTGCCCGTGCCCGCGACTTGATCGACAACGACCGGAAGCCAGCACCCGACGAGGACGGCAAGGGAGATGCCGAGGACCCACCATCGTTGTCGGGGGGAATTCGGCAACAAATCGGTAAATGATTTTCGCCTCCAAGCGATGACCACAATCGCCAAGCCGAGCATCACGAGCATTGGCAGGTAGCCAATGTGGCTTTGCAATTCGAATGATGCAACGAACGCCAGCGCTGGCCACATCCAGTAGTCGCCTTCAATGACGGACCAAACGAGAAACACGGTGAGTGCCAACGGAAGAAGCGTGATGAAGGGATTCCACGGATCGCGGAGCATCGCTGGTCCCATGGCGTGAAGGAGAATCGCAATGGCGCCCATCGTCAGAGCGACAAGAGGGAGTTTGCCGCGTCGCCATGCGACAGCGCTGAGTGCTGCGACGGTGAGTGCGTTGAGTGTTGCTGCTGCAGTCAGGATCGCTTCGGGTTTGTCTCCGAAGAGGTGGTACGGAATGGCAAGTAGCCAATACATGAGTGGGCCTGGATGGTTCCAGCCAAACCGGGAGTACGGGCCAACGAGTGGAGTTTGGCGACCAACGTCCTCAACCCGCATCGTGAGCACGGCCCAGTCGCCGCTTGGTCGCCAGACGAGATCGAGAGCAGCGCGTCCGGCGTCAACAATTGGCCACACAACGATCGCGGTGAGGATGATTGCAGCGATGATGCACGCGATCGCCCATGGATCACGCCACGATTTCGCAGGTGAATCAGACGTCGGCGCGGAGTCCGATTGTGCAGAGGGGAGTGTTTGCGTCACAGCACTGAAACGGTAGTTCCACCGCGTGCACCTTCAGGGGGCGGTGCCCCGGCGGCCTGGAGAAGAAGCTCAACTGCATCAATCTCGGGAGTCGCGGCGGCAAGGGGTCCGGCCTCGAAGAGAAGAGTTCGCTGCAAAACCATTGAAAACTGTTGTGGTTCGAGACCTGAGTGCAATTCGCCTCGTTCGAATGCCTGATGAACGGCGGCATCGAAAAGTGGCCGGGAGTCGAAATCGATGAGTTCGTAGCGTGGTTGAGCCGTGTGGCCGCTGAGCAGCAGCATCATGTTTTGGGCAATTACCGGGTTGCGTTGGATCTCATCGGTATTGATGTCAATGAGAGCCCGAACCAAACCAATCCCACAGAGTTCGGGATCGACAGCTTGGTACCGCTCGAAGCAGTTGATGAAGAGAAGACACATCGCAATGCCAGGTCGGGATCCAAACATTTGTTGAAGCGTCGATTCTGAGTAACCCGTCACTGCTGCGATTTCTGACATCGAGAGTTCGCCGAATCCGATACGGGCGAGCAAACGGCGAATCGCAATGGTTACTTCTCGCATCGACGTATCAGCGATGGCGGCCGAGCCCCGGTCGCTTGCCGTTTCGCGGGCTCGCAACTTCGTCGATAATCCAACGGCTGGCCAACTATTGAGTGAATCGACAATTTCGTACAGATCACGGTTGTCTTCGGGTCGCCGAGTGAGGGTGATTAGAAGTGGAAGAAGTGCCAAGCCATAAAGGTCGATTGGAAAAGCTTCGGTGTCGACGCGATAGCGCGCTGCAAGCCCCTCGAGCAGCGAGCTGAAGATGATTTGCATCATCGATTCATCAATCGGATCCCGAAGTGTCCGGCCCCAGTTTTCAAGGCTGAGCAAAAACGGTGCGTATTGAGAATTCTCCGCGTGGCGATAAAGCTCTCGTAGGGGCGCCGCAATCGCTGGATCATCAGCTTTGGAAAGAAACCCGAGGCGCAAACCGAACGTTTCATCATCGACTGCGGCCATGAAGTGAGCCCGACAACTTTCGACGATTGCTTGTGGGAGGTCGGTGTTCGCCACTCTCGGATGAGTGCCGTTCGTCAGTTCGGCCACGATTGACGGGTAGTTGGTGGCGTCCAGATCAATGAGATACGTCACGAGGTCGGCGACGTACTCCTCGGTCGAGGGCCAGTAGGAATAGAAGGTCGATCGAGTGACGTTGGCGGCCGCCGCAATGCGAGCAACGGTGAAACCGTTGACGAGGACCGACGTTGCTTGGTCGCGCCAAATGGCGATGCCAGCGTCGAGAATTTTCGATCGAGTCGCCGACTGCTTCTCACGTGATGTCGACATGTGGTTCACCCTCTGCGGTGGCGGACTAGACAGAAGTGTTTAGTCAACCACACACAACTGCTCATTGACGTCTGATCCTGTGCTTGGGAGGCTCTTCTTTAGATCTTTAGATCTTTCGACCTTCGCCGCTGTGTGAGTTGGTCCAATCGAACAGGCGACGTATGGCGGGACAGGCCGAAAGCGGCAAGGTACAAACGAACGGTGACGGTGCTGCTCTGCGGCGTCGCCCTCTTTCGGTTGGCGATCCGCAGACACTCAAATCCTGGGCCGAGGGCCAGTTGGTTGGGCTTGGCGAAAGCGGACGGGCCACGGTCGCCGCTTCTGGTCCGTACGCGCTGCTTGGTCTTTGTGCCTTTTGGGCGGGAGATTTCGCTGCGCTTGACGAGATGCTTGAGATCGCCTCACGACTTGTGGGTCCTGGGCCATGGTCGGACGAGATCGCAGCACGGGTCGTTCTTCAGCGTTCACTTTCGGCGGTTCTCGCATCACTTCGTGGTCAACGCGACGAAGCCGAGAGTCAATTCGCGGCGGCACTCGCCCCAAGTGGTGGGCAAGCCGTCGACGAGGCTCGGGTCGTGGCGTATTCGATGCGAGCCGCGCTCGCGAGCGAAGGGTTTCCAGACCGTGCACTTGAAGATGTCCAGCGCGCCCGTGAACTTTCTGCCGCATTAGGGAAGCAGGAGTTGGCCGCAGTCGCAGCAATTGGCGAAGGGTGGGCCCACAGTGAACTGGGCCAACTCGATCAAGCGGCGCAGGTTCTTCAAGCCGCTTCCGCTGAATTGCCGGGCAACCTCGAACGTTCTGTGGCCCAACTCCGTTTGGCGGAAGTGCAGCTCCGGATGGGTGATCGTGCGTCGGCCCGGGCAACAGTCGATGCTGCTCGCGAAACCTTCCTCGAAGCAGAAGCCCGATACTGGGGCGCACGTGCAGTTCTGCTCACCGGCGCGATCGATCGCGACCGCGGTGGACGCTGGCTCAAACTCGCTCGAGAACTATCACTCTCAGATCCCGCTTACGACAGACTTTTCCTGCCCGAAGGATCGTTGACGATCAACGTCTCGGCACCAGCATCAGTCCTTCGTGATGGAGCGCCAATCGAGTTCTTGACGCGCCACGCAGAAGCTGCAGTGCGATTGCTAGCGACGGCAGGTTCAAACGGAATGAGTTCTCGAACACTCAGTGATGTGTTCTGGCCGGGCATTCCTGAAGAACGTCAACGCGCGCGTCTTCGGACGTTGTTGTGGCAGGCCCGAAACTCGTTAGGCGCAGATGCATGGCGCGTGCAGCGACAACGCGACTTGGTTGTGTTTGACACGAGTGGCGTGGAGGTTTCCGGATCAGTCACTGCTGCGGCGATTACAAAAGAGTTTGCCGCTCGCCGTTCGTCTTCTCGTTAGGACGACGAAGAATTCACACGTCGTCGGGGTCGTACTCGCCGCGCTCGTAACGACGGCGACGGCTGATCTGGGCGCCGAAGGCAACGACACAGATGACGGCAAGGATGGCGAAGATCGCGACGAGGATCATGGGAACAGCCTAGGCGGAGTCATTGTCCGGCAACGATTATGGGCGCAGGGAGCGTCCGATGATTTCTTTCATGATCTCGGTCGTTCCGCCGTAAATCGTCTGAATGCGGGTATCGAGGTAGGCCCGGGCGATCGGGTATTCGAGCATGTAGCCATACCCGCCGTGAAGTTGAACGCAGGAATCGACAACGCGCTTCTGTAATTCCGTTGTCCACCATTTGGCCATGGCGGCCTCCTCGACGGTGAGTTCTTTGGAGTTAAGCGCCTCGATGCATCGGTCGAGGAAAACTTCGGCGATTTCAATTTCCGTTGCGCATTCGGCGAGTACAAAGCGGGAGTTCTGGAATGCGGCGACGGGCTGGCCGAATGCTGTGCGTTCGTGGGTGTACTCGAGGGTCCAGCGCAGGGCCTGACGTGCGGCAGCAACAGCGCCGACAGCAATTGAGAGTCGCTCTTGTGGAAGGTTCTCGACCAAGTGCAGGAAACCCATGCCTTCGCCGCCGAGGAGGTTGGTGAATGGGACTCGTGCGTCGGTAAAGAACAGTTCTGCGGTGTCTTGGGCGTGGAGTCCGACCTTTTCGAGGTTTCGGCCACGCTCGAATCCTGGAGTTCCGCGTTCAATTACCAAAAGGCTCATGCCCTTGTGGCGCTCGTTGGGATCAGTCTTCACCGCAACGATGACGAGATCGGCATTAATGCCATTGGTGATGAAAGTCTTTGCTCCATTCACCACGTAGTCGTCGCCATCGCGAATCGCTGAGGTCGACATTGATGCAAGGTCCGAGCCGATACCAGGTTCGGTCATCGCGATCGCGGTGACGAGTTCACCCGAGCAGATACCGGGGAGCCACCGCTGTTTCTGTTCATCGGTGGTCAGCGAAAGGAAATAGGGGAGACACACGTCGTTGTGCAGCGTGATGCCGATACCGGCTGGGGCTGCACCGGAGTAGGCGAACTCTTCACTGATGACAGCGTTGTACCGGAAGTCCTCGACGCCACCACCGCCGAACTGCTCCGGCGCGTCCATCCCGAGGAAGCCTGCAGCGCCAGCGGCGGTAAACAGCTCGCGGTCCACGATCCCGTCGCGATCCCAACGTTCAAAGTTTGGGGTGACCTCGCGTTCAATGAAGGTGCGGACCGATTGGCGGAATAGTTCGTGGTCTTCGGTGAAAATGGATCTACGCATGCCGAGATCGTAGGGGGGCCACGGCGGATGAGGGCGGTCCAATCCGCACGTTCGTGAAGGGATCTGTGTACCCTTGCGTTTGAACACGGGAGTCCGGGAGGCCGGGCTGAGAGGGAAGAGCCGATCTCTTCCGACCGTTGCACCTGATCCGGGTCATGCCGGCGAAGGAAGTTTTCGGTTCACACTTGGTTTGTGCTCGTTCGTGTCGTTCCCCTGTAGGTGCTCGACATGTCGGAACTCGAAAGCGATAATCCACGTGCCGCGATCATCGTGATGGGCGGTGTTCGCCCAGACGTGGATCTCGCTGCAGCACTCGAGACTGACCAGGTTCTCGTGATTGCGGCAGATTCGGGCGCAGTTCACGCTCGATCTGCGGGTTTAGCGATCGACATCGCGGTCGGGGACTTCGATTCGATTCCACCTGCGCTTCTGCTGGAACTTGAATCGGCAGGCGTACGCGTCGAGCGCCATCCTGTGGCCAAGGATGCGACCGACCTCGAACTCGCGATCGATGTCGCGATCCGAGAGGGCGCTGACGTCATCACAATTGTCGGCGGGCACGGCGGACGGGTCGACCAGTCATTCGCGAATGCATTCGTTCTTGCTTCGCCTGCCTATGCGCATATCTCGATGCACGCAATTCTTGATTCCGCCTTAGTCTCGGTTGTGCATGGCGGGGGAGGCATCACGTTTGTTGGAGCGCCCGGTGACGTTGTGACGATCCTGCCGCTTCATGGAGACGCTGTGGGTGTGCGAACAGTGGGTCTCGAGTATCCCCTCCATGGAGAGACCCTGCCATCGGGTACCACGCGTGGCGTGAGCAATGTGTTGCTTGATCGGGAAGCGACGGTCTCGCTCGAATCTGGAACCGTTCTCGTCGTTCGACCCGGTCCTGAAAATTCTTTTCAACAGAATGGAGAAATGCAATGAAGCGCAGGTTCAGTCTCGCAGCACTTTCGTTCGTCATTCTCGCTGGTGCATGCGGGTCGTCAGGTTCAGCGGCGAAGCAACCAACGGTGATTGCTTCTGTGCTTGTAAACGGCCAACTGCCACATTTCGACCAGCCTCAAACGTTGAAGGTGCTGACGCACGATTCGTTTGCAGTGACACAGTCTGTTCTCGACGAGTTCGAAGCAGCGACAAATGTCAAAGTCGAACTGATTCCTTCGGGTGACGCAGTTGCGATGACGAACTCGGCGATTTTGACTGCAGGCAATCCTGTGGCCGACGTGATCTTTGGCTTTGATGAAAACCTTTTGGGTTCCGTTCTTGAGAACAATCTCCTCCAGGCATATCGGCCGGATCGCCTGAAGACCGTCGAACCCGACTACGTCATTGATGCCTCAGGAATGGCGACTCCAATTGATCATGGCGATGTGTGCGTGAACTTTGATCGTGGTGCGTTCGCAAAGGCGGGAACATCCATTCCGACAACGTTCGACGGTCTTGGACAACCGGCAGTCAAGAGCGATCTCGTGGTTGAAGATCCATCCACGTCGACGCCGGGACTGGCGTTCATGTTGGCAACTATCGCAAAGTTCGGCGGCGGAAACGACACGTCGGAAGACGCTTCGTGGCTGACCTATTGGAAGCAGCTGAAAGCAAACGGCGTGAGCGTCGTCGACAGTTGGGAAACCGCGTATTACGGCAGTTTTTCTGGGGGGAGTGGCAAAGGCGATCGTCCATTGGTCGTGAGTTACGCGTCGAGTCCTCCGGCAGAGGTCGCGGACACGAGTCTTCCTGTTGACCAGGCGCCGACTGGTGTCATTACTGATACCTGTTACCGGCAAACAGAATTTGCTGGAATTCTGCGAGGTGCCGCGAACTCGCAGGCAGCTGCCGCATTCATCGAATTCATGTTGGGCAACTCCTTTCAGGCTGATGTACCAGGACAGATGTACGTCTATCCGGTTGTGAAGGGCACGACCTTGACCGACACGTTTGCCAAATACACTGCGCCGGTTGCATCGCCGCTGACGCTGCCCTATGCCGACGTTTCGGCGAATCGTGATCGGTGGATCGCGCAGTGGTCAGCACTCTTCCGCTGAACCAAACATCTCCTCCTGTGAGCTCACGTCGCAACTCGTGGTGGCGGCTACTCGCTGCAGCGCCTCCGCTTGTCTTCCTCGCAGTATTTTTTGCGTGGCCAGTTGGAGCAATTCTCCTGAGGGGACTGCATTCCGGTGGAACTTGGAATGTTGGAGTTTTCGGTGATGTGTTCACCGATCCAACAATGCGGCGAGTGCTCTGGTTTACGGCTTGGGAGTCGGTCGCTTCAACAGGTCTTTGCGTGCTCGTGGCGATTCCTGGAGCTGCGCTCTTTGCTCGCTATCGGTTCAGGGGTAAGCGGCTGCTGTGGTCTGCACTCCTTGTTCCTTTTGTGCTCCCGACTGTCGTTGTCGCCGTTTCGATGCTCGGAATTATCGGGGGCGGAGGACTTACTGGGATCAATCTCAACGGAACAGTTTGGGCAATTCTGATCGCTCATGTTTTCTTTAACTATGCCGTTGTCGTTCGAACGGTCGGGTCAACTTGGTCAACGATTGATCCACGATTGGAAGAGTCAGCACGTGCATTAGGAGCACCGCCTTGGCGAGTATTTGCCGAAGTCACCTGGCCGCTCATCCGATCAGCAGTTGCTGCGGCATCGTCAATCGTGTTTCTGTTCAGTTTCACCTCGTTTGGAATCGTCCTGATCCTCGGCGGAATCTCACACCGCACACTTGAAGTTGAGATTTACGATCAAACGGCAAAGTTTCTCCACCTTGATCTTGCTGCGGTACTCGCACTCGTGCAGTTGGTTGTTGTTGTCCTGATCCTTGTGTGGTTCGGGCGTTCTCAGCGACGTCGATCGGTACTTTTCGATCAGCGATCGGCATCCGAGACCGAACATCTTGCAGAAACTCCCCGGCAGCGGTGGTTCGTCCGATCAAACCTTGCCTTCATGGCGCTATTGCTCGGAACCCCCCTTTTTGTCCTCGTGGTGCGTTCGTTCGCTACTCCCGACGGTTGGGGCTTTGGTTTCTATCGTTCGCTCGCCGATAGCCGTGGAGGATCAACCTCGTTTGTGCCGCCGATCGACGCGATTGGTAATTCGCTGCTGTTTGCCTCGATTGCGACAGTGATCGCTCTCGTCCTCGGTCTTTGCGCGGCGTGGGCAATTGTCGGTGATGGATCCGTTGACTCTGACTCGCGATTTGCTCGATGGACCGATACCGCATTGATGATTCCGCTTGGGACATCTGCAGTCACGGTTGGTTTTGGATTTCTCATCGTCTTCGACGAACCACCCTTGAATCTTCGGTCGTCGCTCTGGCTCATTCCGATTGCCCACGCAATCGTTGCTCTTCCATTCGTGGTCCGCTTACTTGTACCTGCGCTTCGATCGATCGATCCGCGAGTTCGGGAAGCGGCCGCAACGCTCGGCGCCTCTCCTCGACGCGTTTGGTGGAGCGTCGATGTACCTATCGTTGGACGAGCGCTCGCCGCTGCCGCCGGGTTTGCCTTCGCTGTCTCTCTCGGTGAATTCGGAGCAACAGCATTTCTTATTCGTCCTGATCGGCCCACAATGCCTATTGCTATTTATCGAGCTCTCGGCCGACCGGGCGTGTACAACTTTGGCCAAGCGATGGCGATGTCGACACTTCTCATGGTGCTCACCGTTGTCGTCATCCTGCTCATCGACCGATTCCGCCCCGCCGGAGTTTCGGAGTTTTGACATGACCACACCATTCCTCTCCCTAAATCATGTGAGTGCTCGTCATGGCAAGAGCGAGACGTATGCCCTCCGCGACGTCTCCTTTGAAATCAGTCGTGGCGAGGTTGTAGGTGTGCTTGGGTCCTCAGGGTCGGGGAAAACCACATTGCTGCGCGTCATCGCGGGCCTTCACGCTGTCTCAGAAGGCACGGTTGTCCTCAACGGCGAAGATCTGACGACGACTCCGACACATCAGCGCAGCGTCGGTCTGATGTTTCAAGAGCATGCGCTGTTTCCGCACCTCAACGTTTTTGACAATGTGGCATTCGGACTTCGAATGGCAAAAATTCCCAAGTCTGATCGGTCGATTCGAGTAGACGAAGCCCTTGAACTCGTTGGACTCACCGGATTCGGAACTCGAGATGTGTCATCGTTGTCCGGAGGAGAGCGACAGCGTGTTGCGCTTGCGCGAACCATAGCGCCGTCGCCGAGTTTGCTTCTGCTTGACGAGCCCATGGGGTCACTCGACCGTGTTCTGCGCGATCGACTGGTGCCGGAACTCCGGGAACTCATCAACCGCCTCGATCTCACGGCGGTCTACGTCACGCACGATCGAGCAGAGGCGTTCGAATTGGCCGACCGCATCGCAGTCCTCAGCGAAGGCAAAGTGATTCAGTTCGACACCCCGAGCGCGCTTGACGCATATCCGGCCACCGATCACGTGGCGCAGCTGCTCGGTCACGGCTGACTCTTGTTCGTGCGACACAATGGGTCCATGGATCTGACTGCAACTCTTGATGCTTCGTGTTCCCTTGAGCAGTTGCGGGGTTGGGTGGGCGATCTCTCGCGCTACCCAAATTGGCTTTCAATCGTTCCGAGTGCTGTCCCCGAGGAGGGCAGTGATCCCAGTGCTTGGGCCGTTGAGTTGCGGGCCAAAGTTGGTCCTATCGCCCGATCAAAACGATTGCGAATGATCCGCACAATCGATGAACCTTCGCATATTCGATTTGAGCGAGCGGAAACCGATGGTCGTAGCCATTCGCCGTGGGTCCTTGATGCCCAGCTCGAACCGATAGCGGCCGGAACCCGACTGACGATGGGGCTGCACTACGGCGGCTCGTTTGGGGCCGGTCTGTTTGAGCGCCTTCTGAACGATGAAATCGAGTCTTCGAAACAAACTCTTCGCTCGCTGGTGGAATGAGCCCTCTCGGTTCCGTAGCGTGTGCCCATGAATGTGCACGAAGACGCTGACCTCAACGCCGCCGATATCGCCTGGGACCTTGATCCACTTGTCGAAGGTGCTGGTCAAGAGGGAGTGAATCAACTCCTCGAGCAAGCGGAAGTGCTCACCGGTGAACTTGAACGGTGGCGTGGTCGCATCGGTGACCTCGAGGCGTCAGAGTTGGCGCAAGCAATGAAAACCTTGGGGGAGATTCAGGATCGACTGGGCCGCGCTGGTTCATGGGTGTCATTGCGTTTTTCTGTCGACACATCGGATCCAGCGCTTGGTGCAGCGTTGCAGAAATTCCAAGAACAAGCAACGGAGTTGTCCACTCGTTTGATCTTTCTAGAACTGGAGTGGGCCGAGGTTCCTGAAGCACGAGCTTCGAAGGTGCTCGAGTCAGACGATCTCAAGTTCTGCCGCTACTACCTCGAGTCGGCTCGTCGGTACCGCCCGCATCTGCTCACCGAACCGGAAGAGAAGATCCTCGCCGAGAAGGACGTCACCAGTTCATCTGCGTGGAGCCGACTGTTTGACGAATTGACTTCGGCCATTGTTGTGGAACTGCCCGATGGTCCCACAAGTCTTGAGCAAGGACTATCTCGGCTCGGTTCCCCTGATCGCGAGGAACGACGAATCGCCGCCGACGCTGTCACGGTTGCGCTCGAACCAGGTCTTCGAACGCGTGCATATGTGTTCAACACACTGATGGCCGACAAGTCGACGGATGATCGCCTACGCGCATATTCCTCGTGGGTGGCGAGCCGAAATCTAGCGAATCAAGCAAGCGATTCATCGGTTCAGGCTTTGGTGGATGCAGTTGTCGATCGTTATGACATTCCACAGCGTTGGTACCGGCTGAAGGCGCAACTGCTCGGTGTTGAACGACTTGCCGATTTCGACCGCAATGCGTCGATCGCAACGGTGGAGGAGGAATTCTCGTGGTCGCAGGCCACCGAGATCGTGCTCGACTCCTACGGTTCCTTCTCTTCTGAACTGGCGGGTGTCGTGAACACCTTTATTAACGAGAACTGGATCGATGCCCCCGTGCGTCCCGGAAAGCGCCCAGGTGCATTTTGTGCCTACACCGTTCCCAGCGCCCATCCCTTCTTGTTGCTCAACTGGACGAGTCGCCGTCGAGACGTACTTACCCTTGCGCATGAACTCGGACATGGGCTCCATGCGTATCTGGCTCGCGAACAGGGTGTCTTCCATCAGTCGACTCCGCTTACGTTGGCCGAGACAGCTTCTGTCTTTGGCGAAACCGTGACGTTTGGCCGATTGCTCGCCGACACCACAGACCCCAATGCCCGCCTTGCGCTTTTGGCCGAAAGCCTCGAAGGTCAAATCGCAACGGTGTTCCGACAGATCGCCATGAATCGATTTGAGAACGCCGTACACACGCATCGCCGTGAGATCGGTGAACTGTCAACCGAAGACTTTGCTGATGCATGGGAAGGAACACAGCGAGCCATGCTTGGCGATGCGGTTGAAATCACACCGGGCTATCGCTCGTGGTGGAGTTACATTCCCCATTTCATCGGCTCTCCTGGATACGTCTACGCGTACGCCTATGGGCAACTACTAGCGCTTGCGGTCTATGCGCGCTACGAAGTCGAAGGCGACGCGTTCGTCCCGGCCTACCTCGATCTCTTGCGCGCCGGCGGATCAATGTCGCCCGAAGACCTTGGTCGAATCGTTGGGGTCGATCTGGCCGACCCTCGCTTCTGGGATGGCGGCCTCGCCATCATCGATGCACAACTCTCGGCTGCCGAACAGGCTGCTCGAGACGCTGGTCGCCTGTGATCGTTACTTGCGTCCGAGTTCGAACGGACTCAAGTCAGGGTTTGCGACAGAGTCGCGATAATGAAACATCGAAAACGGGTACTGCGTAACGATCTTGCCTGAAGGGCTTTCGTAGTAATGCCCACAACCGGCGTGCCACACTTCGACTCCAGCAATGGCTGTCTGAAGTTCTGCGTTGTAGGCGTCCATTTCGTCTCGGCGAACATCGATCCAGTCGGCGTCGGCTTCGTGCATCTGGTCGAGTAGTTCGAGTACGTAACCAACTTCGTATTCCGCCATCTGGATGAGGGATCCGGCGTTGTTGTTGGGTCCGTACAGCATGAACAAATTCGGGAAGCCGGTTGACGTGACGCCGAGGTACGCCTCGGGGCCGTCGGCCCACTCGTCGTCGAGACTGCGGCCGTTGCGGCCCGTGAAGGGAATGCGCGATGCGAACTTGTCGACGACGTAACCGGTCGCACAGACGATGACGTCGAACTCTCGTTCAACGCCGTCGGACGTAACGATTCCCTTCGGCGTGATGCGTTCGATGCCTTCGGTTACGAGTTCCACATTCGGACGGTTGAAAGCGGGGTAGTAGTCGTTTGAGAACAGGGGACGGAAACAGCCCCACGGAACATGCGGTGTGAGTCCTTCACGTGTCTTTGGGTCGTCGACGATGGAGATGGCGACGGCGCCAGCCCATTCTGCGCCGCCAAGGATGTCTTTATTGCTGAACGGCGCGTTTGGACCGATGTAGTTCATGATCGCGTCGCGATAGCCCTGAAGGGCTTCGGGATTTTGTTTGAACTCTTCGATCTGCTCTGCCGGAATCGGGAACTCTTCTTTGGGGAGCACCCACTGGGGAGAGCGTTGGAATGACGTCAGGTGAGACGCAACCTTTGCGATTTCCGGAATGCTCTGTACTGCACTCGCTGCACCACCGATTACCGCAACGCGCTTGTTCGTGACGTCGAGATCGCGGGGCCATTCACCGGTATGAATAAGAGTGCCTGCAAAGCTGTCGCGACCAGCGATGTCGGGCAACTTCACTTCGCCGAACATTCCTTGCGCACTGATCACAACGTCGGCGACCAAGGATTCTCCGGTTGAGGTACTGACGACCCATTCGGCCGCATCGTCATCCCAGGTTGCGCCGGTGACGCCCGTGTTCAAGTGAATCATCGGCCAGAGGTCGAGCTTGTCGACCGTGGCTTGCATGTACTCGAGGATCTCGGGCTGCGATGCATAGGAACGTGGCCACGATGGATTGAGATTGAACGAAAATGAATAGGCGTGAATCATCACGTCGCAGGAAAGCCCCGGGTAGCGGCTGCGCTGCCAGGTGCCGCCGACGTCGCCGTCGCGTTCGAGCACCTTCACGTTGGTGTATCCCGCTTCACGAAATTGATAGGCAGAAATGATGCCGCCGGGACCGGCACCGATCACCAGAATGCGACTGTCTTTCCCGATCATTACGGACTCCTGCCTCAAGGCGTTGTGAACAGACTCATCATCCTGCCCGCTCCGGCGAATCGAGGCGACCAATTCCCAAGCTGACCTGCCGGTTGGCGAGAGAGGGGGAGGGTTGGGCTAGATTGACGACTCGCAAACCGGTCGCTTCGGCGCATCCGGGAAGCCACGTCGGAGTGGCGGAATTGGCATACGCGCTAGACTAAGGATCTAGTGCCCGAAAGGGCGTGGGGGTTCAAGTCCCCCCTCCGACACCACAACCCGGGAAACTTCCCGGAAGAGTGATTCGAGGGACGATGTAGCCGAGTGTGAATCTCGTCACACTCCCAGTTCCCCTGTTCAGAGCGTTGTAGCGGCGGAGTCGGCGGGTGTCGTGCCAGTCGAGAGCGGCACCGTGGATTGCATGGGAAAGCAACACGGCCTGGCAGCGGTCAGGCAGAAAGAGCGGCTCGTCGCCACTCTCCGACCGGTGCCGAACGGCACGGTCGTCGCAGCATCGCCGACGGTCCTGTCGGAGATGCGTCCTCTCACGCTCACGCCCCGGAGCGACTGGGAGCACGGCTTCGCCCGCCTCGACGAGTGCGGTCGTGTCCGGGACGCCATCGTCATGGCGTCACTCGGTTGGTCGAGTGGTGACGAGGTCAGCTTCGAGCTCGGTGACGAACGAGTCGTCATCAAGCGGGGCGAAGGCCTCCACCGCATCGACGCACGGGGCCGTCTCGCCCTGCCCGAGACCATCCGCAAGGCACTCGGTCTCGGTGCCGGCGACGGCGTTCTGCTCTCGGCCTCGTCTAACGACGACCTACTGGTCGTCGTCCCTGCCCGACTCTGTGACCTGGTGGTGAACCAATGACGAACACACTCGACCCCAACGCTGTCCTCGCTCTCATCGAGGCCGCAGGAATCTCCCTCGACGACCTCGTCGAAGCGTCGACTACAGCCCAGAGTCCACGGGCCGAGGTGCCGACCGTCGCCGAGTACCTCGACGTTGTAGTCGATGCAACCTCCGATGGAGCACAGCGCACCTACTCGACCTATTGGCAGCGCCTCGTCGACAGGTACGGCTCCCTCCGGCTCGACGAGGTGAAGACCTCGCACATCCACGCTCTCGTGAAGGACACGAAGAAGAAGGCCAATGAGAACCCTCGCTCGAACGGCCGCCACGGTGTTGCTGCACAGGAGAACTGCGTCGGTGCGGCACGTGCCTTCTTCCGGGTCGCCGTCGAAGATGACCTCATCACCAAGAACCCTGCCGAGCCCGTGCCGAAGCCTCAGCGACTCCCGTCCCGCCGGCGAGGATTCACCGACTCCGAACTCGCCGACCTCTGGCGAGTCACGAGGACCGGCGGTGATGACCCTTTTCTCGACACCCTTCTGCTCCGCTTCCACCTCGAAACAGGCGCCCGCCGTGGCGGCGCACTCAACCTCCGGGTGAAGGACCTCGACCGGAAGCGTCAGGTCATCCTCCTCCGGGAGAAGAACGACGTCGACCGGTGGCAGCCGGTATCGAAGACCCTCATGGACGCACTGCTGGAACACGCACGGTCTCGGGGTGCTTCCGCCCCGGACCATGCGCTCCTTCGTGCGCTTCCGATGAAGGGAACGACCGAGGGCCGCCCACTAACACGTAAGCGCTACAACACCCTGGTCGAGCGATGGAAGAAGAGCCTTCCGTGGGTGGCACAGCACGGGGTCAGCATCCATTGGTGTCGTCACCACGCCACCAGTGCCATCGAGCGCATCGCCGGCTTCGCTGTCGCCCGAGCCTTTGCGGGTCACAGGTCGAGCGCAGAGACGACGACGACCTACATCACTGCACACGACTACGAGGTTGCCGCCGCAGTCGCCACCTACACCGGCGAGCCGCATCCGCTCGCCCCTTAGTGGGTGCTCACGTACACCATTTCATGCCGGTGATAAGCCATCCGCCAGACGGCGTCTTCGTGACTTCGACAGTCGCCGTAGTTCGTCCGTCCTCGACGTGAGCAAACACCCTCATCTCCGATGAGTCATCGCCAGTCGAGACGAACTCGGTGGTCGGAATGGCCACCTGACTCGGCTTCGCTTCGAGGGTGGCGACCGCTTGCGGGATTTCGTTGAGTGCTTCTTCGGCAGTGGCTGCGCCGCCGGGGCCGCCGACGCTGTACGAGAATCCGCCGGAACTGCTGCTGCAAGTGAGCCGAGAGCTCGGCGGAACGCTCACTTCGGCTTTCGACTCTGACCTACAGCCCGTTATTAACAGTGCTCCGAGGACGAAGGCCGCAACCCCGACTCCCAGGTGCTTCTTCAGCTGACGTGCACTTGTTGCTGCACTGATTGCCGTACCTATGTCCGCCATGCCCACGAGGTTAACTCCGAACCCTTGCGGGATGTCGTTCGCCGCTCACGGTAGGGAGCCGCATCCGCTTGCACCCTCGACCTGCTGACTCATCCACCCTCAGGCTGGCAGCGATTCGTTGGTCACCATCACGTTGGTATCAGCTACGCGGTCGTGGATTCCTCGATGCTTAGGTCCCACCATCGCCGGAAGTCCAACGATGACCACCCACGCTGCAGCGACCGCAGGGACATGAAGGATGGCGGCGACCAGGGCGCCGAGGCAGACGACGCCGAAGCGCAATGCTGCTCGGAGACCCGAGACGGGGGACCCGGAGGCGTTGTGGATTCGAGTTCCCATTACGAGTTTGCCGACCGTTGCTGAGAACAGGTGAGTCATCAGACCCTCGTACACGAGCAGCGTTCCGACTGACAGCAGGATGCCGAGCGCTCCCGGCACAGCGGAACGAAGTGGAATCGTCAGAATGCCGACGACGAGACCATCGAGTGTGCGGGCCAGGATTCGCTGAGCGAATGAGACCTCGGCGTCACCGGACTCACCAGGCACTGCAACTCGCTCGACTCGTCTGCACGTTCCCAGTCGGAGTGAGCACGCTACGAACGCAAATGTCGTTGGCGAGACTCGTCCCCCGATATCCGATGGCGGCGCCGCCTTCGTCGGTGACCATGAACTGGAATGGCTCGGCACCCTGCACGGCCGGAACTACTGACAACACATCGGTAGCCCCAGGGTCGCCCAAAGACTGGATGCGGCTGGTCAGGACAAGCTTCTGCAACAGTCCGGTGTCCTGACCGGAAGCGGACCGCATCGATTCGTCGACTGCTGCAATCAGGGTGGGTGCTTCGTGCTCGTTGTTGTCGTGCGTCCACCTCGCCCAGACGATGAATCCGACCAACACGACTACCCAAGCGAACGTGAGCCACACCAGCCCCTTGGTCATCACCCGCTTGAACGCCACGTCGTAACGCTACTTTGCTCCGGCGGTTCCTTGCGTGGTGTCGACGGCCTCGCACCGTCTGAGAGGGCAGCAAGCCCCTACATCCCCTGGAGGAACCATGCGCAGCATCCCCGTAGACACCACTCGAATGACCACCCTCGTCGGAGGCGCCATCCAGCCGGCGACGCAGCAGGACGGCACGCCCCGTCGGGACCGCAACGGTCAGGCGTTGTTCAACGTGCCCGTGCTCGTCGTCGTCGAGGGTGCCAACCCCGACACTCTCGTGGTCCGGGTCCCCGGACCTGTTGCACAGGTCCCGTCGCTCACCCCGGTGAAACTCGTCGGTCTGGTCGCTCGACCGTGGTCGATGGACGGTGGACGTTCGGGCGTGTCCTTCTCTGCTGATTCGGTGCAGCCTGTCTCCAAGTCGTGAGGTCGTCGAGGTTGTGGTTGCTCGTCCGGTGGCCGCAGGCGGCTGCGGCCACCGGACTCGATGCGACCGTTCACCTCGGCCGTATTCGTTCAGGGCGACGCTCGTCGCTGGCTGCGCTTCCGCTTCGGCTTCGAGCAGGCACGACGGTCGCCGACGTCGAGCGTGCGTCTGGCTCGTTGGCGAGTGTGTTCGGTTGCGCTCGAGTCGTGGTCGAGCCTGACTCCGAACGAAGCGACCGATGCGTCGTCGTGTTCCATCGGCTTCGCCTCCCTGCCTTCTCGCCCTATCGGGTCGACGGGCTCGCCCTTGATGGACTGCTTCCGCAGTCGTCGACCATGCCACTACCTCTCGGCGTCGATGCGAACGAAGACACCGTCGCACTTCCGCTGTTCACGGATGCGGGCGGTACGACGCTGCTCATCGGAGGCATACCCGGAACAGGGAAGACCGCAGCGGTGCGAGCGCTCCTGTGCGGACTGGCTCCCACCACTGCGAGCGTTTTCATCATCGACCCGACCGGCGGCGCAGAGGCATCGAGATGGTCGAGCAGGCTCAGTGGAGTTGTCGCCGACGCCGACCCGGGCCGCACGTGTGACCTGCTCGGCGAGTTGCTTGCACTCGTTGTGCGCCGTGGTGAGGTGCTTGGAGCCGGGGGAGTGACCACGATGTTCCCTCCGGTCGTGCTGGTGTGTGACGAACTCGCCGAACTCGCCGCCGCCGGAACGTCGAAGCAGCAGGACGATGCACGCTCGTTGTTGCGCCGACTCGTGGCTCTTGGTCGCAAGACGAACGTGTCGTGCATCCTTGCGACGCAGCGAACGACGAGCACCAGCATCGACGTGACGACAAGGTCGCTGGCGGGATGGCGTCTTGCCCTCCCGCACCCTGACGACGCCACCGGGTCCGAAGCGTTGCTCGGTCCGGGTCGGCGACAAGCGGCCGACCTGTCGAGGGACGACGTAGGTGCCGGGTTCCTCACCAACGGCGGCCTGCCTCGACTGATTCGGGTCTTCGAGGCGACCGACCAACTCGTCGAGGCAATCCGGACCACCGGAAGTGGTCTCAGCCTCTGTGAGCTCGAGCACCTCGACTCGGTCGCCCGTCGTGAACTCACCTCGTGAGCGACGTGACGGTTGTGAGGCACCTCCTTGACGCTCCGGTGCGGCTCCGGACGGTCATCGCTGACGGGTCGAACGGCGACCCGTCAGCGGCAACCGTCGCTCGAACCCCAAGGAACAACGCATGTCGAAGGCACCCAACACCATCCCAATCCCACCGCTGGCAACCATCGGCGCCGACGAACTCGTCGCCATGGACATGCCACCCATCCGCATGGTCGTAGGCGACCACATCCCGGCAGGTGTCCTCCTGCTCGCCGGCGACCCGAAGGTCGGCAAGTCCCTGCTGATGCAGCACCTCGCCGTGTGCATCGCCACCGACACCCCGGCGTGGGGCTCACTTCCTGTCGACGGTGGCGACGTCCTGTACCTCGCCAACGAGGGCGGTCAGCGCTCGTTCCGAGAGCGGATGGTCAAGATGCTCGGTCACGAGAAGGCGCCGGCTCGCCTGCGCATCGCTGAGACTCGTGAACCTCTCGGGGAGCGACTCGAATGCCAACTCGAATGGTGGCTCACCGAAGCCGACGACCCGAGGCTCGTCGTCATCGACACCTACTCCTCTGTCGCACCTGAAGGTCGTGGCGTCAACAGGCACCAGGACGACTACAACGCTCTCGCCGCACTCGCCGACCTCGGCACTCGCTTCCCCGACACGCTTCTCGCTGTCGTTCACCACACGAGGAAGGCCGACGGCGAAGACGTCATGCACCGCATCAGCGGCTCGCAGGGCATGACTGCGGCGACGGACGGTAACGCCGTTTTGAGTCGTCATCCCGCTGCCCGTCGGTGTGGTCTGAGTATCCGGCCCCGCAACGCCGAGGAGAGTGACCTCGTGCTCGAACGCAACGAGGACCTCACGTGGTCGGTCGTCGGTGACGATGAGCGGGCTCATCTCTCCGAAGGTCGGCAGCGAATCCTCGGCTGGCTCGACGCTCATCCCGAAGGTGGAACGCCCAAGACCATCTCGGCCGAACTCGGTCTCGACCACGACAGCACTCGGCAGTACCTGACGCAGATGGCCGAGGCGAAGCAGGTCATCAAGCCGAGGCGAGGTTGGTATCGCACTACGTCGGGAGATGAGCCCGTCGCTGCGTGACTCACGACGCTCACCATGTTCACGATGAGGTCCCGGCGCCGGCCGGGGCCTCATCGATGGGATGCTTGCGCAGCCCCGTTGTGTGGGGGATAGTCATTGCAACCGAATACCAAGGAGCCAGTTGGTGGATATCGACCAAGCCGGGAAGTTTCCCGGGTTGGCGGCATCTCTTCCCCCCTCCGACACCACGAACGCCGCCCACTCGGGCGGCGTTTTCGCGTCAGGGGCCAGTTCAGCGAGAGCCGCGGATGAGGTGGCCGGGGCGAGCACCCGTGTCGGTATCGTTGCGGCGGGTAACCACGCCATTGACGATGGTGGCGTCGTAGCCGATGGCGTCCTGAAGGAGTCGGGTAGCTCCTGAAGGAAGGTCGGCGACGGCCCTCGGCATGGTGAGGGCGAGGCGTTCCATGTCGATCACATTGAGATCGGCTCGCTTGCCGACCTCAAGAGTGCCGCGGTCAGCGAATCCATAGAACTCCGCAGTGTCATTCGTCTGCATCTTGACTGCGGCTTCGAGTTGCAGACGAGGTCCGCGCTCACGACCTTTCACCCAATGGGCGAGTTGGTATGTCGGCATTGATGCGTCGCAGATGGTTGCAAGATGAGCGCCGCCATCGCCAAGGCCGATGAGGGCCGCGGGGTGGTTGAGCATCTCAAGGATGTCGTCCTGATTGGTGTTCGCATAGTTGAAAATCGGAACGAGGAACATCGTGCCGCCGTCACGCTCAAGCATGAGGTCGTAGAAGAGTTCGAGCGGGGTGACACCGGCCACGGCGGCGCGGGCGGCCAGTGAATCCGACTCGAGTGGCTCATAATCGAGATCCTCGCCAAGTGGATAGACCATGTCCGGTTTGTATGTGGCGATCAGTCCCATGCCTTCGTACGTATCGCCGGAGGATTCTGTGTCTTCTTCGGAGAGAATCGCAGAGCGAATTTCGGGATCGGCGAGCCGAGCGCGCAGCTCTTCAAATGTTGCGGCTTCGTCGTGCACTCTACGGAAGGTCTTGCGCTTCATGAATGGATGACGAACGGGAAGGCCGAGGAGCATGCCGAAGGGACGGTTCGCTACCTGTGGCCGAAGGTGCGCACCCATGGCCTCGGCTTCAACACAGGAGTTCATGAGTTGACGCCAAAGGTCCGGCGCGCCATCGGTTTGCAGGATGAGGAATGAAACCGGAAGGCCCGTCTCGGCAGAAAGTCGTTGCATCCACTCGACCTCGGCAACGGAGGATTCGGGTTCGAATCCGTCGATGCCGGCTTGTGCGAGTTGGAACACGACCTTGCGACCGGTGCTGGCCATTGCGCCAGCAATACCAAACAGTTCGTCTTCTGCGGCGAAGGTGCCCGGAACGGGATCGCCGGCTGCGGTGCGGTGAGCGAGCACGCGTGAGGTTGAGAATCCGACGGCACCGGCGTCGACTGCTTCTTGAACGATTGTCGACATGGCTGCAATGTCCTCTGGAGTTGCCGGTTCGTTGGCAATCGCACGTTCACCCATCACATACGAGCGAACAGGGATGTGGCCGATCTGAGCAGCAACGTCCATGGCGTAACTGTTTGCTTCGACCGCATTAAGGAATTCGGGGAACGATTCCCACGTCCATGGAAGGCCAGCGCGCAACACATCGCCTGGAATGTCTTCGACCGACTCCATCGTGGTGATGAGCATTTCGTGGTCGGTCGGGCGAGCCGGTGCGAATCCGACGCCGCAGACGCCAAGCACGACAGTGGTAACTCCGTGGCCGTTGCTTGGAGTGAGTGCATTGTCGAAGAAGACCTGACCGTCGTAATGCGAGTGAACATCGACAAATCCGGGTGTCACGATGCGATCAGTAGCGTCGATTTCTTCTTTGCCAGTTTCAGTGACAGTGCCACCCACCTGCGTGAGGACGCCGTCGGTGATGGCAATGTCCCCGATCACGCCGGGAGCGCCGGTTCCGTCAACGATGAGTCCGTTGCGAATCACGAGATCTGCCATGGTTCCCCCAAAGGTTCCGAGCCGCGAGGTGAGCGACTGCGATGGTCCAAGAGTAATGGGCAGACCCGGAGGGCGTTTCCACCAGGGGTCGAGGGAGACCTATCGTCGGGCTACTGGCTTACTGGGGGGAACTCGTGAACGGAATCTACGCAGGTAATCCACATGTGGGGCTGCCAATCACCGATGACGAAGCGACGATCAGAGCGATGCTCGAAGACGTGAGCATTCCGACGCTCGTCTTGTCGATGGTGCACATGACTGGTGACGCATCGTGGATTCGAGGACCGATCCGACCGCTCGGACTCTTTCTGAACGAAATCCAGGGCTACCTGCCAGAGGATCAAAAAGCCGAGATTCGTGCGCGTGCACTCGACGCGATCGTTGCGTTCCGTGATGGAGGATGCGTACTGCCACCACCGCCCGACGAGGCGCTTTTGCGCGAAATGATGGCGTGGTTGGTCTGCGAGGAAGTGCCCGCTGAATACGTCCCGATGATGCTCGAAGACATGGAACTCGATGGCACCGATCAGCGAAGTGTCGTGAGTCATTCACCTGCCGAAGCCCGCGCGGCATTGCCTGTGGTGGTCGTTGGTGCGGGGGAGTCCGGCGTTCTTGCCGGTATCCGACTGAAGCAGGCCGGAATTCCTTTCACCATCATTGAGAAAAACGCTGGCGTTGGCGGAACCTGGTTTGAGAATTCCTATCCCGGGTGTCGTGTCGACGTGGGCAATCACTTTTATTGCTACTCATTCGAACCGTCGGACCATTGGACGGAATACTTCGCGAAGCAGCCAGAGATTCGCGCGTATTTCGAAGAAGTCACGAACCGACATGATCTCTGGTCAAGTATTCGTTTCTCAACGGAAGTTGTGAGAGCGGTGTGGGACGAATCTTCGGGTTTGTGGCACGTCACCGTGCGCAGTGCTGATGGCACTGACGAAACGCTTGATGCCCGCGCTGTGGTCACTGCTGTAGGTCAACTCAATCGTCCGAAGTTGCCTGACATCCCGGGCATCGAATCGTTCGAAGGAGCGTCGTTTCATTCCGCCCGATGGGATCATTCCGTCAACATCACGGGTAAACGGGTGATCATGATTGGAGCAGGTGCGAGCGGCTTTCAGATAGCGCCGACAATCGCCCCTGATGTGGAATCGCTAGTCGTCTTCCAACGAACGGCGCAGTGGATGTTCCCCAACCCGAACTATCACGAGAAAGTCCCGGCGGGAATGACCTGGGCGATTCAGCACCTTCCGTTCTATGGGCGTTGGTATCGCTTCTTGTTGTTCTGGCCGGGCTGCGATGGATCTCTCGCGAATGCAGTTATTGATCCTGATTGGCCGCATCAAGATCGTTCGATCAATGCCGCAAACGACATGGCCCGCCAAATGTTCACTGATTGGATTACTGGTCAGGTTGGCGACGATCCGGAACTGCTCGCCAAGGTCATTCCGGATTACCCGGCAACCGGAAAGCGAACATTGCAGGACAACGGTTCGTGGCTACGTGCGCTCAAGCGCGACAACGTGGAACTTGTCCGAACCGACATTGATCACATCGATGCATATGGTGTCGTGACGGCCGACGGCCAGCGCTACGACGCCGATGTCATTGTGTTTGCCACGGGTTTCCAAATGAGCAAGGTGCTGTTCCCGATGGAGTTCCTTGGTCGAGATGGCGTCTCGCTGAACGAGTTTTGGAGTGATCGTCCTTCTGCCTATCTCGGTATCACGGTGCCGGGATTCCCCAACCTGTTCATGATGTACGGGCCGAGCACGCATCTGAATCACGGTGGAAGTCTGATCTTCCACTCTGAATGTCAGATGAGATACATCAGCAAGTGCCTCGACGAGTTGGCGGCGAGTGGTTCAAAATCCATGGAGCCGAATTTGGATCTCTACGAGGCGTACCACGAGAAGCACCAAGCGCTCATCAAGCAAATGGTGTGGTCACACCCCGGTATCACCCACACCCATTTCCGAAATGCTGCCGGTGAGATTCACACCGTGAGTCCGTTTCGACTCGTTGATTACTGGGCGTGGACACGAGACGTCAACGTCGACGACTACGTACTTTCCTAAAGAATTGGTGACGCGGAGCGTTAGCGCTTCGATTCTCCAATTCACTCGAAAACGATTGCCTCAGGATCGGGATACGAAGTCATCCGGTAGTAGTCATGCGTCTCCCAAGGGGCGTTGACTTGCATGCGTCCGTTTTGTACGTAGTAGTTCTTCTTCGCCGACGCTTCTTCGGTCACCATGATGAGCTTTTGTGATTCCTCAACGAGTTTTTCGTTGTACTCGCGGAAGGCTTCTTCAGTAACTTCGACGGTCTGCTTGCCCTGCTCGATGATCCCGATGAGACAGCGAGCAACAAAGCCGGCCCACATTTGGTACCAAGCTGGAAGGGCTACGCCGCCCGACACCGGTTGAGAGTTCGGTCCGTAAAGCGTGAACAGGTTCGGAAATCCCGGAACCATCATCCCGACGTAGGCCATGGGTGACTCTTCTTCCCACTTTTCGTGGAGATTGACACCATTGCGACCGAAGTACTCGGCCGGCCAGAGGTACTTCACGATGTCGAAACCAGTAGCGGAAACCACCACGTCCAGATCGTGGTGCACGCCGTCTGCCGTTTCGATACCGGTGTCGGTGAAACGAACGATGTCTTCGGTAATGAGATCGACGTTGTCTCTTGTGAGAGCGCGATACCAGCCGTTATCGACGATGGGACGACGAACCATGGGCGCGTAGTCGGGAATCAACTTGTCGATGAGGTCCTGACGACCACCGGTTTCGGTCTTGATGTAGTCGAGAAGCATGTTGCGTACGAAGTCGCTCTTGGCGGTGATCTGCCCGCCGGTCTTTTCATACTCTTCGTCACGGATAAGGAAGTCTTTGTCGAAATCGAACAAGTGCATGATTGACGTGATTCGACACCAGTTCCAGTAGCCGGGAATCGCACTCGTGAGCCATGTGATCTCGGGTTCGACATGCTTTCCATACTTATCGCGAGGGCTGATCCACTGTGGCGTGCGTTGGAACATGGTGACGTGCTTCGACATCTCCGTGACGCGTCCGAGCAGCTGCACGCCAGTGGAGCCATTTCCGATCACGGCAACTCGTTTATCGCTGAGATCAATTCCTTCGGGCCACTGAGTTGGGTGGATGACTGTTCCTCCGAAGTTCTCAATGCCGGGGAAACTCGGAAGATTCGGGTTCGCAAAAAGTCCCGCTGCACTGACGATTGCGTTGACGTCGCGGGACACCGTTGAGCCATCGGCAAGGCGGAACGTGATATGCCACAGCTTGGTGTCGTCGTTGAATCGAGCCTCGACGAGGTCGTGGCCCAACTTCACGTTTTCCATAACGCCGAACTTTTTGGCGATGTGCTGCAGATAGCCCTTTACCTCGGGTCCGCGTGCGAAGTATTCAGTCCAGGGGTATTCCTTTTCAAAACTGAACTCGTATGAAGCACTCAGCGTGTCGACGCGAATGTCGGGGTAGCGATTAATGCTCCAAGTGCCCCCAAGTTCGTCACGACGCTCGTAAACGGTGAAGTTGATGCCAAGTTGCGCAAGTTGAACACCAGTTGCGATGCCGTTGAAACCTCCGCCGATGATGGCGACATGGAAATCTTCGGGCGCCCTTGACTCGGGCGTAGACCAGTCGGCGAAACCAGGAAAGTCTTCGAATGACAGAACCATTTTGCGGAGCTCGAAGTCACCTGGCGATGTCGGCACGCCGAGAACCATGTCGAGCATGGTGTTGATTTCGTCATCAGACGGCGTGCGCAGCGACCACGACGCGAGGTCTGAGTCAATGAGTTCAACGCATCGGTCTTGGAGGAGCGCCTTGTCGGATTCGCTCAAGGTTGCGACTGGCCCGAGGCGGGCGATCTCTTCATCGCCGGTCGCTTGGAAAATGGAGATTCGCAGTGCTGCGAGATCGGAGTACTCCACCGCTCGGCGGATGTAGTCAGTGTCAATGGTTTCGCCCATGGAAGATCCCCCTGCGAGAAGTGCTGCGGCAACGAACTGTGACGCCTTTTCAGATTGTCAGAAATCAATCGGTCCCGCGGCAAGGCCTGCAGGCTTTCTCGTGATGGTGAAGGGGTTTTTCGCAATAGCGATGAGTCGCTCATCGATTTCGCAATGCCGATAGGGTTCGCTCATTATTCGGGGGAACAGGGGAGACAAGATGACCGCGTATCCACGTGAAGAAGTTGAGGCTGCATTCGCGGAATTCCGACGCCGTGGTGTCGAGACCCACGACTGGGCGGGATGGGCGCAGCTCTTTACCGAGGATGCTTTGTACGAAGAACACAACCTTGGTGTGTTCAACGGCCGCGCCGCGATCGAGGAATGGATCGTTGAGTGCATGGCCGATTATCCGACCATGACGCTCTGGATCGAGTGGTACATGATCGAAGGCAACCGGATCAGCTTCTATATCTGGAACAACCTTCCGGATCCCACCGGAACCGGAAAGCGCTTCGGGTTCCCGAACACCACGATTCTTGAATACGCCGGAAACGGAAAGTTCAGTTTCGAGGGCGATTACTACAACCCGGAAGATGCCGGTCGCGTCTTCGTCGAGTGGATCAAGGCGGGCGGAACTCGTGACACTCCGCAGGATCGCTCGCTTGAAGGCATTGAGGGCTGGGCCCCGAACCCGCCCGAACCTGCATTCCCTCGTGAAGAGATCGAGGAAGAGTTCGAGAAGTACCGCAAGCGTGGCGAAGTTGCCGTTGCGACTGGCGACTGGAATCAGTGGGCCGATCAATTCACCGAAGACGCCCACTATCGCGAACACCATTACGGCTACTTCAAGAGCCAGAAGGAAATCCGCGACTGGATTAATGGCGTGATGCAGCCGTTTCCAACAATGGAGTTTCCGGTGTCATACAAGTTCATTGAAGGCAACCGCGTGAGCGCGTTGATTCCAAACATTCTTCCGGCACCCGATGGTGACGATGGCTACTACGGCTTCGACGTCAACACGATCCTCCACTACGCCGGAAACGGAAAGTGGAGTTACGAAGAAGACGTGTATTCACCCGCAGAAGCTGGTGAAGTGATCGGTCGGTGGATCGCTGCAGGAGGAGTCATTCCTAGCGGCGAGTAATCCCTTAGATGTCGCGTGCCGGTCGGGATCCCGCGTGGATCCCGGCTCGGTACCCGAACACGGTTCCGTTGCCGATGGTGCCGCCTCCGCTCGGGTAGGCCCAGCCAAAGACGTTGGCTGCGGTGTTGCCTGCAGCGTAGAGACCTTCGATAACTCCGCCACCTTGACGACGAACTTCGCCGTCCTTGGTGATCATTGGACCGCCGTTGGTGCCGAGCATGCCGGGGTAGATGCGCACGGCATAGTACGGACCCTCGGTGAGCGGCTTCACCGCGCCCGGGCCCATGAGGCCCTTGCGGTGACGTTCGAAGTCGGGATCTTCGCCGTTCGCAGCGTTCTCATTGAACCGATCCACCGTGGCAACAAGCGCGTTTGGCTCGATGTCAATCAACGATGCCAGTTCGGCGATTGTGTCGGCTTTGATGGCCCATTCGGGATCGGGCTCGCCTGGCAACATCGATAGCACTCGTACCTTTGATCGCACGACGTTGTCGAAGATCTGCCAGCACGGTCCCGCGTTGGGGAATTCTTGGTTGTTGTTGTCGAAAACTCCGAAGGCTTTCGGGAAATCGTTGTAGGGGAGAGCTTCGTTCGCAAAGCGCTTGCCCTTCTGGTTGACGATGAGTGAAGAAGGTTCGCCGCGTCCCCATTCGAACTGCGGAACCATTTCACCGTTGCGGGTGATGTCGGGGTCGAACATGACGGGTGTACCCCAGTAGGAGGTGGTGTTGCCGAGCTGTGCGCCGGCTTTCATCGCCATGTTGAGTCCGTCTCCCGTGTTGCCACCCGGGCTCAATGGCTTCACGTCATAGCCAAGGTGGGTCATCACCATTTCTCGGTTCCATTCGAAACCACCACAAGCAAGCACGATGCCCTTGCGGGCGCCAATACGCGTGCGGGTGCCTTCATGGTCGACGACAACTCCTATGGCCGACCCGGCTTGGTTCGTCACCAAATCCTTTGCGGGTGAGGACAGCCAAATGTCGACGTTGCGGCTGAGTAAGCCCTCAAGAAGGGCAGCGATGAGTGCGGCGCCCTTCGGGCGAACATCTTCGGCTTCTCGACGAGCAATTTCGGCTTCGATCTCGGGAGTGCGAGGCATGAAGTCTTCGGTGAGCGTGGTTGCTGCGCCGAGCGACATCAACGTTCCGCGCTTCACGATCTTGTCCCTCCACTCCGGCAAACGTTCACCGACTGGATAGGGGTTTGCCTCGACGGTTCGACCTGGTCGAGGAAGATGGCCTTCCCATCCCCACGGCGTGTAGTAGTCGGGGAGCGGCTGGATATGGAACGTGGCCGGTGTGTGTTCGACGAGATACTTGAGCATCTCAGGTGCCGTATCGACAAAGACTTCGAGAAGCTCCGGGTCGGGAGCGCGTCCATCGCAAACTCGTTCGATATAGGTGAGGGCGGCTTCTCTGGAATCGGGGATACCCGCCTCGGCCATCACGTGATTGTTGGGAAGCCAGATACCCCCGCCGGAAACTGCAGTGGTGCCGCCGAGTAGCTCATCCTTCTCGACCACAAGCACTTCGGCGCCTTCGTCTGCGGCCATCGTCGCAGCGACGAGAGCTGCTCCGCCTGAGCCCACGATGATGACGTCGACGATTCGATCCCAGTTTGAAGCTGACATTGACTTCCCCCATGACAGAAGGAGCTCGGAGCTCCGCTCACGACTGAGGGTAGTTCCGGATTGGAAGTCGTGCGTTCGAATGCCGGGCGGGCCTAGGGTCAGAACATGTTTGATTTGAAGATCATGAACGGAACCATTGTCGACGGCACCGGCTCGCCGAGTTACGTCGGAGACATCGCCATCAGGGACGGCGTTGTTGTCGAAATCGGCGCTTCAATTCAGGGTGACGCAGTCGAGACGATCGATGCAGCGGGGTTGGTTGTAGCGCCAGGATTCGTTGACATCCATACCCACTACGACGGTCAGGCAACCTGGGATCCCGTCCTCGACCCTTCTGCAAGTCATGGTGTCACGACGGTCGTGATTGGCAATTGCGGAGTTGGGTTTGCACCGGTTCGTCCCGGTAAAGAGGGATGGCTTGTCGAACTCATGGAAGGTGTCGAAGACATCCCCGGCACCGCGTTACATGAGGGTATTCAGTGGTCGTGGGAGACGTTCCCCGAATATCTCGATGCTCTCGGCGCTCGTGAGTATTCAATGGATGTCGCAGCGTTCCTTCCGCATGCTCCATTACGCGTGTACGTCATGGGCGATCGCGGGGCTCTCGACGTTGAGCCCAACGCTGAAGAAATCTCACAAATGGCCGAACATGTTCGGGCGTCGATTGAAGCAGGCGCGATTGGTGTTTCAACTTCGCGGTCTCTCAACCATCGGACGCTTGATGGCGAACTTGTTCCGGGAACATTCGCGAATTCCACTGAATTGGTTGCACTTGCCCAGGCGATGGTCGACGCTGGCGGCGGCCTTTTCGAAGCTGTTCCCACAGGTGAAACCGGCGACGATTCTCAGACCGTTCTGAACGAGATTGCGTTGTTGTCTGAAGTATCAAAGCGAACTGGTGCGCCAGTGTCGTTCTTGATGGTGCAGTCAATGGGCGCACCCGATCTTTGGAAAGAGCAACTTGCTGCGGTCGCACAGGCGAACAGCGAGGGAGCGCTCTTAGTGCCGCAGGTTGCTGGTCGTCCCGGTGGGATGTTGATTGGGGTCGCTACGTATCACGGGCTTATGCGTCGCCCGACGTTCCGGCGTCTTGAATCGGAACTTTCCTATGAAGATCTTCTGCAGGAACTTCAGAAGCCAGAGATCAAGGCGGCGATCCTTTCTGAAGAGAATCTTCCTGTAGACCCGCAGCGCCAATACGAATCACTCGGCGACAACATGGCCTACATGTTCGAGCGACTTTTCGTGCTCGGCGACCCGCCCGATTACGAACCAACCCGAGATCGTTCGATCGCAGGTATCGCCGAGTCAAGTGGCAAGGATCCGTGGGAAGTTCTGTACGACTCAATCGCCGGTGGTGCGCTTTTGCTCGGCGCATTCACGAACTACGCGAATACTTCGCAGGACCACCTTGCCGTGATGCTTGAGGATCCACACACAGTGCTCGGGCTTTCCGACGGCGGCGCCCACGTCCGGTTTATCTGTGATGCTTCACTGCCCACGTACATGCTCACTCACTGGACTCGGGATCGTCTGCGTGGTGACCGCATGTCGATTGAAGCAATCGTTCGTAAGCAAACCGCGCTCACCGCAGAGGTTGTTGGTCTGACTGACCGAGGCACACTTGAGGTTGGCAAGAAGGCCGATATCAACGTGATCGACCTTGAGCACCTCACGCTGCATCCGCCGCATCCGATCGACGATCTACCCGCCGGTGGTCGGCGAATTCTTCAAAATGCTTCCGGCTATGTCGCGACAATCGTGAATGGTGTTGTCACTCGACGACACGACTCCGATACGGGTGCCCGTCCGGGCCGCCTCGTTCGCGCATCGCACTAAGAACGATCGCAATGGACCTAGGGCTAGCTGAGCGCGTCGCGCTTGTCACTGGATCGTGGCGGGGCACGGGTGCAGGTGTCGCTCGTGTGCTCGCCGGCGAAGGGGCCACGGTTTTGGTGCACGGACTCGAAGCCGGGACCTGCCATGAAACTGTCGACGCAATTCGTTCGGCTGGTGGAATTGCTTACGAAGTTGTCGGTGATATTCGGTCAGACGAGGGAACGCAACAGCTAATGGCTGCGGTCGGCGGTGTTGTCGATCGGGTCGACATTGTGGTGAACAACTTCGGCGCAGCAGAGGGCAGTGACTGGTCGCAGAGCGATGCCGAGTCATGGCACTCGAGCTACGACACCAATGTCGTCAGCGGTATCCGAGTCACGAACGCGTTCGTTGATGGAATGCGATCGAACGGTTGGGGCCGCATCGTCTTCGTTTCAACTGTTGGGGCGACCCGCCCGGGCGAGCGCATACCCGAGTACTACGCGGCGAAAGGCGCGCTTCCGTCGGTCACCGTGAGTTTGGCGAAGCATCTTGCCAACACCGGGATCACGGTGAACTGCGTAAGTCCGGGGATCATTGCGACGCCAGAGATGATCGAACTCTTCACAAAGCGAGCCGAGCGAAAGGGCATCGCGAGTGATTGGGCATCGGTAGAGAAATTCGTCCTCGAAACGGGGATGGCAAACCCGTCTGGCCGCATTGCGATGCCGGACGACGTGGGCCGATTCATTGCATTTGTCGTTAGCGAACCTGCGTGGCACCTGAACGGAGCCCATTTGCGTTTCGACGGTGGCGCCGCCGACGCGGTGACCTGATCAACGACTGCGGCGGAGGACGCGCCAAATCGCGAGGTAGTGCGACACGACGCCAACAACAACGGCGGTGTGAAAGATCTCGTGGAATCCGAATTTCTTCGGCCACGGATTCGGCCGTTGCGCAGCGAACACAGCAGCGCCACCGAGGTAGGCGGCGCCGCCAGTAATCAGCCCGACCAGAGCCGGTTTGCCACCAACGCGAACGACTGACGGAGCGAGGACTGCTCCGGCAACACCGAGGACGGGGTAAAACCACGAACCGGCGCGATGGTTTTCATCGAGGCGCATGACTTTGGTTCCGGCGGCAACACCCGCTGCTGTCCATACGGCAGCCAACACGGCTTTGGCTTGCTTCGGCGGAAGCGTCGCCACCGCAATTGGGGTCCATGTTCCTGCGATCATGACGTAGATCATTGAGTGATCGACACGGCGCATGATGCTGGCCATTTTTCGGCTCTTGGTGAGTCGGTGATAGGCGCCCGACGCCCCGAACATCGCGCAGATTCCTAACCCGTAGACCGAGGCTGCGACTCGATTGCGACCAGGTTTGGCGTTGATCGCCATGGCGATTGCAGCGGGTGGGGCAAGAAACGCTGAAATCGCATGGAGCTTGCCGCGATATTTCGGTCGAGCGTCCCAACTGACTTGCCAGATCAGTTCATCGAGGGCCGAGAACGGTCGCTTTCCGAAATCGATAGCGGAACCTTCCGGAGATTCGGTTGGAAGATCCTCGTCCACATGACAATCGTACCGTGAGCGGAATGAGTCGCACCTCGGCTGGAAGCACTACGCAGCGTGTTCAGAGAGGGTGCCGTCAAGCAGAGCCTTCCTCGGTCAGAATGCAGAAATGGAACCTTCTGGAATCATCTTCGCTGCTCTTGATTGCGACGCTGCTGTGATCGAGGACTGGAACCGTTGGTACGACCTCGAACATACGCCACCCAACGTCATGCTCGAAGGTGTGATGCTCAGTAATCGCTACGTCGCAACTCCCGACCTTCACCGCGCTCGAGAGTCCGTTGAAGGTTCACCGTTTAGCAATGGTCGAGCATCGTTCGTAACGATTTATACGCTCACGGGTGATCCGCAGATTGCGTTCGACGATATGAGCACGCTGCGAGAGCGATTAGTGGACACAGGGCGCATGGCATTTCCTGAGGATCGAAAAGCGGTGCGAGAAGGCGACTGCTTCCAGTCGGTGGACGCCTTTGTTTCGACTCCCACCAAGCTTGTTCCCGCTGATGTTCCGTTTGTAGGTCACACAGGAGTAGTGATTCGCCAACGGCGGGGTGGACAAGAAGCTTCGCTCGCACGAGCAGCTCGTCTTGTCGAGATGGATTTTGTTCATGGCGTCTGGAGTCTGACCTCTCGGCTTCGAGACGGACTCGATATGGACATCGTCTTTGTGGAAGGAGATGCCGCCATCGCTGCACAGCAACTTCGTGCCGCGGAACCGGCCGACCCGTCGACGCAGGTTCTCGTCGACGCCCCGTACGACCGGATTAATCCGATGCATTACCCATGGGCGGAAGCGATTCGAAACTCCGACCTTCCAAAGATGGTCGCGCTCTAAACCCGTCAAGCCTTCAGCTGGTCATACCACCGAGGCCTACAAGGCCACGGGCCAATTCGATTTCGCCCATATGGCGAAGTCCATGTTGGTAGAGCCAACATTCGAAGCCATCAAGAACGGTGATGCCCTGGGGGCCAGCAACACGAGCGCTATAGGTTGATGCAACCTTCTCTGGTAACGGACGGGGGAGCACGACTCGCGTGAAATCGGCAGGGTCCATCGATGAGAGGTACGCCTCTGTGCGATCGAAAACTGTTCGCTGGTACTCCTTAAACGCCTCAAAGTCGCCGATGCGCTGGTAGATCATTTCGTCGACGGTGCGTTCCTTGCCGTCGTCGTTGATTGCCATCTGCACTCGTGACTGCCACTCGTCATTCCAGATCGGCATCTGTCCAGTGAGGAACATGAAATTGCCATCTTCTTGATTTGTGTAGTGGAAAAGCGAAAACGCGATAGGGAGAACTTTCTCGCGCTCGAAATGGTTCACATGCTCGAGTTCCATTGTGCTGACAGCTTGGTAGTAGAGCGAATGCATCGCGGCCATGCGTCGCTGCAATGAATCGAGGATCAAATCAGACATGGATGCTCATCTTTGGTAGAGGGGAGCAGCGCGGTTCAAGATGATCTGCGTGCGCTCGTTTACTGCTTCTTCGAAGCGTCCCTCTTCGACCATCCAGAATCGATTCGCGTAGAGACCTTCAATGACCTGCTCGGCGACTTCGGAAAGTGGAGTGACGGCAACTGGTGTTCCTGCCGCCTCCATCGACTCGATCCAGCCGGCCATCTTGTGCGTGTGGTCGATCGGGGCCTCTGCTTCATAACCAGGAGGACGTTCGGCTGCCGCCCAAATGCCGGTGTTCAGTACGCCCTTGGTCTTGCCCGTTGGGAAAAGAACCGAGACGCCAATCTTAGGATTCACTTCGGCGAGCTGTCCGTATAAACATTCGCTGAGTGTTACGACCGCTGCCTTGCACGTTGCGTAGGTGGGCGACATTGCAATGGGGGAGAAGCCACCATTGTTCGATGAGGTATTCACGATGTGTGCCTCTTCGTCTTGAGCGAGAAGAGTTGGAACAAACGCGTTGATGCCATTAATGACGCCATAAACGTGGACACTCATCGCGAAGCGCCAGTCGTTGATCTCGTGTTCCCACAGTTGGCCGTGGGCTCCCGAAGCGACTCCAGCGTTGTTGCAGACGACATGAACCTTGCCGAATCGATCGAGGGTTGCGTCGCGCAACGCTTCGACGGACTCAAGACTGGAAACATCGGCGGTTACGGCGATGACCTCGCGGCCATCGCCGCCAAGTTCGTTCACGACTCCATCGAGTTGTTCTGCTTTGAGGTCCGAGAGGACGACTTTCATGCCCTCGGCCAAAAACCTCTCGCCCATGGCCTTTCCGATGCCACCGGCACCACCGGTAATGACTGCAACCTTGCCTTTGAGTTCTTTCATTGTTCCCCCTTTGAACTGGGCTGAACCCTACTTCTGGGGAAAGGGCAGCGGTGCCCTAGCGCCGTTACTTGCGGACAAAGGCCGAGGCTGCGGAGAGTCTGGTTTCGACGAAATGTGGGGCACGCGCAAACTCCGAGTCGTCCGAGATGTAGGTCCCGAGCACCGTCACTCGATGCATGATGCGCTCGGAGTCGTAATCACCAATGGCGTAGTGGCGAGTGCACCGGTTGTCCCAGATCACGAGGTCTCCGGGTGACCAACTCCAACGGCAGGTGAATTCGGGCCGTTCTCCCCAGGCGAAGAGGTGAGCTAGGAGCGCATCACTCTCGGATTGTTCGAGTTGGGGGATTCGAGTCGTGAAAAGTCGATTGACTCCGAGCGCTTCCCGTCCTGTTTCGGGGTGCCGGAGGATTGCCGGGCGTTCCGCTTTCATCTCGGGGTGTCCTTGAGGCCAGGCGGAATGAATGGCGGTGAGGCCGCGGAGAAACTCACGCATTGGGTCGGACATGGCTTCGAAAGCCAGGTACTGGTTCGCCCACATAGTGTCGCCACCCGATTCGGGACCGCTGAGTTGTTGAAGCACGGCGGCAATCGGAGGGGAGTCGTTGAAGGTGACGTCGGTGTGCCAAACGTCAGCCCGTCCGCCGCGTTCGCTGTGTAAGAGCGTCACTTCGGGTGTGCCTTCAAGCTTTTCAGTCAGCGGGTGGACCTCGAGGGAGCCGAAACGTTTCGCAAAGTCGCGCTGCTCGCTTGGTGAGAGGCGCTGATCGGGGAAGAAAAGCACAAGATGATCGAGCCAGGCCCCAAAGATTTCGGTGAACGAGTCGTTTGTGAGTTCACGTACATCAATTCCTGAAACGACGGCACCAACCGAGCCGCTTAGTTTGCGAATTTTGAGAGCCATAGCGTTTCCCTTCTCAACAAGGTCTCCATTCAGAGCCGAGCGACGCGATGGAACGCGCGTCGAGTCGTTTCTGTCACGGGGACGTCTGCTTGGAGAGTTTCTGCGAGTGCGAGTGCTTGATCAAGATCCTTTTCTCCGAGTGCACACAGGTGAATGAGTACTTCTCGCAGCGATTGTGAATCGCCCTCTGTAAGTGGAGAAGGCCCGCCAAAAAGGAAAGGCGAGAGCGCCTGTTCGAAGACGCCGGTTTCGGCGATGGTGTGCTGCAGGACGTCGAGGGAAACTCCTGATGCTGAAGCAATCTGCATCGCTTCATGCATTGCAGCCATGCAGACGTAGCCGGCCGCGTTTCTCGCCAGTTTGAGTGCAAGCCCAGAACCGAGATCGCCGGCGTGAATGACCTCTTTCGAGAAACTCTCCAGTGCAGGCATCGCTCTTGCGACGGCATCGGCCGGACCTCCAACCATCGTGAGCAAGGTTCCGGCAGTTGCTCCAGACGGTCCACCACTAATGCCAGCATCGATGACTTGGACGCCTGACTTGAGGCTTACGTGTTCGAGAGACCGCACCGTTTCTGGCGCAATCGTCGAGTGAATGGCGACAACAGCTCCCGGTTGGAGTGATGTGAGTACTCCATTGGTTCCCGTGATGACGTCGGTGGTTTGTTCGTCATTGAATACGACGATGCAAACCACGTCGGCGCCACGTGCGGCATCGGCAGGCGAAAGGGCGATGCGGGCGTCCAGTTCTGAAAATGTCGATGCGGCGTCAGGAGAAACATCAAAGACAGCAACGTCGAGTCCTGCGTTAATGGCGTTGATCGCCATCGGAGCGCCCATCTGACCCAAACCAATCATCGCGACGGTTGTCATTTCGATTCCTCGTAGGTCGCAATTGCGGTTTCGGATACGCGAATGAGCGAGCCGCTGCTCGGATACCCAACATAGGGAATCAGTTGAATGACGACCTCGCGGACTTGTTCGGCGCTGAGTTCTTTGGTCCGAAGCGCATTCGAGAATTGAATACCAAGAGTGTCGAATTCATGCTGGGCGGCGAGCACCCCCATGACGAGCAATCTTCGGGTCGGAACGTCAAGAGCCTCGCCGGTCCAGACCTCTCCAAAGAGGTGTCCAATCATGAGGTCGAAGAAGTCTGAGGACCCGTGATCGGCGAGGGGTAAATCAGACCCGTAGATCTCGCGATATTTTTCTGCTCCGCGTTCGTAGTTCTCGCTGTTCGTGCGTGGCTCTTTTGTCATTGATTCCCCAGTTCATCGAGACGCTTGGAGCAACGGCCGGTGAAACGTCTGCGCCGGCATGCATGTCTTCGCAAGCGTGGCACATTCGGGGCGATTCGGTTGGGGGATCACGTTCCCCCGTCTCTGAGTGCCGGCATGGCGATCATGATTCCGCTACGTTGCCCTGAACAGTTCGTCTTCCGAGGGGGAAACATGGGTTCAACAGTTGGTCAGTTCTGTATTGCGGTAAACGATCTTGAAGAGTCGGTGCGCTTTTACACAGAAATCATGGGTCTCGTTGAGCACGGTCGGACCGAGATTCCGAATGTGAACGAGGTTCACCTCGCCGGTGCAGAAGGTGAGCACGGTGGTCGACTTCAGCTCGCCAAGTTCAATCCCACGATGACCCCACAGCCGATCGACCACGGCCGAGCACTGTGGAAGATCTACATCTATGTCGACGACGCCGTAGCGACGTGGGAGAAGGCCGTTGCCGCCGGTTACGAGTCTCATATGAAGCCTGAGCGCCTCGATCGCTGGCCAGTCATCGTGGGGTTCATCTCTGACCCCGACGGCTACCTCATTGAGATCATCGAATCTGAAGGACCGCGACCCGGGCATTGATCCTGGCCAGAGGTCAGCGTGATTTGTATCGTGAGAATGGGTCGTGGGTCAGAGAATTGACCTGCGACCCTTCTTTGTTCGTGCAGGTTGCGACATAGTCTGAGAACATTGCTCCTTGATGCAGGGGTTGACCTAGGGGGTCCCAATGAATGCTGATGATCTGATTCTGATCAGTGTCGATGACCACATTGCTGAGCCGGCGAACATGTTCGATGCTCATGTTCCCGCCAAGTACAAAGAGTTCGCGCCTCGAGTCGTCACCGACGAAAACGGCATCGAACAGTGGTGGTACGGCGACATCAAAGG
This sequence comes from uncultured Actinomycetes bacterium, assembly GCA_937927725.1. Lineage (GTDB taxonomy): Bacteria > Actinomycetota > Acidimicrobiia > Acidimicrobiales > Acidimicrobilacustridaceae > Acidimicrobilacustris. The sequence continues at coordinate 70,758 of CALBSE010000035.1, forward strand.
CCGCAACCTGGGTCTTAACGCTGTGGCTGGAAAGCCCCGGGAGTATTTCAACGTCGATGCGTCTCGTTACGACCAAATGCGCCCCGGTTGCTTCGACGTCAACGAACGAGTTCGTGACATGAATGCGGGCGGTCAACTCGCAGGATTGAATTTTCCGAACTGGACCGGCTTCTCAGGCCAAGTTCTCAATCAAGGCCCCGATCGCGCGATCAATGAAATCATGATCAAGGCGTATAACGATTGGCATATTGATGAATGGTGTGCCGCGCATCCTGGGCGGTTCATCCCATGTGGAATTCTCCCACTATGGGACGTCGAAGAAGCGGCCGCCGAAGTCCGCAGGCTCGCATCCAAGGGTTGTCACGCCGTGACGTTCTCGGAAAATCCCGCTGCCCTCAACATGCCGTCTATTCACTCCGGGGCCTGGGACCCTCTGTTCGCTGCGTGCGTCGACACCGACACGGTTATTTGTTGTCATCTGGGTTCTTCTTCGAAGAGCGCCGCGACTTCGGTCGATGCTCCCGCCGGCGTCGCGATGACGTTGTCGTCAGCCGGAACCGTCTACACGCTTGTTGATCTCATCTGGGCGACCTTCTGGGAGCGATTCCCAACGTTGAAGTTCTCGCTTACGGAAGGCGACATTGGTTGGATTCCCTATTTCCTGTGGCGCGCCGAGCACGTCAATGATCGTCACGGTGGTTGGATTAACCACGACTTCTCCAAGACTGGCTCTCCGACTCAGATCTTCAATGACCACATCCTTGTGTGTTTCATTAAGGAGACTGTCGGCCCCCAGCTCTTCGATCACTTCAACCTTGACAATGTTTGTTGGGAATCGGACTACCCGCATTCCGACGGCACGTGGCCGAATGCCCCTGAGGAACTCCTGAAGACACTCGAAGGCTTCGACGACGCCACCATCAACAAGGTGTCATATGAGAACGCGATGAAGCACTACAACTTCGATCCGTTCAAGCACATTCCGAAAGAGCAAGCAACGGCTGGTGCACTTCGTGCGCTCTCGCCCGATGTCGACGTCGTCACGCGAACAGGTCGTCTTGCCGACGAACGTGATTTGGCTCAGTGGAACAGCATCATTTCTGGTGTCGCCGCTGCGGCGAAAAGCTGATCCTCAGTCAGACGCTCGAAGGCTCACGGAGAGTCCAGATTGCAGCACCATCCCCGATAGCGGATCGACGTCATTGTCGGCGCTTGTCAGCGCGCACACATTCGCGTCGCGTCCGCCATGAGTGAGGGTGACGCAGTCGTCGCGAAGATTGATGTCGGCGACTATCGGAGCGGTGACGGAACCATTGTCACTGGACACGGTTGCAATCGATGGCGAGCCGAGTGCGTGCATTGTGCGCGGAGACGCGTGGATAACGATCTCGTCGACCGAGCCTCCGGGTGGAGCAAGTTCGCGAAACTGCGAATTCATCAGCCGAAGCTGGCGGCTGGGGATGAGGACCAAAGGTTTGTTGGTGTTTGATCGTGCATCAGCGATCTGAAGCGCAATCTGGTTTGAGATGGTGGGCGCGTCAAGCCTCCACTTTCCCTCGGGAAGTACGCGTGAGGTGACCCACCCATGAACCGCGCCTGAATGCACAGAAAGCGTGGTCGAGGCTTCAAGTGCATCACCGTCGCGACTGCGATCGACAAGTGACTTCAGCAGAGTGCGATCGGTCGGAGATTCTTCGCTTGCGGTAGTGCCGAGCAAATCAATGCCGAGTCGATCGGCTATTTCACCGAACATCCACCACATGGGTTTTCGCTCCGCTAAAGGTTCAACGACGGGTCCGGTCAACTGAGCAGCGACAGCCAGTTGGAACGAGTCGAGGAGCCAAGTGAGGTCTGCGCGCTCAAGTTGATCGACTGTTGGAAGGACGTGAGTTGCGAGATCGGTGGTCTCGGTTGGGAAGATGTCAATGGCAACAAGGGTCTTGAGAGTTCGAAGCGCCGCAACTGTTCGATCCCGGTCGGGAAGAGCAGTGACAGGGTTGCCCCCGACAACAATCAACGTCGTGATGTTGCCGGCCTCAATCTCCGGGACAAGGGCGGCGCATGGGTACTCGCCAAAACGACGAGGAAGATTTGGGCGACTCTTTGGACCTGATTCGGGGGTTCCGTCACTCGAAGGAAGGTCGCGAGTGTCGAGTTGAAGGAGGAAACCCGGGTTGAACCACATGCCGCCGGGACGGTCGTATGAGTCGGTAACGATGTGCAACGCCCACAGTAAGTACTCGGTGACATTCGCTGTCGCTGACATCGAGACACCGGTTCCCGTAAGTGCACTGACTCGTCCGGCATTCAGGACTGCGTCACGCAGTGATTCGAGTTTGGCAAGTGGAACTTGGCATCGCGTAGTGACGAGTTCATCGTCGATTTCCGACACGTAGGAAACAAGTTCTTCGTGACCATATGTGCGTTCGCTCAAGGTCGAGGCCGCGGGGTGCCGCACTAAGAGTTCTCGCACGAGCCAACCAAGAACGAGCCAGTCGGTTCCTGGTGCAAGTTGCATGTGGTGGTCGGCGAGAACCGCCGTCTCTGTTCGGCGAGGATCAATCACCCAGATCGAACTTCCTCGGGATTGAAATTCTCGGAATCGTCGAACGGGATCGGGGATCGCGTTCGAATGGCCGTGGGACACAACAGGGTTACTGCCGAAGAGAAGTAGCAGTTTCGACGACTCGTGATCCCAAATGGGAGTGAGGCCCGACCAACCGGCGACAAGTTCCGCAACAAGTGGCTTGCTCGGTGTGTCGATCGTCGTCGCCGTGTACTTCTGGTGTGAACCAATCACAGAGAGGAATCGCTCTGCGGCACGTCGGCCTGCTGTGTCGAACGCCGAACCGCTGGCGAGGTACATAGCGACCGACTCCGGGCCGTGTTCGGTCAGGGTGGCCGCGATTCGATCGGAGAGATCGTCAAGAACCGACGGCCAAGACGTTTGTTCCTGTTCTGCACGCGGTCTCGAGATCGGAACATTCAACCTTCGTTCGTCGTGATGGACGACGCCAAGGGCTCGGCCTTTCGGGCAGGTGTAGCCGCGTGAAAGTTCGTGGGAGTCGTCGCCGCGTATCTTCGTGATCGAGTCATTCTCAACCGTGACCACAAGGCCGCACATGGCATTGCATACTCGGCAAAACGTCTGAACGTCCACGGCTTGATCCTCTCACGGACGCTGACGACTATCTGTTGGAATCGTCAGCGCTCACATCGTGTCGGGTCAGGTTCGCGCCACATCAGCCATACCGAGGGGCTGCCCGGAACGCTGACTTCTTTGAGGACTCGAAAGCCAAAGCGTTCGTAGAAGGGCAGGTTCTCTGGCTTCTGTGTCTCGAGATAGGCGGGCTCGACTGTTGTGTCGCATTTGGTGAGAACTGGTTCTAGTAATGCTTTTCCGTACCCGTGCCCTTGAAGACTCGGATCGACACCGAGAAGCGCGAGATACCAATGCGGCTCCGCGGGGTGCTCATCTTCTACTGCGCTCAGGAGTTTCAGGCCCGTAACTCGGTTGCGTCCCGTGAGTAACGCTCGTGCGCAGGCTGCGTAGATCTTGAACTCGCGCGATTTCGATCGCGGGGTGCCCCCGGGGGGAAGCCACGAGGCCGATCCAACGACGCGTCCATCATCAAGGGCTCCCCATACCTCTCCATGCGTGAAACAGTCGCGTAAAAGCGCGCCGAGGAAGATTGGAAGGAGTCGCGTTTCTTGTTGTGGGCTGCGAGCGAAAAACCCAAACAACGGGTCGGGCCAAAATGCTCGGCTCGTCACTGCAATCGCTTCGCTTCGTTGCTGGCGCGAAACAGGTTGGATCGGCGGCTGTTGCGGCATGCGACGAGGGTAGTCAGACGGCCTCTACGGCTGCCGGCGAACTCAGGATGCAACTTCAGAGCGATGAGACCATCTGTACACTCGCGCCACTGAGTATTCCGGGGGGAATACACCGGGCCTCTCGTGTATGTCCGGTCCTGAGGGGAGAGTGTTGTGTCTGAACGTCGCGTCGCCGTCGTCACGGGAGCTAGTCGGGGAATCGGGAAGGGAATCGCGCTTGAACTCGGCGCGGCGGGCTTCGTCGTGTACGTCACGGGTCGAACGGTTGATGCCGGACCACTCCCTGGAACGGTGGGTGAGACGGCAGCGCAAATTACTGAGCTTGGAGGCCAAGGGATTGCAGTCGCGTGTGATCACCACGACGATCAACAGGTTGCTGCCGTCTTCGATCGGGTTCGAGCAGAACAGGGTCGGCTCGATGTCTTGGTCAACAACGTGTATTCCGCCCCTGACCTTGTCCCATGGCTCGGAAAGAAGTTTTGGGAACTCCCGATCGAAGCGTGGGATCAGGTCATCGATATCGGCACACGTTCTCACTATGTTTCGAGCGTTCTTGGCGCACCTCTGATGCTCGAGAATGCGAGTGGACTCATCGTGAATGTTTCATCTTCAGGTGCTGTGAGTTATGGGCACAACGTTGTCTATGGAGTCGGAAAGGCCGCCGTCGACAAGATGACGGCCGATATGGCCATTGAACTTGCGGGTACTGGAGTTTCGATCGTCTCGTTGTGGCCTGGACTTGTCCGCACAGAACTTCTTGACCTTGGTGCACAGACCGACGGCGACGAAGTGTTTATCGAGCTGCCCGGTGAGGGACGTTTCGATCTCTCGGGTGCAGAGTCACCTCGCTTCCTCGGCCGCGCTGTCATTGCCCTTTTCGGATGTGCCGACATCGCTGAACGATCAGGGAAGCCCTTTTCTTCTGCGGCGCTCGCCCGAGAACTTGGATTCACCGATCTCGACGGAACAATCCACGAGGTTCTCCTACGTCCGGACGCGTGAACAGAACCGACGGCGCTCTGCTTCGCCGCGAGATTTGTTCCTGATCGCTCTTACCCCGCGAAACGCGTTGACGAAATGTCATCGGCTGTGGCCGTGACCATGCGCCTTGTCGACTCGCGTGTTGATGCCTCAAGCCCGAGGGCGTCGGTCAGGTAGTCGCCGAAGAGTTGCCATCCAAGAAGAAGCGACATCAGGACGACGACCCTTTGTCGATCTTCTTGCGTCGTCTCCGCTGGGGAGAGTTTTCCGGCGAGCGCGGCAAGGGCTTCTGATCGCCCTACGAGATCATCGGCCTGCCGACCCTGAAGGAGTGACCACGCCAAGAGTCGAAGGCTTCGGGAGTTCGGGTCACTTGACGCGAGCCTGGCGATCGTGGCAGCAACGTCATCGATTGCGAATCGTTCCGTCGAGACGGCAGACACCTCTCTCAGCGCAAGGCTGATCAAGTCATCCTTTGTGCCGACGTAGTGATGGATCAGTCCGTAGTTGACCTCGGCGTGGGCTGCCACCTCTCGGAGAGATACGGCATCGGGTCCACGAGTGCCAAAGAGCTCGATCGCTGCTTGGACCAATGAGGTGACGACCCGGTCACGGGGCGACGCCGCTTCGGGTCGAGGGCTTTGTGGTTCGGGCGAGGTCACAACTCAAGCCTACTGGCCAGTTATTGACATTTAGCCAATTGGCTAATATCGTGAACGAAGGAGGTGGGGCGCATGTTTGATCTCGTGATTCGCAACGGCACGGTTGTTGATGGCACCGGTGGGCCTTCGTATTTGGCGGACGTTGCCATCATCGACGGAATCATCGTTGCGATCGGCGAGGTAGTAGGTGCCGGTCGGGCGGAAATCGATGCCGCAGGGAATGTCGTTACTCCCGGCTTCATCGATGGTCACACCCATATGGACGCCCAAGTTTTTTGGGACGCTGCCGGAACGAATTCCTGCTGGCACGGCGTCACAACAGTTGTGATGGGCAATTGCGGTTTCACAATCGCGCCAGTTCGTGCTGATGCGCATGAACTCGCAGTTCGGTCGATTGAACGATCCGAAGATATTTCGGCCGAGGCCATGGCTGCTGGAGTGCCTTGGGACTGGACGACGTTTGCCGACTATCTCGACTCGCTCGATCGAACTCCAAAAGCCCTGAATTACGCGTCGAATATTGGTCACAGCGCATTGCGAAGCTGGGCGATGGGCGAGCGAGCATTTCATGAAGCGGCGACAACGCAAGACATTGCGCTCATGAAATCGGAACTTGCCGCAGCTCTTCGCGCTGGTGCTTGGGGTTTCACGACATCTCGAACGGTGCATCACATGACACCTTCCGGAGACCCGGTTGCTTCGCGTCTTGCGGAGTGGTCAGAGGTCGATGAGTTGGTGCGTGTCATGGGAGAGCTTGACGCAGGAGTCTTTCAATTCGTCGAAGATCCTCCATCGGACGAAGCGCGATCCCATCGAGACTCTGAACTTTCATCCCTTGCGGTGGAGACTGGTGTTCCATTCATCATTGGCGCGACGTCCGGAGCGGTTCGTCCCCTTGAACTCATCGCCTCCACGCGAGCGCTCGGCGGAACGATGACGGGGATGACACACCCTCGTGGCATCGGCACCATGTCCTCGTTTAAGAGTCAACTTCCCTTCGACACGCTCTCTGAATGGGCCGCGGCTAGGGACCACGGTCAAGAAGCGTTCTTTGCAACTCTGCGCAACGCGACATCTCGTCAACCGCTTGTTGACGCTGCCCGAAGTGCGACGTATCGAACGACCTATGGGGGAGAGGCGAGACCACCCGATTTCGACCGGATGCAGGTGCTCGAATCTCCGCTTCCACCGCATCGAACGGTTTCGCAGATCGCTGATGAGCGTGGCATCGATCCGGTAGAGGCAATGATTCAACTGGGCATCGAAACCGATTTCGATGTCTTCTTTGTTCAAACGATGACTCCGTTCGACGAAGCCGCTGTGCTCAGCGCGATGAAGTCCCCAGGCACGGTCATGACATTTTCCGACTCTGGGGCGCATGTCAGCCAGATGTCCGACGCATCGATCTTCACGCACCTCCTTGCCTACTGGGTTCGCGCGCGTGGTGAGTTCACCCTCGAAGAAGCGATTCACATGATGTCGAGTGCGCCGGCAGAAGCTTGGGGGTTTCGTGATCGTGGTGAACTTCGCGTAGGTCTCGCCGCCGATATCAATATTTTCGACCCCGACGTCGTAGCGCCTGAATTGCCGATGATTGCTCATGATCTTCCTGCGGGGGCTCGCCGTATCGTTCAGAAGTCAAAGGGTTTTCTGGCCACGGTTGTTGGCGGTGTCGTCACGATGCAACAGGGTCAAAGTACCGGCGCAACTCCGGGACGTTTATTACGCGGCCAACGTCGCTCAACCAGAGAGGTGCTGCAATGAATTCGCTTCCATGGGTTATTTCCGTCGACGACCACGTCGTTGAGCCGAAGGATGTCTGGACGTCTCGTCTTCCGAAGGCGTTGCGCGATCGGGGTCCTCATGTTGTCGAGGACACCTGTGAGATGGGTTTTGATCCAAAGACCGGGGCTCACAGTTTCATTAAGGGCGGCGATGGACCGATTGCCGATTGGTGGGTCTATGGCGATGCCCTGCGGCCGATCCCACAGGTCATGGCATGTGCCGGCAGTAAGCCAGAAGATTTCACGCTGCAGCCGATCCCGTTCTCTGAGATGCGTCCAGGCTGCTACGACCGCGACGCTCGTCTTGCAGACATGGACATCAACCGTGTCGAACGTTCACTGTGCTTCCCGACGTTTCCGCGATTTGCCGGTCAGATGTTTAACGAGGCACCGGATAAGGAAGTTGCACTCTTGTCGGTGCGAGCATTCAACGATTGGATGATTGACGAGTGGTGTGGTCCGAGTGGCGGACGTTTGATTCCGCTCTGCATCATTCCGTTGTGGGACGCAAAACTCGCTGCCACCGAAGTGCGTCGCGTAGCGGCCTTGGGATGCCGCGCAATTACGTTCCCCGAACTTCCTTCGTATCTGGGGCTTCCCTCGATTCATGATCGCGGTCTTTTCTGGGAGCCGTTGTGGCACGCCTGTAATGAAACTGGCGTCACGATTCACATGCACATCGGCTCTGGTTCGAAAATGCCTCAGACCAGTGCCGATGCTCCATCAGGTGTGGGTGTGGCGGTGACATCAATCAATGCGTTTATGGCGCTCGCCGACTGGTTGCTCTCGGGCGTTTTGGCTCGTTATCCAAATGTGAAGATCGCCTTCTCGGAGAGCCAGGTCGGTTGGATGCCCTATGTCGTTGAGCGTTGCGACCGCGTGTTCCAGCAGAGTTCGGGATGGAGCGAGATCAATCCGTCAATCACTGAGTTGCCTTCCTCGTACGTTCCGGGTCGCGTCTACGGCTGTTTCTTTGACGACATGGTCGGTATCGAAACTCGTGATCTCATCGGTGTACGTCAGTTGCTCTTTGAAACCGATTACCCGCATCAGGATTCAACGTGGCCGAATACGCCCGATGTGGTGGCCCGCATCGCAGAACGCGTATCGCCCGATGAACTCGAGATGATGATGCGCACGAACGCAATTGATTTGCTTGGCCTCGACGCTGCCAGCCTCGTTCCCCCCGCCTTGCGTTAGGGGAATGCAGACGCAGTTCCGAGACATCGAATCGTTACGGTCGCCCGACGCCGGAGACATCGACATCGATGGCCAGAACGACTCCGGTTGGGGCTTTGAGCACTTCATCGCGCTTCCAGTCGGCGGCCGCACACACGAAAAGCGTTCGCCGATCTCGTCCGCCTAAAACACATGCCACCGGGATGAGACCGTTGAATCGGTGCTCCTCCGTTGTTTGGCCACCCGGCAATGCTCGGAATACGCGCGCTCCAATTGGGTCGGCCACCCACACTGCTCCGTCGGCGTCGAGGCAGATGCCGTCGGGCGGAGCAAAAGCAGGGCCTTGAGGTGAAGGCTGGAGTTCGGCGTACACGCGACGGTTCGAAAGTGATCCATCGGTGCCACGATCGAACGCGGTGATCCGAGCTGCGGCGCTTTCCGCAACGAGCAACACACGTTCGTCGGGGGTGAGTATGTGTCCGTTCGGTGATTCGAGCCCGTCGGCAGCGACGAACCACGTTCCATCGGGACGCACTGCAATCGTCTGGCCTGGTTGTCGATCGCCACCCTCTTGAATTCGGTTGCCCATATCGCCGACGTACGCGATGCCGGCGGAATCGCTGATCATGTCGTTGAGCGAACCGCGAGCGATCGAAGAGAGGTCAGCGTGAACGGCGAGTGAGCCATCGGGTTCACGTCGGCGCAGCTGTTGCGATTCCATGGCGACGACCAGGAGTCGGCCGTCGGGGAGCCACCCGAGACCCGACGGCTCATCGTCTGTCAGTTCAACCTCGGTCCGTACCTCGCCGTTGAGACCGGTCGAGATAACTCGATGGCCATGCATATCGCTGAACCACAGACGATCCTCGTGCCAGCGTGGGCCTTCTCCAAACCAGAGCCCATCGAGAAGTGTCCGCATTTTGAAGCCCCTAACGATCACTGTGCCTGCGCGTGATCGTAGCGATGGCATGGGGAAGCAGGTTTTGGTGCTGGTTCTCCACCCCGCCAAGGGGGGATCAGAAGCGGCGGTCTCCCGCGATCGCCTTGCGCGAGGCGATCGCGGGAGACCGGTCCAAATCAGGACGGATTCAGGAACCCGCGTTGCGAGGTGAGGGGCGGTCTGTAAAGATTCTGCAACATGGATTGCGGAGCATCGCCCCAGCGTCGGGGCTCGATCCCTGCCGAAGAATTCGGCATTTCCAGCCCTGGTGGGTGCGCGCGAGGCACCTCAAAGGGTGACAAGGTGTCATTCGTGAAACGTTCCCGGTCTTCGATGCGTCTTGGCTTTGTTGCCGTTGGCGCCGCCGTCGCCGTTCTCGTTGGTGCCATCGTGATTGGGCCAGCGAGTGCCGATCCGATTGCTGACAAGAAGGCTGAAGCCGCGAAAATTGGTGCACAGCTCGCACAGCTCCAAGATCGCCAGCACGAGCTCGATGGTCAGTTCGAGCAAGCCAATTACGAACTCCAGCAGGCCCAAGAGAAGGTCGCGGCCGCCAAGGTTCTGGCAGCGCAGACGGCGGCTGAGGCCGACAAACGTCGCGAGGATCTTCGCCACTACGCCGTTGCCGCCTATCAGTCGGGTAACGACAGCCCCGAGTTCGACGCGCTCATTACAAATGACGCAAGCACCGGTGTGCAGAAGCGTTCGTACCTTCAGTCCATCTCAGGAAGTCGTCAGGATCTTGTCGATGCTTTGAATGCAGCGCGACAGAAGGCAGAAGAAGACGGAGTCCGTCTGAAGGCAGCCGAAGATCAGTCGGCTGCGAAGGCTGCCGAAATTGAACAGCTGAAGAAGGCCGCGGACGACGCTGCCAATCAGCAAGCAGCAATCAACGCCAAGGTTCAGGGCGAACTCAAGGTCCTCGTCGACGCCGAGAATGCTCGGATCGCAGCAGCAGCGGCCGCTGCACGTGCAGCCGCAGCAGCGGCACGCGGGTCGGGTGGCGGCTCGGCAATGGCCCCGAATCCGAATGCCCCTCGTGTCGGTCAAGGTGCGGCAGGTGCAATCGCTGCAGGTATGACGAAGATCGGAGCCGCGTATGTCTGGGCGGCTTCGGGCCCAGATGTTTTTGATTGCTCTGGTTTCGTGATGTGGGCCTACCAGCAGGTCGGTATTTCGCTTCCTCACTACAGCGGTGCGATGTACAACTCAACGGTTCGAATCTCTCAGTCGCAGCTTCAGCCTGGTGATCTTGTGTTCTGGGATCCGCAGGGCAGCGGTGGTCATTCCGGCTCACAGCATGTGGCGATTTACATCGGCGGCGGGCAGATTCTTCATACTGCCCATGGCGTTGCCGTGACGCCGATCGACTGGTGGACGGGCAACCCGCCTTCCGGTTTCGGCCGCATCGTCTGATCGAGAGCACCGCCACACCGTCGGGCCACTTCTTTCCCGCGTGAAGCAGCTCGCGACTCCGGATTCGTTGTCATTGATTTCCGGAGTTTCCTCCTCGGGGCCAGACGGTGGGCAAGAATCGCTGCAGTAACTGCACGACTCCGAGGAGGGGCGATGACCGTCACCGAAGCTCCCTATATCAATCTGCTTGACCCCCAGTTCTATGTCGATCCGTGGGCGGCCTATCGATGGCTCCGCGAGAACGATCCCGTGCACTGGGATCCGGTTCACAAGTTGTGGGGAATCTCGCGTTACGAAGACATCGTGGAGATCGAAAAGAACTGGCAGGACTTCACCTCCGTAGATGGATCGCGTCCAGCAACGGATCAGCGTGACGACACATCGATGATCAATCGTGATGATCCCGAACATCAGCAGCAACGGATGCTCGTTGCTCGGCAGTTCACTCCTCGAGCAGTCAAACAGATCGAAGGAAAGATCCGCTCGATTGTGAATGAGTTAATTGACGCAATTGCTGCTGACGGTGAGTGTGAGGCGATTGAAGCGCTTGCGTCGCCGCTGCCGGCAATTTTGATTGGCGACAAACTCGGATTCCCACGAGAACTCTGGCCAAAACTCCGCGAATGGTCTGAAGTCACGATGTATGAATCGGGACAGAATCCAGCCGATGGTTCCACCGCTCCATTCTCGGAACTTTCGATGAACGCAATCATGGAATTTTCTGGCGCAACCATTGAGTTGATCAACGCTCGACGTGAAGATCCACAAGACGATCTGATTTCGATCTGGGCGACCACCGAAGTTGATGGGCGTCGGTGGACCGATGGAGAAATTATTACTGAGTGCTTGTTGCTTCTCGACGGCGGAGCGGAAACAACGCGCACGGTGATCGGCTCAGTGATTCGGGAACTGGCCTTGCGTCCCGACCAACGCGAGCTATTGGTGAATGACCCGAGCCTTCTCGGACAGACGGCCGTCGAAGAGTTCATTCGTTGGGTAACCCCGATCCTCAACATGCGTCGGACGGCCACGAGAGACCTCACGTTCCGGGGCAAGGACATCAGGAAGGGGGATCAAATCCTTTTGATGTACGCCTCGGCCAATCGTGATGAATCGCTGTTCGACGATCCAGACACGTTCGACGTGAAACGGGCGCATAACCACCACGTTGCATTCGGGTTTGGTACCCATTTCTGTTTGGGGTCGTCGCTCGCCCGTATTGAAATTCGGGTGATGTTTGAGGAATTACTTCGTCGAATCCCCGACTGGCGACTGAAGCCTGGGGCCGAGTCAAAGATCCTCGGAGCGACCTTCACCCGCGCTTATGACCGGGTCGAGATTGAATTCACGCCTGAGACGGCCTGAGGGTTTCGTCGAGAGTCCCCGAAAACGAGTCTTCTTCGGGGCAGACTCTCACCTATGACTTCGACGACTCCTGAATCGGGAACTGACGCTCCTGCGCCGGAAAAGAAAGCAGCAGGCCGGGGCCGGCGTATCGGCATCGTTCTGCTCATCCTCCTCGCATCAGTCCTGCTTCTCGGAACTGCGGCCGATGTCTGGGTGAAGCGTCAGGTTCTGAGTACGCCGAAGTGGGTGGCCGCGAGCGACAAGATCCTCGCCAGTCCAAAAGTTCAGGATGCACTTGCCACGTACATCGTCGATGAGATTTATACGAACGTCGATGTCCAAAAGGAGCTTGCCGACAAGCTCCCAGAGGGCTGGCAAGGAATTGCGGGGCCATTGGCTGCGGGTATTCGTACTCCAGCCACAACTGCAGTTGAAAAGATTCTTTCCTCCGATCGCGTGGCAAAGATCTGGCACACCGTGAACGAGAAGGCCCATCAAACGCTTGTCAATGTGCTCGAGGACAAGACGAAGGTCGGGTCCACGAAGGACGGCAAAGTCACCCTCGACGTTGGCGAAATCGTGCGCATTGTTGGCACCGACCTTGGTCTTCCTTCCTCAGTTATGGACAAAGTTCCATCCAGTGTTGGTCAGATCACAATCTTTGAGTCGAGTTCGCTGGCCACGATTCAGAATGCGGTGAAGGTTCTTAACATCCTTGGCCCGGTGCTGTTTGTGGTGATCGTGGCGCTCTACGCGCTTGCCGTCTGGCTTGCCCGTGGTCGTCGTCGCCTAACGCTTCGTAATGTCGGTTGGTCGATCATCATCGTCGGCATCCTCTTGGTGACGCTGCGTCGAGTGACGGGGGACTACATCGACTCAATCATCTCGAATCAGCAATACAGCGTTGCCGGCAAGATCATTTATGGAATCCTCTCCGAGCTGCTCTACGACACCGCCTGGATCCTGATTTCGTGGGGTGCAGTCATCGTTGCCGGAATGCTCATTATTGGGCCGAGTCGCATTGCCACCTGGGCTCGTCGCCTTGTAGCGCCAATCTTCAACGCCGAACGGATCATCTTCTGGGTCAGCGCTGCAGTCCTGTATCTGCTCGTGTTGTTCTTTGTTCCGTCGCCGGCATTGCGCTTGTGGTGGTCGGTGATCATTATTGGGATCGTCGTAGGACTTGGCCTTGAGTACCTGCGGCGTCGATCTCTCGTCGAGTTCCCCGACGCACATCTCGATGTTGACGTCGATGGGATCAAAACCTCGGCCTCGAAGACCTGGTCAAGCCTGCGGTCGCGTTTCGAGCACGACAATTCTGGCGACCACGTCGCGCAATTGCAGAAACTGAACGATCTGCACTCTTCTGGTGCTCTTTCGGATGAGGAATACACGGCCGCAAAAGCCAAGTTGCTTGGCTGAGGGCTGCGCAGGAATTCGCAGACGATCAGTCGGCGAATTCGAAGATGCGATGAAGTCGCGTCAATCGAAGTGAACTGATTTTCCAACCTTCATCGGTTCGAAGGTAGGTCTCGTGATAGTGGCCGTATCCGTGGAGATACCTGATGGGTTGACCTTCGGGCCACCACAACTCGTCTTCCATCGCCCAGATGCCTGTCGCATGGTTGTCGTCGACAAACGTGATCTCGGGCATATGTCCGTGGTGAACCGTGGTGACGTCTCCGATCTGGGAAACGAGAAACGGCAGATACTCGTCGACGCCGTCAATGACGGTGCCGCTGTCTTCTGTGGTGTCGATCCGAACGTCGGCGGTGAATACCTCGCGCAACTGATCCCACAGCTTCGTGTCCATCAGGCGGAAGTAGCGCGCCTTGAGTTGGTGAATCTGGTCGAGATCAGTCGGTGAGGTCATTACCAGAGAGTCCCGTTGTCCACGACGAGCGACGCGCCAGTCGTGGTGCTTGCTGCGTCGGAAGCGAGGTGAGCGAGGGCTTCGGCAATCTTCACTGGCGCCATCATTCCGGGGAGAACGCCCATCATCTTTGGGAAATGGTTGAAGTCGATGTCGCCCTTGATGTTCGAGAGGGCATTGGTGGTCATCGCGGTGTCGACGCCACCCGGGCACACAAGGTTCACGCGAATGCCGTCCGCCGCGAGTTCTACGGCGAGCGCCTTCATGAACATGATGAGCCCGGCTTTCGAGGCGCAATAGGAGGAGTTATACGGCTGGCCCTGCAGGCCCGAGATGGATCCGACGGTGACGATGTTCCCAGTGGAGGCCCGCAGATGGGGGAGCGCAGCCTGGGTGACGAGCATCGGCCCGGTGAGATTGACGGCGAGGTGACGGTTCCAAAGCTCAAGGGTGATGTCGTCGACCTTTGAGAACCAGTTGACTCCGGCCACGTTGGCGAGGATGTCGAGTCCGCCGAGTTCGGCGATTGCGGCATCCATGGCGGCGGTCACCGAGGCGGGATCGGTGACATCGCAGAATGCGACGCCCTCGGCATCGGCAACGTCGACGCCTACAACATGAGCCCCTTCGTCTCGGAAGAGTTTGGCGGTGGCTTCACCGATTCCGGCTGCAGCGCCTGTGACAAAAATTCGTTTCCCGGAAAATCGCATGGGCGGACTCTAGTGTCGGGGGATCGCATTCGGCTTCCTTGCTTGCCTGCAGGGGTGCCGCTCTTGATGGGGGTTCACAATGGGTTTCACTCCGACACCGGATCAGCTTCTCCCGGAGCTGTCGCTTCGCCAAGAGTTCGTTGTCTTGGCGCGAGCGTTGTGGCGCGAGGGATACGCGGATCATCTTGCCGGTCATATCACCGTGAACCTTGGTGACGGCACGTTGCTTTGCAATCCATGGTTCATCACCTGGGACGAACTTCGACCCTCGCAACTCATCAGGATTGATCTTGATGGAAACGTTGTCGAAGGGGATTGGCCCGCACCTCTCGGTATTCCATTGCACCTCGAGCTCCACAAACTTCGAGAAGATGTGGGCGTGGCAATGCACAGCCATCCGCTCTACGGAACCGTCTGGGCCGATATGGGTGAAGCGCCCCCTGTCTACGACCAAAGCTCCGGACTCGGAGGTGGCGGCGACCTGATCGTGATCGATGAGTATGGCGGCGGCGTCGATAACGCAAGCGCTGCGCGCGATGCCGTCGTTGCGATGGGAGACGCAAATCTCGCTCTTCTCGCCGGGCATGGCGTCTTCGTACTCGGATCAACGATCCGCGCAGTCCATCAGCGCGCAGTCGCGCTTGAGCAACGCTGCCAACGGGCGTGGCATATCCGAGCCGCAGGTGGTCGGGCGGAATCTGCGGTTCCCGAATGGTGGCTTGAACGCGGTCGCCAGAGCGACGGCAACGGCTTCATTGGTTTCTGGGAAGCAATGGCCCGAGTCGAACTTCGAGCCGACCCCTCGATTCTCGACGAGCGTTGAATGGCTTCAGTGGTCGAGAAGCTTTCCTACTGCCGAATCTGCGCTGCGGCCTGCGGCATTGTTGTCACTGTTGATGATGGTCAGGTCGTCAAGGTGCGCGGCGACGCGGACCATCCGGTGTCTCGTGGTTACACGTGCGAAAAGGGTCGCGCGTTGCCACAGTGGCATCACTCACCGAATCGGCTGAATCATCCGCGCTTGCGCGGAACGATTGTCGAATGGGATGAAGCACTCGATGATCTCGCCGGGATCATCGCCGATGTTTCTCAGACCGGTGGCGCCGATTCGATTGGCCTCTACCTCGCGACGGGGCTGGCCTATGACTCGGCAGGCCAGGTCGCATGTGGAATGTGGATGGGAGCAGTAGGGAGCTCGTCGTTCTACACGGCGGCAACAGTTGATAATGCACCAGTTTTGGTCGCAGCCGATGCAGTCGCCGGGCACCCGATGCTCAACCCCGTCTGGGAGCCGCAGCACTCGCGACTTCTCATTTTGCTCGCGACAAACCCAGTGGTCTCGCATGGATACGGAACAACCTTGGCTGATCCAGTCCGTCGCCTTCGCGAGAATCAAGCCTTGGGCGGACGCGTCTGGACGATCGATCCACGCCGAACAGAGTCGGCCGCGTTATCGGACGAACACCTACAGGTTCGACCAAGTTCAGACGTGATTTTGCTCGCCGCTCTTGTGCGCGAGCTCTTTGCTGATGAGCGCTGTCGCGACGCGCTTTCACAAAGCTGTCACGACGCTGACATCGAACGGATCGCGACCGCTATTCTGCCGTTCACTCTTGACGCAGCCGAAATAGCTACCGGCTGCGATCGCGAAGCGATCATTCGCCTTGTCGACGACCTCCGTTCCAACTTCGGCCGCGTCGCCATTTTTTGTGGAACGGGTTCGACGATGGCCACCGACGGAGTGCTCGTCGAGTGGTTGCGTTGGATTCTTCTCATCATGACCAATTCGCTCGATGTCGTCGGCGGTATGCGTTTCAATCAAGGTGTCGTGAATCAACTGGCGCCCGCGCGCCCGGGCGTACCGCCGGTTGCTGGACCTGCCTCACGCCCCGATCTCGTTCGTGTTGCCGGGCAAATGCCAGTTGCGGCAATGGTCGATGAAATTGAGGCCGGACGACTGAAGGTGTTGGTCGTCACCGGAGGCAATCCGCTTTCGGCGTTTCCGGAACCAGATCGATTACGACAAGCAGTTGGTCTTCTCGATGCCCTTGTCGTTGTTGACGTTGCCGATTCAGAACTCTGCGATTTGGCGACGCACGTGCTGCCCGCAACTGGGCAACTTGAGCGAGCGGATCTGACCCTGGCCGAACAGGTCGCGTTTCGTTCTGGCATGCAGTACACCCCGCCGGTTGTGGAGCCCGAAGCCGATCGGCGACCCGTGTGGTGGATCCTCGGTTCGCTTGCAGCACGCACCGAACGTCCGATGTTCGGGGGAGCGCCCCTCGATGCGCTTTCTGACGAGTCGATCCTCAGCGGTCTCCTTGGACACGGACCTCTTGAAGCGACCGATGTGATTGCTGCTGGGTCTCGTGGCATCGATGTGGCCCCGCACTACGGCTGGGTGCGTGATCGGATGCTGGCCGA
>CALBSE010000036.1 GCA_937927725.1 uncultured Actinomycetes bacterium
CGACTGGACAGGGCGGGTTCGAACGGAACCTCACTGTCGGCGAAATTGTCGAACAGGTTGTGCGCGCAGCACGACGAGCGAATGAAGGCCCCACACCCCGACGGGTTTCAAACATCGTGTTTATGGGAATGGGCGAACCCATGGCGAACTACGACCGCATGATCGGCGCGGTGCATCGCATCCATGGCGACATCGGCATTTCCGCCCGACACCTCACCATTTCAACCGTCGGCATCATCCCCGGCATTCGTCGCCTCATTGACGAGCCTCTGCCAGTCAATCTTGCGGTCTCGTTGCACGCTGCGAATGACGAACTGCGAGATGAACTCGTTCCTATCAACCGTCGCTATCCGCTTGCCGATCTGTACGATGCTTGCGAGGACTACCTCAGGGTGAAGAACCGACGCCTGTCCTTTGAATGGGCGATGATCGCCGACGTCAACGATCGACCGAGCGATGCACGCGAACTTGCAGCAGCAGCACGCCGATTACGCGCGCATGTGAATTTGATTCCGCTCAACGACACACCTGGTTGGCCGACGACGGGTTCCTCGCCGGCGAAGGTCAAGGAATTCGCGAATCAGTTACTTGACCTCGGAGCAAATGTCACCGTTCGTGCGAACCGAGGCAACGACATCGACGCAGCATGCGGGCAGCTACGCGCCAATCACAACGGACCAACGGTGACCGAAGTACCAGCGCGGATTGAACGAATCAAACGTTCACCGGGCTCGACGGACTGATTCGGCCACACCACCGAGTCCACAACATCGGCATTGATGCGGGCCCCAACTCCGATCACGCTTCCGCTGATATCGACACCGCGCGCAATCGTGGCGCCGGCTCCGACAATCGTTGAACCGTTGAGCGCAACTGCAGCAAGATTCGCTTCGAGGTAATCGAGCGGAGTGCCACAGTCGATGAAGGCCCCATCGTGGTCGACGACTTCAAGTTCGCCACGCCCAAAGGCATCGCGCCAAACAACCTCGTACAGACCAGTGGGCCGCTCGACGAGATCTTTCGTTACCGACCAAGGAAGCGTGCTGGCAACAATGCGCGCTCGCGGACCAAACCCATTGTCACCATTCACCATGACTCGCACGGTGCGGCCGTCCCATCCATCGACCATCGAGTCAAGAGAAGTTGGCGACCACGTGTCGGCGTTCACGACAACCACGCCGCGTCCATCAATCCAGTCACGCAATCGGGCCACACCACCGGCAGTCCCCAATGCGTCACCCGACTCAACCGAAACCGTGACGGCATCGCCCCACTCGCGGTCGAGATGGCCAACGACTGCATCGGCAAAGTGATGCGCGTTCACTGCCATGCTCGAGGTCACGCGTTGGAGTCGGTCGAGAGCCAGATCAACCAGTGCCCGATTCCCCACCGGGCAGAGCGCCTTCGGCAGCAACCCAGAAAGTGGTGCAAGCCGCGTCCCCGCGCCGGCCGCTAACGCCACTCCCGCCACCTCGGAGCGAGAAATTCGATTCACTGGTGCAGCAACCGGTTCCATCCCTGACAGACTCGCACCCCATGGAGACCCGCCGTTGGACAAACCCAACTCAGCCCCAAACACTTCAGATTGCGGTGTACCTGCTGTACATCAACGCCGTGTTCACCGCGCTGCTCGGCGGGTTCATGAGCCCGCTCGGGCTGATACTCGTGATCGGCCAAGGCGCAGCCGGGTTTGGTATCGCCAATGAAAAACGCTGGGGCTATTGGTTGGGCGTCGTGATCGCAACGATCGGACTCCTCCCCTTTCTCATTTCGATCGCAAGCAACGGAGTCGGTTCGGTTTTCGACATGAGCTTCTTGCTGTCACTCGTCATGCCGCTGGCCCTGTTCGGCCTTCTCCTCCACCACCAAAGCCGCGAGTACCAGCGCATCTGGTTCTCGTAATCAGTCATGGATTTCAACCTCGCAGAGGTCATCAGAGCAGTCGCTCACGCAGTGCCAACACGTGAAGCACTGGTGCATGACGAAAAACGTCTCACGTACGCCGCGTTCATAGGCCGCGTCGACCGACTGGCCTCCGCTCTCGCTCATCGTGGCTTCGGCCATCACACCGATCGGTCGCAACTTCAGAACTGGCAAAGCGGCCAGGATCACGTAGCGCTCTATCTCCATAACTGCCCCGAGTACATCGAGGGCATGGTCGGGTCGTATGCAGGGCGGCTTGCTCCGTTCAACGTGAACTATCGCTACGTCGCCGAAGAACTTCGTTATCTGCTTAACGATTCACAGGCACGCGTGATCATTTTTCATTCCGCATTTGCCGCAACGCTTGACGCGATTCGCAATGACCTTCCAGCGCTCAAACTTCTTCTGCAGGTCGACGATGGCAGCGGTGCCTCACTCCTTTCCGGCGCCGAGTGGTACGAGGATTTCCTCGCATCTGCACCAATGGCACCACTTGAAACACCCTCGCCCGACGATCTCTACATCCTCTACACCGGTGGAACGACGGGAATGCCAAAGGGAGTGCTTTGGCGACAAGGCGACATCTACCCCGCCGCACTTGGCGGTCGAAAGATCTCGACCGGAGCCGAATATGACTCGATAGAAGCGATCGTCGAAAACGCTCTCGAAGGTGGAATGCGCGTGCTTCCATCTGCACCCTTTATGCACGGCGCCGCCCATTGGATGGCCATAAATGCATTGGGCAACGGCAACACCATTGTCTTGCCCAGCAACGCTTCAACCTTCGATTCGATCGACTTCTGCAAATCGATTGAGCGAGAGAAGGTCAACATCGCCCTCATCGTCGGCGACGCATTTGGTCGGCCGCTTCTCGATGAACTTGATCGCGGAACTCACGACCTTTCCTCGCTCGTTCTCCTCATCAGCGGCGGGGCTGCTCTTACCGCTCCCGTAAAGACTGCACTTCTTGCGCACCTTCCGTCGGTGGCAATCATGGACGGACTTGGTTCTTCCGAAACCGGACAACAAGCCAGTCAGGTCGTGAGCGCTGGCGCGCCAATCACCACGGGAACGTTCAAGCCCGGCACTGGCATGGCAATCGTGTCGGCAGAACTAGACCGTCGACTTGAACCCGGCCACGAAGATCTCGGTTGGTTGGCGCAATGCGGTCGCGTTCCTCTTGGCTATTTCAACGATGCCGAGAAAACCGAACGCACCTTCCCGACCATCGACGGCATTCGCTATTCGGTACCCGGAGACCGCGCCCGAGTGACGGCCGATGGCGTTCTCGAACTCCACGGTCGCGATTCGGTCACCATCAATTCCGGAGGCGAGAAAATCTTCGCCGAAGAAGTCGAAGCTGCCCTCGCTCACCACCCCGCCATCTACGACGTCATTGTCGCTGGCCGACCATCTGAACGCTGGGGCAACGAGGTCGTCGCCATCGTGCAGTTCCGTGATGGCACAACGGCAACACCCGAAGAGCTCGTAGCGGTCTGTGCCGAGCACATCGCTCGTTACAAGTGCCCGAAAGACATCGTGGTCGTCCCCAAGATCGAACGATCGCCTGCAGGGAAGGCGGACTACCGCTGGGCCCGCTCGGTCGTGATCGGGCCCGACGCCTAACAGGGCCCCCGCCCGACACCATCTCGAGTCAGCGGACACCTAATCTTTCGCTTCTGTGAAGCATGCCAAGGAACCCCAACTCTCAAGAGGGAAGTTGATCGTTCTTGGCATCGCCATCCTTGCCATTGGCGTTGGCGCGGCCGCATTCTCCGCCGGTCGATCGTCTTCATCTCACTCGTCACGTGCGAGCACCGACTCGACGACCACACCAACTGCGGTCAATAAGAAAGATCCGTACGCGCAATATCGCGTGAAGGGTTGGATCATCGAAGAAAACTCGAAGCCGGGCACCACAGATTGGATGGTTCCTGACGACAAAACCGCCTGGGCAAAGATCGAAGGCTTCTTCGATACGACCAGCATCGATGTCGGCGGATCCGCAGTCCTCAAAACCTCGACTCGCGCTGCGGCGTGGCAGGTTTCGGCCTATCGCATCGGTTGGTACGGAGGAACAGGCGGTCGCCTGATCTGGAAGAGCGAACCGATGACGGGCGTCAACCAACCCAAGGCGACACAGGTCGGAACGCCGAAAGCCTGGGTCGCACCGTGGTCACCGTCGCTCACGGTGCAAACCGATTCGACGTGGCCGCCAGGTCAATACATGTTCAAACTCGAAAGTCTCGACGGTGGAGCGTCCTATGTTCCCCTTGTCATTCGAGACGACAAGAGCACGTCTGACTTACTTATGCAGAGCGCCGTCACGACGTGGCAGGCCTATAACGGTTGGGGCGGCGCCAGCGTCTACACCGGCACCAACGGTCGCGCCGACGCTGTCAGTTTCGATCGGCCCTACACCGGTAACGGCAGCGGCGAGTTCCTCGGCCGCGAGCGAGAGTTCATCGAATTCGTGGAGCGTAATGGGTTCGATGTTTCGTACTGGACCAACATCGATCTCCACCAGCGCGGAGAGTTAGCCAAGAATCATCGCGGCATCGTGATCCCAGGACACGACGAGTACTACACGGTCGAGATGCGCAAGAACCTCGAGGCAGCGCGCGACGCCGGCGTCAATATCGGTTTCTTTGGCGCGAACAATGTCTACCGTCGCATACGTCTCGACAACGCCGATAGCGGATCAAACCGTGTCGAGATCAACTATCGCGATGCGACTCGTGATCCGCTCAATGGCAAAGACAACGAACGAGTCACAACGTCGTTCCGCGAAAGCCCATCGCCGAATCCTGAAAGCACTCTCACCGGGTCGTATTACGAATGCAATCCCGTTGATGCTGATTGGGTTGTGGGCGATGCCTCAATGTGGATGTTTGAAGGTTCAGGTTTCAAAAACGGAGATCGGGTCGCGCACATGGTCGGCAATGAATACGACCGCGTAACTCCAAGCGTCGTCACCCCCGGCAACATTCAGGTGCTCGCTCACTCCCCCGTCACATGCAAGGGAAACAAATCTTTCGCGGACACCACGTGGTATTCGGCGCCCAGCGGTGCAGGTGTGTTTGACGCGGCCACGTTCGGATGGTCACCGCGTCTTCTTGATTCATGCCCCGAGGGGCCACCCAAGACACCGGAATGCAAACTTCAAGCGGTAACGGTGAATATTCTCAACGCCTATTCCAAAGGTCCTGCAGGCGCTGCGCATCCCAGCGTTTCAAATCTCTCAACCTTCAGCATTTCGGCGCCTCGGACGACGACGCCGCCCTACACCGTTCCGGGGTCAGGCTCCTCCTCAGGTTCGGCGCAGGGTACGAACTAGTCCACATTCGAAGTCTCAGAGCGACGAATGCTCGCCTGCTTCGTCACAAACCGCAGGTCCCCCGTAGGCTGAACCTGTGACCGAGATGAACAGCCAGCAACTCCCACAGGGTGAAGAGAAAGTTCGCGCCGTTCGATCAATGTTCGACGCGATCGCTCCGCGCTACGACCTCGTCAACCGAATCATGACGTTCCGCATGGACGTCGGATGGCGGACACGCACTGTTCGTGATCTTGGACTCCCCGACGGATCTCTCGTTGCTGATCTCGCGTGTGGGACTGGGGATTTCTGTCGAGAACTACAAAAGCAAGGTCTACGAGCAATTGGATTTGATCTCTCGTTCGGAATGCTCGCAGCGGCGCGAACCTCTGCACCTCTCGCCGAGGCCGACGCGCTTTCCCTCCCGGTTCCCGATGGCTCTCTCGATGGCATCACGTGTGGATTCGCTCTCCGAAACCTTGTCGAGCTCGACGGCTTCTTCACGGAATTAGCTCGAACTGTTCGTCCCGGCGGCCGCATCGCACTGCTCGAGGTTGCCGAGCCCCCCAATCGCTTTCTTCGCTGGGGGCACTCGATTTATTTCGGTTCGATTGTGCCCAAGGTCGGTGGCCTTCTCTCCGACCCATCGGCGTATCAGTACCTACCGAAATCGGTTGCGTATCTTCCCGAACCCGGCGTGATGTTGCAGAGACTCGCCGACGCCGGATTTGTGCAGGTCGAACGCCAGCTCCTTTCAACCGGCATTTCGCAACTCATCACTGCGACGCGGAGTGACGAAAAGCGGTGAATCCGACCGTGGGCCTCGTTGCTCGCACTCGTGCACTCGCGGTTGGACTTGACCTCGTTGCCCTCTGCGATGACAACGACATGCTTTACGTCACCGACGGCGTCGGCATTGTCGGCATCGGATGTGCCGCCAGAGTTACCGTCCCCCGCCACGATCGAACATTGACTGCGGCGGCGGCACGTGCGGCATTCGAGCCAATCGTCGTCATCGATGAACTTGAGATTTCTGGTTCTGGACCTGTTGCCTTCGGAGCGTTCCCGTTTGATGGCCGTCTTGACGGCGAGCTCGTCATTCCTCGGATTGCGATCGGTCGAAACACCAACGGCACATCCTGGGTCACGACGATCGCGCGCACTAACGACGAACCCTCCGAAGCCGAACTCGCCGATGTTCTTGCACGAGGCACGCGCATCGGCACCGGCTTCGCCCGTGACGCCGGCCTTCACCCGTCAAGCGATTCGCCTTCCTGCTTTGACATCCATCCCTTGCGCAGCCCCGAAGAGTGGTGCGCTGCCGTGACGACCGCCACCGAACGTCTTGCCACAGGCGAAGCACGCAAAGTCGTCCTTGCCCGCGGGATTGAACTCGTTACCGATCGTCCCGTCAGCCCCAGCGCCGTGCTCTCCCAACTTCGTCGCACATTCCCCGGCAGCCATTTGTTCTCCATCGACGGGTTCGTCGGAGCCACTCCCGAACTCTTGGTGGAACGCTCGGGCACGATCGTTCGTGCCCATCCCATGGCCGGGACCGCACCGCGCAGCGGCGATCCAGAGACCGATGCACGACTCGCTGCCGCACTTCTCGCATCAACAAATACAAAGGACGAGCACCGACACACCATCGACATGGTGCACGACACGTTGCTGCCATGGTGTTCCTATCTCGATGAAGAGGCAGAACCTTCGATCGTGGCCGTGGCAAATGTGCAGCACCTATCCACCAGACTCGAAGGCCAACTCTCCGAACCGATTGCTTCCGTTCTTGATCTCGTTGGCGCGTTACATCCAACACCTGCTGTCGGCGGCATGCCTCGCGACGCCGCACTTGCTCTCATTGAGGAACTCGAAGAACTTGATCGCGGTCGGTATGCCGGACCAGTTGGCTGGGTCGACGCCAAAGGCAATGGAACGTGGGCAGTTGGAATTCGCTCGGCGCAGATCAACGGAACCCACACCCGAATCCATGCTGGCGTGGGAGTTGTTGCCGACTCTCAAGCCGAACAGGAGTTGGCTGAAACTCGCGCCAAGCTCCAAACCATGCTCGGCGCAATCGTCAGGCCGTAGTCCAACCAGTCGCTACTGCAGCAGCGATACCGGCCCGATGCAATGCATCGTGAAGAACAACGTTGTCAGCTCGCTTAGAGCGGGCAAGAACGATATGCACGCCTCCGGTAGCCAACGATGCTTCAACCGCGAGACCAACTGTCAGGTCGTCTGACGCTTTCAACACAGGTAAGCCATGCGCATGCGCAAGCATCGCCAAGTCAACCCCGTGCGGCGTGCCGAAGAGTTGTTCAAACTGAGCGGGTTCAAGAGCTGAGGCTTGAGGAAGGAACGAAAAGATTCCTCCACCATCGTTATCGACCACAACGATGCAGAGATCGACGGAGCGAGCGTCGAGGCCGAGCAGACCATTCGTGTCGTGCAGGAACGCAACATCGCCGATCAGCAACGCGGTCGGAATACCCGAGAGCGCCACACCGACGGCGGTAGAGACGACGCCATCGATTCCGTTTGCTCCCCTATTCGATACGACAGTGAGCCCATCGCGTCGAGAGCTAAACCACTCGACATCACGGATTGGCATCGACGAAGAAACGACAAGCGTTCCACCAGCAGGAACCGCAGCGACAACGTTGCGCGCAACTCCAGGTTCGGTGATTGAGGTTGCTGCAGAAAGCTCCGTTGCCAGTGCCTCTTCAACGGCGTCGTCGGCTTGGCGCCAGCGTTCGAGCCACGCGGGTTCCGCAGTGCCATCGACAAGCCCGATGACGGAACGCGCATACATGCCTGCCGATTGGCGGATTCGATGTGTCACCGAACGAGACGGATCGTTTACCGCTGCAGTCGGATCAACATGCACGTGCGCTGCCGTAGATGCGGCGACCCACTCTCCGATCACCTTCGATGCCGGAAGCGCACCGAATCGAATGATCATCTCGACGTCGCGCTGTGCACCATCAGCGCGTAACAGCGTGTCGCCGTGAGCGATGACACACCGATGGACAACACGACAACCGCTCCGTGGATCCGCAAGAATCGGCCAACCGAGAGTTTCGGCGAGTAGCAGTACCGCCTCAACATTGTCGATGCCGCTTCCGGCGATAATGAGGCCGCATTCAGGCAAAGGGCCAGGATCGGCAAACGGATCGCCGAGGTCGACAACGAAATGCTCGGAATCATCGAGTGGTGGCAAATCCGACGGAACGCCAATGAGCGGTTCGTCGAAGGGAAGGTTGCAGTGCACCGGACCAGGATCGGCTCCCGCAGTTGCCCACCATGTGCGTTTGGCAAGTGCACGCCACGACGAACGATTCGACAATGATGGCACGGGAGCATCGACCGAGAGTCGAACTGCTGACCCGTAGAGGTCCACCTGATCAATCGTTTGCGGCGCCCCAATCCCGCGCAATCGCGGAGGTCGATCGGCAGTGACGACGAGGAGCGGCACACGATCGAGTTCAGCCTCGACGACAGCAGGATGGAATTCGACCGCGGCTGTTCCGCTCGTCGAGAGCACCATCGCTGCTCGGCCCGTGGCTCGAGCAAGTCCGAGAGCCATGAACGAACCCGACCGTTCATCGTGATGCACGTGCACGCGCACGCGCCCGTCAGTCACAAGTGCGACCGCCATTGGTGTTGAGCGCGAACCAGGACACACCACGGCATCGGTGAGCCCATTCCGCACCCACTCGTCGACGAGGGTGGCGCAAAAGGTTGCGTTGAGTAGGCCATTGTCCTCGTTTGCCATGGCTTCAGCCTACGGTCCGCGCCGGCCCGACCTCTACGCTAAGAGAGTGACTTCTCCCCAACTCTCGAGCATTCGGTCTGGCGCTACCGACGCCGCTCCGATCGCGCTGCTCCACGGGTTCACCCAAACTGCGGGCTGCTGGGGGACCTTCGCCGACACTCTTGCGGCTTCTCATCCGATCGTGGCGGTAGATCTTCCAGGCCATGGCGGATCGGCCGAGGTGCGCACAAACCTTCCGCAAACTGCTGACCTCCTCGCCACAACCCTGACGCCCAGCATCGTCACTGGCTACTCGCTAGGCGGCCGCGTCGCCCTCCACCTCGCGCTGGCGCATCCGGAGCTCGTCCAACGCCTCGTGGTGATCGGAGCCACTGGCGGGATTGTGAGCGACGAGGAACGTAAACAACGCCGAACTTCTGATGAAGCGCTTGCCGATCATCTCGAAAACATCGGTGTCGATGCCTTTCTCGACGAGTGGCTTTCGCAGCCGTTGTTTGCATCGCTCTCCGATGACCAGTCGCTCCGCGAACTTCGCGCGACAAATTCGGCATCGGGTTTGGCATCGAGTTTGAGGCTGTGCGGAACGGGAACCCAAGAACCGTTATGGGATCGCCTCGGCGAACTCAACATGCCCGTACTCGTCATCGCTGGAGCGAACGACGACAAGTTCAC
Organism: uncultured Actinomycetes bacterium; assembly: GCA_937927725.1. GTDB lineage: Bacteria > Actinomycetota > Acidimicrobiia > Acidimicrobiales > Acidimicrobilacustridaceae > Acidimicrobilacustris. Next base: position 9,690 of record CALBSE010000036.1, read on the forward strand.
ACAACTCGGGCGACAACTCGTCGAGTCGATCGGGACAAATGCATCGATGAAACTCATCGACAACGCCGGCCATAGCGCACAGTTAGAAAATCCGGCGGCAACCGCATCGGCAATTACCAACTGGCTGTCGTAGACCGCGTAATCAGCCGCCGATGAACAATCCGGCGGAGATCAATACACCGAAGGCCAACTGAATCTTCCCTGTGGCACCGAGCACCGGAATCAGGGCTGGGCCTCGGGCACCTTCGATCACACGCTGCACCGGTTTACGAGCAAGAAGAATCGCAAACATCGAGAGTGCGCCCGCGGGCCGTTGCGAAAGACCGCATAGGAACGGCACCGTGATGAACGGCAGCACAACGAGCACGATGTAGAAGATGCGCGTGCGCTTATCGCCGAGCCGAACAGCAAGTGTGCGCTTTCCTGATTCCGTATCACCCGGAATATCTCGCAGGTTGTTCACGACGAGTAACGCCGTCGCAAAAAAGCCAACCGGAATCGAAACAAGAAGAGTGAGTGGCGTAATTCGTTCGATCTGCACGAATGCCGAACCGGTCGTTGCCACAATTCCAAAGAACACGAACACAAACACTTCGCCTAAACCGGCGTAGCCGTACGGGCGGGGCCCGCCTGTGTAGAACCACGCGGCCGCGATTGCGACGAGGCCAACGACAATCAACCACCAACTCGTGGCCGCCGCGAGTCCGAGACCGGCGACGGCAGCGACACCGAAGGAAAGAAACGCAGCGCGCTTCACGGCGCTTGCCTTCTTGCGCCCAGACCCCGTGAGTCGCATCGGCCCGACGCGATCGGCGTCGGTTCCGCGGATCCCATCGGAATAGTCATTGGCGTAGTTCACGCCGACCTGCAGAGCGAGTGACACCACGAGGGCAGCAACGAAGCGCCAGATGATGAGCCCCTTCAACGCATTGGTCTCGCCATTCATGCCAGCCGCAGCAGCGGTTCCGACAAGCACCGGCACAAGAGCCGCAGGCAGGGTTCGGGGTCGGGCTCCAGCAATCCAGTCCTTCATAGGCGGCAAGTGTGGCCGGTGGAGGCCAAGCCCGCCGAATCTGAGGCCTAGCCTCATCGCAATGCAGGAATTAGTGGCGATTGCCCAAACCGGTCAGGGCTTTGTCGAGACCCTCTCAACGATCTGGGAACGCGGTGACGCGGCCATGCCCCTCGACCCTCGGCTTCCTGAAGCGGCCCGAGCCACTCTCATTGCTGCGCTCTCTCCCACTCGACTCATCGAGTCCGATGGCACCGAACAGCATCTCAACGGCCGTCAGGTCGATGCTGGCGATGCCCTCGTCATTGCCACCTCCGGGAGCACTGGAACGCCGAAAGGCGTCGTACACACCCACGCGTCACTCGAGGCATCGGCACGATCAACCTCGACTGCACTTGGCGTTGATGTTTCGACTGATCGCTGGTTGTGCTGCCTTCCGCTCACCCACATCGCCGGTCTCGCCATCGTGGTGCGGTCGCGAACATTCGCGATCCCCCTCGTGGTCCACGATCGATTCGACAGCGGAGCAGTAGAGAACGCCGCCCGAGAAGGAGCGACACTGACCTCGCTCGTTCCAACCACCCTTGCCCGCGTTGATCCGAGTCTCTTCCGCCGCATCATCGTCGGCGGACAAGCATCGCCCGAGAACCTTCCGGACAATTGCCGAGCGAGTTACGGCATGACCGAAACCGGCAGCGCCGTAGTGTTCGATGGCGACATCCTCCCGGACGTCGAACTTCGAATCGCAGACGGCGAGATCCAGGTACGCGGCGACATGTTGTTGCGTTGTTACCGAGACGGCACCGACCCCCGAACTCCCGACGGTTGGTTCCCCACGAATGATGCCGGCGAACTTGTCGATGGTCGACTCGTCGTGCATGGTCGTCGCGGCGACCTCATTATTTCTGGCGGCGAAAAGATTTGGCCCGCTCCAGTTGAGGAGTCGATTTCCACGCTGTCATCGGTCAAGGAAGTAGCCATCGTGGGAAGACCTGACAACGAATGGGGCCATATCGTCACCGCCATCGTGGTGGCGTCCGATCCATCAGCACCGCCGACACTCGACGAACTCAGAGACCACGTGAAACAGACACTTCCTGCATACTGTGCGCCACGACGCATTGAGTTTCTTGATGCCCTTCCACGCACTTCACTTGGAAAAGTCGAACGTAAATCGCTCTAGCGACACTTGCACCAAAGGGGAACCCATGACTGAAACCACTGCACCGAGCCTTCTTGTTGAACGCGAAGGACCAGTGCTCATCCTCACGATGAATCGACCGCATCGTCGAAACGCATTGGTGCCCGACATGCTCGTGAGATTCGCCGATGCATGGGACCTCGCCGACGCCGATGACTCAATTCGCTGCGTCATCCTCACCGGTGCCGGCGATGTCGCGTATTGCGCCGGCGGCGATTTGAACGACGGCTGGATGTCAGGCGAAGTGACAGAAGAAGCCAAGCGAATTCAGGAACGACTGAAAGACGATCCCGGTGTCGTCGGTAAGGGATTGTTGCTCACCCATTGGTGCACCAAACCGATCATCGCCGTCGTGAACGGCCAGTGCATGGGCGGTGGTTGCGAAATGTTGCAGGCAACCGACATTCGTATCGCCGAGGAACACGCCACGTTCGGCGTTCCCGAAGTGAAGCGAGGACTCATCGCCGGCGCCGGTTCGACCATGCGCTTAAAGCGACAGATCCCCTATGCCGTTGCGATGGACATGCTCATCACCGGTCGCGTGCTCGATGCAGAAGAAGCACTTCGCTGGGGGCTCGTAAGCCACATCGCCCCGAGCGGCGCAGGTATGGCGAAGGCCCATGAAATCGCCGACGTCATTTGCGCCAATGGCCCCCTTGCCGTCAAAGCAGCGAAGGCATCGGCAATCGCAACTGGTTGGCTTCCTGAAGCTGAAGCTCAGCCAATCGAAATCGGTTTCGTTTCGCCGGTCATGCGCTCGGAAGATGCCAAAGAAGGCATGAAAGCATTCGCCGAAAAGCGCACTCCGAATTTTCAGGGCCGCTGATGCGATTCGACATCGTCCTCTACGACGGCGCCGATGAACTCGACTTCGTCGGACCGATGGAGGTACTTCGAGCTGCTGGTCGAAGTGGCGCAGACATCGAAGTTCGCTTGCGAACGCAAACCGAAACTGAAGTCGTCACGTGCTCACACGGACTTCGGGTCGTTCCCGATGGCGTGTTCGAACCAGGCGCCGCCGATGTCGTGGTTGTTCCTGGCGGAGGCTGGGCTGCACGAAACGCGATCGGAACTTGGGGCGAAGTCGAACGTGGCGACCTGCTGCCCGCACTCCAGGAATCCGCCGAACGCGGATCCACAATGGTGAGCGTGTGCACTGGCGCGCTGCTGCTCGCCCACGCCGGGATAATCGGTTCCCGCCCTTGCACAACCCACGCAACAGCTCGCGACGACCTCGTCGCTATGGGCGCAACCGTGCTCGACCAGCGTGTCGTTGATGACGGCAATCTCATTACTGGTGCCGGCGTCACGAGCGGACTCGATATTGGCCTTCATCTCGTCCAACGATTTTTTGGAGACGAAGCAGCGCTGCGCGCTTCTCAACGGATGGAGTATCCACCAAAGGCGTAGTTCAGTTCATGTCTGACGGAAGCGGACCGAAGCGGCCGTCTTCGCGATCGATCGCATCGATCATCGCCATGTCATCCTCACTGATCGTGAAGTCAAACACATCGAAGTTCGATTGGATCCGTGACAACGTTGCCGACTTCGGAATCGTGACGATGCCGTGTTGGAGTTCCCAGCGGAGCGCCATCTGCGCGGGGGTGCGGCCGTAGTTGTTGGCGAGCATTACAAGAAGCGGATCATTTTCAACCGCTCCACGAGCAATAGGACCCCATGCTTCGGTCACGATGCCGTGAAGTTCGTGAAAGTCACGCAGAAGTTTTTGCTGAAAGAACGGGTGGAGTTCGACCTGATTGAGTGCCGGCACGACACCGGTTGCTTCGACGATGCGGTGAAGGTGTTCCGGTTCAAAGTTGGAAACTCCAATCGAGCGAACCCGACCAGAGTCACGCAGGTCGATGAACGTTTCCCAGGTTTCGACGTAGAGATCGTTCGCCGGCGCGGGCCAATGAATGAGCAAGAGATCGAGATACTCGAATCCAAGGGTTTCGAGTGAACGCTCAAGTGATTCCGTCGAAAGGGCTCGGCCCTGCGAACTGTTCCACACCTTTGTCGTGACGAAAATGTCTTCACGGGGTAGCCCGCAGTTGTTCACTGCAGCGCCGACGCCTTCCTCGTTGAAATAGCCCCACGCGGTGTCGATATGGCGATAGCCCGTCGAGAGTGCTTCGCCGACCAACCGCTCGGCTTCTTCTGCCGGGATTTGGAAGACGCCAAATCCGATCTGCGGAATGGAATGGCCGTCATTGAATTCGATACGAGGGATCTGCGACATGACCGCATCGTAGGACGTCATCGCCGATACTCTCCCGCCCGTGACAAATCGCCTCGCGAATGAAACCAGCCCGTATCTCCGCCAGCATGCTGACAACCCGGTCGATTGGTGGCCGTGGGGGCCTGAAGCGCTGGCCGAGGCTGAGCGGCGCGATGTGCCCGTCCTTATTTCCGTCGGCTATTCGGCCTGCCATTGGTGCCATGTCATGGCCCATGAATCCTTCGAAGACGAAGCCACCGGCGAACTCATGAATCGATTGTTCGTCAACGTCAAGGTCGATCGCGAAGAACGACCAGATGTCGATGCGGTCTATATGGACGCTGTTCAAGCCATGAATGGTCACGGCGGTTGGCCGATGACAGTGTTTTGCTTGCCCGACGGCAAACCGTTCTTCGCGGGCACGTACTTTCCCAAGACCTCTCGTGGCGGACATCTTGGTTTCGCCGAACTTTGCGAACGAATAAACGAGTTGTGGCACACCCGTCGCGATGAACTGATCGAACAAGCCGCCACTGTTACCGAAGCCATCGACGAGGGCGTCCAACTCCCCCACCCAACCCAAGAACCCGACGGTTCACTTTTCGCTGCTGCAACTTCTGCGCTTGTGGGCCAAATCGACAAGATCGACGGCGGATTCGGAGCCGCACCCAAGTTTCCTCAAACATTCGCAATCGATGCACTGCTTCGTCAGCACGCACGCACTGGCGACCCCGCCGCACTTGATGCCGCGTTGCTTTCGCTTGACGCGATGGCTTCCGGTGGCATTTATGACCATCTCGGAGGCGGGTTTGCCCGATACGCCACGGACCGACGTTGGCTCATTCCTCATTTCGAAAAGATGTTGTACGACGAAGCGCTCCTCGCACGCGTCTATCTGCACGCGTGGCAACTCACGGGCGAACCTCGCTTTCTTCAAACGCTTGAAGAAACAATCAACTACGTCCTTCGCGATCTCCGACATCCTCTTGGCGGATTCTTTTCCGCCGAGGACGCCGATTCCGAAGGTGTCGAAGGGAAGTTCTACGTCTGGTCGATCGACGAGATTCGTACAATTTGTGGCGAAGACGCCGACGCCGTCATCGAATGGTTTGGTGTCACCGACCAAGGCAACTGGGAACACACCAACATCCTTGAGCGAATCGTTCGTGGAGACCTTGCTCGTCCCGAGGCCGTCGAACGCGGCCGTATCGCTCTTCTCGCCGAGAGGAACAAGCGAATCCGACCTGGCCTTGATGACAAAGTCCTCACCGAGTGGAATGCCCTCATGCTTTCCACGATTGCCGAGGCCGCCGCGGCAACAGGTTCAACTGAATGGCTTGAGGCTGCGGTTACCAACGCAAACTTTCTGTGCGACAACCTCCGGGTGAATGGGCGCTGGATGCGTTCGTGGCAGGGCGAAGCTCGGGTCTTGGCCTTCAGCGCCGACTACGGCGCTCTCGTCGATGCATTCGTTCGTGTCCATGAAGCAACCGGCGATCCCCGCTGGCTCGATGAAGCCGCGGCAACCGCCGACGCGCTCATCGAATTGTTCGGCGATCCCGACGACATCGGCGTCTACACAAACGGCACCGACGGCGATCAACTCGTCGCCCGCCCCAAAGAACTCATGGATAACGCGACTGCGTGTGCGAACAGCCTCGCTGCCGTCGGCCTTCTCCGCCTTGCTGCGCTCACCGGAAATGAACGTCATCGCGGGTTTGCAACGGCGATCGTCGATCGCCTCGCCGAAGCAGCAGCACGCTTACCGCTTGGGTTCGGCCATCTCCTTCTCGCCGCTGAACTCCGCGTTCTTGGTGTTGACGAAATCGTCATCTCCGGCGACCGCGCCGACCTCGTTGCCGAAACTCAACGTCGCTGGCTGCCGCGTAGCGTCCTCACGTGGGGAGCACCTGGGTCCTCGCCGCTCTGGGAAGGCCGCCGCGAAGCTGGCCTCAGCGGACGGGCCTATGTCTGCCGCCAAATGGTGTGCGCAGCACCGGCAACAACAATCGAGGAACTCAATGAACGACTTACCGCGCTCGGTTAGTTACCAACCGCCGCGGTGCACAACCTCATCGAAGGGTCGACGCGGCCGCTTCGACGACGCGCTCGGACGCTGCTCGTCGGCGGCATAACCAAGAGCGATGGTTCCGACTGGCCGTCGGTCAGCAGGAATCCCAAGCGCATCCTTCACAGCAGTTTCATGTTCGAACTGACCGAAGAACAAAGCGCCAAGTCCTTGGTCGACTGCCGCCAACATCGCGACCATTGCGGAAAATGCCGTATCGACATACCAATACGGAACTGACCACGAAGCTTCGCTCTCACCGAGTCCGGTGCGCGCTTTATCTTCCTCGCCGTATCGCTCGACATAGGCCGCTGGCCATGACACCGGAATGATCAACACCGGCGCATCAAGTAATCGCGGCCAAGGAAATGTTTCTCGATGTTCGGCCGGCAACGACGCATCCCAGTAACGCTTGGTCTGCTCACCTTCCAGCACGACGAGATCGAGGCCTTGGGTGTTTCCCGCAGCAGGCACCCGGCGCGCAAGATCAAGAACACGATCGAGAACATGGGAAGGAACCGGACGCGATTCGAATGCACGAACCATCCGCCGGTTTGCAACAACGTCGGCGAATTCCATTACGCCGACCGGAAGATCACTTGATCTTGGCGAGATCCTCGGCCATCGCCCAACCAAAGGCAACGAGAGAGTCGCCTCGCTTGGCGCCAACGTTCTTGAACAACGCGATGATCTGCGGATCGATCTTGTCGGCTTCGAGAGATTCGTAATCGAGTGCCAACGGGAACGAACCATCACCAGTTGCGATGAAGGTCTTGTCGTCGTACGAACTCGTATCGATACCGAAACGCTTCGCAAGACGACGACCCCATGCACGCTCTTCGCCGGTGACCTTGTGGTCAGGGCGAGGAATGATGTCGTCGAGGGTGCGGAATGCTTCAAAGCCGCTCGCCGTGGCGAAGCGGGTGCCCATGAGCACGTCTTCATCGGGGAACGCCATGACGGCACGCTTGAACTGGTCAGCGAGGATCGCCCGCAGGACCGAGGACCGCTTCGACGTGCGCTTAATCGATGCAAGACCAATGAGAACGCTCGGCGTGCCACCGATGCGCTCGAGTGTGCAGAACGAGAAACCCTTGAGGCCGTTGCCTTCCCGGGCGAGTGACACGAGGACCCATGCCTCGACCTGCTTGGAGAGCTGTCCGACCTCGTACAGGCTCGGCCCATCCGCGCAGATATCTGCCATCTCGGCCAACTCAGCATCACTGAGTTGGGTGCAGTCCTTGGTAACGACCTTGATAGCCATGGTTCAACAGCCCCTGAAACAGACAAAACCGGAGTACTAGTTCACCCCGGCTCGCCCGCTAACGCAATTCGGCCCCCGATGTCAGGCAGCGACGGCATCTGGGCCGAGCAATTCCCTGAGTTCCGCGAGAAGACCGGCGGTTGCCGAGACCGCGAAATTGTCAGGAAGAAGCAAGACCTGGCGCTCTCCGATGTGGAGAAAGACCTGGGATTCGCCGGGATGTTCTGACAACAGGGCCTTGAGGGCAGTCAGGAGTTCGTCAGAAAGGGCGGCCGGGCGCAGATTGACATGGACCGGCGGATTGCCATCAACCACGGGCTCGAAACGTTCGAGTTCCATCGCCATGAGCTTGGGTTGGTCGTCACGGGCATCGACCCGACCTCGGACGATGACGACGGCATCGTCTTCGAGAAGGTGCCCGTAGTTCTGCATGGTTTTAGGAAACACCATGACCTCGACAGTGGACTGGAGGTCTTCAAGAGTGAACACCGCCATGAGGTCGCCCTTGCGAGTCCACTTCTTCTGCAGCGAGGTGACGAGACCACCAGTCGTTCGCATGGTGCCTTCCTCAACACCTTCGAGTTCTGCAATGGTGGTTTCGGTTCGACGACGCAACGACGCTTCGGCACCCATAAGCGGATGATCGGACACATATAGGCCGAGCATTTCTTTCTCGAAGGCCAGTCGTTGCCGCTTATCGAAGTCTTCTTCAGGAATGACGATGCGCGTACCCGCCACGAGAGCGCCATCGTCGTCATCATCGGCCATTGAGAAAAGGTCGAACTGACCTTCGGCCTCTTTGCGACGACGGGCAACAGTGTCGTCGATGATGCGGTCGAAGTAACCAAGCAGACCCTTTCGGGAATAGCCCATGGAGTCGAAACCGCCGGCCTTAATGAGCGACTCTAGTGTTCGTTTGTTGAGAACACTGACATCGACCCGATCGCAGAAGTCGAAGAAATCTTCGAATGGACCGTTTTCGTCGCGCTCAGCGAGGATGAGTCCCACGAGACCTTCGCCAACATTGCGAACTGCAGACATGCCGAACGCTATTGCGCGAGTGCCGTCGGGTTTGTCGACCGCGATGAAGTCGCTCACCGAAATGTTGACGTCGGGGACGAGAACTTCGATCCCCATTTGTCGACATTCGTTGAGATACACCGCGGCTTTATCGAGGTTGGTCTTGACGCTGGTGAGAAGTGCGGCGAGGTACTCGACCGGGTAGTGCGCTTTGAGGTACGCCGTTTGATACGCAATGAGTCCGTAGCCGTAGCTGTGGCTCTTATTGAACGCGTAATCGGCAAACGGTTCGATGACATCGAACAACGCGGAACCAATTTCACGCCCGTACCCCGCTGTATCGCAACCCTCGACAAACTTCTCGCGTTCTTTCTGAATGAGTTCGCGAACTTTTTTGCCGCATGCTTTACGCAGGTTGTCGGCATCGGCCAGCGAATACCCAGCGAACTTCTGCGCGACTCGCATCACGGACTCTTGGTAGATCATGAGCCCGTAGGTGTCGCCGAGAAGTTCGGCAAGATCGTCATGCAAGTAATCGATCGGCTTCCGGCCATTTTTGCGATCGGCGTAATCGTTGTGCATGTTGGCGGCCATGGGACCGGGGCGATACAGCGCCACGAGAGCAGCCACGTCCTCGAACGATGTGGGAGCGAGCGAGCGCATCAGCGCACGCATTGGCCCGCCTTCTAACTGGAATACACCGATCGAATCACCATCGCGCAATAACTGCAGGGTGAGATCGTCGTCGAGCGGCACGGTGTCGATATCGACGTCGAGACCTTGTGTGACCTTGAGCATGGCAAGTGTGTCTGTGATGACATCGAGGTTGCGCAGACCAAGGAAATCCATCTTGAGTAGGCCGAGTTCTTCGACGCCATGCATTTCGTATTGCGTGACGACTGGCGCAAGTTCGGGATCGGAACCTGCTTCGGGCTTGCGCTGAATGGGCAGGTACTCGGTGAGCGGCTCTTTGGTAATCACCACGGCTGCAGCGTGGATACCGTCCTGGCGACGCAGTCCTTCAAGGCCTCGAGCAACATCGATGACCTGACGAGCGTCGTTGTCGTTGGCATATACCTCACGAAGGTCGGCAGCCATCTTGAAACCATCGGCGAACTTCGGAGTTTCTTCGAAACATGCATGCAGCGGCGTATCGCGACCCATCACCAGCGGCGGCATAAGTTTGGCAACCTTGTCGCCCACGGCGTAGGGGTAACCAAGCACACGCGCGGCATCGCGTACAGCAGCTCGCGCTTTGATCGTGGAGAACGTAACAATCTGTGCAACGTGATCGCGGCCGTACTTCTCTGCCGCGTAGCGAATCATTTCATCTCGGTAGCGAGAGTCGAAGTCCATATCGATATCGGGCATCGAAACACGACTCGGATTAAGGAACCGCTCAAAGAGCAAGTCGTACTCGATGGGATCGAGATCGGTGATGCGCAGCGTGTACGCCACTGCACAACCAGCAGCAGAACCTCGGCCAGGACCAACACGAATGTTGTTGTCGCGAGCGTGCTTGATCAGGTCCCAGACGATCAGGAAATACGACGAGAAGCCCATGTCGGCGATGACCTGAAGCTCGTAGACCAAGCGCTCGACGATGTGGTCCGGAAGCTGCTGGCCCCAGCGTTCCTTTGCTCCCTCAAACGTGAGGAAACGGAGGTACTCGGCGTCGTTTTCAAAACCTTCAGGCAATGGGAAGTTTGGAAGTTGCGGGTTTCCGAACTCGATTTCGACATCGCACCGTTCAGCGATCCAGAGCGTGTTATCGCACGCTTCTGGAACTTCGTCGAACAGCCAACGCATTTCCGCAGCGGTCTTGAGGTAGTGCTGGTCGCCGTGAAACTTGAATCGATCGGGATCACTCATGAGCGAACCGGTTTGCACGCACAACAACGCGTCGTGCGAAACAGCATCGTGCTGATGCACGTAATGGCTGTCGTTTGTTGCGACTAACGGCGCTTTGATGGCGCGTGCAATGTCGAGCAATTGAGGATTGGTGGTTTTTTGTTCGGGGATGCCGTGATCTTGGATCTCGACGAAGAAATTGTCGCGTCCGAAAATGTCCTGAAGACGCGCGGCCTTTTCCAGCGCGCCGCGTTCGTCGCCATTCATGAGCGCCTGAAGCACCTGCCCGCCCAAACAACCGCTCGTAACGATGAGACCTTCGTGATGCTCTTCGAGAAGTTCCCAGTCAACCTTGGGCTTCATGTAATAACCCTCGAGAAACGCACGGCTGGAGAGCTGAATGAGGTTTTTGTAACCCGTGGCGTTCTCCGCCAACGCAGTGAGGTGGTAATAGGCCTTTCGGCCACCTTCGGCCTCTCCACCGGAATCATCCATACGGCCTCGACGAGTGGGGCGCTCGGTACGACTGTCGTAGGCCTGATACAGCTCTGAGCCGATGATCGGTTTCACACCGACGTCTTTGGCCGCTTTGTAGAAATCGAGGACGCCGTACATGTTGCCGTGATCGGTAATGCCGACGGCCGGCTGCCCATCGGCCGCAGCCGCAGCCACTACCTCACCGACACGCGCGGCTCCGTCGAGCATCGAGAACTCGGTGTGCAAATGCAGATGGGTAAAGGAATCGGGCACCGCTGAGGGCTCCGTAACGCTGGTGTTCGAATGGGTCCGCAACTCGGCGAATTACACCGATGTGATGCCCGGCGATCGTAGCGTCACTCCCCCGATCCTGCTCCGGGGATCCCCAGCACCGTCAAAGGGCAGTCCTAGCCTTTCATGAACCTTTCACCCACTACTCCAACCGGAGGTCGCAATGACTGCAGCCGAAGACCGTTCCACCATGGACCTCCTACGAGGCTCCCGAATCACTGCCTACGGCATCGGCTTCATCAGCCTTGTCGCTGGCGTCATCTTGCTGGCCTGGCCCAACCGAACCGTCCACGTCGTCGCCATCATCCTCGGCATCATTTTTGCCGTCTCTGGATTCGGCCAAGCCGCCGAGGCCGTGACCACCTATCGCCGGGGCAACTACTGGGGACTCCTCCTGATTCGTGGTCTGATCAACTTCGGTATCGGCCTTGCGCTCATTTTCTGGTCAAGCGCAACGATTACCGCAGTCATCTGGCTCGTTGGCCTCGACTTCGTCATCACCGGCCTGATCGCGCTCGTGGTGTCGTTCATGCTTGGCAAGGACATGGGACGCGGCAAGCTCCTCTTCGAAGCCATCATCACCATCGCCGTGGGCGTGATCATCATGGTGTGGCCGACGGCAACCAAGAACGTTCTTGGCATCGTTCTTGGCGTCGCACTCGTCCTGCTTGGCCTGCTGTTCCTGTTCTCTGGCTACCAGCTGAGCAAAGTCAAGGCCACGCTCGTCTCAGGCCGCTGAGCCAGAGCTGACGGCTTAGAGGTACGTACCGGGGCGGTCCTCGGGTTCGGGCATTCCCGGACCTGGGCGACCGGCCCCGGGGGGCAATTCACCCCGCATGTTTTCGAGTTGCTGACGGGCCGCCATTTGCTGGGCAAACAGCGTGGCCTGAATGCCGTGAAAGAGACCTTCGAGCCAGCCAACGAGTTGCGCTTGGGCCACTCGCAATTCAATATCAGTGGGCGTTCCGTCCTCGGCGAACGGAAACGCAAGTCGCTTGAGTTCATCGCGAAGATCTGGCGACAACGCCGAACCGAGCTCCTCGATTGAGGTGTCGTAAATCGCGCGCAGGCGGACTCGAGACGGTTCATCGAGTTCGGTCTGACGGACTTCATCGAGCAACTGCTTGATCATTGAGCCAACGCGCATCACCTTCGCTGGCTCAGACACCATCTCTCGCTGCTCTTCCTCGGCTGCAGTTTCATCAATGGGAAGAATGAGTTCGCCGCGTTCGGCCCCGCCGGTCATGGAATCAGTCATAACACCAGTCTCGCCGAGGACTCAGCGCGTTCCAACTAGCAATGGAACAAACATCTCGTCGGCAGTGAGAGAGCCGTGGCGGGCTCGAAGCGGAAATGCGCCGCTATCGGCCGGATCCGAGAACGCCATGGCGTCTCGAGCAACGAGCGCAACATCTCCGAGACGGGAACGTGCATCGTCAGTGACCTGCGAACCGAACCAGCCCTCGTCAATCACTTGATCGACGGTCACAACCCAGGATCGATCGGAATGTTGCGCCGTCGCATCGTCGAAAAGGGCCCGGGCGTGACCGGGGCGTGCATGGAGCCACCGGAATCGACCTTCGCCTGATTGCAGATCGACATGAGCCATCACCGAAGAATCGGGAGTCACAACATCGTCGCCAACATCTACCTGTCCATGATCGGACGTAACCACGAGCACTGCCCCAGGTGGCAACACGCTCAGCACGTCGGCAACAAGCCGATCAACAAAAGCAAACTCGGCGTCGTAATGCGCTCCGAGTCCGAACTCATGCGCGATCTTGTCGATGCCGTCGTAATAGGCGTAAACGAACGGTTCGTTGCGATTTACTGCAGCAGCAATTTCGGTGACGAGCGTGGACGACACGCGCCAACCGACAAGACGCGTCTTTTCGAGGTGCGCTCGGGTAAAGCCAGAGTCGCGAAATTCGGAACGCGTAATGACGGGCGGACGTTGACCTTCAAATGCGTCGAGCGTTTGAATCGATTCAGGAAGAATTGACTTGCGCGCGTCGCGACCATTCGCCGACCAGCGCAAGACATTGAGAACCTCACGACCGATCGTCATTCGATAACCCATGATCCCGTGCAACCCTGGGGCAACACCGGTGCTGATTGACGTCAGCGCCGTCGCAGTGGTCGATGGCGCAACACTTGTGATGGCTCCACCCGCCATTACCGACAAGGTCGGGGCGAGATGGTGGCGGTCGAGCAACTGATTCCATCCGATGCCATCGAGTACCAGCAAAACAACTTGATCAGCATCGGCAGCGACCTCAGGAATCCAAGTAGGCCATGGGTTCGAAGGATCGAGCAGGGCCGGGACGATGTTCGAGATGCAGGCACCCTTGTAGTCGGGAAGCACCAGCCCATCAGGCGACGTATCGGTTGTCGAAGATCGGGAATCCACGGTGGCCCTCCGCTGGTCACGGTAGTGCCGAGGCCGGCTTCTCCCCGACTCGGCCGCTTCCCCCTACGATGCCGGACGTGAAGGTATCGACCAGAGGTGACTACGCGAGCAGGGCCCTCCTGTCTCTCGCGTTGCATTCCGACGAAGCCGGGCCCACGTCGGTACGCGACATCGCCGAACGAACTGGTCTGCCCCAGCCGTACCTGGAGCAAATCCTTCTCGCCCTCAAAGGCGCAGGACTCGTTCGCTCAAAGCGTGGCGTCGGCGGCGGGTATGTCTTGGCGCGTGCGCCCGAAGAAATCAGCTTGTCCGACATTGTCAGTGCCGTCGATGGCCCGATCGTGGCCGGAGATTTCGGACAGCCGCACACCGATGGTGCCTGCGACCACGAAGGTCAGTGCGTTTTGCTCGCCGTCTGGGACGACGTTGGCGAGCACATGCGTCGCTATCTCGAAGCAGCGACCCTGGCCGACATCGTGTCGATGGCCAAAGGTCAGGGCAAATGGCCCGCTGAGGTGGCGACGACCCCCACGGTTACTCCGCCGTGGGCTTCTGGCTCCTGATTCGGTCAAGTACCGACGCGAGGTCTTCGGGAAGTTCCGAAACAAACGTGAGTCGCTCGTCGAGTCGAACAGGATGATCGAACGCAAGCGCAGCCGAATGCAAGAAGATTCGCGGCGATTCAATCGCCGGACGCGCGCCCCGATAACGGTCATCGCCGACAACGGCATGACCAATCGCCGCCATATGAACGCGAATCTGATGGGTGCGGCCGGTTTCGAGGCGACATTCCACAAGCGCACACGGCACTGGTTCTTCGAATGTTTCGAGCACCGTGTAGCGAGTGCGCGCATCGCGTCCTTGCGCGCTCACGACCATCTTGGTTGGTTCGCGAGTTGATCGACCGATTGGGGCATCGATGAGTCCACTACCAGCTTCAGGAATTCCCCAAACGAGGGTCAGGTAGGTGCGCTCTGCTTCGTGCGCAGCCAACATTGCGCTGAGTTCGACGTGCGCTTCGGGCGAACGCGCCATAAGCATGAGCCCGGACGTGTCTTTATCGAGTCGATGCACGACACCCGGACGTTCGGGTTCACCGATATCGGCGATTTCTGGATAGATCGCGAGCATTGCCTGAACAAGCGTTCCGGTGGCATTACCGGCTCCAGGATGCACAACGAGACCCGCCGGCTTATCGATCACGATGACGTCGTCGTCGACGTACACGATTGGCACGTTGATATCTGGTTCAGCAATGAGCGGTTCCGGGCCAAGGTCGGGTTCGACATTCACCTGAACGGTGTCGCCATCGGCAACTCGACGAGAGCGAGTGGAAACAACAACGTCGTTACAAACAACGAGGCCCTGTTCGAGCCATTCGGTGACGCGCGTGCGACTTGCACCGGTGATCATCGCCACGACGCGATCGATGCGTTCTCCGGCGAGTGATTCGGGGATGACCTCGGTGTAGGCCATATCAGTTGCTCTCGATCGTTGAGGAAGAGTTCGCGGCGGTAGGCGATTCCTCCGAGGATGAATGTGCGTCGGTGTTCTCGACGTTGTCAGGCGGCGGCGTAAGAAGTGTCGAGATCACAAGGAGGATCGCGCCGCAAACGACACCGATGTCCGCGATGTTGAACACCGGCCACCACTGGAAATCGATGAAATCGATGACCCCGCCTTGAAAGAACCCGGCATCGCCTCGAAAAGCGCGGTCGAGAACATTTCCCAATGCTCCGCCCACGATCATGCCGAGTGCAACCGCGCCCAAACGAGAGCGAACGGATCCGCCTTTCCAAACCAAGACTCCGACAACAACAAGGGCAAGGAGTCCGATCCAGGTGCCGAAACCTGTCCCAAGGCTGAACGACGCCCCGTGATTCACCGTCAATTGGAAACGAAGCGTCCAGACCACGTCGACACTCTGATCCTTGAGCGAAGATACGGCCCACGACTTCGAAAGTTGGTCGGCGAGAACCCACCCAACCGCGACCGCGCCAAACAGGACCCGATGCGTGGGCACCGCTGCGGCAGAGGAAGTCGACGTTGTCACGGGCTCCAACCTAGGGGCTGATCTGCCCGAGCCGTGGTTGTTCAGCGACGGAAGTTGCCGACCTTGTACTCGACACGCTCACGACACCACGGAATGGCACGAAGGCGTTCTTTCGGAATAGCGAGACCGGAAATCTCGCAAATGCCGTAGGTGCCTTGTCCGATCTTCGCCATTGCACGATCGATTTCATCGACCTGTTCGAGGAACTGTGCCGAAAGCGCAAGGTCGCGTTCGCGCTCCACCGCAAGCGTGTCGCCTTCGCCCGATTCTTCATCGAACTGCACATCGCCGGGCTCACGGAGCTCAGCCAGCGAATTGGCCTCAGCTGTCAGAGCTTCAGCATCGTGAACGAGTCGACGACGCTCTTCGAGTAGGTGCAGGCGCTGCGCATCAAGGAATTTCGCGTCGAACGGGTACTTAATTTTTTTCGGTTCCTTCGGAATCGGAGGAAGACGGTTTGGCCGAGGAGCGACGACCGGTGCGGCTTCTGCTTTCTTCGCCGGAGTTGCCTTCGGGGTCGGGGCCTTGACAGCGGCCTTCTTGACGGGCGCAGCTTTCTTCGCCGGAGCTGCCTTCTTCGCCGGAGCCTTCTTCGCTGGCGCAACCTTCTTCGGCGGAGCCTTCTTGACTGGCGCCGCCTTCTTGGCCGGAGCTGCCTTCTTCGCCGGAGCCTTCTTCGCTGGCGCGATCTTCTTGGCCGGAGCCTTCTTTGCTGGGGCGGCCTTCTTCACGACCTTCTTGGCCGGAACTTTGACTGCTGCCTTCTTGGCCGGAGCCTTTTTCGCTGCGGACTTCTTCGCCGGTGCCTTTTTGACTGCCACGGATGTTCTCCCTTGAGTGGCGGTGGATCGGCGGAGGGTAAGGGCGCCGCCCTCCCACGTCAACCCGCCCGCACCGGAGCCGTTCAGCGACGGCCTACGCTTGGCCCTCATGTCATTCGGTCCCGTTGACCCAGATCTCGACCTCCCCAACCTCGAACAACGCCGCCTGCAGCGCTGGAAGGCCGATGACACCATCGGCGCGACACGCCGACTCCGAGCAGGGAATGAGCCCTGGATCTTCTATGAAGGCCCTCCAACGGCCAACGGTCGACCCGGCCTCCACCATGTGTGGGCCCGAGTCTTCAAAGACATCTATCCACGATTCCAGACCATGCGTGGCCGCGATGTTCCCCGCAAGGGTGGCTGGGACTGCCACGGCCTTCCCGTCGAGCTTGAGGTCGAAAAGGAACTCGGGCTTTCGACCAAGCACGAAATCGAAGCATTTGGGATTGCCGAGTTCAATCAACGTTGCCGCGAATCGGTGCAGCGTTATGTCACCGACTGGACGGCGCTTACCGAACGATCCGGTGTCTGGATCGACACGGCCGATGCGTACTGGACTCTCGACAACTCCTATGTCGAATCGGTCTGGTGGCTCATCCGTCAACTGTGGGACAAGGGCCTGCTCTACGAAGGCCACAAGGTCTCGCCCTATTGCGGTCGCTGCGGCACCGCGTTGTCGAGCCACGAACTCGGACAGCCCGACGTTTATCGCGACGTCGTTGATCCCTCGGTGTTTGTCCGATTCCCAATCGTCGATCGAGACGTCGACCTTCTGGTCTGGACCACCACTCCATGGACACTCATCTCGAATGTTGCCGCCGCCGTGGGCCCAGACATCGACTACGTGCGCGTGGCGTCAACGGACGGAACCCGCGACCTCGTCATGGCCGCCGCCCTCGCGCCCGAAGACGCAACCGTCATCGAACAGTTCAAGGGTGCCGACCTTGTTGGATGGCGCTACGAGCGTCCCTTCGACACGCTCACTCCCCCTCCCGGCGCAGATGGTTGGCGTGTCGTTTCCGCAGCGTTCGTGACGACTGACGACGGTTCGGGAATCGTGCACCTCGCTCCCGCATTCGGCGAGGACGACGCCGCTGTGGGTCGAGCCGAAAAACTTCCGGTCCTCAATCCCGTCAATGCCGATGCCGCCTTCGACGAAACCGTTCCGGCCTTTACCGGAACATTTGTCAAAGATGCCGACCGCGACATCATCAGCGACCTCAGCGACCGCGGACTTCTTGTTCGTGAACAGGCCTACGAACACAGCTATCCACATTGCTGGCGATGCAGCACTCCGCTCATTTACTGGGCAAAGACTTCGTGGTTTGTGCGCACCTCCGAACACCGCGATCTGCTCATGCGCGAAAACGAACGCATCGAGTGGCATCCCGAATTCATCAAGCACGGCCGTTTCGGCAAATGGCTTGAAGGCAACATCGACTGGGCACTTTCTCGCGACCGCTATTGGGGAACGCCGCTCCCGATTTGGCGCTGCGATGCAAACGGCCATGAACACTGCATCGGTTCTGTCGAAGAACTCAGTTCATTGACCGGCCGCGACCTCACCGAACTCGATCTCCATCGACCACATGTCGACAACATCACGTTCGGCTGCAGCACCGACGGGTGCGCGGGCACCATGCGACGCGTTGCACCGGTGCTCGATGCGTGGTTTGACTCCGGCTCAATGCCTTCGGCACAACGTCATCATCCGTTCGAGAATGCCGATTCATTCACAGGCGCATTCCCAGCTGATTTCATTTGCGAAGCCATCGACCAAACCCGTGGTTGGTTCTATTCACTACTTGCCGTTAACTCGCTGGTGTTCGATTCAACGCCCTACAAAAACGTCGTCTGCCTTGCTCTGATTGTCGACGAAAACGGGCAGAAGATGTCGAAGTCACGCGGCAACGTCATCGCACCGTTCGACATTTTCGACACATTGGGCGCCGACGCGTTGCGTTGGTATTTCTTCTCGTCCGGACAACCCTGGACCCCCCGACGTGTTTTCCCTGACGGCATTCGCGAAGCAACCCGCCAAACGTTGCTCACGCTCTGGAACGTTTTCTCCTTCTTCGCCACCTACGCCGATCTCGACGGATGGCAGCCCGACGCCAATCAGGCGGCTCCCACACACGTTCTCGACCGTTGGATTCTTTCCGAGCTCGATGACACCGTCGCGTCCGTCACTGCTGCACTCGAGAATTTCGATGCACTCGGTGGATCAGGGCGCATTGCAAAGTTCGTCGACGACATGTCCAACTGGTACGTGCGTCGCAGTCGTCCCCGGTTCTGGAAGTCGAGCGACGCCGCAGCACACGCCACGCTGTATGAGTGCCTCACGACCATCGCACAGGTACTCGCACCGTTCTGTCCGTTTTTGGCCGACGAGATCTACACGACGCTCACCGACGCCCAATCTGTCCACCTCACCGACTGGCCTTCGGCCAAGGGTCGCCACGACGCATCACTGGCCGAACAGATGGAAGCCGCTCGGCGTCTCGTGAGTTTGGGTCGCTCTGCCCGCACCGACGCAAAGATGAAAGTCCGTCAGCCTCTGGCTCGGGCGTTGCTTCTCCACGGAGGCACTGACCTCGACGCGGCAATCGAAGCCGAGATCGAGGCCGAACTCAATGTGAAGTCCCTCGAGCGACTTGATTCGCTCTCAGGCCTCATGGGCTGGACCGTGATCCCAAACTTCCGCCTTCTTGGCCCTCGTCTCGGTCCTCGTGTCAACGAGATCAAAGCGGCGTTGGCCGATGCCGACGGCTCTGCACTCCAGTTGCAACTCGCCGAGAATGGCTGGATCGAAATTGCTGGCGAACGCCTCACCGCCGACGAGGTCGAAGTTCGCGCCGAAAAGCATGCCGACCTCGCTCTCGTCGAAGACGACGGATGGGCCGTTGCCCTCGACCTTGAACTTGATGACGAACTTCGCGCAGAAGGAACCGCCCGCGAACTCGTTCGCGCACTCAACGATGCGCGCAAGAGCGCTGGTCTCGAAATCGCCGACCGCATCGCAGTCACAATCGATGCTGACGACAAACTTCGCGCGGTCATCGAAACGCATCGCGAAACGATCATGAACGAAATCCTTGCTCGTTCAATCGAGTTCGGAACTGGCGATCGTTCAATCGAGATCGACGGCACTTCGATCGCTCTCGCAATCAGCCGAGTCGACTGACGCAAGCTTCACCGCCTCTGCGCTCTGAAAACGAAAAAGGGCCCCTCATCCGAAGATGAAGAGCCCCGATCGTTGTGCGAGGGTGCGGCGCAGGATCAGCGACGATCGTCGTCGAAGTCTGCGTCGAAGAAACGACGCATTGCCGCGTCGGCATCGTCGTCGTCTTCGGCAAGGAACTCATCGTCGAAAACCGGAACCGAAGCAGTTGCCGGGCCACCATCGGCCTCTTCCTCGACGAAAAGCGAGGTCGGAGCCGGTTCAGGGGTCCAACTCGAGTCTTCGGCCAGGATCGGCTGAAAGACCTCGGGCTCGGGTTCGGAGGTAGGAGCCGGTTCTGGTGCTGCAAAGGCAGCAGGAGCCGGTGCAGGGATCACTGCGGGAGTCGTGAGTTCGACTGGCGGAGTTCCAACTCGGAGAGCTGCCGGATCATCGAGAACGGCCTGGATCCGAGAAAGGCCATTGGCGATGACTGCTCGCTGTTCGGAAAGGAACGCGTCGAGTGCCGCGTTGTCGGCGGCAAGTTCGCGACGGGTCTTATCAAGGTCGCGAATTGCTTCGTCGGCTTGCGCCTTTGCGGCCGAAAGGATTCGGCTGGCTTCGACTTCGGACTCGGAGAGCATTTGCGCTGCGTTCGTACGTGCTTCGTTGATCGTTGCGTCGGCGGTGCGTTGGGCCATCACAAGAACGGACGATGCCTGCTCTGCTTCGATCGTGGGATCGACGGCACGGATCGGCGCAACAACCGCCGGTGCCGGTGCCGCAGCAACACCCGATTCGAGTTCGGCGATGCGAGCCTGCAGGCGGCTTTCATTGCGAACTGCATCGGCAGCGCGAGTCTCGGCTGCTTCGGCAGATGCCGTTGCCTGACGAAGCTTGTCTTGCAACTGCGCAACTGCGGCGCTGACACGCTCAAGGAAGTTGTCCACCTCGTCAGGGTCGTAGCCCTTGCGGCTGACAGAGAATCGAACGTCAGTAAGAAGGTGGGGAGTTCCGGGAGTGGTTTCCATGGCGGCGATGGTATCGGCCGAACGCCGCCCAAGTGTCAACGCCTTCGAAGCAGGCTCAGCCCGGCAACCACGCCAGAAGAATTTCCAACCCGATGAACACAATCATGGGCGAAAGGTCGAGACCCATTCCGCCCAACCGAACCGGCGGCAAGAGCGCCCGAATTGGCCCCAGAACCGGCTCGGTGATGCGGAAGAGCACCCGGCGGAGCGTCTCGACTGGTCCGGGACCCGACGGCGGGAACCAACTCAGGACGATACGACCCAGAAGGCACAGCAGAAAGATCTGCGCGATGTAATGAATCAGGACCCACACGGCTGTGGATCAGTATTCTTCGTCGGCGGAGCCGAGCAGAAGTGCTCGTTCTTCCTCGGGCACATCGACCCCGACAGGAAGGATGAGATACACCGAGGAACGCTCAAGGCGTTGCATTGAGCCGCCGATTCCATAGCAAAGGCCACTGGAGAAATCGATCAGTCGGCGAGCCAAGTCGCCATCTGCGTCGGCGAGATCCATCGC
Organism: uncultured Actinomycetes bacterium; assembly: GCA_937927725.1. Classification (GTDB taxonomy): domain Bacteria; phylum Actinomycetota; class Acidimicrobiia; order Acidimicrobiales; family Acidimicrobilacustridaceae; genus Acidimicrobilacustris. The sequence goes on from CALBSE010000036.1 coordinate 31,087, forward strand.
TACGGCTTTGCCGGCCTTGAAGTTGTCGGCAACGTCTTGGGCCTGATTGAAGCGCGTCGGCGTCACCAACATTGGGCGTACCGACTGGCGACGAGGCACTGCACGAACCCGAGGCTTCGATGCGTCTTCAACCGCAGCCGCAGTTGCGCGCGATGTTGGGGCAGCGACGGGTCGTACCGCCGAAACCTCTCCGGTCTCAGGAGCGGTCGAGAGCACGGGGCCAGTCGATACCGGCGGACGCGCCCGAACCGTGCCGGTCGGGCGAGCTGGTTGCTGACGGGCCACCTGAGCAGGGGGTGGTGGCAGCGGGCGGTCGTCAGGCGACGCCGCGTAATCGTCATATTCATCGTCGGGCCCAAGCCCGAGATACACCATGGCCTTGCGCCACATCGAAGACATCTGACCCTCCGTGCGGGGGAACTGACCCCCGGTCCGACTCAGCAGGCTAGTTGGTCCGCGCCGATTGACGACATTCACGACAGGGCCGGCCGATTGCGCCTCATCAATCGCCGTCTCGAGGGGCCCGCTCCCCGAAGAGACCCGTGCCCACCCGGACCATGGTGGAGCCTGCCGCAACCGCTACTTCGAGGTCATCAGACATGCCGATGGAGCGCTCTGGAATGCCCAATTCGTCAGCAAGGACAACCAATGACTCAAAGGCTGCCGCCGAGTCGGCCGGATTTCCGACGGTACCGACACCCATAAGTCCAACGACATCGAGACCCGCGTCCCGGGCATGGCCCACGAGTTCCGCGCAGTCAGCCAGCGCCGCCCCACCCTTTTGGGGCTCTTCACTCAGATTGAGCTGAATCATTACCTTCGCCCCGGGAGCACGACGAGCGATTTCGTCGATTAACTCGACGCGGTCGACGCTCTGCCACACCGACACGATTGAGGCCAGGCTTCGAACTTTGTTGCGTTGCAGCCGTCCGAGAAACTGCCACTCAATTCGAGCTCGCTCATCTGGTGAAAGTTCTTCGTGCTTCGCAACAAGTTCCTGGGCGTAGTTTTCGCCCATCATTGTGAGTCCAGCCGCAAGCGCGGCACGAGGCGCGTCGATTCCAAAACCTTTTGTGACGGCGACGAGGCGAACGTCTCGTTCAGGAGACAAGCGAGCGAGTCGATCCTGCAGATCACGAATGTGTTGTGCCACGAGTTGCGCGTTCACTGTGGTTGTCATGATTCCTCGATCCAGATCACGGTGGCGTGACGAGCGGTCTGCGCACGCGCTCGATGCGAAAAGAAACCGTCCGCACATGCGGTGCAGGCGTCGTCATCGACGTCGAGAGCGACATCGTTTCGAGAGAGTTCTAACCGCACGCCAGCGCGCACATCGAGCGCCGGACGACCGTCGTCTGTGACTGCTCGGATTGCGGGTCCAAACCGTTGTTCAAGTCGATTGAGGTCTTCGACCCCGAACTCGTAGCACTCGGGACCAATAGAGGGACCAATAAAAGCGTGAAGAGGCGCAGAGGTATGCGTGCGCAACGAGTTCACCGCCGCGTTGATGACACCGGCTTCAAGGCCGCGCCACCCGGCATGAACTGCAGCAATAACCCCGTCGTCAGACCACAGAGCTATCGGGATGCAATCAGCGGTCTGAATCGAGAGCGCCAAATCGGTCCTGCTGGTGACTGACGCATCGGCCGATGTGCCACACGCGGGCTCACGACCAACGACATCGACGTCGACACACACATCTCCGTGCACCTGCGTCAGCCAAACCCAAGGACGATCAACAACAGATCGTCGACGCGCTTCGAGTTCGGCGCCCGCTCCCCCAATGGAGAAATCGCCATCGATTTGTTCTGTGCTCCGGACGCGGATCGAGCGCCCATTGACGAGCGCTCGATCAAAGAACCGCACCGGGGCGGAGACGATGACTACTGAAGGAACGACGGGACGTCGAAGTCGCCGTCGTCATCGAGGTCGTCGTCGGTGGAGAACACATCACGAGCGATCGGGCGATCGTCACGAGCTGCTCGACCAGGACGAACCTCGCCGTCCCAACGATCGAATCCGGCGGCGATGACGGTGACACGAACTTCGTCGCCCATTTCGTCGTCGATAACCGTGCCGAAGATGATGTTGGCGTCCGCGTGAGCAACACCATGAATGATCTCGGCGGCTTCGTTGACCTCGAAAAGACCAAGGTCGCTGCCACCGGCGATGGTGAGAAGAATGCCGCGAGCACCTTCGATTGACGCTTCGAGCAACGGCGAGGAAATCGCGGCCTTGGCTGCGGCCACTGCACGGCCTTCGCCCGAGCCGTAACCGATGCCCATAAGCGCCGAACCGGCATCGCTCATGATCATCTTGACGTCAGCGAAGTCGGTATTGATGAGGCCAGGTGTCGTGATGAGGTCGGTGATGCCCTGCACGCCCTGGAGCAGGACTTCGTCGGCCATCTTGAACGCGTTAAGCACCGAGGTCTTGTCATTGGAGACCGTAAGCAAACGATCGTTCGGGATGACGA
>CALBSE010000037.1 GCA_937927725.1 uncultured Actinomycetes bacterium
GGGAAGTACCGCTTGAGATAGGAACTCGAATAGACGAGATACGCGAATGACACCGAGTGGCTTTCAGGAAAACCGAAGTTCGCAAATGCTGCGAGTTTGTCGAAGATCTGATTGGCGATGTCGCCAGTGATGCCGCGTTCGGCCATGCCATCAAAGAATCGACCGCGCAAACGCTCCATACGTTCGGAACTTCGCTTTGAGCCCATGGCTTGGCGCAACTGATCGGCCTCACCAGGACTGAAACCAGCAACATCAATTGCCATTTGCATGAGTTGTTCTTGAAATAACGGAATGCCCAAGGTCTTGGCCAACGAAGGTTCAAGCAACGGATGCAGATAGGTCACCTTTTCGAGTCCGTTGCGCCGCCGAATATACGGATGCACCGAGTTGCCTTGAATGGGACCAGGACGAATAAGTGCTACTTCAACGACAAGGTCGTAGAACTTGCGCGGCTTTAGCCGAGGCAGCGTGGCCATTTGCGCGCGACTCTCGACCTGGAATACACCGACGGAATCGGCACTGCACAACATGTCGTACACAGCATCGTCCTGAGGGACTTCGGCGATATCGATGGCAAACCCATAGGCCTCGGAAATTGCATCGACGGTGTTATGCAACGCAGTGAGCATGCCAAGGCCGAGAAGATCGAACTTCACGAGGCCCGCTGCGGCGCAATCGTCTTTATCCCATTGCAAAACACTTCGGTTCTCACGACGGGCCCACTCAACGGGACACACCTCGATGATGGGTCGATCACAAAGCACCATGCCACCGGAGTGAATCCCGAGATGGCGCGGTGCATGTTCGATCTGTGCGGCCAACTCGACGACTGCAGGCGGAATGGTGTCGGAATCGGGCTCGGGCGCAACCGTGTTGGCATTGTCTTCGAGTTGAGTGATGAGCGAACCCCAACGATCGACGTTCTTGGCCCATGCATCGGCCTGACCGGGCGCATAGCCAAGCGCACTTGCCATATCGCGCACTGCCGAACGAGGTCGATAGGTGATGACATTGGCGACCTGCGCGGCGTAGTGACGACCATGACGTTGGTACACGTATTGAATGACTTCTTCACGTCGACCAGATTCGATGTCGATGTCGATATCGGGTGGACCATCGCGCTCAGGCGAAAGAAACCGTTCGAATAACAAACCCAGCTCGATGGCGTCGGCCTTGGTGACCCCTAACGCGAAACACACTGCAGAGTTTGCGGCCGAACCACGTCCTTGACAGTAGATGTCGTTGCGCCGACAGAAATCGACGAGGTCGTGCACGATCAGGAAGTAACCAGGGAAACCGAGTTGCTCAATGATGGAAAGTTCGTGATCGATCTGCGCCCATGCACCCGCAACCCGTTCGCGATGACGTGGCCCATAACGACGTTCGGCGCCACGTTCGGTCAGTCGCCGTAGATACCCCATTTCATCGAGCCCATCGGGGCAAGGAAACGGTGGAAGATTGGGCGCGACAAGTTTGAGATCGAACGCACAGGCCTGACCTAACTCCCCCGCCCGTTCCACCACTCCGGGATAACGAGCGAACCTTCGGGCTTGTTCGAAACCCGAACGAAGATGTGCACCAGCCGCAGCCGGTAGCCAACCATCGATCTCGTCGAGGCTGCGGCGTGAACGCACCGCAGCTAACGCGGTTGCGAGTGGACGTTCTGCTGGCGTTGCGTAATGGGCGTTGGTCGTAGCGACAAGATCGACATTGCCACGCAGCGCGATCTGCATCAACGCGTCGTTACGAACCGAATCCAGTGGATGGCCGTGATCCCATAGTTCGACTGCGAGGTTCTCGCGGCCAAAGGCGTTGACCAGCAACGCGAGTTGATCGACCGCCGCTGCGGGACCGTGATGTTCGAGCGCGGAAACAACGGCACCTTTACGACAGCCCGTGAGCACCAACCAGTGATTGCGATCGGCCGCCGGCGCCGCCGTGCCCCCGAGTGCACAGAGTTCGGCCAGCGATGCTCGCGGCGCGCCCTTCTCGCCTCGCAATTGGGCTTCGCTCAGCGCCCGCGCCAACAGTGCATAGCCACGCGGATCGCGAGCAAGAACAATGAGGTGCGATTCGCCTGCGGCGGCGCCTGGGTCGGGTTCGGCCACCGGCGGCGCCGTGCGCCCCAAAGTGAGTTCCGACCCGAAGATGGTGGGCAGCCCAACAGCACGTGCCGCCTCGGCGAAACGAACAACGCCGTAGAACCCGTTGTGATCAGTGAGCGCAAGCGCGCTCAGTTCCAATCGCATCGCCTCGGCCGCCAGCGCTTCGGGCGTACTGGCACCATCGAGGAAACTGAACTGAGAATGGCAATGCAGTTCTGCATAGGACTCCGACCCCATGGGTCCACCGTATCGAACATGTGTTCGATACGGCAAGAGCCCTCTTCCCCCTAGGGAAACCAACCCACGACGTCAACGACCACCGGGGTGGCTCCCGATTTATTGAAAAGGGTGATCTTGCCGTCGGAGCCAAGTTTCACGATCACCATGTTGGGAATCGTTTGACCAGCAACAAAGTTCAGATTCGATGCGACGGGCTGCGTCGCGCCAAACGGATAGACGGTCAAGTAGTTGCTGGCGGTAGAGCCGACAACAGTGACATTGAGCGCAACCGATCCAACACCCGAAGAGGGAATTGCTCCCCGTCCCGTGATTTGCAGCGGGTACGCCTCTGCCGGAGAAAGCGATCCGAGGCCTTGATACTGACCGTCGATCGTCACGCAGAGCGCACATGAACGCGTATCGAGAAACCGTTGCGGAACGATGCCGGTGTATTCAGAGACAGTGGGGAACCAACCCACGACGTCAACCAAAACCTGCGTTGAACCCGCGTTGTTGAAGATGGCGATCTTGCCGTCGGCACCGACTTTCGCGATCACCATGTTCGCAATCGTTTGGCCAGCACTGAAGTTGAGATTCGATGCCGTTGGTCTCGCAACACCCGATGGAAACACCGTCAAATAGTTCGCCGCCGTCGGGGCGGTCACAGTGACGTTCAGGGCAACAGCCCCAACTCCAGACGCAGGAATTGTCCCGCGGCCGACGACTGGAAGGAGAAGGGTTTGCTGCTGAGAGAGCGCACCGACGCCTTCGAATACTCCATCAATCGTTGATCCGCCACCTTGCGCGCCTGTTCGAGTGTCTAACAAACGTTGTGGATCCACACCGGTGTAATCGGAACCATCAGGAAACCAACCGACAACATCGACAACGACCTGTGTCAGTCCGCTTTCGTTGTACATCGCGATCTTGCCGTCGCTCCCGACCTTCACGATCGCCATATTCGGGATGATCTGACCGGCAACAAAATTAATATTCGAAGCATTGGGTTTCGAAGTGCCACTTGGATACACGGTGAGGTAATTCGAAGCAGTCGGCGAAACCACGGTGACATTCACTGCAACTGCATCCACGCCCGAGCTTGGAACACCAGCGCGCCCTTCCACGTCGAGCGTTCGCACGTTCGCGAGCCCTTCAGCGACGCCACCACAACCAAGGTCATTCCCATCAAACGTGCTCGCACCGCTTGAAATCGAACGTGTGTCAAGAAGTCGAGCCGGAGTAAGAGGGACGTAATCCATTGGCGCCGCTGGAACATTCGGCAGTGCAATTGATGTTGATGAGCGACCAGGACCTACCCCAGTCGTCCCTGTAGGTACGACGGTGAAGACATAGGACTTCGTGGGATCAAGCCCCGTGACGGAACACCCAAGGCCTGACGTTGTACACGACTGTCCCCCAGGCGCAGCAGTCACCTTGTAACTACTGATGCTGCCCGTTCCTGGCGAACCTGCGGTCCACGAAACTGCGACCTGCGATCCTGAGGCAATTCCGCTGACCGGACCAACCGGACCTGGTAATCCAACAATTGCAGCATTCAATTTCACGCTTGGTTGGGAGTACCCATCAACCGAACTACCGGAATTTTCAAGAAGTGCAACGGTGGCGCTCACACTCGCCTGCCGAAGAATCGCAATCGACCCCGAAACCGATGGTGTTGCCATCGAAGTGCCTGACATCGACACCGTGCCATTACAAGGAATAGAAGACGTCAACGTCCCCGGCGCAAAAACATTTACTTGAGGCCCGATATTCGAATAACTGGCACGCGCGTCGGGACCACTCCCTCCGGTGAGTGCGGCGACGGCAACCACGTTGGACAAACATGCAGGCGATGAAACGCCATTCGACCGTGATTCGTTACCAGCGGCAACGACAGTGACAATTCCAACATTGAGCAACTGCTGGACTTTGCTGTACGTGCTTGCTTCTGTTGCGTCACAAAAACCCGCGTAAAGAGCTCCATCGCCGAGGCTGAGGTTGACCGCAGTCAATCCAGGAAAATCGGCACGACGGTTGTAGAGCCATTGCAGGGCATCATCAATGTCTCCAGTGTTCGACGTAATTCTGTTCGTCGAGTACTTGTACGAAAACACTTGCACCGAAATCAGCGAGGCCTCTGGCGCAATCCCCGAATTTCCTGTGCCGTCACCACCCAGCGCAATTCCGGCAACATGGGTGCCGTGAATACATTCCTTTTGACCTTGCGTGATGATGTCAACGGGACACGGTGCACCAGCGCCGACTTTTGAACCCTCGTTCACGCTCATCGGCGCACCGCCGGGACAGGTCGTCGAGTAGCCAAATGCCGAAGCAAAACACGCTTCGCCAACTGTTTTCTGCGCGGTTCCGTTCATCAGAAACGGATGATCGGTCTGCACACCAGTATCGAGGACCGCGATTGTCGTTCCAGCACCTTTGAACCCCGACGCCCATGCCCCGGTAACTGGCGTACTCGCCCCCATTGTGTCGAGATTGGCGGTCGCCCCCAGTTCGCTCGATGCCACAGCGGGACCTGAAACCTCGGCGGGATAGAACTCGTGCGATGCGGATTGCACGCGCCGAATATCAGGGCGCTGCTGAAGCACGGCGAGTGCTTGAGCGTCGATCACCAACTTCGCCACTGGATCAGTAGGGGTCTCACCAGCGATCGACCAGCTTCCCGAAGGCAATGACGCGGTAATCGAATCGATCCCCGCTTGCACTTGCACGCGCTTTTCGTTGTCTGTTCCCGAGACCTGCGCATCGAAAACGACGAGCACTTCTGTTGTACCGGTCGCAGCGACAGCAGCCTCGACCTCTGGCGCGACTCGCTCAGCCGATCGATCCGGTGGCTGCGGAGTGTTCAGCGCCAACGACGTATCGACCTCTGTCGTCGATGTCGTCGGCGCCGTGACCACCGAGGGCGTGTCGACTCCCGACGAACGAGCTTCCGGTTGTGCCGCGATCCAGAATCCGCCTCCCGCAAGCAGGACGAGCAGCGCCACGCACAGGGCAAGTACTCGACGACGACGTTGGGACATTGGAGGCTCTGATCGAAAGCGGAGAGACGAGCGGGGAAGGCAGATAGGTCGTCTTCCCCCCGAGTAACCGTTGAGGTCAGATCAGACGTTACGTCACAACCCGTGGTTGGAGTACTCGGGCAGCGCCTCCCTGGCCCGACTCATGAGTCAGGGCTCGGTGGTTTCCACGGCATTCAGCACATCGAGCAGTGGCTGCACATGGCCGGCCACATAATTGCCTTCAAATTCCCACTTCTCAGAGGCCGAGGCATGGAGCACTTCGAACGTGCGAACCGTGGCTCGCGCATGTACCTCGATCTCAACCTCGGCCCGGGGTAAGACGAAGAGCACTTCACCAGCAGTGCGATGCATGGCCTTATGACCAACATGCCAGGCATAGATGTTCTTTTCTGACACCGCGATGAGCGAGAAGTACGGGGCTTGGTGGATCACCATGCCGTCGTCGGTCCTCGTGACGAGACCACCGCTGTTGTGTCCCTTCTTGTAGCCAATGGCCGTGCCAGCGATGCTCAACACCGCGCCGGCGAGTCCGCCCCCCACCATGTCGCTCGCCATGGAGCCGGCTTCCATTCCCACCAAGGTTCCACCCGAGGTCCCTCGGGCTTGGAACCATGCGGCAGCGATGATCGTGTCGGAGGTTCCGACTGCTTTCTGCGCGATTGCTACGACGTTCTCTTCGCTCATCCCGGCCCCTTCATGATGTGTTGCGTAGATCGTCGCACAGGCAGAGGGGCTCGCGTCAGTCATACACCGCTTCAACTGACCAACTCCCCTGTTCGATCTGTAGGAGCATCGCTCGGCCATCAGAAAGCGCCAATTGCAGACGAGCGCGACGTCGATGGGTGAGTTGATCCCACCACCTCTCATCGCACGGCCACGGCCCGGCCCACCCTGCGATTGAGATGCCGTTGCGCACCGCAGCATCGAACTTCACCGTCGATGGTTCGGCACTCAACGTTCCACGACCGCTCACCCAGACTGGTGCACCCGTTGCATCCAGCACTTCGATTGAGAGCGGTTCAGACGGAAGCAACGTTGGTAACGGTGAAGGAACCCGACCTGGCCATGGCGCATCAACCGCACTGCCGCGGTTTCGGTCCTCGTCGCCATCGATACCAACAAACGGAGCGCGCACCACGACATCGGCGGGCCCTCGACCGCCCCTCCGTTCAGGAACTGTGACTGCAGCGACTCCTAGCATCCCCTGCACGCGCGCCAACGCTCGGCCCGCTCGCTCATCGGCTTCGGTCTCGCCACCCCAAAACCCATGCTGTCGACCACGAGCGGGCATCACTTCATCAGGGATCAGCAACAACCGGGAGACTCCCCCACTTGGTCGCTGCGCGCTCGGACCGTTGAGCCATCCATCAAGTTGCCAACGAACACGGTCGACAATGCCCGTTGATGACAGTGCCCCTTCGTGACGCCATACGCGTTCAAGTCGTTCACCCGCATCGGTTTCAGCCACAATGAGTAAACGAGTGCACGCCAGACCTTCAGCACGAAGCCGATTGTGCAAGTCATCGGCGACAATGCGCGCGGCAAACGCAGCGATGTCAACGCGTTCAGCAGGTGGATCGATCACCGACTCGGCATCGAAAGACCGTGGCGGAGGCCCAAGCGATGACGGCCGATCATCAATCCCTCGAGCGAGTCGATGAAGAAATCGACCTTCAACACCAAACCGAGCAACGACATCATCGACCTTGAGCGCAGCGAAGTCTCCGAGTCGGCGCAGCCCAAGTCGGTGCAGGACATCAGCCAACTCAGGGCGACCAAGCACACTGACGGGAAACGGGGAAAGAAATTTTGCCGCTTCCCCTGAAGGAATCACGCGGACATGATCAGGCTCAGTGACCGCAAGTTCTGCGGCACGGGTTGCAGCAAAAATGCCGTCGGCGACACCCACCCCAACGGCGTCGAACCAACCCGATGAACCCAATGCTTCATCGATTTCAGATGCCACCAACCTCGCTAACAGCTCATCTCCACCGAAATACCGAGAAGGCCCAAGCGTTGGAAATGCAAGCGACCCAGGAAAAGACAGTTCGACTCGTGGAGTAAATCGATCAACGAGGGCGGCGATTGAAGCAAACACTCGGGCATCACGATCAGGATCGGGATCAACGATCTGTAGCGCCGGACAGCGGCGTTGTGCATCGCGACGACGAAGCCCGACCTCAACGCCTTCTACGCGAGCTGCTGGCGAAGTGGACATCACCCTGTTTACTGCAATCACAGCAACCGCTTCATCGGCCGATGCTGCAGTGGCGATAACTGGCCAATCGGGACACAGCACTACCAGTGTCCGCACGTTCATTGCGTCACCACCTCAACGAATGAACGCGACAACCGTTCCGTCCTCGCGTTCAGATTCTGCGGTTGCAACCTGGACATCAATCGCCGGCAGCAACAACTCGCATCGCGCCGTGCGGCTTGCTCGCCCCCGACCATCGACACCGATGCACACACGACGCGAACGCAGGTGGCCGTGGCCGCGACCCAAACCTTCCCATTGCGCGTCGCCAACAGTGAGCGAAAGATCAGCAGACAACGAGGAGTTCACCACCCCGCCTGGGGACACAACCACGAGGATTGATCCTCGCTCACGAAGTCGTGATGCAAGCCGACGACCTTCTGATGGACGCAGCAAGAGCCGCGCATCAAGCAGCACGACATCGACTGCTCCAATCAATGCCGCAAGAACATCAACCTGCCGCCCCGAGTTCCCCGGATCGATAAAGGCGATTCGTTCCGCATCGAGGTTTGCTTCAAGCACCGCAGACGGAGCGAGGTCGTTCAACCCCACGACCGCAACCCATGACCCTGCTTGCGAGGCAGCAGCGACAAGTTGCAACGCCAGCGACGTGGCCCCCACTCCGCCGATAGCCACGGTCGAACCACGGATGAGTCCGCCATCGGGCAAAAGTCGTTGGAGTGGTTCGACGACTGGCACCACGGCCTGGCGCGCCAAGACCACTGGCCGAATACGTTCCGCCAGTTCTTTCAGCGAAGGCGGTGGGACGGATGAGGGAAGAGCGGCGGGAAGAACCACCTCACCAGTATCGAACAGATGTTCGATGAAGGCAACTGCTTAGTCGCCGAACCCTTCAGGCATGACGACTTCGACGCCTTCTCGGTAATAGAGAAAGAGTTCCTCGAGCCGGCCTTTCAGCCCAACCGGGGATCCCTTGAGTGACACCGTGATGACATTGCCATTCACATGCACAGACTCGACACCGTCAACCTCAAACAACGTGCGGGCCACAAGATCGGCGGGACGATCGGCCAGGACATCGTCGGCAGAACGGTAGATCTCGTGCCCCATGCCGGTAAGCGGGCGGTTGGTCTCGAAGCGAACCACGCCGGGAATCGAGGAAGGCTTTTCGATGACGGTAACTGGCTGACCCATGACGGTGAATGTAGCCGGGTCAGGCCCGACCGCCCTCCATTGGTGCTGCGTTGCGGCCGCCCCGCAGCGCAACTGCCCCGATCTGCCAGACGAGTGCGGCGAGAACTACCGAAACCACACCAAGCATCAGATGCACGATCTTGAACGGAGCACCGTGGTGGGCCATCAGGATCATGGGCACTCGAACAAGCCAGACCACCACCGTGAGCGCAGCGGCACCCATCACGACCTTCGCTCCCCCAACGGTGAGCTGCCCCTTCCAGGCCTTCGCCACGACCACAACGACGGCAGCGGCGACGACCAGCAGCACGAGTGAAAGCACCGTCGAAAATGTTTTGGCACCAGCAGATTCTTCGGATCGAAGCGTGTTGGAGATGCGGTTGCCCCACACGAACGCCGTCCAAACGACGAAGGCGATGAGGACGACACGAGAACGGAGAGTCATGGCCCGAGGGTACCTGCCGCTCGACGTACAACGGATTACCCGGCGTGAAACAAACTCGCTTGAGCCGACGCAGGATCAGAACGATGGAGGCCTGACCACGGCAAGTCATCCATATAGGACCATGAACGCCGGTGGATTGTGGTTGGGCCCAGCGCCGACAACGCCATGCGGTGACGTGGACACGGATAGCCCTTATTGCGATGGAAGTCATAGGCCGGGAAATTCTCGGCTTCCCCACGCATCATGCGATCACGACTCACCTTCGCCAAGATCGACGCCGCAGCGATCGACACACACGTTGCATCGCCCTTCACAATTGTTTTGGTGATGCCACCACCGACAAAGTCATGCGAACCGTCGAGCAACACTCGGTCGGGAACAAAGCCGAGAGACGCAATCGCCCGACTCGCGGCCAGCCGAAGCGCCGACGACATTCCTAGGTCATCACATTCTTCGTGCGTCACGATGCCAAGCGACCACGCATCGCACCACTCTGCGACACGATCAAACATTGACTCGCGTTCGGCCTCGGTAAGCATCTTTGAATCACGAAGCTTGTAAACCCGTCGATCTTTCGGAACGACCGCAGCGCCAATCACCAAGGGGCCAGCCCACGCACCACGACCAACTTCGTCGAGTCCAACAACAACTGCGTGCCCCTCGGCCCACAATTCTTTTTCATTGGCGAGCGTTGGCGAACTGTTCCGCAGCCCCGCACGAAGTTGTCGAACTGAACCAGCCATGCCGCCGAACGTAGCGGCGATGGCTGGTTCCGTTCGGGATTACTTCTCGATCCAGGTCTCAGTGAGTTTCACGTTGCCGCCTTGGAACGGTTGCGCCTTTGCTCCGTCAGGAAGCGTCATCGAGGTGAAGTTACGAATGTCCTTGGCCGCACCGAGCGCCCATTGCGTATGAGCGAGCCAGACGTAAGGAACCAAGGCTGTCTGACGTTTCTGCACCGTGGCGTAGGCCTCTTTTCGAACCGAAACATCTGGTGAAGCCCGGCCCTTATCCAGCGCCGCGTTCAATTCCGGATCATTGAGTCGTGCGAAGTTCAACGCAAGCGGGCCCGTTGCGTTCTTACCCGTCCACCACACGTAGTCAACGGCGGGATCGGTGCCACTGAACTGACGGGTCAGATCCGCCTGATAGTTGCCTGTCGCCATATCGAGAATGAACTTGCTCTGTTCGGTCGTCGTAGTAGTCACACTCACGCCACACGATTCCCACTGCTGTTTGATAAGCGCGGTGACGTTCACATTTACTGGCACAGGCGTTGTCGTGAGGCTGAGCGATATCGGACCCTTTTCGGACTCCACCTGTTCGATGAGTGCTTTCCCTGCAGCCGGATCATTGGTTTTGAAGCCTGTATCGACGTACCACGGCGAATCCTTCGTGTACTGGCTATCGGCAGCCCGATCATCAGGCGTTTCGCTCACAATGCGAATCGCAGCAGGATCAGTGCAGAGTTTCAGTCCTTCGCGAACCCGAACATCGTCAACGGGAGCCTTCGCGGTGTTGAACATGATGAAACTTTCTTCGGTTTGTGTCTGATCAAAGACAACCTGGATTGCTCCCGACCGCGCCTCACTCGAAAGCTTTGCCATCGCTGGGAAATCCGTGGTGTGGATCATGTTCACATCTCCTGCGAGCAACGCGTTCACTCGATTTTGCGGATCAGTGATTGGACGAAACTCAAGAGTGTCGAGATACGGGAACTTGTTTCCCGTTGCGTCCGTGCGCCAGTAATTCGGGTTCTTCACTCCGGACCAGTGATTGTCTGGGACCCATTCTTTCTGAATGAACGGACCAGAACCGATGGGCGATCGCGTATTTGCAGGCGGTGGTGCGTCAAGCTGCGCAGGAGCGACGACGTAGCCAACCTGGGTCGTCAACTCCGCCGCCAACGATGCATCTGGATCGATCATCGCAACAGTGACGCTCAACGGACCTGCAGCTGTCACCGATACGACATTTGACAACGCAATTCCCACAAGCGGGTCTTTACGCATTGCGTTGAGGCTTTTCGCAACCGCAGCACCATCAACTGGCGTGCCGTCAGAGAAGTTCACATTCGGGCGCAACTCAATCGTCCACGACTTGAAGTCGGCGCTCGGAGTAAACGCCTTCGCAAGGTACGGCTGCGCTATTCCGTTTTCGTCATAGGCCGAGAGCGGATCAAAGACTGCTGAACCGACCATATGACCGGAAATTGCCCAACGATTTGTCGTCGGATTGAAGCCGTCTGACTCCCCCTCGACCGCAAACTTCACTGCCCCACCTTCAGTGGGCACTCCCTTTGCTTTCACCGTGACATCGGAACTCGCGGTTCCCGAGTTGGCGCCAGTGCCAGAGCCCGAATTTCCGCAACTCACCGCGAACAGCGATAAACCAACCGCAACTGCCGCTAACGAAAGAACCCGACGCAACATTGAGTCTCCACCCATGGCGACCACCCCCGTACGCGCAGAGTAACCCGCAACCATGGCTTCGTGTGGGCGACCTTCCAACGCGAGAGGGCCCGGTGCCGAAGCACCGGGCCCTCTCAACAACGGAATCAGATCTGCGTGTCTTATTCGACCCAGGTCTGGACTAGGCGAACCTCGCCACGCTGGAACGGCAGTGCTGCCTGTCCATCGGGAAGGGTCTGGTTCGTGATGTTACGAACGTTCTTGGCCGCACCGATTGCCCACTGGTCGTGAGCGATCCAAATGTACGGAGCCAATTCGGTCTGACGCTTCTGAAGATCGGCGTACGCCTGCTTACGAACCGCAGGATCATTCGATGCACGAGCCTTATCGAGGGCGGCACCAATCTGCGGATCGTTCAAGCGAGCGATGTTCAGCGTGAGCGGACCAGTCGCATTCTTCGGAGTCCACCAGACGTAGTCGCCATCGGGATCAGAAGCAGCGAACTGACGCCACAGGTTGACCGTGTAGTTACCGGTTACGGCATCGGAAACGAACTTGCTTTGTTCCGAAGTCGTGGTGTTAACGGTGACGCCACAAGCCTCCCACTGCTGCTTCACCAGCGCAGTGGTATTCGTGTTGGCGGGAACCGGCGTGGTGCCGAGACTGATCACGATGGGACCCTTTTCGGCCTTGACCTGATCGATCAGTGCTTTGCCCTTCGCCACGTCATTGGTGGTGAAGCCACTGTCGGAGTACCACGGCGAATCCTTCGTGAACTGACTGTCGGCTGCACGAGCGGCCGGTGTTTCGTTCACCACGTTGATCGCAGCTGGGTCGGTGCAAAGGGTGAGCGCCTGACGCACTCGAACGTCGTCAACCGGAGCCTTTTGTGTGTTGAACATCAGGAAGGCTTCTTCAGTTTCAGTCGGGTCAGCTACGAACTGGATGTTGCCTGACGCCGCCTCGGACTGCAGGCGACTGATCGCCGGCCAGTCAGTGGTGTGAATCATCTGAACGTCGCCAGAAAGGAGTGCATTGACTCGGTTCTGCGGATCGACGATCGGACGGAATTCAACCGAATCGAGGTAGGGAAGCTTGTTGCCCTTGTCGTCGGAACGCCAGTAATTCGCGTTCTTCGTGCCGGTCCAATGGTTGTCCGGAACCCATTCTTTCTGAATGAACGGGCCGGATCCGATCGGCTGGCGAGAAGCGGCAGCACCTTCGGCCTTGTACTGGGCAGGGGCGGCGACAAAGCCGACCTGCGTCGTGAGCACAGCCGGAAGCGATGCCCACGGATCAGTGGTCGCAATGGTGAGCTGCGAAGGTGAAACCACGGTGATCGTGGACATGTTCGCCAAAGCCGCTCCAGTGAGCGCATCGCCCTTGACCGTGTCGAGGGCGAGCTTCACTGCGGTTGCATCAACCGGCGTGCCATCGGAGAAGGTAACTCCTGCACGAAGGTCAACTGTCCACGTCTTGAAATCGGCGCTTGGCGTGAACGCCTTCGCCAGGTAGGGAGCCCAATTGCCCTGAGCGTCATAGGCAGACAACGGATCAAAAACTGCGTTGCCAACCATGTAGCCCGAAATTGCCCAACGGTTATGAGCCGGGTTGAAGCCATCGGATTCGGCTTCAACGCCGAACTTCACCGAGCCACCGGCCTTGGGTGGACCCGAAGCTTTGATGGTGACATCACTGGTCTTGCCGCTCTGGTTCGAGCTACTTGAACTCGATCCACCGCACGCCGTCGCAATCAGGCCGAGGGCCATGACTGCTGCGACAACCGGTGCCCAGCGGCGGAATCCCGCACGCTTCTCCATGATTACTGCCTCCTTCGGCCATAGCCGACGGTTCGATTCAGGGGACCCCACGGAACCCTGCTGTGGCCGGAACCTTAGACGTGACCCGAGGCACATGCGAGGGCATGGAGCGAAATTTCGCTCCGAACGTGTTTTCGGAGTGATCGCCTCAGAGTCGACCTCTGCGCTGAGCTCGCTGCCGAGCGGAGCGTCGGGCCTTCGCCCGCGCATCACGGGTCGCCTGCTCCGCTTTGTGTTCCGCTTCGGCCACAACCTCGCCGACGCGACGTTCGGCTTCCTCGTCTACCCGCCGAGAGGCATCGGTGGCCCGGGCGATCGTCGCAGCGACCTTGGCACGATGTTCCTCTTCGATGGCATCAAGCGCCTGCGCGGTCTCCTGTTCAATCTGTCGGAGTTGTCGCTCTGCAACAAGGTCTGCTTCGGCAGCCATGCGGTTGGCCTCGACACCAAGTTCTCGCAACGTTGACGCAGCCTCGATCTCTGTCAAGAGATCGACCTGCAGTTCGGGATCGATATCCGCATCGAGCACCGCCTGCGCTAACGCGTCAAGTTCATCGACAGTGGGGTTTTCGACAAGCGACTGAATGGTTTCCGGCGACGCAGTTCCGGTGAGTACTGCGGGAAGTCGACCAGGCAGCAATTCAGCGTCTGAGCCGAGCGCTGCAGCGAACGCCTCGCCGCCGCGTTCTTGAAGCGCCTTGTTGCGGTCTTCCCAATTACGCCGAAGAAACATTTGACGAGCAGAACGATCGAGGCGGGCCGAACGATAAGGACCATCGATATCATCGCCGGAAAGTCGCATGCGCCAGAGTGGGACGCGCCCGATGCCCTTCAGATAATGCGTGCGCAACGAAGTGAACGTGAACGTTTCATCACCTTGAACGACATCGTGGAGGTCTTGCGAAATCACCACGGAGCCCGGATACGCGACACTCACAATTCGGCTCGCAAGATTCACCGTTGCGCCATAGACATCGCCGTCAAGATCGAGCACAGGACCACGAGCGAGCCCAACTCGCACGTCGGACAGTTCCTCGTCTTCGCGATAACGGCGGGCCAACTCGAGCGCGGTGCGGCAACTGCGTTGAATATCGTCATTTACGAACATGACTTCGTCGCCAATCATCTTGACGACGCGCCCACCAAACGCGGGGATGACGTCGTAGGCAATTGATTCGAACCGTCGCACAACTTCTGCCAACGAGGATGTCGCCAATTGTTGGGTCTGTGACGTGAAGCCAACGAGATCAGCGAAGCCGACACAAACCTCTCCCGTCGCGTCGTCGCTTTCCACCAGCGTCAACCGTCGTCGGGCCTCGGCCATCAGACGTCGACGCCATACGAGTTCCAAAATGTGCGGTATGAGTGCCGCGACCTCGAGTGACCGCGCCGTCGCATCGACGTTCGGCACTTGGGAAAGCGTGTCGTCTTCAGCAGTACGCAACCACACATCGATCTGCGCTGCAGCGATTCGCTCAAGCGACGAACCGATGACGCGAGCGAATTGACGAGCCGTTTCGGGTTCGACCGAACCATCCGCTATCAGGCCGACGATCGTCGACAACATCTCGACATCGCTATCGGTAAAGAGTTGCTCTCCCGGACGAGGAACGGGGAACCCGAGCGCTCGCCAAAAATCGAGCAGTGGCTCGGTGTCGATGCCAGAGAACTTGGCGAGGTCCTCAATGCCGAATCGGGCCTCGTCGTCCAGAAAGGGAAGAAGAGCGCGAACTGCAGTTTCGCTAGCGGCTTCGTCCCTTTCACTCATGTGAAAGAGCCTCCCCCATCGACCGGGGGTTCTGCCACCGGTTCTCGATGGTCGTGGTCGTGGTCGTGGTCGTGCTCGTGCTCGTGCTCGTGGTCGTGGTCGTGGTCGTGCATCACATGGGTATGAACGTGATCGATAACCGGAGCATTTACGAGGGCTTCACCGCGTCGGTCATTGGTGGACCACGACGGGTCGATGGCGCTGCAGGTCAACGTGCACGGACCGTCGCCTTCAACCTCCCACAAGATCGCCGGCCGCGCGCCGTGCCAGCGCAACGCGAATGACAACGAACCACCGATTGTCGGCACTCGCAGGACAGCAACGGGTTGACCCAGCCAGTCCTCACCAAATCCGGGCAGGAGATCGATCGTCGAACCGCTGTCATTCACGACAAGCGAACGAACATTGCGAAGGAACGCTGCGGTTCGGGCCGGATCGTGTGCGTCCGTTGCACTCGGCCAGGTCCACAGCGGTTCGCCTTCTAAGAGGTTGCGTCGAAGCTCTCCAACCGCATCAGAACGTCGCTGCCCGTCCCCGGGACCATCGACGGCAATCGACCGGCGCTCCATTTCTTCCGAAAGCGCGATCAAATGGAGACGAACAGCAAGCGCTGCGTCGGTTTGACCAACACGTTCGAGTAATGAAGCTGCAGAGCGATACGCACGTGCCGTCCATCTCGCGTCGTAGGCCCGACGGTCTTCCGCCTCAAGCAGCTCTGGGCCGTTGCCGGTTCCGAAAAATGACCGTGATGGACGCAGGCGACTACTTCGTTGACGCTTCGACAACCAATGCACAGCCGATGCAACTCGTTCAACAAGTGCGTCTGCGAAGGGTTCGTTCGCAGTCAGCGCAACATGACGCTCGACAGCTACGACCCAGCTCGCAGTCGCGTCGAGACGCGAGGCATCGAGCGAACCGTCTGAATTTTGGAGATCCGTTGCCGCAAGGAGAAGTCGTTCGGCTTCTGCGGACAATCCCTGTTCGTCAAGCGCCATCGTGAGTTCTGAACGTTCCAGTCCGTCAACCGGTACCCCCGGCCAGCGCAAAGGGTCCTCACCGGCAACATGAACGAGGAGATGCGCTCGCGCTGCATCGATTGCTTCTTCAGTTTCAATTTGTCGTTCGGGGAAATCGAATCGTGGCGAACGAGCAAGTTGCGCCTTCCAACCGGCAATGACGCGATCGTGCGGTGGAAGCGTCGCTACTTCGATCCGCGCAAGCTCGCTTGTGGCCACTCCTGAGAGAAGTGGAAGAACCACTCGCAGCGTCGCCGTATGAGGAAGCGGAAAGACAAATCCAACCGTCACCGAACCCGAGGATGATGAAACGCCGTCTTCTGGGAATTCCGGCACAGCATCGCCATCGACAGTTACCTCTTGGGCAGATCGGCCATTGGTCGCGATGCCGTAGCGCGACGGCTGCCGAGAAAACAGCGCCACTGCATCTCCGTTCACGGTGACGGCATCATCAACGACATCAATGACTGCTGTCGCGCTCGATGAGCCCGAAAGCGCAATGGCAAGAGCCACCGGAATCTTCGTTGCATTATGAAAATCGGCCACCAGAACCGGCAGTCCCGTTGCCCCGTCCACAGCGCTCCAAACACGCTGTTCAATCTCGCCACCGGGAAGTCGCAACCCGCTGAGGATGACCGGTGTGGCGTCCAAAAGTGATTGACGCACATGAGCGCCACTCGAGGCGATGTGCCAACGATCCTCCGCCCCGACCCACCAATCGAGCGACCATGCCCCGCCTTCAGGCGTAACAACGCCGCGTCGGCTGATCGCGGCTCGGCCACCAGCCCCGATTGTTCCCAGAAGGGCCCACGACTCTCCAAAGAGTTGCCCTTCAGCGGTTTGGTCTACAGCGAGGTGCTCCATCGGCGGCGACGCTACCCCCGGCCGAACCACCGCCCTTCACCCTGAAGGCCAGTTCGGCACAAATCAGCGCCTAGGAGAGACGCAACCGACGCGACCTACACTCCGGCGGTGTCCGTATCGGAGTCCACACGAGCTGTGCTCATTCCCGTCAAGGCGTTCTCCGATGCAAAAGCGCGCCTCTCGGATGCACTCGCGCCTGCGCAACGGGCGGCGTTAGCCGAATCAATGGCAACCACCGTGGTCCGCGCTGCTGCCCCCCTTGACGTCTGGGTCGTGTGCGATGACACGGCAGTCGCCGAATGGGCGACGCGGCTCGGCGCAAATGTGCTTTGGAAGCCCGGGCGCGGCCTCAATGGCGCTGTCAACGAAGGCGTCGCGGATCTCGCTCACCTCGATGTCGACATCGTGATCGTCGCTCACGCCGATCTTCCTCACGCCGAACATCTCGAATGGTTGGCCGACACCGATGGCGTCACACTTGTCCCGGACAGACACGGCGACGGCACCAACGTCATCGTGATTCCGACCGATAGCGGATTCATTTTTTCTTACGGCCCTGCATCATTTACTCGCCACCATGAAGAGGCCGAACGACTCGGGCTTGAAGTTCGCGTCATTCACGATGAACGCTTGGCATGGGACGTCGACCGACCTGAAGACCTCAACACCCCGCCATGGGCAACACATCAATGACTTCCGAACTACCACCGCTTCCCGTTGGAGATCTCCCGGAGACACCGATGGCGTCTCGGAACATTCCGACGCCATCGCGCGCACTCGTCATCGTCGCTCATCCTGACGACGCAGAATTTCAGTGCGGCGGCACTCTTGCGAAATGGGCAGCAGGCGGATGTGTCATCAACCATCTGGTTTTGACCGACGGCGCAAAAGGAACGTGGGACCCCAACCAGAACGCCGAGGAACTCGTGGAGCAACGGCGCAACGAACAGATGGAAGCTGCCCGTCGGCTCGGCTCAACGGGCAAAGTCGTCATGCTCGGGCACGTCGACGGCGAGCTGCAACCAACGCTCCATATTCGCGATCAAGTTGCCTACTGGATCCGTTCAACGCAACCGGACGTCGTTCTGGCACACGACCCCTGGAAGCGTTACCGACTCCATCCTGACCATCGCAACGCCGGTTGGCTCGCACTCGATGCAATCGTCGCGGCCCGTGATCCTCACTACTTCGGTCACCACGGTCTCGAGGTTCACCGACCGGACTGTGCACTCCTCTTCGAAGCCGACGAACCCGATCACGTCGAAGACATCACCGGTTTTGTCGACACAAAGGTTGAAGCGCTCCTCGCTCATACAAGCCAGTTCGTCACAACCCACTCGATTCCCACAGACGACGACGGTTCGGCGGCAACCAAATTCGGCGAGCGCATTCGTGACCACGCTTCGGCGGTCGGTAGCGCCACGGGAGTCTCTCGTGGCGAGATCTTCAAACTGCTGACGCATCTCTGAATCGATTTGACTGCCCGTCAGAAATCTTTCCTTCATGACGGCACTATGAACAGAAGACGAACTCCGCCCGAGTATCCGCGCGTGAACCCGACGCGCGGTGTTGGATGACGGAGTCGCAGCAACCGCACCTCCGGGAGACCAGTGACCACCACGCAGGCCGTGTCGTCCAACTCGTCCGATCGATCGCAGGGAACACTCCCAGATCTCGTCACGGGAGGCGGTCGATGACAACTTTGGGTAAACGCATTTATGTTGTTGACACATCGGTACTTCTTGCCGACCCGAAGTCCATGACTCGTTTTGAAGAACACGATGTCGTGCTTCCCGTTGTTGTCGTGCTTGAACTTGAGTCAAAGCGCAATCATCCGGAACTCGGTTGGTCGGCGCGTCAAGCGTTACGACAACTTGAACATTGGCGCGTCAAGTACGGAAACCTCACGACAGCATTTGCGGTGAACGACGCCGGCGGAACGTTGCGCGTCGAAATCAACCATCAAGAGCTCAGCGCGCTTCCGCCATCGCTTTCAGGCGATAGCAACGATCACCGCATTCTTGCCGTGGCCCAAAACCTCGCGGCCGAGGGAAATGACGTCACCGTCGTAACGAAAGACCTTCCACTTCGGCTGAAGGCGTCGATCGTTGGTCTCGCAGCCGACGAATACCGCAACGAACTCGCTCATGACGACAG
>CALBSE010000038.1 GCA_937927725.1 uncultured Actinomycetes bacterium
GGACGCCGATGTCGTCTCGACATTTCAGATGACCGGACAAGACGTGCCGTGGTTGCTGGCCCGTCTGGCAGAGCGTCGCCCGGATCATCCGGTTCTCGTCTGGGAACCACGCAGTGGGGAAGTCCAGACATGGACCTACTCCCAGTTCTGGAACGACGTGCGCCGTCTGGCTGCTGGGCTGCAACGCAACGGTATTCAGAAGGGCGACAAGGTCATCATCCACTCGGACAACAGTCCCGAAATGGTGCTGGCCTGGTATGCGTGTGCAACTGTCGGCGCTGCTGGCGTTACGACCAATACACGTTCCGTTGCTGCTGAACTCACCTACTTCACGGATCACACGGGCGCCGTTGCCGCCATCACACAACCGCAATACGCGTCGGTAGTGGCAGCGAGCGGCCCGAATCTCAAGTGGATCGCAGTCACCGCAGACAATTCCGGTGAACCTGCGACAGATGAACAGTCAGTTTCAGGACTGCTGTCGTTTGATGATCTCTTTGCCGATATTGAGGAGTTCATTCCTCGTCCGGCCGAACCCATGCTTCCGGTGGGCATCATGTTCACATCGGGAACCACGTCGCGTCCGAAGGCGGTTGTGCACACCCACGCCAACACGTTGTGGGGGACACGAGTTGGCCCTGACAACATCGGCGCCGATCCTGATTCGGTGTATCTCATCTTTTTGCCGTTCTTCCATGTCAACGCGCAGTCGTGGTCGATGTGGTCAATCCTTGGAGTTGGCGGCACGGTCGTGCTGCAACCGAAATTCTCTTCAAGCCGATTCTGGGAAGTTGTCGTGAAGCACAACGTCTCGCACATTTCCCTGATTCCTTTTGTGTACCTCGCCGTGCAGGGGCAGCCGATTCCCGAGAACAAGCTCAAGGCAGCTGTCTTCGGTGCGATCGCCCCACCGCTGGAAAACCTGATCGGTTGCCGAGTTCTCGCCGCATACGGCATGACCGAAACGGTGACTCACGCGACTCGCTCTGGTTTGTACGGAGACATCCCGCCAGGTTCGCTTGGTAAAGCAACGCCGGGATACGAAACGTTGATTGTTGATCCTGAGACGGGCGAGGTGCTCGACGACGGTCGTGTCGGCGAACTGTGGTTGCGTGGCACTCGAGGCATTCAGCTGTTTTTGGAGTACTACGACAACGACGACGCGAATGCGAAGAGCTTTACTGAGGACGGTTGGTTCAAGACCGGCGACATGGTCCGCATGGGCGATGGTGGAGCGATCTTCTACACCGAGCGCGACAAGGACATGCTGAAAGTCGGCGGCGAGAATGTGTCGTCGAAAGAGGTCGAAGATCTTTGTCGTACGGTGCCAGGAGTTGGCGACGTGGCCATCGTTGGTAGGTCGCATCCAATGCTCGATGTCGTGCCCGTCGCTTTCGTCATCAAGGGAGCAAATGCTCCTGATGATGCCGAACTCGAGGCTGCCATCCTCGAACTTTGTAAGCAGAACCTTTCGGACTTCAAAGTTCCTCGCGCCGCGTACTTCGTCGACGATTTTCCGCGTGCAACGTTGGAAAAGATCGCCAAGAACAAGTTGCGCGAGATCGCCGACGCAATGCCAGAACCGTTCTAGGGGGACATCATGTCGCTGACGTCATTCGATGAATATCCGATTCACCAAGTTCCAAAGCCGATTGCGCTTTCGGGGACGACTGATCGCAATGCCTATGGCCGGTATTGGTTTGGGGCAACACATCGCGACGGTGAGTTTCAGATTGAGATCGCCTTTGGTCGTTATAACAACCTCCAGGTTCAGGACACATCAGTATCGATCTCGCGAAATGGACAACAACATGCTTTTCACGCGTCGCGTCGAGCATCGGAGGATCCAACGGAACTTACGGTTGGTCCGGCGAAGCTCGAAATAATCGAACCGTTCCGCCAACTTCGCTACTCGGTTGCACCGAACGAAACCGGAATCACCTGCGATATGCGCTGGCGTTCTCGCGTCGGGGCACTGCTTGAGGATCACACGGTGATGACCGACGGTCCTCACACAATTCTCGACATGGCCCGTTACATGCAGTTCGGAACGTGGGAAGGCTTCGTTGACGTCGATGGCGATCGCACAGAGTTCACCCACGAAGAAGTTGTCGGTATTCGTGACCGATCGTGGGGCGTTCGTCCCGTTGGGGCTGCCGCTCCGGGAAAGCCCTCAAGCGGTCCGCCTAATGCGTGGCTTTGGTCGCCGATTCACTTCGAAGATGAATGCGTCGTCGCCGGTTGGTTCCAGAATCCCGGAGGAGCGTTTTGGCGCCCCGACGGCCACCGCATTGCTGAGATTTCGCCTGTTCCGGCCAGTGTCACTCTCGACGACGCATCCGTTCGACGATTCGACCCCGTCGGCCAGCGGTTGCAGTTCCAGTCAGGAACTCGATGGGTGACCCATGCCGAAATCGATCTCTTGGGTGAAGGTGGGGAGCAAATCGTTCTCGAACTCGAGCCGTTATCACGGTTTGATATGCGTGCACTCGGCTACATGAATCCTGATTGGGGTCATGGCTTGTGGCACGGCGAGCTGGAACTTGGTCGCGAGGATTGGAACTTCGACGAGGTGAGTCCGCAAGATCCAACGCATCAGCATGTTCATCACGTTGTGCGCGCTCGTATGGGTGACAAGGTCGGGATCGGTATCTTCGAGCAAATCATCTTTGGGCCGCACACGCAGTTTGGATTCAACGACATTCTTGATGGCGCACCCTGAATGAGCGCTGAGGGCGTGTCTCTTGTCGGCGTTTATGACGCTGACGGAACGTTCGCCGGCGAGGTTCGGTATTGGCTTGGGGCCCGAATCGGTCGGGCCCACTGTTCGCTCTGTGAAATCACTCACGGACTCTTCCGAGAAAAACCCGAGTGGCGAAAATGTCGCGATTCAATGAACGTAGAGTTCGTAACGTTTCATCGCAACGACGCACCGCGTGATGTGCTTGATGTCTGCGACCATCAACTTCCGGCAGTCGTGGCGCGAACGGTCAATGGTGTTGTCGTGGTTCTCGGGCCAGGTGATCTCGAGGCCCTCGGCGGTGACGTTCCGAGTTTTCACGATGCCTTGATCGCCGCATGCAACGAACGAGGAATCGCTCTCGATTGACGACTGGTCGAATCACGTTTTCAGAAATGCAACCAACATGAAGAGAGCGATTGCCGCTCGGCCTGTCCATGCTGCGGTTCGAAACCAATTCGTCGTGATGAGTCGATCCAGTAAATGGGCATTTGGTCCGGCCTCAAGGCGACCATGGGCAGGGGCACTTACGAATGCAGTGACGCCAATGGCGATTGCTTCGAGAACGCCGCCAAGCCAGGTCGACCAGAGCGGGATTCCCGCTGGTCGAAAGAAAAACACCGCCAGAACGCAGACGCCTTCAATGGCCATAAGTGGACCAACAACAAATAAAATTAGGCGGGTGTGCTGCTGCTCGTAAGACACGAATGCTTGGTCAGGAATCGCGCGCATCAGCGGGTAGTGAACGAGTTGGATCGTCCAGATCACGCCAAACATCCCGACCGACCCGACTGCTTGTGCGAGAAGTACGGCCGTCGCAAGATTTCCGCTCATAGCTGCACCTCAGCAAGCACTGCATAGTGGTCAGAGGGTTGAACGCCATTTATTGCTTCGACACCAGCGAGTACGCAGGATTGAAACGATCCGCAGTTCCGGCGGCGGGGAAAGGTTGTCGTGATGTAATCGAGTCGTCGGTTGGGATGCACAGCTCGGCGGGGCACGAGAGGGTTGGCTGAGGACCATGTGTCGCCACGTTCAACGTTTCCGCAAGCCTCCCACGCGTCGACGACAACGAAGCCCGGTGTGAATGGTGTTGATGCGCCGGTAGCTCGACGGAGTTCGTCTGACCACGGAACGGCGTTGAAGTCGCCTGCGATAACTGCAGGTAATGAATCGCGCCGCATTTCGGGCGAACCGAGTGCATCCGAAACTTCTGCAAGGAGATGCGACATCTGTGCTGACCGAGTGAGTGTTCGATCGAGTCCGTGTTCAAGGTGCGTGCCTGCGGCGATGAAAGACCCGCCTTCTGAATCTGGTCGCTCGACCGAAATGAGAAGGACATGCCTCCAGGTCGGGATTCCATTTTCATCATTGAGCGGAACAGCACGGAGAACTCGACTCGGCCAGTGGGTCAGGACGGCGTTGACTACCCAATAGGGGGCTTGCGGATATTTTTCAAACCCCGCGAGTTCCGCTGCGGTAACGGCGAAGAGCCCGAGTTCTTCGGCGAGAACCTGTGCTTGGGTTGCTCCATTTGGTTCAACCCACGACTCTTGAAGCATCACAACGTCGGGTGCCGAGTCGGCGAGGACCTTTGCAATGGCGTGATGACGGTCTTCCCATTTCCCTACTCGGCCTTGGAGATTCCATGTCATTACTCGCACGGTGTGCATCCTGCCCGAGGAACGCGTCGCGTGTGTTGTTGAAGCGAGAGATGCCAGCTCATGGCAGGATTCGCCCATGACAGAGTTCAACTATCCGCAACCTGCCCCCATCAACGATTGGAACCGACTTCTTGACGGTCGCGTCGCTGTCGTCACCGGTGGCGGAACCGGCATCGGCGGTTCGATTTCGCGGCTGTTTGCCCAGCACGGGGCCATCGTCGAGATCATCGACATCGATCCAACGGTTGCGAATGAGGCAGTTGCCGAGATCGAAGCTGCGGGAGGTTCTGCGCGTGCGCACGTTGCCGACTGTCGCGATTGGGAACAGTTGCAAGGTGTTGCCGGAACGATTCTGGGCGATCACCCACATGTTCAAGTTCTGGTGAACAACGTCGGCGATTACCGGCCGCTCGAACGCTTTCGGAAGTCATCGCCTGATTCATGGAAAGCGATGTACGACATCAATTTCTTCGCAATGGTCGCTTCAACGAAGTGCTTCATCGAATCGATGATCGCTGGCGGTAGTGGATCGATCGTCAATGTGCATTCTGTCGAGGGAATGCGCGGCTACCCCGGTGATCCCATTTACGGTGCGATGAAGGCTGCGAGTGCAAAGTTCAGTACCGACTTGGCGCTCTCTATGGGTCGCAACGGAATCCGCGTCAACGGCATCGGGCCGGATCTCACCCAAACACCGCAGGTCGACTACGTCTCGACGTCAGTGGGCTATGAGCACCTCTGGGAGTCGTGGGCCCCGGTGGGTCGCCTGGGCTGGCCAGAGGATCAGGCTCGAGTCGCGCTCTTTTTGGCCTCGGATTTGTCGGCCTACGTGACGGGTCACAACATCCCGGTGGACGGCGGAACGAAGGCGGGAGCGGGCTGGTTTTATTCGCCGGCCGAAGAGCGTTTCACCAACCGCCCCAGGGGTCTCTGACCCGGTTTGGTTTCTTTGGGGGAGTAGGGGCGCCCAACCCGACGTCGACCTCTTGCACCACCTATGATTCAGTCAACAGAACGCGCCCCTCGGCGTCCAACGTGTCCGACCAGGGCACACACATGACAGGAGACACCATGCTCGGACCGGATGATCACTACATCATCATTTCCGCCGACACCCATGCAGGTGGAAGCCACGTTCAGTACCGCGAGTTCCTCGACCCCAAGTATCGCGATGACTTCGACGCATGGCGCGAGAAGTACAAGAACCCATTCAAGGATCTGAAGGACACCGATCTTCGTATCCGCAACTGGGACGACGACCGTCGCGACGGCGACATGTTTGCCGACGGAACAATTGCCGAGGTCATCTACCCGAACACCGTTCCACCGTTCTTCCCGAACTTCGTCCTCTTCGCTCAGCCACCAACGCCTGACGAGTACGAACACCGTCACGCAGGTGTGCAGGCCCACAACCGCTGGCTTGCTGATTACGTCAGCCGCGCTCCTGAGCGTCGCGCTGGTATTGGTCAGATCTTCCTGAATGACGTCGACGACGCGATCGCTGATGCCATTTGGTGCAAGGAGAACGGTCTTCGTGGCGGCGTGCTCATCGGCGCTGTTCCTCCGACCGCCGATTGGATCAAGCCGCTCTATCACCCCGATTACGACGAACTCTGGGCAGCGTGCGCCGAAAACAACATCCCGGTCAACGCTCACAGTGGCACCGGTGGACCGAAGTACTCCCCAGCTCCGGCCATGCCGCTCGTTCACTTCATCGAGATCCCGTACTACTCACAGCGTCCGCTTGTGCACATGATTCTTGCTGGCGTGTTTGAGCGTCACCCCAAGCTCAAGTTCGCACTTACCGAAACTGGTTGTGCCTGGATCCCGCCGTTGCTCGACTCGATGGACAGCCTCCTTGCCGGTATGCGTGGCAACAAGGTTGGCGAAATGCGTTTCGAAGGCGAAACCGTTCCTCCTCGTTCCGCATCTGAGTACTTCGCGCAGAGCTGCTTTGTTGGCATCAGTCAACCGACGCCTGCAGACATCACCGCTGGTATTGAGATCCTCGGCATCGACAAGATGATGTGGGGTAACGATTACCCGCACGAAGAGGGAACACATCCGTTCACTCGTGAACATCTTCGTCAGGTGCTCGGACATCTTGAGCCGACTCAAATCCAGCAGATTCTCGCTGGCAACGCGGCGGAGTTCTACAACTTCGACCTTGCTGCGCTTCAGCCGTATGCCGACAAGTACGGCCCCACGGTTGCCGAGATTGCTGAACCGCTTACGTCGCTTCCTGAAGGTGCAAACCAGGCGCTTGAGCGTTCGGCTGCGCAGCTTTCGAAGGCTGGATGATGGAGTTGCGTTGAACCTCTGGGTTCAACTGAGCGTGGTACGTAAGAAGGCCCCGGATTTCTCCGGGGCCTTCTTCGTTCTCGGTTGCAGTGTGAACTGCGTTACGAATTAGTTCTGGTTCGAGTTCTGCTGATCTTGGTTGTCGTTATCGCCGCAATCGTCGTTCTTGGGCTTTGACGGCCACGTGCAAACGTCGACATACGTCGTGCCGTTGCCGCCTCCTGCGGAAACAACGAGGTACTCAGAACCCTTGGTCGCTGTAAGTCCACTACCGCCCCAGCGGCTACCGCCACCGCCACCGGTGCTTGTGACTGACCAACCAGCTGCTTTCGCTGCTGTCTCGTAGAGGGCAGCGATCCCGCTTCCAGCAGCTGAGGTCGTATAGCTCGTCAGTGTCCCGCCGTCGCTCAGTGACTTGGTTCCGGTCTTTGTGACTCCGGCAATGGTCGGAACGGCTGATGTCGCCGCCGTTGTACTTGATCCTCCGGCAGCTGCAGTTGTTGCAGTGGATTTTGCGGTTGTCGATGTCGACGAGTCGCTCTTCTTGCTGCTTGAGCAAGCGGTGAAAAGCAGGCCTACACAAACTGCACCCGCCGCAATGGTGAAGCGCTTCTTCATTATTTCTCCCGTTGTAATTGTGAATTGTTCAGGCGAACAAGTTCGTAATGAGCGTGAGGGCACTCAAAATGAACATTGCTGCAGCCGCAAGGGTTTCGGTTCCAGAGTCGCCAAGCTTGGCGTGAGCGCGAATAGCAAGAATGAAATACGCAACCAGCCCGAGCGCCGCCAAAACTCCGATTGCACCGAAGGCCAACCCGACAAGAAGCCCAAGACCCCCGAGAATCTTGAGGAGTCCAAGCGTGCGGACAAAGTTCGGTCGGTGCCCGAGTCGATCCATGAGGTCGAGGACTTTTGGGGGCATAGTGAAGTCGAAGGCGCCGCTGGCCAGCATGACGAGAGCGGTAACCACCGAGAAGAAGACTGCTGCACTACTCATGGGGTACGACGCTATTCGTCGGTACGGGATGTGTCGGGGATCCCGTGACCCGTTCGCTTGCTCTGGGGACGGTACGTTGGTGCCCATGACTGAGTACGCACCGAGCCCATGGGAACCAATCGCCGATCACGTCGAGCGTTACATCGCCACGAATGGCGAGGACGGATTCCTTTGGGAGGGTGGGGAAGTCGTCATTCTCACCACGACTGGAGCGAAGTCGGGCAAAGAGCGTCGCACCCCTCTTATCCGTGTCACAGACGGTGAGCGATATTTCTGTGTTGCTTCCATGGGTGGCGCCCCAAATAACCCGCAGTGGTTCCACAACATGGTGGCGAATCCTTCGGTGACAGTGCAGGACCGTGCCGATGTGCACAATCTGGTGGCCCGCGTCGCAACGGCAGAAGAGAAGGCCAAGTACTGGCCAATCGCCACTGCTGCTTGGCCGGCCTACGACGACTACCAGGCCGGGACCGAGCGAGATATCCCGCTGGTCATCTGCGAAAAGGCCTGACCCGGAGCCACTGATGGCAGCGGAGCATTCGCACTCTGCTGGTCACGTTCATTCGTCGGAGTGCGCGCCAAAAAGGTTGCGACTCCGAGCGACGATGTCGTTGCCCTTGGTTCCCCTGCGCTGGCTAGTGGTCGGCTGCATTGGGATTGCCGCGTTTGGAATGGTTCTGCCGTTTTCGCCGATTCCTCCATGCCCAATGCTCACGCTTACTCGAGTTCCCTGCCCCTTATGCGGAATGACCAGGTCGGCGCGATCTCTCTTGAGCTTCGATATCGCGTCGGCTCTTCGCTATCAACCATTTGGTCTATTGGCATTCATCGGGGGGCTCGCGATTCTCGGGATGTGGGCGTTGCCGAGAACACGAGCTGTGAGCACCGTGAGGGTTCCCGTTTCTTTATTGCTCGCACTCTTCGCTACGTCGTGGATTTGGAATATCGCGTTCAATCCCACATTCGCTTGAGCGCAAATGGAAAGAAAACGACAAACGCCCCGGCGAACCGGGGCGTTTGGTCGACTTCATCAAACTGATCAAGCAGCGCCCTGTGATTCCCAAAGCTCGTTGGCGGCGTTCTGTACAAGAACGACCCACACGATCCAACCCACGAATGGGAGAAGAACCCAAAGGCCGTAAATCGCATTGATGCCTTCGGGGAGTCCGGCACGCTTGCGGGTCTCGCCGATCTGCCACGGGATCATGAAAATCACAACGATCGTGCAGAAAATTGAAAGCAACAGTCCAACAATGCCGGTGATGCCCTCGTTATCAAACTCGTTCGTCTCTTTGAACATTTCGTAATGCCAGTAGATGGCGTAAATGCCAAAGGTGATGATGCTGAGAAGAATGACCACCAGCGGACTACGTACTTTGCCGATCGGACGCATGAATCCCCCCTTGGGACAGTTATGGCATCACTGATGCCTGTGCGGTCATCGTAGAGTTTTGATGACTCCGATTACGGGATATCCGCGAGTGTTCACTCGCCGGCTTTCATGAGTTCAACTCGAACGCCGTCGGGGTCAGCGATGAAGACAAGTTCGACCGACATCGGCCCCTCACCAATACGTGTTCGAGTTTTTTCGATGACAGTTCCGCCGCATTCGACGAGTCGCGCAATCTCGGCGTCGAGGTCGTCCACGTAGACGGCGAAGTGAGTGAAGCCAAGTTGATTACGCGACATCGAAGGCGCGCCATGAGTTCCGGGAGTGCGGTAGTGGAGGAGCTCAAATTCGAAGCCGTCGCGTTTAATGAAATGAGCGGTGAAATCGACCTCACCACCGACTTCAAGGGCGTCTGACCATTCGCCACCAACGGGCGGGACCATCGTGGTTTCAAATCCCATGCCGTCGCACCAGAACCGGAGCGACTTCTCGAGGTCACTGACACAAATCCCGATGTGATGTGGATAAATCGCCATGGTTCCCCCAGTGGTGTGTGTTCCTTGCGGCTCAGGCCGAGTGTAGGTCTGGTCGGGTAGCGCAAACGGCGGAACGCTTCTGGCGTGTCGGGCTAGTTTGCGCATCGGGGGTTGTCATGAGTTTCGATCCGTTGTCTGCACCATTCGATGATCCAGGTTTCGCCGACCTTCGCGATCGGTGTCCCGTTTCCAGAACGGAAATGGGAGCGTGGTATTTCGCTCGTTATGAAGATTCGGTCGCAGGATCGAAAGACGTCGAACGTTTCATTGCAAGTTTCCGAGAGCCCGGCGTCGTCGTTCCCGACGAAGAGCAACTCGTGAGTGAAATTCCCGAACCTCGACACGGGCAAATTCGTCGGATCATCAACTCGGCGATTGCGGCGCATCGAATCGGACGTGTTGAGCCTTTTTGTTTCGATCTCTGCAATGAATTACTTGACGAACTCCTCGGTCGCGGCAGGCCGGTCGACCTTGTCGCCGACTACGTGATGCCGGTACCAAATAATGTGATCGCACATCTCCTTGGGGCACCTCCAGAGGACTTTCGCCGATGGGCGCAGTGGTCAGATGACGTCGTGCAGGGGACCTATCCCACGAAGAATCGAAATGAGCGCGGAGAGGGACTGGCGGGCGCTCATCCCGAGTTCGTAGCGTACGTGGATGCGCTGATCGCCGACCGGCGAATACGTCCGACCGACGACTTCATCACGCGACTGGTCTCTACCGAAGTGGACGGTCGTCGCCTCACCGACATTGAAGCTCGTTCTCAATTGGTGTTCCTGTTTATCTCTGGCAACGAAACGACGCGACACCTCATCGGGAACCTGTTGTGGCGGGTCACGAGGGATCAAGAGTTGTTCCGGTCATTGCAGGCAGATCCGACGTTGATTCCCGCAGCGGTAGAAGAGTGCCTTCGACTTGATCCGCCGGTGAAGTTCCTTATGCGTAATTGCATGGTGAACGGCGAGGTTGCGGGTACCGAGATCGCCGCGGGAGAGAAGGTCGCCTTCGGTCTCGGTTCGGCGAATAGGGATGCGAGTCAGTTCGAGGATGCCGACTCATTCCGTCTTGATCGGCAAGAAGCTCGAAGCCATCTTTCCTTTGGCGGGGGACCGCATGTTTGCCCGGGAGCGGCCCTGGCGCGACTTGAAGCCAGGGTGGCGCTCGAGGTTTTCCTAAATCGAGTTAGACATGCGTCGCTGATCGATACTGACTTTGATCGGGTCGAGGTCTTTTGGGCGCATGGACCGGCGACGCTCCGTGCAGAGATCGCTGCGAAGTAGCGTCACCTCTACAGAATGAATGGGGAACGTGTGACTGGTCGGCTTGAGGGCAAGGTTGTACTTATCACTGGGGCAGCGCGTGGGCAGGGCCTCGCTGAAGCACAGCTCTTTGCGGCGGAAGGCGCCTATGTGATTGCCGGAGACGTACTTGAACACGATGGCATCCATCTCGATGTGACCTCAGCCGAAAGTTGGTCATCGGCAGTTGGTGTGGCGGTCGAAAAGTACGGTCGCATCGACGTGTTGTTGAACAATGCTGGTGTTCGTGCAGTGGCTCCAGTTCACGAAATGCCGATTGCAGATTTTCAGCGGGTTCTCGACATCAACCTGATTGGACCGCTCCTTGGTATTCAAGCGGTGGTCCCGTATATGCCTCGCGGGAGTTCTATCGTCAACGTGTCGTCGCTGAATGGACTTGCTGCAAACGTGAATACGTCGGCGTACACAACGTCGAAGTTCGCGCTGAGGGGCCTCACGAAGGCTGCAGCATTGGATCTTGGACCGCTGGGTATTCGCGTGAATGCAATTCTGCCGGGTGTGATCCGAACGCCGATGGTGTCCTACATCGTCGACGAGTTTGAAGATCGATTGGCTTCCGGACTGCCACTCGGTCGAATCGGTGAACCACTAGATATCGCGAGCGCAGCGCTCTTCCTTGCGAGCGACGATTCGGCGTGGGTGAGCGGCCTCGACCTCACCGTCGACGGCGGTCAAATGGCCAGCACGCCGAAGCTTTGAGGGGATGAAAATGGATCGTCTGAATCTCGTCGATCCGAGTCTGTATCTCGAGGGTGTTCCCCATGACTATTTCCGTTGGCTGCGCGACAACGATCCGGTCGCCTGGCACGACGAGCCCGATGGTCCCGGTTATTGGGTGCTCACGCGTTTCGATGATGTTGTCGCTGCGAATCGCGACTGGGAGTTGTATTCAAACTCGCTTAAAGGTTCATCGATTGAAGAAGCGAAATCGGAAGAGGAACTCGTCGCCCGGCGGCGAATGTTCGTGAACCAAGATCCTCCGCAGCACACTCGCTATCGCAAGCTTGTGAGTGCAGCATTCACGCCGGGTCAGATTCGGCGAATGGTTCCTTTAATCGAGCAAACCTGTTCTCGACTCGTCGATGGATTGCTCGACGGGGAAGTACACGACTTCGTTCCGATCGCCGAGGAACTCTCCTTTCAGATGGTGGCGACGCTCTTCGGGGTCCCAGAATCTGATTGGCCCGGGCTTATTGAAATCACGCGAGTCATGGCCGATTTCCAAGATCCAGAAGTGAACCCTGGACTGGCGCCACGACCCGAGATGCAGCGCGACATCGCCAACTACGCGCTGTCGCTCATTGAAGATGTGCGCAAGAATCCTGAACACCATCTGGGAGTCGTCGCTGATCTCGCTCACGCCGAGATTACCGATGTCGATGGCACTCACCGATTGAGTGACGCCGAGATCGTTGGCTTCTTTCCCGCTGTACTCGTCGGTGGGTTGAGCACTACCGCACACTCAATGACGGAAATGATTCATTCCTGGGTGCATTCGCCAGCGATATTCGATGAGTGGCGCGGACAGGATTGCCCGCCATCGTTTGTCGAGGAGTTTCTCCGGTGGCGGGGACCAGTGATGTCTTTCCGTCGAACGGCGACTCGTGACCACGAACTACGGGGTCGACAGATTGCTTCCGGAGACAAAGTCCTTCTTTCCTATGCCTCGGCGAATCACGATGAACGACAATTCCCAAACCCCGAACTCTTTGATCCGAACCGAGATCCGCTCGACCACGTTGCTTTTGGTGGGGGAGGACCTCACTTCTGCATTGGCGCCCAGCTTGCCCGCATGGACCTGAAGTTGGTGTTCAGCGAACTTTTGGCTCGTATTGGAACGGTGAAGTCGGCGGGTGAGCCACAGCGACTCCGCGCCAACCAATTCGCCGGTTGGCTGCACTATCCCGTTCAGGCCACACCTCGGTGAACGAGCTGACTCAATTGGCTGATGAGCAGTCGATCTGCATCGGTTGCGGTCTTTGTTGCGACGGAACCGTTGTCACACATCTCGCTGTGCGTGATGAGAGCGATCTTGGCGCGCCACTTCGAGGCCTTGGCGTAGAGATCATCGCCGCCGCAGAGCCACCAGCCTTCGAGCTTCCATGTCCCGCAGTGTGTGATGGGGTGTGCACGATTCACGATCTGCACCGGCCTTCAGCGTGTTCGCAGTTTGAATGTGCGCTTTCTCAGGGCGTGATCGATGGCGTCGTGAGCAGCGATGAGGCCCGCTCGGTTATTTCTGCAGCACTCATGCTTCGCAACGCGGTTGCTCAAGGGGCCGCTTCATCCAGGATCTTGGACGAACTCATCGACAACGTGTTCCGCGTGCGACACTGAATCGCTACTTGCTGGACGAAACCTCGAGTGCTGGCGTGTCGACGCTTGCGCGGCGACGGGGTAATGCGAAAAGGGCAACGACTGCAGCAGCAGCCATAAAGAGCCCTAGTCCACGGAAAACGATCTGACAGGCCTCTGCATAATCCAGCTGAATTGCATGGAACACGCTTCCCGCATTGTTTCCAAACTGGGCAAATACCGACGACGCGTTTCCGCCCCCAGATCCGTGCATGGCAGATGCGACTTGGTCTGCCGCCGAGGTGCTGATGCCCATATTTGAGAGCGAATGCAAAATTCGTGAATGCAGCGAGGTCGACAGCACCGTGCCGAGGATCGCAATGCCGAGACTCGCCCCGTAGTTACGCGCTGTTTGGGTTACGCCGGTTGCTTCACCGTAATTCTGCTCGGGCACTTGGTTGATTGCATCGGTGTTTGCTGCGCCGATGAGCATGCCGAGGCCGAGTCCTGCAAGAACGATCCAAGGCCATTGCTGATTTTCACTGAGCGTTGTGAGGCGCGATGCCCACGCGAAGAATCCTGCGGCAGACAAAAGACTTCCCCAGATGACCGCGGGTCGGGAGCGTCCTCGGTCGAGCATTCGTCCGCCAATTTGGACTCCGGGAGCAAATCCGGCAAAGAAGATCAGGATGTAGAGGCCCGTCTGCCCGCTGCTCCAGCCGAGAGCAACTTGTGCGTACATGCTCGCAAAGAAAAAGACCGGCACGAACGCGCATGAAGCAAGTAGGAGAATCGCATTTTGCGAGGCGAAGACCCGGTTCGAAAAAAACGAAAGACGGAGTAGAGGGGCTTTCTGGCGGCGTTCGAATTCGATGAACAGGCCCAGAACAATTGCACCTCCGATGATGCAAGTGAGTGTGGGGAGGCTCTCCCAGCCCCACGTCGAGGCTTGTTGGAACCCGATGACGCTTACTCCCATGCCGGTTGCGATGAGCAATGCGCCGATCCAATCGATTCGTTCACGAACGCGATCGTTCGGGACTTTCGCC
The DNA here is from genome assembly GCA_937927725.1 of uncultured Actinomycetes bacterium. Classification (GTDB taxonomy): domain Bacteria; phylum Actinomycetota; class Acidimicrobiia; order Acidimicrobiales; family Acidimicrobilacustridaceae; genus Acidimicrobilacustris. The sequence continues at coordinate 14,295 of CALBSE010000038.1, forward strand.
ACGAACACGAGAAGAAGCCCGATTGCGGCGACAGGCACGTTGATCCAAAAAATTGTCCGCCAATCCCATTCGACGAGATACGCGCCAGCGAACGGTCCGACAGAGGTGAGGGCTCCTGCAACGGCAAAGAAGATGGCGATAGCCCGACCGCGACGTTCGATTGGGAATGATTTGACGACGATGGAAAGGGCGGCGGGAAACATCAGTGCCGCGCCGATGCCCTGGATTACACGAAATCCAACGAGCCACGTCTCGGCGATTGCGCTTGTTGGTGTGGCGCCGCATAGAGCTGAAGCGATGATGAAAATGAGTGTTCCGCTGATGACCATTGTCCGGCGGCCGACAACGTCGGCAAGGCGTCCGCCAAGTGCAAAGAATGCGGCAAGCGCAACGAGATAGCCCGTAACCATCCACTGAACTCCGGTTGCGGAGAGGTGTAGTTCGCGTTGGATGTCGGGGGCTGCGATCGACACGATCGTCATGTCGATTTGGGTCATCGCAACGACGCAGATCATTGCGCCAAGGGTGAGCTTCTCTTTACCTGTTGTCCCGCTTGACGCTGTCAATGTGCATCCTTTGCTCACTCAGTAACGTTTCAAATCGTAACCACAGTGGCCAGCCGAAGATCGCCAAGCGATCAACTGAGATCAATCCAGACGGTTTTCTTCTCGACGTATTGGTCGTAGGCGTAGACCGACTTGTCGCGACCGCCGAAGCCGCTTTGCTTGAATCCTCCAAACGGGGTCGTGTTGTCGCCCTCGCTGTAGCAGTTCACCGAAACTGTTCCCGCCTCGAGTCGTCGGGCGATGGTGTGAGCACGAGCAATGTCGCGAGTGAAGACACTGGCCTGAAGGCCGTACTCGGTGTCATTCGCGACACGGATTCCCTCGTCGTCATCGTTTACGGCAATGACCGCCATGACTGGACCGAAAATTTCGTCACGCGCAACGGTCATATCGGGGCTCACGCCATCGAAAATCTTTGGAGTGACGAAGTAGCCATCTGCATTCGATCCGAGTTCGCCGTCGTAGATCAACGTCGCGCCTTCAGAGGTTCCACGAGCGACGTAGGAATTCACCTTTTCGAACTGTTCGTCGGAAATGAGCGAACCGAGGAGGTTGGCAGGGTCGTACGGATCGCCCATGGTCCAGTTCTTCGATTCGGCAATCACGTGGTGAAGGAGCTCATCTTTCATCTCGTGAGGAACGATGAGCCGGGAATTCGCCGTGCAGTTCTGGCCCATATTCCAAAACGCAGCGTTCACTGCATGTTTTGCGACCGATTCGAGGTCTCCGGCGTCAGAGAGAATGACGCAAGGATTCTTTCCGCCACATTCGAGAACGGTTCGTTTGAGGTTGGAATCGGCCGAGTAATGAAGGAACAAGCGCCCGACCTCGGTTGAGCCAGTGAAGGACACTGCGCCGATCCCTGGATGCAGGCCGATCGAACGTCCGGCCGTTTCGCCGAGTCCCGTGATGACATTGAGGACACCGTCAGGAACTCCAGCCTCGGAAGCAAGCGCCGCAATCTTTAGTGCGGTCATGCTCGTTTGTTCTGCGGGTTTCACGATGACGCTCGAACCGACTGCGAGGGCGGGGCCGATTTTCCAGCTGAGCATCATGAGCGGGAAGTTCCACGGCAGCACGCACGCAACGACAGGAATCGGCTCGCGCACGATGAGGCCGAGCGTTTCTGATCCCGATGGCGAGGATTGGCCGAGGATCTTGTCGATGCCTTCGGCAAACCATTCAATGCAACGGGCTGTCTCGGGAACGTCAATGTCGAGTGTGTCTCGAATCGGCTTACCGCTTTCGAGAGTTTCGAGGACGGCGAGTTCCATTCGGTCACGATCAATGAGCTCAGCCAGTCGCTTCAGCGTTGCTTTGCGCTCGCTCGGGTGGGCCTGAGACCAAATGCCGGAGTCGAAGGTCGAGCGAGCAGCGACAACGGCTCGATCGACGTCGATGGCGTCGCAACTTGCGATTGATGCGATGACTGATCTGTCGGCGGGGTTCACCGTTTCGAACGTTTCGCCCGAGGCGGCAGCGGAGAATGATCCATTGATGAACGCCTGATCGGGGAGAACAAGCGACGAAGCAATCTTCGCGAAGTCGTCTCGAGAGAGTTCTGACGTGCTCATTGACTGCCTCTTTGCTGGTGATGGCCGGCGCAAATACTGGATTTGCGATGGTAGGTGAGGGCGACAGAGGGCGCCGTTGGTGGCTGGGGACAGATTTCATTCAGATTGGACGACAACCACCGTCCAGCCGTCGCTCCGGCTGCTGGTCAACGTACTGACGCGGCAATCAGGAAGGCAGGGTGCCGAGGGTTATCGAGCAGAGGCAACTGGTAGCGTTGAGGTCGCAGTTGGGTTCGCGAGAGGGACGGGAAGCGGGTGTCGTGCGGATGAAAGAAGGAGTTTCCGCACGCCCACGACTGCCCAAGATTTGGCAGCGAACCTCGCGGGTCCTGCTTCGAAGCGGTGCCGTTGGAGTTGTCTTCCTCTTGATCGTCTCGGTCGGGGCAGTACTTCCGGCGAGTGCTGGAGCGTCGTCTCCAGCTGGCGGATCAGAGCAGACAGCGCCGGAGAAATCGTCCAACCCGGATGTTCCTGTCAATGTCTTTGCCATCCCAACCGCCGATGGCACTGAGGTGAGTTGGAAATCGCCGGCGATCTCTCAGACCGCTCCGGAGGTCACGGCGTTCACGCTCGTCTCGTGTGGTCCGTTCCAGGTCGGGTCAACGGATTTCAAAAATGCCATGTCGGGACTCTGTGAATCGCAACTCTCGCGAGAGTCGGTTGCAATACCGGCGAGACAACGCGTCGAGTCCGATCCCTCGTCGAATCTGCCCGTCGATCCGCTCTATGTGCTCCGATCCGACGGCACATTTGAGACGGTCATCAAGTGCAAGCCGACCGCAACGCAATTTTGCGTAATTGCTGTTGGTTCTGTTGCTGATTCGGGAAAGAGCGGGCCGGTCGTCGTTGGCTCCGGCGGAATTGCCCCTACTGCGCCGAAAGATCTGACCCTCAAAGCAACGACAACTGGCTCCGGGCTGGAACTTTCTTGGACAGCGCCGGCCGACGTTGCTCAAGCGAACGAAATGCCTGCGCTCGCACAATCGTTTGAGGTTTGGCGTGACGATGTTCTTGTTGAGCGCGGAATCAAAGAACGGCATTACGTGGATGAATCCTGCGGTGTTGCTCGTCGATGTCATGAGACAATCTTTGCGATCACTGCAGCTGGTCGTTCAGCGGTTCTCGAAGGCACCGCCGTAACGTCAGGAACAAAGGCGCCAACGATCGCAGCGACTGCTGAAATTCTGGCTCCGGGCACTTCTGCGATTTCCGGATCGCTCGGTCATGGTTCCGAGGATCAGCGTCCCATCGTCGTAACGTTGTCTCCCGTCGGCGACCTTGCTGGGCATATCGCTGCGTCTCCGATGACTCTTTCAGCAGCGGTCGCGAATGGCGCGTGGAGCAGCACCATTCCCGGTTCGGTATCGCCCGGTCGTTATGAACTAGTTGCTCAACAAGGACCATTAAAAAGCGCTCCGAGTGAGGTTGGAATCGCGCCAATCGTGCCGTTGCGAGCGTCTCTTTCCGGAGTGCCGAGGACTGGAGTGCCGCAGGTTGCCTTTGGCCCAGTTGTGGTTGCGGGAGACGCAACGCCGAGTCCACCGGCATCAGCGGTGGCGGTCCGGGAGGTATGGGGGAGTCTTCCTTCAAATGTTGGAGCGCGAACACAAACAGAACTTGCGTCGTGGTTTGATGCGGCTCTCGGGAAGAACAAGGTCCCGGCAGTTTTCGCCGAAGTTTCTGCCGATGGCCGTTGGGTTACTCGAGCGTCAACCTCGAATGGGTTGGGACAGCGACACGTTCTTGAAGTGAGCCAAATCGTCCCCGGTGTGGGGCTCTCGCGAGTCTTCGTTGAATTTGATCTTTTGGCTCGGCCATCAATTCTTCCAACAAGCCCGACACCTTCGATCCTCGTCAGGACATCGGCGTTCTCTCCACAGGCAACCGCGCCTGTTGCGCCGACTGCGTTGGTTGCAACTCCCGCAGACAGTTCTGCGTCGATCGCCTTTACCGCAGGAGCAAATGGTGGGGCAGCGATTACGAATTATCAGTATCAAGTAGGAACTGGGGCATGGACTGCGCTGAGCCCTGCTGATGCTGTTTCGCCGGTGACGATTCCGGGACTTGTAAACGGCACCGCGTATTCGATCAAGCTTCGAGCAGTGAACTCAGCTGGGTTCGGGGCGACTTCTACGGCTGTCACCGTTACGCCGCGGAAAGTTCCTGATGCGCCCACAAATCTCGTCGCAACTCCTGGCGATAGGACGGCGACGGTTTCATTTACGGCGGGCGCAAACGGCGGTTCGGCAATAACCAATTATCAATACCAGGTGGGTGCGGGTTCGTGGACGTCGTTGAGTCCGGCCGCAGCTACATCGCCAGTGACAATTCCGAATTTGGTGAATGGAACGACCTATTCGATCAAGCTTCGAGCGGTGAACGCTGCTGGGTTCGGCGCGGAATCCACTCCCGTTTCGGTGGTGCCCCTTGTACCTACTGCAGCACCCACGTCACTCGTCGCGACTCCGGGAAACGGAACGGTCTCAATCGCGTTTGTCGCTGGTGCTGCAGGAACCTCTCCGATTACGAACTATGAGTACCAACTAGGGACTGGAGCGTGGACCGCCTTAAGTCCAGTCGATACAACCTCCCCAATCACGATTTCGGGTCTACAGAACGGCACTGCGTATTCCATCAAATTGCGGGCCACGGGTCTGCTCACTGCCGGTAACGCGTCACTAGCGGTCTCGGCGACGCCGCGCGTACTTCCGTCTGCACCGACATCGCTCGTAGCAACTCCCGGGGACGCCACCGCCTCGATTGCGTTTACCGCCGGAACGCCTGGCACCGGAGCGATCACGAACTACGAATACCAAATCAATGGCGGTGCATGGATTGCGTTGTCACCTGCGGATACGACGTCGCCAGTAACGATCGCCGGTCTTGCGAATGGCACCGCGTATTCGATCAAGCTACGAGCAGCGAGTTCCTACGGCGGCGGGGACGCATCAGCCGCTGTCGCTGTCACGCCAAGAGTTCTCGCCGCAGCTCCGACCTCGCTTGTGGCCACACCCGGCAACGGATCTGCATCGATTGCCTTCACTGCGGGCGCTGCGGGTACGGCCCCGATCACGAACTACGAATACAAAATTGGCACCGGAGCATGGACTGCGCTTAGTCCGGCAGACGCGATCTCACCCGTCACTATTCCCAATCTGACGAATGGCAATTTCGTATCGATAGCGCTTCGGCCGGTTACGTCATATGGCTCGGGTGCATCTTCGGCCGCAGTGACGGTAACCCCGCGAACATTCGCTTCGCCGCCGACGGGGTTGACTGCGCAATATGGCGATAAGTCGATCTCAATTTCGTTCACTCCGGGTGACGATGGCGGGGCGTCAATATCGAATTACGAATACCAAGTAGTTCCTGGAAACTTGGTCGCTCTTCCAACGTGGCCGATGACGTGGACGGCGCTTTCACCTGCCGATGCGATGTCCCCCGTCGTCGTTTCGAAATTGGCCGATGGAACAGCATTGGTCAACGGAACGAGTTATACGGCGCGACTGCGGGCCGTCAACGCTGCGGGGCAGGGTTCACCGTCAGCGCGCGTCGTTGAGACACCCCGAGTTGCTCCGCTGGCGCCGACTCCACTTGTTGCCACTCCCGGCAACCAGTCGGTGTCGCTGACGTTCACTCCTGGAGCGGCGGGTACCTATCCGATTACGAGTTACGTGTATCAGGTGAAGCCAGCGGATAACTCGAGCGACTACGGAGCGCTCACAGAAACAAGTCCAGCGACAACCGGCTCGCCGATCGTCATTCGCGGCCTCACGAACGGAGTCGCCTACAAGGTTCGGATTGCGGCCAAGAATTCCCAATTCACCAGCGCTGTGTCATCCGAAGTAACGGTGACTCCGCGAACGACGCCGTCTGCACCAACCGCCCTTGTGGTGACGCCTGGTGATCGTTCGGCGACGATTGCGTTCACTCCCGGCGCCGACGGCGGATCGGCAGTTACCGCTTACCAATATCAACGCACGACTGGCGCAGTCGTCGATGCGTGGACAACGTTCAGCACCTCGGCGGCAACTTCGTCAGTTTCGTTAACGAATCTGACGAATGACGTGACCTATTCCTTCAAATTGCGCGCTGTCAACGCTGCAGGAAATGGTGCAGAGTCGAGTGCAGTGACCATCCGTCCCGGCGGCATTCCGGCTGCGCCTACTGCTCTTGTCGCAGTCTCCAAAGACGGCGCAGCCACTGTGTCGTTCACCGCACCGCCGGTGACTGGGCTTCCGATTACCGCCTACACCGTCTCAACGACGGGTCCTTCGCCGAAGTCCTTCACGTGCACCTCGTTGCTCGGAGTGCCGCCGCCTTCGTGCACGCTGAATGGACTGACGAACGGGCAGTCGTATTCCTTTACGGTGACGGCAAGGAATTCTGCGGGAACGAGCGCGGCGTCGGCGGCGAGTTCAACGATGATCGTTGGCGCACCGCAAGCGCCGTTTGATCTGACTGCTACGCCCCGAGACGGCTCGGTGCAGATCGACTGGACAGCCCCGCCTACCCCAACCGGGATGTACATCAATAATTATGAAGTAACGGCAGTTGGTGATTCGACAAAGCGATGCACTGCATCGGGGGCATTGCCGGGCGACACCCAACCGCTTCGTTGCGTGATTTCTGGACTCACGAATGGCGTTTCGTATTCGTTCATTGCACGAGCGTCAGCGGTTTCCGCGACGTCACCTGGTGTGTCCGTTACTGGTTTGTACTCGGCGGCAACATCCTCGGTTCGACCTTCGGGGCTTCCGAGTGCGCCTACGCCGGTCACTGCTTATTCGCTACCTGGCGGCGCGGTTGTTGCCTGGTCAACGCCAACGACGACCGGCGGAACGGCGATCACTGGCTACAAGGTGACGGTTCGTCCCAACGGTTTGGTCCCTGGCGTTGTTGTTGGCGACCCGATCGTGACCTCGTTTGATGCGACGGCTCGGCTCGCTCGTATTTCGAGTTTGGTCAACTCGATCTCGTATTCGATTGAAGTCGCTGCTGTGAATGACGCGGGGAGTGGGCCAGCGGGCACTACCTCGAGTTTCTGGGCGCCAGTAACGACAAAGCCACGAGACGTCGCTGCTGTACCGGGCGACAGCAGTGCCACTGTCACGTGGGCAGAACCGGCGATCGTTCCTGTACCGATTCAGTCCTACACAGTCACAGCGACGAATTACTACAACAGCTCTGACGTCATTTCGCAGACTGCTGATTCAAGTCCATTCACCTTTACCGGGCTTCGAAACGGTCTGACCTATTCATTCACGGTCACCGCAAATAACGATGCAGGCGCAAGTCCGGTGTCTGATGCGTCAAGCACCGTCATTCCGGCCGCACTTCCTTCCGTTCCCACGGATACGTCCTTGGACGTTGCTCCTGGAACAGTGTCGGTGTTCTGGCAGCGCCCAATTTCCGACGGTGGCCGACCAATTGAGTCCTACATCGTTGAGCTTGCGACGAACCAGCCTGGTCGCACTCCCGCGACGAAAGTCGTAACGGAATCGTCTGCGTGGGTCTACAACGGTCAAGGCTCGTATTTGGCCACGCAATGGTCTGGACTCACGAATGGCTACGACTACACCGTTCGTATTGCGGCAACAACAGCGGCCGGGAATTCTGAGTTTGTGACGATCGGAACGGTCACACCGCGAGGTCGGACATCGGCACCATCGTTGCTCTCACTCACGCCCTCGAACGGAACCTTGACGGCGAACTTCTCTGCACCCTCAACCGACGGCGGCTCGCCTGTCACCGAGTATGTCGTCACCGATGGCGTTGGGCACTCGTGCTCAATCGATGCACTTGCGCATCCGGGAGTTACCCAGTGCACGGTTTCGGGGCTTGTGAACGGACAGACGTATTCGTTCAAGGTAACGGCGACGAATGCATTCGGGAGTACCGATTCCGCCTCGAGGATGTCCGGCGCACCAACAGCGCTCGTTCCGGGCGCGCCCACCAATGTTGTGGGTATGGGTGTTGATCACCTTCCCGGCAGCGATGTCATCTACCCGGGAATTATCCAAGTCTCGTGGTCGACGCCTTCGACGGACGGTGGTTCTCCGATCACGAAGTATGTCGTCACCGATCGCTGGAATGCAGCAAACACCTGCTCTGCCTGGGTGTCGGCGTTGGACCCGACTCCCACATCCTGTGCCATGGCGGGATTTGTTTCGGGATACGGCTACTCGTTCCGGGTCGTCGCATGGAACTCGGTCGGTGCAAGTGTCGCTTCGTCGGTTTCGGCTCCTGCATTCGCCGGTGGAACACCAAACGCTCCAGAGATCACAGCAATTACGGGCGGCTCTCGGTCGGTCGATGTTGGTGGCGGTTTCATGAGCTATGCCACTGCCACGGCAATAGTTTCGCCGGGAGCGACGAACGGTCGTCCGATCACGGGATACCGACTCAAGGCGATTGACCAAGCGAATCAGTACACGCAATATTTCACGAGTGCAACGGCAACAATCGTTGCCGATCAACTCATTGCTGGGCGTTCGTACCGCCTGAGTGTCCAAGCACAAAATGATTTTGGGTACGGCGATTGGTCGGCGCAGTCGTCAACGATCTACGCGAGCTATCCGCCGGCTGCGGCCACGGGAGTAACGGCGGTACCCACTGAAGGTGGTGCGACGATTTCCTACAGTCCGCCGTCGTGGAACGGGTCTACTGCAACCTATGCAGTGACGGTCAACGACCTCACGTCGTCAACCAGTTGGACGCAACCTGCGGACAGCTACTCGACATCGGTGAGTGGACTTACCAATGGCCACAGCTACTCGTTTGCAATAACGACCTCGAACTTTGCAGGCGCTGGTCCGATGAGCACAGCATCAGTTCCGGTAACGCCGAACCTGATGCCGAATGCTCCGAGAAATGTTGCTCCGATAATCGGTGATCGGTCGATTTCGGTGGCGTTTGATGCACCTACAAGTCGCGATGGAGCTTCAGTTACGGGCTACAAGGTCACCGTGACAAATATTGCGTCTCGCGCAGTCGTGTCGGCAACAGGTGCGGCCAGTCCGATTCAGGTGTCCGGACTCACCAATGGCGCTGGTTACCAAGTGAGTGTTGTCGCGGTGAATGGAGCGGTCGACGGCCAAGTCACGACCTTCGGTTCTACTGTGACTCCTGCCGGCACACCCATGATGCTGCAGCCAGCTCCGACCTATTACGAGGACGGCTCCACGACGGTCACGCTCACGACGATCAATCTCGCGGGCGGAACGTTCATTAAGTACACCGTGTACGTGTCGGAAGCGACGACACCGCTGACTCTTGTGAAGACGGTTGAGACGACGACCTCGCCGGTAGTGATAACCGGACTCACGAATGGAACCCGTTATTTCATCCAAGCGAGAGTCACAACAACCGGCGGTTCGAGTTCGTTGATGACGCAGGGCGGCGCTTCGATTCTGCCCGTAGGAAGGCCATCGGCCCCGTCAATTTCGAACGTCGCAGCGAGCGGTACCTCAGCGACGGTGTCGATCGCTGATCCGGTAAGTAGCGGCGGGAGTGCGATTACTGGATACACAGTGACGGCAACGAGCTCCACGGATGCTTCTCATACACGCACGGGTTCGGGCTCTGGAAGTCCGGTGACGGTGACCGGGTTGACTCCGGGCGACTCCTACTTGTTCTCCGCAATTGCTTCGAATGCGGCGGGATCCGGTGGAGGTGCGCGCGGTGGCAGTGGACCAGCGTCGTCGCCGGTTCCGGCTGCACCAAAGCCACCAACGTCCGTCACTGCCTCCGAAGGCGACGGGTCAACGCAGGTCGCATGGACCGCTCCGATATCAGCATTTGGCGAGAACGTTGTTTCGTACCGGGCGACCGCGTCGCCAGGTGGTGCATTCTGTGAAAGCACCGTCTTGCAAAACTGTTTAATTACCGGGCTTACGAATTACACGCCGTATCAAATCACGGTTGCAGCACGGAACGCCGGTGGCTCGACTTCGGCGTCCAGCATTGGGGTGATCCCGAAGCCAGTTACGTCAGCGTCCTCTGCGCCGAGTTCGCCCGGCGCTGTTGCCGTCGACCCTCGATCGGGTTCGCTTGTCGTGACCTGGGCCATGCCGCTGAATGATGGCGGGGGAGCGATTCGCTCGTTCACCGCAACAGCATCGCCCGGGGGTGCAAGTTGCACGTCGCAAGCTCTCACGACCTGCGCGATTACAGGTATCGATCCGTACGCGCTTTACACCGTCTCGGTGACTGCGACGAACTCGTTTGGAACCTCGAGTCCAGGCGTTTCATCGGAGGTGAGCACGTGTGGGCTTCCCGCGTCACTGTCGGTTGCCGCGAGTGGCTGTGATCCGATTCAAGGAGCAGCAAGGTCGGTGCGAGCCGAGTTCGTTGATGGCGGAGTCAAGGTTTCCTGGAACCCGCAGTACTCACTGACGTCATTTGCGACGGCAGCACCATCGAGCGGTTCATGCGCAGCCGATCGTTGGACTGCACCCCGAAATGCCGACAACACCGTCTATTGCGTGATCCTGGGATCATTTGATCCGGCGACATCGTTCCGGGTGAGTTCAGGGAGTTGGCCCCCTGATACCTCCGGAAGTGTGCACGCAAAGCGAATCACGCTCAACGTTCCTAGTGCCACACGTGACCTCATACCTCACGTAACGGGAACGATTTCGGGAGGTTCCTCCGTCCTCGTCGTCGCTGCCCCGATCAGTTGCGTGAATGTTTTGAGTTGCGCGGGTGCCGTTACCTTCCCGACGAGCGCGACGGGCGGTGTGTTCGATGTGGCCCTTTCTGGTCTCAGTGAAGGCTCCTACAACGTCTTTGCCGCCGACTCAGATGTCACCGCGACGCTGCCCTTCACGCGACCGCAGGTCATGACGGTCGATCGAACGCAACCACGCCTCGATGTCAACGGATCCAGCACAGGGATTCAGACAGTCTTCGGGCCGACGGCAAAGGTTTTCGGATCAGCCGAATGTGCAGCATCGACCTCGTTCGGAATCGATTGGTACACAGGTCCAACCGCCACTGGAAGCGTCATTGCCACGACAAATCCAGTGCGAACTTCCTCGGTTGGCACGGCGACCTGCACCTTTGAGAGCACCCTCGCGGGACTCGCCGATGGCACATACACAACCGTCTCCTCAATGACTGACGCCGCCGGAAATTCGACCACAGTGGAGATGGTGGTTGTCGTCGACAACGCGGCTCCGGCACTCAGCGTTGCAACGCCGAGTGCCGGAAGTACAGAACCTTCGGGCGTATTCGTCACTCAGGGCGTTGCAGCAATCGGTGCGAATGATCGAAGCGTGGTGTCGGTTTCGGCGACCAATGGCGCCGACGTCTTTGCTCGTGACATAGATGTCAACAGCGACGGTTCTTGGTCCGCGTCGATGGTTCTCGCACCTGGCGCATGGACCTTCACGTTCACTCGAAGCGATCTCGCCGGTAATGCGACGGTCGTGACTCGCACGCTGACAGTCGGTGCAGTAGGGGAGTCAGTGCGCATCGAGCTGCCAGGGTCTCATGCAGTTGTTGGGCGGGCAACGACGGTTGCCGGTTGGGCCATTGCTGGATCAACGGTCTCGTTGGTTTCGGGATCAACGGATTTGGGTTCTGTTGTTGCCGATGAACTGGGAGCCTGGTCGAAGGCGGTTGTGTTGCCGAGTGATGCTGAAGAGATCGCCGCGACAGTCTTCGACGAGACTGATGTTGTTGCTCTTTCGATCGGAACTCGTTCGACGACTGTCGATATTCGGTTCCCAGCGCCCAGCGGTCAGACGAATGGCCGCCTTCTTTTTGGTTCGGGTCCTGCCTCGACCTCCGTGACGGTCCAAATCGACGGCACCTCCACAGTCGTGCAAACGGACTCATCGGGTGTGTGGTCGATTGCGCTGTCATCGTTCTCTGAGGGAGTTCACGTCGTAACAGCGAGCGACGGTTCATCGTCTGATTCGGGTTCGCTCACGATTGAGCGAGCACCTCCGACGGTCGACCTGTTGCAACCTCAGTCAGCACACACGAATGATCGGACCGTCACGCTGCGATCGTTAGATGTTGCAGGCAATTCCCAAAATGTTTTGCTTCGTTACTACTCGGGAACAATCACAACCGGCGAACCGATCTTCACTGATCGCGTTGATTTCCTGAATGGTGTCGCGACATCGTCGATGCCGTCTCAGTTGGGTGATGGTCAATGGACGCTTATTGCCCTCCGCCAGGATGCGTCGGGAAATACCGGTTCGGCGAGCGTCACATTCGACTTCGATACGACTGCACCGGCTATTTCTTCCAATCTTCGACCAGCAATGCCCGGTCCGCTGGTCGTGTCCGGTGTCTCAAGCAGCGACGCCGGTGACATGGCGCCGGTGATCACGATTGATGGTCAAAGTTGGATCGCTGCAACAACTGGTGCGTTCAGCTATCAACCAACCCCTGCGATCGTGTCCGGCACCCATACGGTGACCGTGAGCCAATCGGATACCGCTGGCAATGTTGATTCGGTGACCGTAAGCGTCATCGTCGATGGAGTTCCTCCTGAGTTAACCCTTGACTCGTTCTCCCGTTCAGGGACGTCGTCGGTTTCATTCATCGGTCGAGCCCGCTATGCCGATGGTCCAGTCACAGTGGTTGCGACCCCAGACGATCCTTCGCTCGGTGCCCCCGCTGTCGCAACGCTCGTCCCCGATGTCAATGGTTATTGGGTTGGATCACTTCGGGTGGTACCGGGCTTTTGGACGATCGTCTTTACTCGCACCGACTTTGCCGGAAACGTTTCGACAATCACACGTCGTTACCTTTCGGTCGATAGCGCCCCCGATTTGGTCATTGATTCACCAATGGGCCCGACCCGCAATGGTGTCGTGACTGTTTCGGGAACAACATCGACAGAGACATGGCGAGCATCGACAGTTCAGATCGAAATTCGAAGACTCAGCAACGGATCGGTTGCATACTCTGCTGATGCGCTCGTCGTGAACGGTCAGTATTCATCTACGACGTCGAAGCTTGCCGAAGGCTCCTACGAATTCACGGTGACGCGAAACGACTCCGTCTTTCCGATTTCGCGGACGGGAACGTTCTCCGTCGACACGATTGCGCCAACTCCACTATTTGACGCAGTAACGACTGAACCGATTTCTCAGCTTTGTGGAACTTCCGGCACCGCTGCCGGCGACTTACAAAGTATTGGTTTGGTCTGGACCGCAGGCGGTACCGGCTCGGCATCTACCCAAACAGTGATTGCTCAAAACGGTCGTTTCTGCGCGGCGCCTCCATGGAGCGGGTTGTGGTCAGTGCGGGCGACGCAATTCGACGGAACGGGAAGTTCGTCGATTACGGCAAGCGCAATCTTCGATGTGGCTTCACCCATGGTGACTGTCGCAACGACGTCTGCGACGACCGATCCATCTTCTCCGGCGCCATGGGCTGGGACCATTTCCGGAACCGCGGGCGTTTCGGTTGGTGACGATCAAACGGTGACGCTGAACCTGACGCTTGATTCGAGCGCTGGCTACGGCTGGTCGAACATGTCCTATTGCCACAACAGTGTTTTCGTCGCTGGAGCGACGCTCATTTGCGCACGTTCTTTCACTGTTCCGGTTCTGGCCGACGGCTCGTGGAGCTTTGATCTCTCGACTCTTGGCGAAGGTTTCTGGCACGTCGTGTCGGTCCGTCAAGCAGACGTCTCTGGAAATGTCGGTGTGTTTGAAGCCGCCGCAAGCCCCAGCAATATCGACGAGCTGTCGGGATTAAAGACGGTTGTGAATCGCTATCGCTTCCGTATTGATCGTGTTGCCCCACCGACGCCAGTGCTTGCGCCGGCGAGTAATGGCGTCACCATGAGCGTCTGCGGGTCGGGTCTGCCTTATGCCTACACCGCCCGACTGCTGGTCTTCCGGGGACCAACAACGGGAGTCCCGGTTGCTGTGGTTCCAATGCCTTCGGCGTCGTTGTGTTCACAAACCCCGACGCTTTTGGTGAAGCAGAACCGTCCTGGAACGCTTCCAATCAGCCTCCCAAACGGGGTGTACCAAATCGTTGGGGAATCAACCGACCCGGTTGGCCGCTCTGTGCGATCAGCGCCCCTCGAGTATCGATCGGCATGGGTTGTGCCAGCGGTTTCGTTGGCGGTCACGGGCACAGTTCCGCGACCACAAGACGCTGGTGGCCCAATCTCTGCATTCGGCGAAGCAATCACGCTGAGTGGTGTCGCGGCCTCGAACGACGTTGATCCCAGCACGGTCAAAGTGACCGTGACGCAAAATTCGGGGGATACGTCGTATAGGTCCTCACTTTCGACTGCTTCGGAAATACTCGTTTCTGATGTCACGGTCCAGTCGGATGGAACCTGGTCACTGCGTCTTCCGTCAACGTTCCCGATCGGAACGTTCACAGCAAATGTCACGCAAGGAACCGGCACGACCTCCGCAGTGAAGTTCGCTGTAACTGGTGCGAGCCCAGCGATCGATTCTGTGACGGTTCGCGCTTCGCAGCAACCAAATGGCGCAATCGTGAAGACCTTGACGATTCGTGGCTCGGCGCCCGTGGATCGAACTCTTGATTCGACAATTGTTTCGTTGTGCGGAATCGTGACGGTCACCAACGGGCGCTGGTCCTGTTCGGTCACCGGTGACTACGCCGACGGCTCGACGAAGTTCACTGTCACTTCGAAAACGTCTGTCTCATATACGAAGTCAACGACGACTGGCGTGTGGACAAACGGAGTCTTCAACTACAACGTTTCCCTCGCTCCCGCGACAGGCCTTCAGGCCTCAACGACGACGTACACCACCGTCCTCTCCAGTGTTCTCCCCAAGCCGACAGTTACGGCGCCACTGCCGACAAGTTCGGTCCCGATCACCGGAAGCGTGACTGTTACTGGTGCAGCCGCAACGACGGTTGGCGCACTTCCAGCAGTAACCGTCAACGTCTATAGCGGTTCAACGACGACTGGTGTCGCTTCCCAAACCTCCACTGTGACAGCAGCAGGTTCGCCTTTGGTGTACTCGAAAGCGTTCACACTTGGCGACGGTGTTTGGACGATTCAAGCTGTTCAGTCCGATGGAGCGGGTAACACCGGAGTTTCTGATCCGGTCACCGTTTCTGTTGATGCAACTGCTCCAGAACTCACGATTTCCGCACCATTGGCAGGGGCTCGCTCGAAATCGGCGTTCATTGCCGGGAGTCTGACAGGGAGTACAAGTCACGTCGGTCCGGGGGCGTATCGCAGCTGGCCAGTTGATTATCAACCTGCTGTTTACGAAGGAACGATCTCGTACTACTCGGGAGCCACAGCGACTGGTGTACCTGTCCTCGTGCGGCCTATTGCCACCGATCCTGTTACGACAGCCTGGGGCGGCGGCAACTTCTCCTATTACTACGACAACAAGTGGTCTGATCTTCCTGCGCTCGCAACCGGAACATGGACAGCAAAGGTTGTCGCGGCGGATCCTGCAGGGAACACAACACAACGTCTCGTTACTTTCACGATCGACCCGACGGCGAGTGCATCGCTCGTACCACTTGTATCCATTCGAGTCGGTGACGATGCCACACTCGTGGAAGGTCACCCCACCACCCCAGCGGTGTGGTCGAACGCTCGAATCTCAGTTTCAACAGGAGTCGACGCCGGGCGAGCTCCGGCAATCTCAGGCGGAACTGTCACGTTGTTTGACGGCGACGCAGTCCTCGGCACGGCTTCGGTTGTGGATGGTGTTGCCGTCGTAAAAGTCTTTTGGAGCAAAACCTCAAGCGATTATCAACTCAAAGCCCGTTACTCAGGGGATGCGAACTATCAGGCGGTGACGACCTCGACAGTTCCGGTAACTGCAGTTGCTCCCGCCCCGACAGTTGTGCGTCTTGTCCCCAACTTCCCTAATGGAGCGGCGAATCCAGGTCGATTCACGATGACCGTTGCTCGCCCCGTCCGCCAAGAGAACGGCACCACGATTGAGTCGGCGTGTGTGAATGGTGGAACGGCGACAATCACCGATGGCTCTGGTCGCGTGCTTTCGAGCCAATCGCTGACCGATCTACGTCAACCGTGGACGATGCGCTATTCGTCCGTCGTTGCCGGTCAAATTGACTACACGACAACAACTCTCACCTCGCCATGGTCCACGACGGTTGGGGGACCGCAACGGGTCACCCTTCGGACGAGTGGTGGTCCCGATTGTGGTCCATCGACGACAACCTTTGACGTAAATATCCCGGCTGTACCGGCGCCTTCTCCGACGATTTCGGTCGCGTCGCCACAGGGATCGGGGCTCATTGTTGGTGACGACGTTGCCGTGACGTTCACGATCTCTGGTTCGGCGCCAGTGGGACTTCCGGTGTCGATTGTGGACCAGGCCGGAACAACCGTTGCCGGGCCGGTGATGTTTACCGATACGAGTGCGTGGTCATCACCGATTCGTTACGCAGCTGGGTGTTGGCGCGATAACAGCTGCAATCCGCCGAGCATCTACGTACAGGTCGCAACGGCCACGCTCCATTTCTCTGCATCTCGCACTGGAAACTTGTCGTTCCGAGGAGTTGTCGGTGGGGGAAGCTCTGGATACACGTCCGTCGTGCAGAGTTTCAGCGTTCCTGTCGAGCCCGATCGCATAGCACTCTCACTCACGAATAGCGCGACTCGAGCTGGAGAGAACTCCACAGTGACGCTCGGTGTGGGCGGACCAGCGTTGCAGGGTCAAGTCGGTATTTACGGCCGATCTACCTCGACCGTGAACCCAACCCTTTCCTGCACCTCGCAATCGTGTGGCGCCATGAGTTTGCTTCCACCAGAGATGGTTTCGAGCGGAAGCGATGCGGTCTTGAATGCGTCGTTCCAGTCTTCAGTCACGCAGCAGACCTACACGGTTTCTGCGCCATTGCAGCGTGTTCTTTGGCAACCAACACTTTCGGTAGATGCTGGTCCTGGAGTTCCAGTTGGCCTGTCCGCGGTTGCGAGCATGTCGGAAGCGATACGGGTTTCTTGGACAGCTCCATCGGCGAATGCGTCAACGATTTCGGGCTACACGGTTTTGGCATCGCCCGGCGGTGCGACGTGCACAACGACTGGCGAGACAACTTGTGAAATAAGCGGACTAACGAACGGTACCGAGTACTCCTTTGCCGTCGTTGCAAACTCCAATTTCGGGGCGAGTGCACCGGCTATCGCGTGGGCAACGCCGACCGCTTCGGTCATCGCCTCAGTGCCAACCCCCGCATCTGCGCTCCCTGCTGGGACCGTGGTTCGCGACAAGCTTGTGCCAGTTCGATCGGTGCTGACGTTCCCCGAAACGATGGCGGCGCAGTTCAGATCAAGCGGATCCGTCACGCTTACATCTGCGCCCGATCCAGTTGTTTGTGCTGCCGGCTTACGTGATGAATCGGTTCTTGCTTACTGCGCCAACACTCGCCACCAGGTGACGGTTGATCTTGCGGGACTGACATCGACCGAATCTCTCATGGTCAACGGGATTGCACGCGATCTTCTCCCGGCCGACAGTTTGAAGTCTCTGAATGCATCGAAGAGCGATTTCGTTCCCGTGACCACTGCGTCATGGACGGGTAACACCTTGACTGTTCTCACACAGATGTATGTGGGCGGAACGGGATTTGCCATCACTGCGCGATTTGTTCCAAATCCCACGACGTTCGTCGCTCCTGCGACCACTCGTGGTGCGACTACCGACACCGATGCCCACATCGTCGGAGCGGGAGCACCTCTCACAAGAATTTCGATCGCTTCAGCAAAGATCACTGGCGGTTGGTACGGACCGGTCAATTCAAACCCGAGTCCCTTCTACCCGACGGTGAGCGACTTTTCAGGCTGGGATGTTCGTAATCCGCGGGTGGGCGAGACGGCGTTTGTGAAAGCGACGCTGGACCCAATTTTCAGTGTTCCAGGCGATAACAACGTTCCGGCGAATCTGGCTGAGTCAATCCCGGGCGCTTCCCCGTTGTTCGTGCCCGCGGATCACGGCAATCGATTTGCCGATGATCGGATGGCAACATCAGCGACACCTGCACTTCTTGGGGGACGCGACACCTGGAATCCCTATTACGGACAAACCGCTCTTTCCGGGCTTCCGAGTTGCAGCCGTTGCCATATTTGGACGATTCGAAATCTCGAAACAACCTCACCCGTAGAGAGCGGCGGCGCACTGCCAGTTGGAACATGGTCGCTCGGATTGATTACGTACGCGCCAGGGACCGGAGCGGTCTCCGCGGGTTCATTGAATGAACGGTCGGCACGTGTCGGAATTTCGACGTTCGATATTTCTGTCGATCCGTGGACGACGTCGCTGAGTGCTCAAGCATCGTTCTCAAACGGATCAATTGATGTCGTGACTGCGGCTCGTTGGCAAGGAATGCCAATTGAGGTGCAGGCACCGTATGAGGACGTAATGATCAGCGTCTTCCTTAAACACGGCGGCGTCGATACTCCAATTGCCATTTGCTTCTACAACGGGATTTGTCTCGACGATGATGGGAACGGCACAACCTTCTTGCCGACATCCGTCACGACCGTAGGGGCGCGGCTCGCGATGGTGATCCCTACGGCGACTCTTGGTTTCACTCCAACTGCCGATGACACTGTCAATGTCGTGACTTCTGCTCCATGGGGCGTCACCGCGGACTCGGGACCGCTTGCCCTTAAGTCTCCAACAGTTGTTTCGAACTCTCCGGTTGGAGCATCGGTGCTCGTTTCGTCGAAGAGTATGGGCGTGACGCTCGAGAACCAGCCGAGCCTCTCGTCGCCTGTTCCGCTCTTTGGCAATTTTGGCTGGCAAATCGCGGACGCTCGGGCAGCCTTGGCGCAATTCGGCTTCGACCTTTTCAAGTCGATGTTCAAGGATGCAACGGTCGCGCGAATCTTCATGTCGCTGACGCAAGTCACCCTCAGTTTCATGCCGGGATACGCCTGGTTGGATGCGGTGACCTGTGGGTCCTGGTCGTGCGCAGCGGCGTTGGTTGGATCATCAGTGGCCGGGTTTGCTTTGAAAGGCATCTCCGCTGGTGTTGGGGTCTTGGCGAAGGGATGGAAAGCCGCGAAGTCTGCACTAGGTATTGCTGATACCCCGAGCAAAATCGGGATGTATGTCGCTCGAGCAATGGCTCCTATCGGTCGTTTACAGGCTCGTCTTGCGAAGGCCGTTCCTGTGCGAATCAAGGAGGCCATGAGCGGAGAGGCGAGTGCGGTCTCCACCATCTTCAAGAATTACGCAAAGGCCTACGGAAAGAAGGGGCTCGACGCTCTCTACGGCGATGATGTCAAGAGTGCCGTCATCGACCTTCTGGGGATCAATGTCACCGCTTCCGTGGCGTCTACTCCCGTTCAACCAAGATTCTGGGTGTCCGGACCTTCCGATCAGAGCTTCTCGCCATCAACTCAGATGGTGAATGAAATGAGCGATTTGATCATTGCCCAAGAGGCGAACTCGAACCAGGCGATTCTCCAGAATTGGCAAAGTGCAATTCAACGTGCCTACGACAAAGCGCTTGCTCAACCGGCTCCGGAAACAAACATTGGCTACGGCACGGGGATTGGTTTCCGTCTGAATCAATTCTTTGCGGCCGTCGCAACGGTGTCTGTGCCGAATCTCGCAACGCTAAACAAGACGTCGTCGTCGATCTGGATCGGCGTTGGCGAAAACGAGTTCGGCCATTGCGATTTCAACGGCAACTGTTTGATGACGCCGGGCGTTTCAATCATCGTTCTTGATGGTTCAATGCTTGTCTCGGGTTTGATTCCTGGATGGGAAAGCGGAGGCACCTACAACGTCGAGGTGCGCGTGCATACCGTTGCTTCAAGCGGTGGTGCAACGAATGACTATTTGGGGACTTCCTCCTTCACCGCTCCCGGATCGCTGTATGCATGTCGGGCCATCCTTCGGGAGATGGATGCGATTGTTGCTCGACAAGGCGGCTACAACTCCGAGAGGTACTTCGGTGAGTACTCGATGCACTACACCGAAGACGGACGGTGGTACACGTTTGGCGATCCAAGCGCAGGATTCGGGCTTGGGCGACTCGTAACTTCCAATCTCCGTGCATCGCAGGACCGACTGTGCGAGTCAATCGAATCGATGTGGACGCACCTGCATGGTGGGATCTACCCGGATCTTCCTGCACCGCAGTATGTGGCTCCATTCGATCCCGCGAAACAAATCTCCCCACAGACCCTGAGCCTCGTCGGCGGGTTCTAGCAGCGACATTCGTTCACTGCGATTCGTCTGACCGGACCGGCCAACGTCAATTGCAGGAGATGTTGCGACTCACCAATCCGCAAACGGCCGACGGGGTTCCGTCGAAGTCGTAGTGGCGGATTGTCCACGACCCAGATGTCGCTCCTGGTGACGCAATCGCGTAGCCGTATTGCACGTGGGTCCAGAGGAACGACGCGTTGGGGTACGGCGCTAGACGAGGAACGAGTGGTGATCCATCAGGCTTCGCGAGCGGACCATTCGCGGGCAGGTCATAACCAGTCGCAGGTTCAAGAAGCGCACCACCGTTACCGAGAATGAGTGCAGCTGGTTGACCAGGAATCTGCGTGACCTGCGCATCGTGATCATGGCTGGAGAGAACCATGTCGTAGTTAGAAATAAGACCGTAGGATGCGATCATCTGACCATCGGATGTCCACGGTTCAGCGTTGGGATCGTCCTTTGGCAGCAGCGTTGTGCTGATGAGAGCGAAGAGCGGTCGATGGGTCACGAGCCATGACTCGATCCCGGAGGCGGGGGCCGTGAGCGTTGCCGCCTGTTGGTAGACAACACGTTGCCTGTCGATCCACGGAGTTACTTCGCGGTCGGTGCCGTAGGCCGAGTCAACCATCGCAACACGCAACGTTCGGTCGGATCGAACCGCAGCATCGAATGTCCAGGCCGGTGTGGTTTGGGGAGATGCGGTTTCGAGTCCCTCTTCACCGATGTAGGGATCGCAAAGGGTTTCGCTGCCGGGGAATGGATCGAGATAGAGAAACCATCCGTTTCCAGCGCGTCCGCAATCCTCGTGGTTGCCGCGAAGAAACGCAATTGGTGCGACAGGAAAAAGAGCTGCGGCGGGCTGAAGAAATTCCTGAACCCAACCAATGTCGGTTTCCGAAAACGGCATTCCGGCCATTGGTCCAATTGTTCCGCCGCATTCATTCTGGCGGTCATCGGGGCATCTCACTTCTCGATAGATGTAGTCGCCCGGGTCAATGATGAGATCTGGTTGTTCACCGGCAATGCGCGAGGCGATCTGAGCGAGTGGCCACTTGTCGCCGTCATTGCAGGCCTGCACTTTGTACTTATCAAGCCGGCATCCGCTGTCGGCGAACAGTCCAATCTTTTTGATTGATGTGGGCATTGACGCAGGGATCGTGTGACCATTGATCGATGCTGAAGTGAGTCCGACGGGCAACGTCGCGCTACACGCGAGAATCTCGCTGAATGCGGGCGCCGCATTCGGCCCGGGAAGGCGCGGCGACATTTGGATCTCGGCGTAACCGTTGGACCCGTAGGTTCGAACCTTGGGGCAGCTTTCGTTCGCTGCGACGAGGGCCCGGGCAACAACTTGAGATTCCGCTACTGATGTCGGTGCGACGATTGTGAACGCAGCGTAGGTGCGCGGCGGAGCGGGATCGTGGGTGAACCACCAAAGTGAGCCAGCAATGGACGCCGCACCTGCGACCGCTCCGAAAACGATCGCCACAACACGTGAATTCATAGAGCGAGAACTTAGCGATGTTCGAGAATGCGCACCGGCAACTGTCGAGGACCACGAACCTGGCCTTGAGAGAACGTGGTTGGTTCGGAAGCGTTGAGCTCAAACTTGGTGTAACGCTTGAGCCATTCTTCAAGAGCGACAGTCATCTCCATGCGTGCAAGGTTTGATCCCAAGCAACGGTGAATGCCGAGACCAAAGGCGCTGTGTCGGTTGATCTCACGATCAATGAGTACCTCATCGGCATTGTCGAAAGCCTTCGGGTCGCGGTTGGCGGCTGGGAAGCTGAGGAAGATCCAGTCGTCCTTCTTCATTGGACAACCCTGAAACTCGAAGTCGTCTTTCACGAGACGAGCCATCGAGACCGGTGCGTAGGCACGAAGGAACTCTTCGACTGCCGACGGCAACAATTCGGGATGGGCAACGAGTCGAGCGAGATCGTCGGGATTGTGTGCAAGGTGCCAGATCGAGGATCCAATTGCCGACCAAGTGGTGTCGATGCCGGCAACGATCAAAAGAACAATCGAACCAAAAACGTGTTCATCGGAGAGTTTGTTGCCCATAATTTCTGCATCAAGCAAGTAGCTGATGAGATCGTCTCCGGGATTTTCCTTGCGCTCTTGGATGACCGCAACCACGTAGTCCTCGACCGGCTGGAAAGCGACAATTCGTTCTTCGGCGGGAAGGTCAACTCCTTCGAGCACGATCCGAACGAAATTTCGGAACTGCTCTCCGTCCTCAGGAGGGAGACCGCACAACTTCGCAATGAGGGCTACGGGGATGTGCTCTGCGTACTGAACGCTGGCATCGACAAATTCGGCATCGCCGAGTTGGTCGAGGAGCCCAGAACAGAACGTTCGAGTGAATTCTTCAAGCGCGGCAATTGGGCGCGGCGCAAACGCAGGAAGAAGGAGTCGACGTGCAATCTCGTGAAATGGAGGATCGGAAGAGATTGGGGGAGCGACGCCGATCGGCGCAGGCGGAGCTTCGTCACCTGGCCGGCCGTTGTGAATGACGACGGTGCGTGAGGTGAAATGTTCGGTGTCGTTCGCAATGGCCGACACTGCTTCATAGGTCATCGGCGCCCAAAGGCCACCGTACCGATCGCTATGTGCGACGGGGCAACGCTCCCGAAGATCTTCCATGATGGGGTAGGGGTCCGCGACCCATGCCTCGTCGGTGTGGTCGAAGTCAGTTGCGAAATCTTCAACGGGGGGATTGATCATGTTCAGTCACCGATCTCAATGGCGAACTCGGGGCAATTGCCCGCTGCGAGTTTCGCTTTAGCGAGTTGTTCGTCGTTGAGGTCGCCAGTAACAACGACAACGGCAGTCCCTAAATCGTCGCAATCAAACAGGTCGGGCGCGAGGCTGTAGCAGCGGCCGTGTCCCTGACACTTTTCGGTATCGAGGTAGATCTTCATGACGGCTCCGATTTGGGGGAATGTGTGCCCTCGATCCTCTCACGGACTACGCGCAGAGGTGAAGCCGTCGAGGGTTGAGGCGTGAAAACCCTCAAACGGGCGAGCCGTGACGCTACTGGGGCAGTGGGCAGATGCCTTGTGGGAGTATCGATCGTGGACAAATTTGATGAAGCCAACCGATCGATGCTGCGAGAGGCGATGAAGCGTCGACTTCACCGGCGTGGCGTTGTGACCGGTTCAATTGTTCTGCCCGCTGTCCCAAACATGGTCGATGAGTACGTCGCTCTGTGCAACGAAGTCTTTACCGGAATCGGTGTCTCCTTCGCAGAAGAGCAGCTTCATCAATTGCGGAGCGTGCTGAGTGAGCAACTTGCAATCGCGTACGCGGCTTCTCCTCGCTCTGAGATTGCCATTTCCTACGACAAGCCGGTCGGTATGCAGGTCAACTATTTCGTGAAAGCGCAATGGGCCGGTCTCGAGGACGCGTACGACAACTGGGTTGCAACTCGCGAGCCTCCGTACTTTGGCGAACACCCTGATGCG
Organism: uncultured Actinomycetes bacterium; assembly: GCA_937927725.1. Taxonomy (GTDB): domain Bacteria; phylum Actinomycetota; class Acidimicrobiia; order Acidimicrobiales; family Acidimicrobilacustridaceae; genus Acidimicrobilacustris. Next base: position 38,069 of record CALBSE010000038.1, read on the forward strand.
ATGGTCACGTCACTCGTTGACAGTGGCGAGGACCGCGTGGCGTTCCATGTTCTTGACATCGGTTCCGGAACTGGACGCAATGCGCTTGCTCTTGCTCGCCGTGGACATCCCGTCGACGCAGTGGAACTGTCCCCGAAGTTCGTCGACATCCTTCGACGAGAGGCGAAGCGCGAGAAGCTCGACGTGCGCGTGATTCAGTCGGACGTTTTCGCCGCAACCAATGAATTGCGGCGCGACTACCAAATGATCGTCCTTTCTGAAGTTGTTTCCGATTTTCGTTCCATGCAGCAAATTCGTGATGTGTTCGTCCTTGCGTCGAAATGCTTGGCGCCCGGGGGAGTTCTCGTCTTCAACAGTTTTTTGGCGGATGATGACTTCATTCCCGACGACGCTGCAATCGAACTTGCGCAGCAGTGCTACTCGGCGATTTTCAGTCGTGCCGATCTCGCTGCTTCATCGGCTGGGCTTCCATTCGTTCTCGAACGTGAGGAGTCGGTGTTGGAATTCGAGAAGGCCAATCTCCCCGCCGATTCTTGGCCACCAACGACTTGGTACGAGGGTTGGGTGAGTGGTCAGGACGTATTCGATGTGACCCGTGAGGACTCGCCGATTGAGCTGCGGTGGTTCGTCTACCGACGTAGTTCTTGACAACAGTTTTCTAGGAAAATCTCGCTGAAGACTCGGGTAGTGTCCATCGAATAACGGATCAAGTTCGGGAGTGGAACCAATCGTGAGGGCGAAAAGAGCAGGTCTAGTTTCGGCAGCGTTCTTGGGCTTCTTTTCGCTTCTCGTTGTGCTGGGTGCGTGTTCGAGCCCGACAAAGAAGGCATCGTCTTCATCGACGACGTCATCGACAGTCACGACAACCTCAACGACAACTGTCGCGGCAAACCCGACGACGACGGTCACGGCAGCTACCGGAAACGCAAACTCGTCTACTTCTTCTTCGGGCGGATCGGTGGCGCCAGCGCCCGAACCGGATCCCGAGCCGACACCTGAACCGACACCTACTCCGGGACCAGATCCCGTCGCGTGTCTTGCCGAAGTCCAAGCCTGGCTGCCCGCGAACCGTCAGTATCTCCTCGACAACGCGTTCAGTATTTCGATCATTGTCGGCACCATCGAAAATCAGTTCCCGGAATGCACCTCTGACTTCTTGGTCCAAGACGGAACTGCCCTTCATCCTGACGCCGGAGAGTTGTTCGGCGCAGGATTCAGTTTCGACTCTGAGTCATGCAGTGCATTTGTTTCTTGCGCTGGTGGACGCGGCGGCCTTCTTCTTGGCAACGGTGGCGATGGCTACAACGGTGGCGACGGTGGCGCCGCGGGCCAGTACGGAAACGGTGGCAATGGCGGTAACGGCCTTGACGGTGCCGCAGGAATCAATGGAGCGAATGCGTCGTCAGCGGGTGGATCGGGAGTCGACGGTTCCGATGGTGGCGCCGGCGGTAAGGGCGGCAACGGTGGCGTAGGTGGCAGCCTTCTCGGTAATGGTGGCGCCGGCGGTAATGGCGGTGCTGGCGGTAGTGGCGGTAACGGAGGCGCCGGCCTGGCGGGTTTGGCGGGGGTGAATTCGGGTGACGATGGTGCGGACGGTGGCGCGGGTGGCAATGCTGGTGATGGCGCAAATGGTGGTGATGGCGGCCTAGGCGGCGCCGCAAGAGCTGTAGATGGTTTCGCTGGATTCGACGGTGTCGGAGGTTCGGCAGGAGTCGGTGGGAACGGTGGAAATGCCGGTTCAGGCGGAAATGGGGTTGTAGGAGGCACAGGGTCCGCCGCTGGTGTCGCGGGTCTCGACGGTGGCAAGGGCGGCGCCGGCGGTCGTGGTGGAAACGGCGGTGCCGGCGGTACCGGCGGCGGCGGTTCAGACAATGGCGAAGATGGCGATGGTGGAAATGGCGGTAACGCCGGCAACGCCGGTGATGGCGCAGAAGGCGGTCACGGTTTCGATGCGGTGAGCCTCAGCGGCTCCGGCGCTCAGGAGGCCGGCAGCGACGCGGGCAACGGCGGCAGCGGCGGAGCCGGTGGTGTCGGCGGAATTGCTGGCCTCGGTGGCGGGTATGCCGCGGATGGCGTCAGTGGTCTCGGCGGCAATGGTGGTAACGCAGGTAGCGGTGGCCGCGGCGGCAACGGCGCAGACGGCACGAGCGGTGACAACGTTTCGCTGCTCAATCGCGCAGGTTCAGCAGGCGGTACAGGCGGCTCCCCCGGTTACGCGGGCGCCGGTGGCAGCGGTTCCATCAATGGAGCGAATGGCGTCAGAGGTACGGGTGGTGCGGGAGGCTCCGGCGGCAACGGCGGTGCGATGACAACTGCAGGTGAAGCCGGAGGATCGGGTGGCGCCGGAGGCGCCGGCGGTGCTGCGGAGAATGGCTCGGCCGGCGACGGGGGCCGCGGTGGTAATGGCGGAGCCGGGGCATTGGGTGGCGGCAAATATGGGCTTGGCGGAACTGGCGGCACGGGCGGATCCGGCGGCATCGGTGGTTCCGGGGGCTCAGTGGGAAGCGGCGGAAATGGCGGCGCGGCTGGCAACGGTGGAGCTGGCGGCAACGGTCGTAGCGGAACGGTTATGTACCAAGATGGGGTAGCCGGAGGGGCTGGCGGCGCAGGTGGAAACGGTGGCCTCGGCGGCTATGCAGGTTCGGGGAATGGAAACGGTGGTTCTGCCGGCAACGGCGGAGCCGCAGGTAACGGCGGCGATGGGTATAACGGAGACGCCGGTACCGCTTTGGCTCCGAACGGAATGAACGGCGGAAACGGCGGAAGTGCGGGTGCGGCTGGCGCAGCGGGTGTCCCTGGTGCGACGAGCAAATACGGGCAAGGAAAGAGTGGAGCGACTGGTGCGACCGGCGCGGCTGGAAACGGTGGGAACGGTGGCGATGGCGGCGAAGGATTCTCGTCGACCACCACGGGCGTCGCAGGTGGAAACGGCGGCTCGGGTGGAGTCGGCGGATCTGCAACGAGCGGTCGCGCCGGTAATGGCGGCAACGGCGCGAAGGGTGGCTCCGGTTACAACGGAGCTTCTGGCAAAGGCGAGAACGGTTCAGACGGCGGCAGCGGTGGAACCGGCGGCGCCGGTGGCGGCAGTTCTCTTGGTACAAACGGCAATGGTGGCTCCGGTGGCAACGCCGGTTCTGCCGGTAACGGTGGAAATGGTTCTGTAGGAACGGATTTGGCGCCGGATGGTGGTGACGGCGGGGACGGTGGCAACCCGGGAACCGCGGGATCCGGTGGTGCTGCGGGTTACGGCGGACTCGGCGGGAAGTCAGGATCATCTGGTACTTCAGCAACCTCCGGCGGTAACGGTGGTAATGGTGGTGCCGGCTTCTACAGGCTCGATTCCAATCTCGCCGGAGGTAACGGCGGCAATGGTGGGAACGGAGGCACCGGCGGTAATGGCGGTACCGGCGGTGCAGGAGGCGCGAGTTCTTCGACGTCAGTCGCATCGTCGACCGGTGGCAATGGCGGTGCTGGTGGCAATGGCGGCGAGGCTGGAAACGGTGGGGCCGGCGGAGCCGGTGGATCGTCGACTGGAGTCATTGGTTCGAGCATTGGCGGTTCTGGGGGCAAGGGCGGCGCGGGTGGAAGCGGCGGTGCCAACGGCACCGGTGGCGCTGGCGGCTCCTCTTCGACGCAAACCGGTTCAAGTGTTGGCGGTGATGGCGGAGTCGGTGGCAGCACTACCGATGGTGACGGTGGTGACGGCGGTAGTGGTGGCGCGAGTACTTCTTCGGCTGGCAAATCGTCCGCGGGTGGTAATGGCGGTGCTGGTGGTGCGGGCGGTTCTCTCGGCAACGGTGGGAAAGGTGGTGCTGGTGGTGCTTCGAGTGCACAAGCCGGCACAAGTCTGGGCGGTAACGGTGGCACCGGCGGCAATGGCGGAGCTGCAGGAAAGGGCGGACTTGGCGGCAATGGTGGTGCGTCGACGTCGGTAACCACGAGCGCGAGCGTCGGCGGTAACGGCGGCAATGGTGGAAAAGGCGGCACAAATTCCGGCGATGCTGGTCACGGTGGGCAAGGTGGCGCCGCATCCGTGACTGTTGCCAGCGGTGGATCAGCGCGCGGCGGTAATGGTGGAGCTGGTGGCACGGCAACGAATGGCAAAGCCGGTAACGGGGGTCCAGGTGGTAACGCTGTTGCCAACAGCGACCCATCAGCGATTGCGACTGCCGGAAATGGTGGCGATGGCGGCGCGGCTGGCGGCAAAGGCGGAGTTGCCGGTTTTCCCTTAGCACTTGGAGGAGGAAAAGCTGTATTCGGAACTGTTGGTCAAGACCTATAGCTAAGAACGGTCGGTAACGAGTCCCCGAGTGAAAGCGTGAGAACGACTGATGCGTGATTCTTTCGTAGATGCCTATGGCGTCGAGGTGTTCACAAGTTGGTGGCCCGTTGACGCACCTCGTGCGGTCGTCGTTATTTCGCATGGCGCATCGGAACATTCGCTTCGCTATACGCGCTTTGCTGCTGATTTGAATGCAGCGGGCATCGCAGTTGTTGCGGTTGACCAGCGTGGTCACGGACGCACAGGTGCCTCAACTGGAGTCGGTTTGGTCGGTACAGGCGGGGGAGCGGCGCTCATCTCCGACCTGCACGAAGTTCGCATTCAAGTTGAAGATCGATTTCAAGGTGTGCCCGTGTTCCTCTTCGGACATTCTCTTGGTTCGCTGATTTCGAGCGCGTATCTCGTTCATCACTCGCAAGGCCTGGCCGGAGCAGTGCTGTGCGGATTTGCCGCTGATATCAACGGCGTTAATGCGATGGGCGAGTTGCTCAACGGTTTCGCGGGAATGCGGGACGAGTCAGCGGCGGCAGTATTGGCCGCAAACAACGCCCCGTTTGAGCCCGCGCGTACTCCGTTTGATTGGCTGAGTAGCGACGCCGCGGAAGTTGATGCGTACATCGCCGATCCTTATTGCGGTGACAACAATCCGATTTCCTTCGGTTACCTCATCGACGTGTTCGACATTGTCGCTCCGGCTGTTACCGAACTGTCGCGGATTGAATGTCCGGTGTTGGTGATTGCCGGCGATCAAGATCCCGCTGCGGGAATGGGCACGTTTGCATCGGGCATGGCCGAGGCGCTGCGCGCCGCAGGTAGACGTGCAGACGTGAAGCTGTACGAAGGCGCTCGTCACGAACTTCTGAATGAAACCAATCGCGACGAGGTCACCCGTGACCTGATCGACTGGATTAGATCGATTTCGAACTAATCCAGCCGGGCGTGGTTCAGCCCGCCCGAAGGTCTTGCACCGAAAGCACAGAAATTCGCTATGGCACGACTATTGTACCGACATGGCATATTTCTCACGTCGGCTCGTTGTCGTTGTTCTTAGCGCAGCGGCTCTCGTTTGCGGCTTGGCGGTGACTTCTGGTCCTGCGAGTGCAACGGTCAACACCGCCACCGCCGTTCCCAGCCCCAGCCCTAGCCTGACAGAGAACCCGCTCAATTCCGTGTCGTGCGTATCGAGTGACTGGTGCGTCGCTGTTGGGTACGAGAAGTTGGCCGGGAAGCCGCAACTCCTCATCCTCATGTACGACGGCACGAGTTGGACGCAGGCCACGGCACCGAATGTCGATGCGAACTGGGACGCCGCCTATTCGGTCTCGTGCGTGTCGACCAATTTCTGTGTCGCAGTCGGTTTCTCGGCCTCTTATTCGGTCACTCACGTCATCTCATGGGACGGAACTTCATGGACCACGGTCGTGAGCCCCAATGTTTCTGGCGTCGATAACGCCCCCTTCGGGGTCTCATGTTTCTCTTCTAATTCTTGCGTCACGGTCGGACTCACGCGTGAGAGGTCAGGCTCCTACCTCAGACAGAACATGGCGATGGTGTGGGACGGAATTTCGTGGAGTCTCGAGACCCCTCCAAATGTCGGCGCGGGCAACAACGAACTTTCCGGCGTTTCGTGCGTTTCGCCAACCTATTGCGTTGCGGTTGGGGTTTACGACAACGCCGGCACGCAAGCGTCTCTTTCGATGCTGTGGGACGGAGCATCGTGGACCACGGTCGCGACTCCGAGCGTTGGCGCTGGTCCGAACTCTCTTGAAGACGTGTCATGCGTGTCGACGACCTATTGCATCGCGGTAGGAACCTTCGATGTCGAAGGAATGCCGCAGCCCCTCGCCCTCATGTGGGATGGAAGTCGTTGGACCTCACTCACGAGCCCTGATGTCAGCGATGGATACACCACCCTCAATGGGATTTCCTGCGTTACGACAACGTTCTGCGTGGCAGTCGGGATCTCTACCGTGGGTGAAGATTTCCCGCCCCTGATTGTGGTGTGGGACGGAAGCACCTGGTCCTGGCTCAGCGGCCAGGTCGCCATCTCGTCGGGAATTTTCACGTCAGTCTCGTGCGACTCGCTCACGACATGCATGACTGTCGGTCAGTCCACGTTGCCCAGTCTTTCGTTGACTGCCGCTCTCACCGAGACGTCAGTGAACCCAACGTCAACCACAGCAGGCACCGACCCGATTGCTCCAGCCTTCACCGGCTAAGCAATCGAAATCGAGAAAAAGTGCAAGGGGCTCGACCAGAAGGTCGGGCCTCTTGCCTGTGTGGAGCTGGGGGGAATCGAACCCCCGTCCGTCTGGTGAGAACTGTCCGCGCTACGACCATCCCCGAGTCAGTGGCTTACGGCAACCACACCGCCGGGTCGGATGAGGCCGAAACCTCGCCGCCGGATCTTTCTCCGATGCCAACGGTCTTTCCCGTCGTCAGCCTTCTTTCCGGCTGTCACCCTCCGCTTCTGTTGCCGGGCTGCGGAGAGCAGGCCCCGTGCGCCATTGCTGGTCACGATTTCTCTCTACCTACTGAAGGATCAGGCGGCGAGAGTCAACTGCTCATCGGCGGTTGATTTTGTGCCCCCGTTTAAGGAGTCTGAGGCCACTCCGGTCGCACGATCCAGCCTTCGGTCCCGACGTCGAAACCGATCAGCCCCTGATCGCCTCTGTTCAGATGCGTACAACAGCGTTGCCAGCAACGGAAGCAGATCGCTGAAGACTACCGGCGGGGTGCGTCATCACACCATTGAGATGTCGCTGCGGGCCAGATCGCAAGAGACCCCGCTGCGTCGATGGGTTCTTATCGACCAATTTGTTCAGTTCACAAGACGCTGGAAGAACGGAACGACGTAAGGCACGGATGCCTTTCCCGCCTTCATGTGATCGACGCCTTCCATGATCTGTTCGGTTGCTTTCGTGTTGCCCATGGCGATATACATCGCGGTGAGTTCGGCAGTCGTCGAAGGCGTGATGATCTTGTCGGCTGTTCCCTGTGTGAGGAGGAGGGGAGCGGCGATGGGTGATTGGGCTGCGGTATTGAGCGCAAACTGACTTGCCCATGGCGCTGTAGTCGCGGGATCTGCGCTCCACATTCGGCCTTTCAGAATCAGGTCATTGATGCCGAGTTCGATATCGCTAAGTCGCGATCCACCCACAACACACTTTTGACTCACGGCATGTACACGCTTGCTGAGCGATGCCTTTACGACGGTTGACTCTTCGTAACCAAAAATGTCAGACCACGAAGTAACGGCGTATGAGCCCAGCACTGCTCCGGCAAGAGTGTCCTTGTCGGCTTGAAAGAGTGGCACAAGCAATCCTGCTGGTGCGGCGGCAGCAACTCCGAGGAGGTGAAGTTCGGGTGCGTAGGTCGACGCGATCTGGCCTGAGAAAAGTGCGGCTTGGCCACCTTGGGAGTGACCGAAGACGAAATAGTTCGGCGAGGCGCCCGTCTCCGCAAGATTTTGTGCAGCGCGAACGATGTCGAGAGCTCCGTGTGCCTCGCTCGCACCAACCAAGTATGGATGCATGCCATCGGTGCCGAGTCCCTGATAGTCAGTGGCAACGACGACCCATCCGAGGTTCAAGAACTCACTCAGACCCTGAACATCGTCGTAGGGCTTTGGTGAACGTGAAGGCGCACACTGGTCCTCGATGCCGGTTGTGGGGTGGGCCCAACTGACAACGGGACGTCCGCCCGCAGGAACTGGACCCGTCGGGGCAAACACCATTCCCGTCACAACGATCGGTTCGCCATTGAGTCCGATCGATGTGTACATGACCCGCCACGCTTGGGACTCAGGGAATGGCGCGTTCATGGTTTCGGAACGAACCACTGTGCCGGGAGCACCGGCCGGGATCGATGCGGGCGTGTTGTAGAAGGAAGAGTTGACGACGTTGGTCGACGTTGAGCCGCACGAGACGAGAATGAGGGCGCTGAGCGCAACGGTCGTGATGAACGTGATTTTGATGCGCATGGTCGACCCCACCTTGTAAGTGATGCGAGGCTAATAGTCGCAGCGTCACTCGCTGGGTTAGGGGACTTCGTATGGCCAGCCATTCCTATGACATCGAGGCAACGTCAACGGCGCCGATCGAGCTTGTTTTCGAGGTGATTGCCGATGCGCCGGGATGGTCGCGTTGGAACAAATCAATTGGCCGTGCGTCATGGGAGGTTGAGGGTGATCCCGCCCCTTGGGGAGTCGGTGCCATACGAGCCCTCGGAGCGAAAAGCGGCCCACTTTCCCGAGAACAGATTGTGGAGTTTGAGTCGCCTAGTCATCAGGCGTACGAGATTGTCTCGGGCCCGATGCCGATCAAGGGCTATCGCGCCGATGTGCATCTCACATCACTACCCGACGGTGGAACCCACATCTCGTGGAAGGGTTCGTGGATGACTCGGGTTCCGTTTGTCTCTGGATTCCTCATAAAGATGGTGCGTGGTTTCGCAACCGGTGCTGCAAAAGAGGCGCAACGACTCCAGCAGGAGCGTGCTTAATCCTCGCCTCGTTTGCGGGACCTACCGAGAGCTTGATCCGCTTCACGTTTTGCTTCGCGTTCAGCGATTGCCTGACGTCGATCGCCCTTCGTGCGTCCACGCGCCAGACCCAGTTCGATCTTCGCTCGGCCGCCAGAGAAGTAGAGCGACAACGGAACGATCGAGAGTCGTTCAAGATCAACGCGCATTCGCCAGCGTTCGATCTGTTCCCTATGTAACAGCAACTTTCTTTTGCGATCTGGCTCGGCCAAGTCGTGCGCGCCACTTGTTCCCCACGGTGCGATGTGCATTCCGATGAGCCAGGCTTCGCCTTGATCGAAGCGGGCAAACGATTCTTTGATCTGGACCTGCGCCTCTCGCAATGACTTCACTTCAGATCCACGCAGCACAAGTCCGGCTTCGACGGTGTCGAGAACCTCGTAGTCGTGACGAGCCGACCGATTGGTCGCCACAATTTTCTTTGCCGTCGGATCGTCTTTGGTCGCCATGGGAAGCAGTCAGGCTACCGGTGGAAACCGGCGCGAGGTCAGCCGCCAGTCAGCGGTGCGCCTGGTGTCGGAACCCGACAGCCGCCGTCGACATCGAGGATCTGATTGAGTCGTCCTTGTGAAACCCACATGGCTACGCAGAGGCCGAGGTCAACAATTTCAGAGTCGGTGAATGCCGCTCGCAAGCGGGACCAAAAAGGATCGTCCATCGAAAGATGATCGAGAGCGAATCGTTCAGCGAATTCGGCAGCAAGAACCTCGCGTTCGCTAAAGCCTTCCCATGATGCGTTACCAACCTGCGCGTAGAACTCTTCGTCAACTGAGTCTGCCTCCGCAGCGCGCGCGGGAGCATCGCGGCCCGATCGCCATCCGAGACATAACTGACAGTCGTTGATCTGCGCGATGCGAACTCGCGCCGCCTCAAATTCTCGAAGTGGGAGAGCGGACTTCTCGTAGACAGCGGAAGAGAATTGCGCAGCAGGGATCGAGAGACCCGGCGCTGCACCAGTCCAGACATGGATGAGCGGATCGGCACCTTCGGGCACGGAGATACGAGGCATGACGACACGCTATGACGCGACCGACCAACCCGCTCGCACTTTGGGCGGAGAGGTAGCCTCGCTGCGTGCTTCAGCTTCCGGCCACGGTCCTCAACGACCTCCTTGCCCACCTTTCTGATGGGCTCCCGGACGAGGCCTGTGGGTTGCTCGGCGGCAAACTCGAGACCGGTGCAGACCCATGCGTGGTCGATGCTTGGTACCCAAGCCCCAATCATGCGTCCTCGAGTCGGGTGTACACAATCGACCCAAAGGTGCATCTGCGAGCCGATCGGGATGCCGAAGATCGCGGCTCTGAACTCGTTGGCGTGGTCCATTCCCATACTCATTCCGAGCCCTACCCATCTCCGACCGATGTGGCCCAAGCTCCTGATCCGGCCTGGCACTACGTCATTGTCTCGTTCCGTTTGGGACAGCCGATGGTCCGGTCCTACCGAATTCGCGAGGGCGAGATCCTCGAAGAACCCGTTCTGGTTCTGGAGGGGTAGATTCCAGACCTCTTGGGTCGACATTTGGCCCGCCGGTCGTCCACAATGGTGGTCCGGTTTGAATCCCCCCTTTGCACCGCGTCTCTAGAGGTTTTCGATGGCTGTTTACTCCTCGGTACTCGACATGATCGGCAATACGCCGATGGTCGACGTCTCCGTGCTCAGCCCCAACCCGAAGGTCCGCATCCTCGGGAAGATGGAAAGTCAGAACCCGGCGGGTTCTGTGAAGGACCGCATCGCGTTGGCGATGATCCAAGACGCCGAAGCCGACGGCACGCTTACGCCCGGCAAGACCATTATCGAACCATCCTCGGGTAACACCGGAATCGCGTTGGCGATGATCGCTCGCATCAAGGGCTATCCCATCAAGATTGTGCTTCCCGAAAACGTTTCCGTTGAGCGTCGGCAGTTGCTCGAAATCTTTGGCGCCGAAGTGATTTTGTCGCCAGGCTCCGAAGGATCGAATGGCGCTGTAAAGCGAGCCATTGAATTGGCTGATGAACATCCTGAGTGGGCGTTTCTCTATCAATACGCAAACGAAGCGAATCCTCAGGCGCATTACGACACAACCGGGCCCGAGATTTGGTCCGATGTTCCCGAGATCACTCACTTCGTTGCCGGGCTCGGAACTTCAGGAACCCTCATGGGTGTCGGTACGTTCCTGAAAGAAAAGAACCCCGACATCAAGGTTCTTGCCGTTGAGCCACCGCTTGGTGAAAGCGTTGAAGGTTTGCGCAATCTCGACGAGGGTTACATCCCACCCGTGTATGAAAAGTGGGGCGGACCAGACCTTCTCGATGGCAAGCGGATCGTTCGTCCGCGTGAATCGATCGAATACACACGTCTCCTTGCAGAAAAGTGCGGAATTTTCTCCGGCATTTCTGCAGGTGCTGCGCTCGCCGGTGCCGTGCGTGTTGCTTCGCAGATTGAATCCGGAACAATCGTGTTCATCGTCTGCGACGGCGGTTGGAAGTACCTCTCCACTGGAGCGTGGACTGACGATATCGACGACGTCACCGACCGCGCCTCGAAGATCATCTACTTCTAGAGGCACTCATTCCGGCCACTGTGGGGGAGTACCCTCACACCGTGGATTCCCGGCCGATCGGCAT
>CALBSE010000039.1 GCA_937927725.1 uncultured Actinomycetes bacterium
CTGGACCGCACCCTTCCATTGCTGCGCTTGATCTGAGCGACTGGGATGTTTCGAACGTTCAGAACATGACCTCGATGTTCCAAGGCTCGAACTTCAATGGTTCCATCAATGACTGGGACGTGAGCAACGTCCGCTCGATGGCCGGCATGTTTGCCGGAAACGCCGCATTCAACCAACCCCTCTCGACGTGGGACACGGGACGCGTTGTGTCGTTCGCGAGCATGTTCGAGATTGCAACCGCTTTCAACCAGCCTCTCGCTGGATGGAACATTCGCAGCGCAGTGGTGGTTCACGCGATGTTTTCTGGCGCGACAGCATTCAACCAACCTCTCGGGACGTGGTACGTCAACGATTCGCTTGACATGGCTCACATGCTTGATTTCTCGGGCATTTCCGTCGCCAATCTTGGAGAAACGCTCGACGGATTCCGTCAGAACAGCCCAGGGCGGTGGGTGACGCTTGGTGCAGCCGGACTGAGTTATGACAGCCGGGGCGAGATTGCGCGGACGCACCTTGTAAATGATCGCTCGTGGACGATCGATCATGACTTCTCAACTCCGGCGGGTGCGCCGATGACGTTGACCTATGACAACCTCAGCACTGCGTGTGGGCAGGACTGGATCAATCTTCCTTACGCGAATAACTACGGACTCACCGTTAACTGGGGCGACGGAACCGCAGACGGCCACCAATACTTCGGCCCTGGCGAATCGCTTTGGCATCATTTCGATCAACCCGGCGCGTACGACATCAAGGTCTACGGAATTGCCGAACGATTCGGTTACGACAATTGGTACGGGGTGAACTGCATCACCGCCGTCGGTTCGTATGGTGATTTGGGGCTTACTGACCTTTCATCAGCGTGGTCTTTTTCTAATCACTTGACTTCGCTTCCGACCCTGCCTGCGCGTGTCACGAATCTTTCGCGGATGTTCGCGAATGCATCGGATTTCAACCTCAATATTTCTGGTTGGGATACCTCTGGTGTGACGTCGATGTATCAAATGTTCGTTTCTGCCTCATCGTTCAACCAGAACTTGAGTGGTTGGAATACAGCGAATGTCACGAACATGGCCGAAATGTTTTCTGCGGCCTATGCATTTACTGGCAACGTCTCAACCTGGGATACATCGCGTGTTGCTTCGATGGAGCGGATGTTTTCAGGTGACCGCGCCTTCAACTCGCCAGTCGGTAGTTGGGACGTCTCTCATGTGATCGATATGACGTCGATGTTCGCAGGTGCGGAGTCGTTCAATCAGCCCATCGGAACATGGAAGACGTCAAGCCTCACCTCGATGACTGGGATGTTTGCGGGAGCGTCATCATTCAATCAATCGTTGGCTGGTTGGGACACCTCGCACGTCACGTCACTCGCTGAAGTCTTTAGCAGCGCAACTGGATTCAACGGAGACATCTCAACATGGGATACCTCCTCAGTTACCGATTTCACCCGAACGTTCTATTACGCAGGGGCGTTCAATTCGCCAATCGGAAATTGGGATGTCACTCAGAGCACCAATTTCACCTCGATGTTCCAGAGCTCAGGCTTCAACCAGCCGATCGGCTCGTGGACAATGCAATCGGCGCAGAGCTTGGTCTCGATGTTCCAGGGCGCGCTGCAGTTCAATCAAGATCTTTTGGGTTGGAAGACAACAAACGTCACCGATACCCGCGACATGTTTTCCGGCGCCAGCTCGTTTAACGGCGATATCTCAACCTGGGATCTGCGGAACGATCAAGTCCTCGATCGGATGTTCCAGAACGCGACGGCGTTCAACGGCAACATTTCGAGCTGGGACATTCACGTCGCTTGTTGTGTGAGAAACATGTTCCAAGGCGCGTCTTCGTTCAACCAGGACTTGACGAATTGGCACCTTGATTCTGCCTACGCAATCAACGCAATGTTTTACGGCGCATACGCTTTCAACCAGTCGTTGGGTAAATGGCACCTTCCGGCAATGACCGAGGCCTTCGACGGGTTCAGCCAGTCAGGTATGTCGGCACGCAACTACACCGACACGTTGATCGGTTGGGCAGACCAAGTCGACCAGGGACTGATGCGAACATCGGTGTCGTTACGAACAGACTTGGCCTACTACCCAGAAGCGCAGAACTCGGTTGATTATCTTCGGTCTCGCGGCTGGTGGATCCAAGATGGTGGCGTTTATTCGACGTCGCCGATGACGATGGTCTGGGATCCGGCGGGAACCTCTTGTAATGAATCCTCGCTGACCCTTGCTCTGGGCGGAATGACCACAGATGGATCTATCGATTGGGGTGACGGCTCCACGACCCCGGTCACTGCGGCCGGGACATTCACCCACAGTTTCAGCGGAACTGACGTTCGCACGATTTCGGTTTCAGGTCAGATCTCGACATTCGGAAACGGAACTGCTCTTGCCGGTGGTCCGTGTATGACTTCGGTTGGTCAGTGGGGAAATCTGACCCTGACCGCAATGCCGGGCGCGTTCCGAGGTTGGTCCAACCTTGTATCGGTCCCGAGTTCGAGCCCCGGTGCGATTAGAGATTTCTCCAACACGTTCCGTGATGCATCCAAATTCACTGGGTCGCTGAATTGGTTCTTGAGTAACGCTCAAACCACATCTCACATGTTTGATGGAGCAACGTCATTCACTGGCGGGCTTAATGGCTGGGATGTTTCGAATGTCGTCGATATGTCCTACATGTTTGCGGGCGCGACATCGTTTACGCAGAGCGTTGGGTCATGGAACCCCTACAGCGTGCGAAACCTGTCTCATATGTTTGATGGCGCTACGTCCTTTTTGGGATCGTTTGAGAACTGGAACACGCAATCCGTAACGGACATGTCCTACATGTTCCGCAATGCGACGTCACAGAATTACGACTTTTCTTTGTGGAACGTTTCCAATGTGCGAGACATGACGGCCATGTTTGATGGCTCTGCATTGACGACACACAACTACGACAGCATTCTCAACGGCTGGGCATCGCGTCCGGTTCAGCGATCAGTCACCCTTGGTTCGCTTGGTCGTCAATATCGGTCGAACGCGCTCGCATCGCGCACTCGTTTGATTTCAAACTTTGGATGGACGATTCATGACGACGGACCGGTTGCCGAAGCGCCGATGGTGCTGACGTTTGATACGAGTCTCGACGGGTGCGATCCGAACATTTGGCTGCCGCTCCAAGGAGTATTGGGCGCAACGCTCAATTGGGGCGACGGCACCGATCCAATCCAACTGACCTGGGATTACCCGGACCATCACTTCGAACCGGGTGTCTATCAAGTCACGATCGACGGTGAAGCCGATCACTTTGGCTATAGCAACTGGCGAGGAAACGGCTGCTTGAAATCAGTCTCGTCATTCGGCGAGTTGGGAATGACGCGGCTTGACGATGCATTCAGCTACGCGGGAAATCTGATTTCTGTCCCCACGGCGCTTCCGACCACCATTCGAACCACCGCTCGAATGTTCCAAAACTCCTCCAAACTGAATCAGGACTTGTCGAAGTGGGATACGTCTCGCGTCGCGGATATGTCCGGGATGTTCAATGGAGCCACAAGTTTCAACGGGAACGTTTCAACTTGGGAGACGTCTCGCGTCACCAACATGGATCACATGTTCTCTTCGGCGAGTGCGTTCAACCAGGACGTCAGCAAGTGGAATGTCAGCAACGTGACAGCAATGGGTGGGATGTTTGCCTATACCGCCAAATTCGATGGTGACCTTTCCGCATGGGATGTGCGAAAAGTGACGTCGACGAATTCGATGTTCGCAGGAGCAACGGCCTTCACGGGCGATCTCGCAAAGTGGAATCTGGCTAAGGCCACTGATCTCGGATACATGTTCTACGCCGCCACAGCTTGGGATCACTCGTTCTCCGACGTCCAACTACCGTCCATGACCGGGGCTTGGGAGATTTTCTCCGCTTCAGGAATTACCACTCGTCACTATTCCGACACACTCAAAGGTTGGGCCACAAAGGTGGTTGCGGGCCAGATGCTGCCCAACGTCGGCCTGCGCTCCGTCACGAATTATTTTGCTGACGCGGCCGATGCTCGTCAGACGCTCATTGATAGCGGCTGGATTATTCAGGACTACGGCGCATACGACCTCACGCCGATGACCATCGCTTGGAGTCCGAAGTCGACCTCGTGCGGATCATCCTCGGTTGATCTTGCGCTTGGCGGAAACGGTTTTTATGGAACCATCGATTGGGGCGATGGGTCGACACCGACTGCAGCTGTAGTCGGCATTAACTCACATACCTACAGCGATACTGATGAACACACGATTCAGATCTCGGGCAACATTCCGACGTTCGGAAATGGCAACGCTCTTCGTGGTGGTTCGTGTCTGACCTCGGTTGGTCAGTGGGGAAATCTGCGCCTCACCGCAATGCCGGGTGCATTCCGCGGCTGGTCGCATCTTTCGTGGGTGCCGCGGGAGTCGCCCGGGGCCGTCAGCGATTTCTCGAACACGTTTCGTGACGCGAAGAGCTTCAATGCTGACCTGTTCTGGGACACGAGCGCAGCGCGAAATGCATCGCACATGTTTGATGGAGCGAAGTCGTTTAACGGATGGTCCGACAGCTGGAATCTCGGCAACGTTTCTGATGCGTCGTACATGTTTGCAGGTGCTTCGAACTTCAACCGATACGCGAATAATTGGGGTCTTTCGATCGCCACTGACGTCTCGCACATGTTCGAAGGAGCGACCTCGTTCGCTCAGAACATTGGCAGCTGGTCGGTAGGCAACGTGCAGAACATGACGCATATGTTCGATGGCGCAACGAATTTCGGTTGTCAGGTTTCCAGTTGGAACACGTCTCGAGTCACCGACATGGCCTACATGTTCAGGGGCGATCGCGGTTGCGATCAGAATCTCTCGGCGCTCGACATCTCATCGGTCACCACCATGACCGCAATGTTCGACGGTTCCAGTTTGTCGACCTTCAACTACAACTTCATTTTGAATGGTTGGGGTAGCCAGTCAACCCAGAAGAACGTCACTTTTGGTGTTCCAGGGGTTCGCTATCGACCGACCGCAGCTGCGGCACACGACCGCTTGGTGAATGATCAAAAATGGATCATCACTGATGGCGCTGTTGCTCCCTACAGCGCGATGCGCTTCACGCTTGATACCAACGCGCCAGGGTGTTATCCGAATGTGAACATCCCCATTCACGGGATTCGCGACATCACTGTCGATTGGGGCGATGGCACAAGCACTCACGAAGAAACCGGATGGGACTGGGCGTATCACGACTATTCGAATGAACCAGGCAAGTATCAGGTTTCAATCGTTGGGGATGCTTCTGTCTTTGGCCAAAACGGTGGATGGAACGGCAACACCTGTCTGACGTCGGTTGAATCTTTTGGCGATCTTGGTCTGACAACGTTGGCTGATGCGTTCTATGGCGCCTACAACTTGCAGTCTGTTCCGAATTCGCTTCCAGCGACCGTCACCGACACCTCGCGGATGTTCTATTCGGCAGGCTCATTTAACGCGGATATGAAGGGTTGGGACACCTCTCATGTGACCGCAATGCGGGAGATGTTCACGAACGCCTCTTCGTTCAACGGTGATATCTCCACGTGGGATACCTCTCATGTCACGGACATGGGCAGCATGTTCTACAACGCCGTTTCTTTCAACGGTGATATTTCGCGATGGGATACCGCTCAGGTCGCTGATACGAGCGCGATGTTCTCCTACGCTCGTGTTTTCAACCAGAACATCGGATCTTGGGATCTCGGCAATGTCGTTGATATGAATTCGATGTTCGAACAAGCCTGGGCGTTCAACCAAGACCTCAGTGCTTGGGATGTTCACAATGTTCATTACATGGCGAATGTCTTCCGAAGCGCCCGTGCATTCAACGGTGATATCTCAACGTGGGATGTTCGAAACGTTGAATACATGCCTCGGATGTTCGAAAGCGCCTATTCGTTTAATGGCGATATTTCGAAGTGGAACCTGGCATCTGCAACCGACCTGAACTACATGTTCAACAGCGCCTATTCCTGGAACCAATCACTGGTGGGTATCAAGCTTCCCAAGATCGTCGCTTCATACGAGTCGCTTTGGGCGGTCTCAATGTCGGCGCGGAACTATTCAGACACTGTGATCTATTTCGCAGCTGAGGTTGCTGCCGGTCGCATGCCAACAAGCGTGACGTTCACGACGACCATGCAGTACTTCGCCGATGCCGTTCCGGCGCACGACGCGTTGATTGCAGCGGGATGGACGCTTCAGGATCTCGGTGTCTACGACATGACACCGATGACCATGACGTGGGATCCCGTCGGTACGGCCTGCGGGACGAACCAGCTCGACCTTGCCTTCTCTGGTCCCAACCTGACGGGCACGATCGATTGGGGCGATGGCTCAACGCCGCAAACGGTGACCTCGGGCGTCAATTCACACACCTATTCCGATAGTGATGCTCACACCGTTCAGGTTTCAGGTCAGATTTCCACCTTTGGAAACGGCCAAGCTCTTCGCAGCGGACCTTGTATGACCACTGTTGGTCAGTGGGGAAATCTACGGCTCACGGCGATGCCCGGTGCATTCCGCGGGTGGTCGCATCTTTTGTGGGTGCCGCAAGGGTCACCAGGTGCGATCCGCGATTTCTCAAACACGTTCCGTGACGCCACGACCTTCAATGAAGAGTTGTACTGGGACATGAGCTCAGCGCGAACGACCTCGCACATGTTTGATGGAGCAAAGTCGTTCAACGGATGGACCGACGGCTGGTATCTCTACAACGTGACGGACGCGTCGTACATGTTTGCGAACGCATCCAACTTCAACCGATATATGAACAATTCGTTGCTCACAAGCGCCACGGATCTTTCGTACATGTTTGCTGGCGCAAAGTCCTTTGGTCAGAGCCTCGTGAACTGGCAAACAGGAAACGTCCGCAACATGGCCCATATGTTCGACGGCGCGACGAATTTCAACGGCCAAGTAACTACATGGGACACGTCTCATGTAACTGACATGTCCTTCATGTTCTCCGGGGATCGTTCGTTCGATCAGAACGTCGGCTCGTTCAATGTTTCCTCGGTGCAGAACATGGCAGGGATGTTCAATGGCTCGGGGCTGTCGACCGTGACCTACAACTCCATTTTGAGTAGTTGGGGAGCATCGGCAACTCAGAAGAATGTGTCGCTTGGCGCAGCGGGTATTCGCTATCGACCGATTGCATCCGACGCCCACGATCACTTGGTGAACGATCAAGGTTGGAACATCGCTGACGGAGGTCTAGCGCCATACAGCGCAATGAAACTCACAATCGATACTTCAATTGGAAATTGCACGCTTCTCCAATTGCCGATTTACGGTGTCCGAGGTCTCACCGTCGATTGGGGCGATGGACTTTCTGAGCCACAGGGTGACGGGGCCTGGCACAACTACCCCGCGCAATCTGGCACCTACCAGATTTCACTCACTGGCGACGCAACTGCCTTTGGTCAGAACGGTGGTTGGCAGGGCAATGGTTGCCTGACGTCAGTCGACTCATTCGGCGATCTTGGAATTCGCTCAATGGACAGTGCGTTCTATCGAGCCAGCAACCTCACAACAGTTCCGAATTCGCTTCCAGTGACGGTTACCGACACCTCAAGGATGTTCGCCTTCGCAGGTTCGTTCAACGGAGACTTGAGTGGCTGGGATATCTCCCATGTGACCGCACTATCGGCAATGTTCGATAACGCTGCTTCGTTTAATGGTGACATTTCGAAATGGGACACGTCTCACGTGACCGATATGCCGTACATGTTCAACAACGCCGTTTCCTTTAACGGTGACATTTCGGCGTGGGACACCTCTCAGGCGGTTTCGACCGCAGCGATGTTCGCGAATGCCCACAGCTTCAATCAGAAAATTGGTTCGTGGGATCTCGGAAACGTCGTCGATATGAGCTCAATGTTCGAAGAGGCGTGGGCGTTCAATCAAGACCTCAGTGATTGGGATGTTCATAACGTCCAGTACATGGCGCAGGTTTTCCGATTTGCGAGCGCATTCAACGGAGATATCTCGACTTGGGATGTTCGAAAAGTCGTGACCACGACTCGAATGTTCCAGGGTGCCGTTTTGTTTAACGGTGATATCTCGAAGTGGGACATGGCGTCGGTCACTGACGTGACGTTTATGTTCTATGCGGCTTCTTCATGGAACCACACACTCGTTGGCGTCAAACTCCCCGTGGTTCGATCTGCGTTCCAATCCTTGTGGGGCGTTCCAGTTTCAGCTCGTAATTATTCCGACACGCTCAACTACTTCGCCTCAGAGGTTGCCGCTGGTCGCATGCAGACAAACGTGCAGTTCTCGACGACATTGCAGTACTTCGCTGACGCGCTGCCAGCTCGCAATGCGTTGATTGCAGCCGGATGGGCTCTCGAGGATTACGGACTTTACGACTTGACGCCGATGACCCTTCATTGGGATCCATCATCGACAACCTGTGGCACCGACACGCTTGAACTCGCTTTGAGCGGCGACGGGATGTACGGCTTCATCGATTGGGGTGACGGTTCTGCACCACAGGTGGCCGTGTCGGGTATCAACTCCCACACCTATACCGACACCGACGCTCACGACGTAGCGATCTCGGGGCAGGTCCCGACATTCGGTAACGGCAACGCGTTGCGCGGTGGTCCTTGTATGACGTGGGTGAGCCAGTGGGGCAACGTCCGTCTAACGGCAATGCCAGGTGCGTTCCGAGGATGGTCACACCTTGCTTGGGTGCCGCAATCCTCGCCTGGGCCGATTACGGACTTCTCCAACACCTTCCGCGATGCAATGACTTTCAACACTGACTTCTACCAGTGGGAATTGGGTTACGCGACGACAACGTCTCATATGTTCGACGGAGCAAAGTCGTTCAACGGTTGGATGGACACATGGAACATGGGCAACGTTGTTGACGCCTCGTATATGTTCGCAAATACGTCAACGTTTGATCGCGACCTGCGGAGTTGGAATGTGTCCAAACTCCGCAACATGTCTCACATGTTTGATGGCGCCAGCAATTCGTTTGTCCGGATTGCTAATTGGAACACGTCGAGTGTGACGGACATGTCGTACGCGTTCGCCAATACTCCCAAGTTCGATCGAGATATTTCGCTCCTGAACGTCACGTCGGTAACGAACATGACGGGCATGTTGAACGACTCGGCCTTTACGACGTACTTCTACGACCTTGCTCTCAACGCGTGGTCGGCTCAGAACGTGAAGAGCAATGTGACGCTGGGTGCTGTTGGTCGTCCGTATCGATTGAATGCGGCAGAGGCTCGGACCCATCTCGTTACCGATAAGGGTTGGACGATCGTTGATGACGGTCCCGCGCCGGAATCGCCAATGCAACTCACGATTGATACCAACGCACCTGGTTGCGATCCCAACGTGACACTTCCGTTCCACGATGTTCGCGACCTCACTATTGATTGGGGCGATGGATCAGATCCTGAACACCGTGTTTTCGGCGCGGACTTTCCGACGCATACCTACGGTTCCGGCGTCTTCCATGTTTCGGCCACGGGTGAGGCGTATGCCTTCGGTCAATGGGGAGGATGGCGCGGAAGTGGCTGTCTGACGTCCGTCGAGTCCTTCGGTGGCCTCGGAACGACGTCGTTGAACGCAGCATTTTGGGCAACGGGAAATCTGGTCAGCGTCCCGACGTCCCTGCCTGCATCGGTAATCGATACGTCCGGGATGTTCTTCTACGACTCAGCTTTCAATCAGGACTTGAGTGGCTGGGACACGTCACACGTGACCAACATGGCGTACATGTTCGCTTACGCGAACAGTTTCGCCCACGACATTGGAGGCTGGAACACAGCACGTGTCACCAACATGGCGTACATGTTCGATCACGCGACATCGTTTAATAGCGATCTGAGCACCTGGAACACCTCGAATGTCACAAACATGTCGCGTATGTTCAACAGCGCCGTCTCGTTTAATGGAGACATTCACACGTGGAATACCTCGAAGGTGACATTGATGTCGGGGATGTTCGCCGACGCGCAGGCCTTCAACGGAGCAATTGGTGAATGGAACACATCACGCGTCACCAGCACGGAGTACATGTTTGATCATGCGAAGCTGTTCAATCAGGACATCAATAACTGGAATACCTCGAAACTCGTTAATGCGGGTCTGATGTTCCAGAATGCTTCGGCGTTTAATCAGCCTCTCAATAGCTGGAACGTTTCGAGTCTGACGTCTATGTATTCGATGTTCCTGTGGGCGGGATCATTTAACCAAGACCTCAGTTCGTGGGACGTTCACAATCTGAATTGGGCGTCGTACGCGTTCTTTGGATCGGCGTTCAATCACTCGTTGGCCACTTGGCATCTTGAGAATCTGAGATCAGCAGTTGATCTCCTTTCGGTTACGCCAATGTCACCCAGTAACTTCGCGGATTCGATTCGGGGATGGGCGGCATGGCCGGCAACGGTTCGCGGCTTGGATTACATGTCCTCGAACATCAGGTACTCGCCATCAGGGCAGGACGCTCATCAGTACTTGACCGACACGCTCGGCTGGCGTCTCTACGATGCCGGTCCGACCTCCAAGCAACCGATGACCATCAACGTCGATACGTCTCTTGATGCCTGCGAGACGACCGCAATCACCTTGCCGATCGGCGGAGTGATCACGGACGATCCAGTCGTCGACTGGGGCGACGGCACGGTTGAGCGACTCAACAGCACTTCGGTTCCGACGCATACCTACGGTGCGGTGGGTCAGTACAACGTGAATGTTGCCGGTGTGTTCTCACACTTCGGAAACACCGCTGGCTACGTGGGAGCGAACTGCATCACTGGCATTAGTGGTTGGGGTGAAACCGGAGTCACCGATCTCTCCGGTGCCTTCAAGGGCGCAACGAATCTTGCGACGCTGCCAACCCTCCCGGGTGCGGTGACCAACTTGTCATCCGCTTTCGCGAACAACGCGACCTTCAACCTTGATATGAGTGTTTGGGACGTCAGTCGTGTCACCAACTTCTCGAACATGTTTGCGGGTTCGACGGCGTTCAACAGCGACATCACTGGTTGGAATACCAGTGCTGCGACGAACATGAACGGAATGTTCTCGGGGGCGAGCTCGTTCAACCAGGACATCAGCGTGTGGGATGTCAGCAACGTGTTGTCGATGAAC
>CALBSE010000040.1 GCA_937927725.1 uncultured Actinomycetes bacterium
GCCCTGCTGGGGTTCAACAAAGATGCGAAGTTCCATGCGCCGAGGCTATCGGCGGTTCTAAACTGCTAGTGGTCGTCGCTCGCCCAGCCGAGTTTTTCGGCCGACAGTTCGAAGTTGGCGATCTCAACAAGAGCGAGCGGTTCAATGTCGGCGAAGGTGTCGTCAGGGAGTGCGAAGAGATCTTTGGCCGACGCTCTGGCAAGGCTCAGTGTCATGTTTTTGAACGCAAGCGTCTGGGCCATGCGCGCAGGAACGCCGAGTCGTTCGAGATGCTCAATCCACCAGTCGCTGAGCGAACTCATCGATGTGCGAAGGCTGTCCGATTGATAGTTCTGTGCACTGAGGTAGGCCGCGAGTTGGAAGATCATCTGTCCACGAGGGAGGATCTTCGCCAGCGGTGGCTTCTGCTCGAAGCCAATTTCGTTGGAATCGGTCGCCGAAGCAGCTTCGGAATCGGTCGCCAAACGTTGTTGTGTCAGTTCGGCGACAACGGCATCGAGAAGTTCGAATCGAGTTCCGAAATGGCGGTAGATCGTGGCCCTATTGATGCCGGCCGTATCGGCGATGAGTTGATCGGAGATATCGCCGATCGGACGTGTTTCAAGGAGCGTGATTACCGCATCTATGAAGAGTTTTGTGGCTTGGACCTTGGGGATCTGGGGCGCCCGCTTGGGTTTGGTGTGTTCAGCCATCGAAGGAACCTAGCGAATGGTCGTGAGGTGGCTGCGTACTTCGGAGGGGCACGCTCGTGCCTTCCTACCTGGGTCGCTGCTCGTTGTCTGACGTGCGGGCCTTGCTGAGCAACGCGATGAACACGATGATCCCGATCACGAGGCCGAGGATGATTCCGACGCGGGTTGGGCCAACATCGTTAATCCACTGGGTGATGTGCCCGTTGAGGTTGAACATCCAGCCGGCCACTCCGCCGCCTGACGTGTTTCCTTTCAACACTCGCAGTTCGTACCAGCCGTAATAGGCGACATACAGACCAGCAAGAACGAGCAATACGCCAGAGATACGATTGATATGCGGCAGCACACCGCGCATCTTCTTCACGATGCCTTGGCGAGCGAGTGCGATGGCAAGAGTGAGCACAATCAACACAAGTCCCATCCCGAGCGCGTAGGCCACGAACGCGCCGAGACCAACGAAGAAATTCTGCTGATCGATAACTGTTGAGATCGCCGCGATGAAGAGCGACAGTGTGCAGCTCAGCGAGACGAGTGCATAGGAAATACCGAACACGAAGACCGACCCGAGTTCGCGACCCTCGGGCCCTTTCGAAATCTTCGGCAGATTCACGGTGATCTCACGCCCCGTTAGCAAACGAATGCCGAGGACCACGAGCACGATGCCCAACACGATCGTGAGCCAGGGCAACTTGTCGTTGATGGACGAAAGAATCGGATCGAGAACTAGGCCAAGAATGCCGAAGACGACGACAAATCCGGCAGTCATTGCCGCACCAACTGCGAGCGCGCGCAACACGGTTGCATCGGCCCGATTGTCGGTGTCTCGAGCGTTTTCGAGTCCTAAGAAGTACGACAGGTACGCCGGCAACATGGCGAAGCCGCATGGATTAAACGTTGCGACCATGCCAACACCGAATGCATAAACAATTGCCGAGTTCATGTCAGTTGCCGATTGCGGTCTTCACGAGTTCGGTGAACTGCGTTTCAGTGAGCGCGCCCGAATGCGTGGCCAGAATTGTTCCGTTCGGCGCAACAAGCACGGTGTACGGAAGTCCGGTTCCACCAAGTGAACGGAGAATCGTTCCCTTGGTGTCGCGACCAAGGGGATAGGTCACGCCAGTTCGGTCGGCCATTGCCTGACCAAGATCGGTCGGTTCGAGGTAATCGAGACCGAGAACATCGACGGCACCGAGATTGGCCCTCCACACCCTTTCGAGTGCAGGCATTTCGGTCACACACGGCGCGCAGGTCGACGACCACACATTGATGAGTAGCGGTTTGCCGTTTGGCGCGAGATCTTTCGTCGAACCATCAAATGCAACGTACGAAAGTTTCGGCATCTTGGTGCCAGTGACGTCGTTGGTGTCGGCGAACTCGGGGGGCTGTTGTGCGTTCGGGTCGAGCTTGGTGACATCCGAGGCGGTCTTCGATGACCCACCCGAGATCGAGATGATGAGTGCAATAGCGAAACCCACGACAATCAGTCCCGCCACAGTGAGCGGGAGATAACGGCGCAGGGCCGATCGGGGTTGGGGAGGAAGCGGTGCGGGTTCCATATGAGATCCGACTGCGAGATGCAGTGCCGACCGTACTTGGACCCCCGCACCACTCCCAATCACCTCTCGGCCAACGGCCGGTTTGGTGACAGGTCCGACTGTCCGAGGCTGCAGGCGGGATCGGCTCAGTGGCGGCGATCCCACCCGGCTGCGGGCAGGTGGTTGTTAGGCGGAGCGCAACCAGGACTGAAGGTGCACTGGCACGGGAATGTCGGGCAGTTCATCCTCGACTCGAGCGAGCTTCGGCGGGCGGCCGCGGCGGCGCTTGGTGGCGAGGATCTTTCCGTTGATGAACATCTGTCCACCCCACACGCCCCATGGCTCGTGGCGCTCAATGGCCCCTTCGAGACACTCGGTGATCACCGGGCAGGTCGAACAGATCGACTTGGCCATGGCGATGTCCTGGAGCTCTTCAGAGAAATAGACGCCAGTCAACGTTGCGTTGAGGTCGTTGCATGCGGCGTCGGCCCTGACGGCCGGTGAGATGTCGTCGAGCGTCTCGGCGAGCATCGGTTCTTTCCTTTCGTGGGTGCACCGGAGTGCAGATGAGATGGGAATTGAGGAACAGGTGTAGGTGGATGGGGTGCGGCCGCACATGAAGAAAGGCCGCCGGGGGAACCCGGCGGCCTCAGTGCATGTACGCAGTGGTTACTGCGTCAGCTCAGAGATCGCCGGGACGGATGCTTCTGACCAAAGGTCGTAAAAGCGTTTGTCCCGGTGGCATACCAAGTGGCGGAAATGGTCACATTGGCGCGCGATGCCACAGGCGCGACAGAGGCCGGAATGGCCGAAATGCGCGAAGTGGTGGCGGACGTGAACATGGGCTCCAAGGAACCATGTTGTTGATGGCCGCGTCAACTGAATTAATGGAAATCGTCCTGTTCCCGTTCCTGCCAAGGGATCGGGGGCTAGCGTCGCTGGTCATGGACGACGCGGATTCGACGCCGGAAATGGGTTCGTCCCGAAGATCTGAGCGCGAAAACGGGGCCACTCGGGTGCTGCCCCTTCCCGAATCCGGTCGAATCTTTCGCCGTGAACGCCGCGTGCGGTTGGGCGATGTCGATCCGGCCGGTCGACTCCGTCTCGATGCGGTGGCCCGGTATCTGCAGGACGTCGCCACCGATGATTCTGATGACCTCGGAAGTCTTGAAGCACGGGCATGGGTGGTCCGCCGGACGTTGATCGAGCAGCGTCAAGCCCCGCGCAATAGCGAAGACGTTTCGTTGGCCACGTTCTGCTCGGGAATGGGCAACCGCTGGGCCGAGCGTCGCGTCTCACTAGCGGGTTCGGCGGGCGGCTCGGTTGAGGCGGTGACGTTATGGGTGCATCTCGACCCGGTCTCGGGCCGGCCCATGACGTTGCCTGCTGATTTCGTTGCGACGTACACAGAACCTTCGGGTGGTCGTCAGGTCACCGCTCGGCAAGTACACGAGCCCGTTGTTCCAGGTGATGACGATGTGCACACGATGCCGTGGTGGCCGCGTGTTACCGATCTCGACGTTTTGAATCACGTCAACAATGCAGTTGCATGGGAAGTCGTTGAGCAGACCCTTGAACGAGTGCGTGCGAGAGAACTTCTTCTCCTTGATCTGTCAGGATCTTTGCGCGCAGAAGTTGAGTTTCGCGATGCGATTGATCATGAAACAGTCGTCGCAGCTATGCCATTGACGATCGCGTACCGAGCGATTGACGGTGTGCTCAATATCGCGTTGTGGTCGACCGATGGCGAAACGGTGCACGTCACCGCGCAGGTCACGTCACTTCAGTGATATTTCGAGGCGCGAATTAGTCGTTCGCGTCAAGTGCGGCGAGTGCAGCGTTGAGCATGCGTGCGGAACAACCACTCATGGAGATTGGTGGCGCAAGTTCGGTCACGAGTCGATCGGTAATTGCACGAAGCGCAGTTGATGCCTCGCCTTCACTGAGCACTATTGGTGCTCCGGTGTCGCCGCCATGGGAAACAGCTGGCTCAAGCGGAATGCATCCGAGCAGCGGTAAACCTTCGTCGGCAGCAAGTGTTGCCCCGCCACCCTCACCAAACACGGCGTGTGTATGGCCGTGTTCGCAGGTGAATGCGCTCATGTTTTCGATCACGCCGAGAACATGGAGATGACTCTTGCGCGCCATGGTGACAGCGCGCGTGGCAACGCGTTGCGCACCAACAGCGGGAGTGGTGACGACAATCATCTCGGCCTGCGGAAGCATGCGGGCCAATCCCATTTGCACATCGCCCGTGCCGGGGGGAAGGTCGATCACGATGTACTCAAGATCGTTTGCCCACGAGACGTCTTCAAGGAAGTGCTGCACGGCGCGATTCAAAATGAGCCCGCGCCACATCAGTGCATCGGTTTCATCGTCAACGAGTAATCCCATGGATACGACATCGAGTCGGCCGGTGCCGATCGGAATCGACTTCGGGATGATCGTGCGTTCTTCGTTCGGGCCGGTGGTGGCCTCGAGCCGGCCTTCGATGCCGAGCATGCGTGGAATCGAGAAGCCCCAAATGTCGGCATCGATAACACCGACGGCAAAGCCGCGATCGGCCAGTGCTGCAGCAAGGTTGGCGGTGACCGATGACTTGCCAACGCCGCCCTTGCCCGAAGCAACAGCGAGTACTCGGGCGCCTGGAGGAACTCGGTTGGGACCGGCGGTGGATTGGGCGTGTTTGCGAGCGACGTCCATGGCTGCGGCCTTTTGCTCAGCATCCATCTCGGCCCAGTCGATCGAGGCTGAGGTGACGCCAGGCAGACCCTCGATGCGGGTGAGGATCTCTCGTTTGAGTTGGGCCTTCAGGGGGCAGCCCGCCGTGGTCAGCGCCACCACCACGACTGCGGCGCCGGCTTCAGAAACGGTTGCCGAGCGGGCCATACCCAGTTCCACGATGTCGGCCCCGAGCTCGGGATCGACGACGCCTCGGAGTGACGCGAGGACCTCGTCGCTGGTGGGAAGGGCAGCCATGGCGGAAATCTACCGGCGGGAGGGGGACTCTCCCCGGCCAGACGTGGGATCTTGGCGATGATTCCGCTAGCATTTTGCGGTACACCGCTGAATCACGGAGGACAACAGTGATCACGCTTACCGAAACAGCCTCTTCAAAGGTCGCCGAACTCATCGCCCAAGAGGGCCAAGACGACCTCATGCTCCGCGTTGCAGTGCGCCCCGGCGGCTGCAGTGGCTTCAGCTACGAAATGTTCTTCGATTCCGAAAAGGATTCCGAAGACGTCGTGAACACCGAGTTTGGTGTCCCGGTTGTGGTTGATCCTTCAAGCGCTCAGCTCCTCACCGGCGCCACCCTTGATTACAAGGACGGCCTTCAGGGTGCAGGCTTCGCGATCGACAACCCCAACGCGCAGAAGACCTGCGGTTGCGGTAACTCGTTCAGCTGATCCGTCTTTTCCTTTCTGATCGACGACCGCCTTCGGGCGGTCGTCGTCGCGTATCGCCCTCTACTTCTCTGAACGTGACCGTGGTGGCATGACCGATTCCTCTCCTGTTGAACTCGCGCAGATCACGTTCTTCGTCGATGGCGAGCAGGTCAGCGTTCCCGACAACGGCGTGTCGTTGTTGGCGGCACTGCGCGGTCGGCTCGGAAATCGGGCGCCGAAAGCGGGATGCAATCCGCAGGGTCAGTGCGGTTGCTGCACGGTGTTGGTTGACGGTGCACCGAGAGTCGCCTGCGTAACGCCAGTGCGGCGAATTGCTGGTCGTGTGATTACGACTGTTGACGGTCTAGCGGAAGAAGATCGCGAACGTTGGTCCGATGCACTTTTGGCAACTGGCGGAAGTCAGTGCGGTTTCTGCACACCGGGCATCGTGTGTCGACTTGAAGGTTTGCGTTCCAAGAACACCGCTGCCGATGAACTTGATGCTGTTGATCGCGCGCTAGCTGCGCACTTATGTCGATGCACCGGCTGGCAAACCATTCGTGAAGCATGGTCGATGGTGGTGAGCGGTTCTTCCGCCATGGAACATGCACGTCCTGAAGCGAGGAATTTCGCGGATGCCTCGCGTCGGGCAACCATCGAAGGCCGGTCAACGCAGCAGGTTTCGTCTGACGTCGTGCTTGGCCGTGGTGGGTTCGCTGAAGACACCGCTCCTGCCGATGCTCTAGTTGCAGTGCCGAACGGTGAAGGTGGTTGGGTCGTTGCTGGTTCGTTGCCTGAAGCACGGGCATTAGCGGGCAAGGTCCAAGGCCGACACGGCACGACTAACCCTGAGCCGCCGCTAGCGCTGCCAGAAGGCGACTGGGAGCTCACGCTTCGCACCGGTTGGGTCGAGCCGGCCTATCTCGAAACCGACGCTTCTTGGTGCGAACCCGGGGGCGAACCGTTTACGTCGCTCGCCAACGGCGGTGCATTTGGCGGCAAGTTGACGACCGATGTTGGTCGCGTTGCTCGTGACCTCGCCTATGAACATCGTCAAGCAGTTCGTGTGGTGCTGTCTCGCGAAGACGTTGTGCGTGCTGGACCAAAGCGTCCGCCGATTGCCGCTGGTATTCGTTCCGACGGTTCAGGTGTCGTTCGAGTTGTTCGAACCAAGGGCATTGCTGAAGCAATCAACCGTGTTGCCCCGCAGCTGATTGTTGAGGAAGTCGATGTTGTCGGGCCACCGACGTCGGTCGACATCCGCGGCGCCGGCGTTGTCGAAGCACAAGTTCTTCTCGCTGCACTCGAGGCAAAGCAAAACGCGAAAGCAATCAATGGCGAATCGCATGTCGCAACGGTGACGAGTGCAGAAGGTGCAGTCGCCACAGTTGTGATTGGTTTCGACGGCATCGTGAGAGTCGATCTTCGATGCGGACAATTGCTCGACGCGATTGTTTTGCGCTCCTATGCAATCGGCGCGGTGCACATGGCACTCGGCTGGGTCACAAGCGAAGGACTGTCGGTTGATCAGGACGGAACGATTAGCGATCTCACGATTCGCTCATTCGGCGTTCTCCGCTCTGCTGACATGCCTCAGGTCGAAGTGACATTGCACGAGGAAGACGCCGAACCAGTCAATGGTTCCGACGCTGTCTTCGCAGCAACCGCGGCAGCGCTATGGGCTGCGCAAGGTTGGCCGACCGATTGGCCGACTGGTCGCAGTGTTCTCGACGGCGCTCGTGTGACACAGTGACTTCATGAGCTCGCCCATTGGTCCGTATTCCCCCATCGTTCGCGCCGGCGACTTCCTCGTCATTTCCGGACAACTCGGATTGGTAAACGGAGAGATGATCGTTGGTGGCGTCACTGCAGAAACGACGCAGGCCCTGGCGAACATGGCGGTGCTTCTCGAAGGCGAAGGTGCATCGTTGTCAGACGTCGTAAAGACGACAGTGTTCCTGCGCCATATGCGCGACTTCGATCTCATGAACGAGGCCTACATGGCGGCGTTTGGCGATCATCGCCCCGCCCGCAGCGCTTTTGCCGTGGCCGAGCTTCCTCGTTTGGCCTTGGTTGAGATCGAAGCGTGGGCTTGGTTGCCCGCAGCGAAGTAAGGTTGCACTCATGGCTGGCGTCGTCATCATCATCCTCGTGCTCGTGATCGCAATCCCTGTTGGGTTTCTCATGACCATGTCGGTCGTGGCGGGGTTGTTGGGCTGGAGTGTCGAAGACGAGGTCGACGTGACCTACGCCGGCACCGAGGACTACGCCCTGGCGTACCCCGAAGCCTGAATCTTCCTCGACCGCCGAGCGGCTCGAGATGAACTTTTCGCGCTCCAACAACTTTTCGTCGACACGGAACGGCAGAGAGAAGTAGCGTGCCGATTCGTTAAGAAGGTGCTGGGAAGGTGTTCCGACCCCGCAGGACAGAAAGGGGTCCCGGAATGGCTGCCGGTACCGTCAAGTGGTTCAACGCTGAAAAGGGCTTCGGCTTCATCTCACGTGAGGGAGGCCCCGACGTGTTCGTGCATTACAGCGCGATCAGTGGCTCGGGTTATCGCTCACTCGAAGAAGGCCAAGCCGTCGAATTCGAGGTCACAAGTGGCCCGAAGGGTGATCAGGCACAGGACGTTCGTCCTCTCTGAGACCACACGCATTTCGTAAACACGCCGCCCTCCGGGGCGGCGTGTTTCGTTTTGCGACGTGTTGTGAACGCGGTGCGTTACGAAAGTGATTTACGCACCCCAGCGTGATTGACCGAAGCGATAACCAACACTGCGAACCGTTTGAATCAGGTTGGCGTGATGTTCACCGAGCTTTGCGCGCAAACGTCGGATGTGAACATCGACGGTGCGTGCGCCGCCGTAGTACTCATAACCCCACACACGACTGAGCAACGTTTCACGCGTAAACACTTTGCCTGGGTTCGAGGAAAGGAACTTCAGGAGTTCGTATTCCATGTAGGTGAGATCGAGTGGAGCGCCACCGATAGCGGCTTGATAGGTCTCAAGATTGAGCACGAGTTCGCCGTACTCAACAAGTTCAGGGCGGATACCTGCCCCGGTGTTCCAGTACAGATGCTTGAGTCGAGCTTCGAGTTCGCGCGGATGGAACGGCGCCAAACAGAAATCGTCGTAGAGGTCGTCGCGGAGTTCGAGGTCGCCCAATTGCGTTCCACTGACAAGAAGCAAAAGGGGTTCGAGCGGAACGTCGCGCTTTCGCAGTGCTCGACAAAGAGCAAACGCGCGCTCTGGGTCGAGATACGCGCAGATGATTGCGCCGCCCCAACCGTTTTCTGGTTCGATACGAGACGCGGCGAGTTCGTCGCTTGCGGCCTTCCACGGATACCCAGACAAGTCGAGTGCTTGTGCGAGTTCTGGGGGCGGGGGATCGGGAAAAATGAGGATCGGTTCCATTGTCGTTACCAAGCCGGGAGATACCGATCGAGTTCGAACTGCGTGACCTGGGCCTTGTAATCGGTCCATTCCGCACGCTTATTGCGCAAGAACCATTCGAAGATGTGTTCTCCGAGTGCTTCGGCAACGAGTTCGGAGTTCTCCATGACATCGAGAGATTCCGAAAGCGATTGCGGCAACGGGCGGATGCCTTCGGCGGCACGCTGCTCAGGAGTGAGCTCAAACACGTTGGCTGCTGCTTCGGGTGGAAGTTCGTAACCGCCTTCGATCCCCTTAAGGCCAGCAGCAAGCATGACCGAATAGGCGAGGTACGGATTGCAGGCCGGATCGGGAGCGCGGTATTCGATGCGAGTGGATGACTGCTTGCCGCGCTTTGTGACCGGAACACGAACGAGCGACGACTGATTGTTGCGAGCCCACGTGATGTAGACGGGCGCTTCGTAACCAGACACCAAACGCTTGTAGGAGTTCACAAGCTGATTCGTAACGGCGGTGATCTCGGGTGCGTGGTGCAACAAGCCGGCGATGAAGCCGCGTGCGACCTTTGACAAACCAACAGGATCGCCTGGTTCGTGGAATGCGTTTTCGTCGCCTTCAAAGAGCGACATGTGCGTGTGCATACCCGAACCCTGCACACCCGCAAGTGGCTTCGGCATGAACGATGCGAACACGCCCTGTTCCATCGCGATCTCTTTCACGATGAGGCGGAATGTCATGATGTTGTCGGCCATCGTGAGTGCGTCGGTATAACGCAGATCGATTTCGTGCTGGCTTGGTGCATCTTCGTGGAAGGAGTACTCCACTGGAATGCCCATCGCTTCGAGTACAAGCAGTGTGCGCGTGCGGAGATCGCTCGCAACGTCAGCAGTCGTGAGATCGAAGTACGAACCCGAGTCGAGCGGAACGAGTGGCTTCGAAGGGTCACCTTCGGCGAAGTAGAAAAACTCCATCTCGGGTGCGGTCATGAATGAGAAACCACGATCGTGTGCCTTGTCGAGGTTGCGCTTGAGCACCTGTCGCGGGTCGCCCTCGAACGGGGTGTCGTCATGATTGAGGATGTCGCAGAACATGCGACCGGAAATTTCCGAACCCTTGCCCCACGGCAGAATCTCGAAGGTGTTGGGGTCGGGCTTGGCCAGCACGTCCGATTCCTGCACTCGGCTGAACCCGTCGATGACCGATCCGTCGAAGTGGAGACCCTCTTCGAAGGCGTTTTCGAGTTCGGCCGGTGAGATGGCCACGGACTTGAGCTGGCCCAACACGTCGGTGAACCACAAGCGGATGAGGCGAACCCCACGCTCTTCGACGGTCCTGAGCACGTAATCCTGCTGACGTTCCATGGTTCAAGTGTCCCACGATCGGCCCTCTGGCCCCAAGGCCGTTCTGGGCCCTCGGGTCCGAGTTCACGTTCCGTTCACAATTGAGCAACAGTTGGGAAAACCGGGACTGGCAGGATCATCCCGTCACCCCTCGGAGCCGCTTCGGCGCCGGGGGTAGTGTCCCCAACGATCAGCGCTCCGGATCCGACCGGATCGCACCCCCACAGGAGGAACCGTGCAGGAACGCACTCCCGAAGAAGTACTGAAGCTGGTGAAGGACGAAGGCTGTGAATTCGTCGATCTCCGCTTCTCCGACCTGCCCGGCATCATGCAGCACGTCACCATCCCGGCCCACGTGTTGAGTGAAGACCACTTCACCGAAGGCCACGGTTTCGATGGCTCCTCGGTGCGTGGTTTCCAGGAGATCCAGGAATCGGACATGGTGCTCATCACCGATCCGAACACCGTGTACATGGATCCGTTCATGAAGCACAAGACTGCAGTCATCCACTGCTATGTGGCCGACCCCGTCACCCACGAGAGCTACTCCCGTGATCCGCGTTATGTCGCAACCAAGGCTGAGGCCTACCTCAAGACCACCGGTATTGCCGACACCGCATTCTTTGGCCCCGAGGCCGAGTTCTTCGTATTCGACGACGTTCGTTTCGACACGCAGCGCAACGGTTCGTTCTACATGGTCGACTCGGTCGAAGGTGAATGGAACACCGGCACCGATGAAGGTCCGAACCTCGGCTACAAGCCCCGTACAAAGCAGGGGTACTTCCCCGTTCCGCCGATGGATCACTACCAAGATCTTCGCGGCGATATGACCCTCGCCCTCCACGGCGTTGGTATCGAGACCGAACTCCACCACCACGAGGTCGCCTCCGGTGGTCAGGGCGAAATCGGCATCAAGTTCAACACCCTTTTGAAGATGGCTGATCAGCTCATGACCTTCAAGTACATCTTGAAGAACGTTGCATGGCAGGCCGGCAAGTCGCTCACCTTTATGCCGAAGCCGATCTTCCAAGACAACGGTTCGGGCATGCACACCCACCAGTCACTCTGGAACGCCGGTTCACCGTTGTTCTACGACGAAGCTGGCTACGCCGGTCTTTCCGACATTGCTCGCTGGTATATCGGTGGTCTTCTTGCGCACGCCGACTCGGTCATCGCCTTCACGAACCCCACCACCAACTCGTTCAAGCGTTTGGTGCCGGGTTACGAAGCACCGGTGAACCTCGTGTACAGCCAGCGCAACCGTTCCGCATCAGTTCGTATCCCGCTCGCATCGCAGAGCCCCAAGGCAAAGCGCATCGAGTTCCGTTGCCCCGACTCCACGAGCAATCCGTACCTCGCCTTCTCGGCGATGATGCTCGCTGGTCTCGACGGCATTCAGAACCGCATCGAACCGCCGGCTCCGGTCGACAAGGACCTTTACGACCTTCCGCCGTCAGAACTGGCCAAGGTTCCGCAGGTTCCCGCGACTCTCGAAGCCGCACTCGATGCTCTCGAAGCCGACAACGCGTTCCTCAAGGCCGGCGGTGTGTTCACCGACGATCTCATCGAAACGTGGGTGGAGTACAAGCGTAAGAACGAGGTGGATGCGATCCGTTTGCGCCCGCATCCCTACGAGTTCTCGATGTACTACGACGTTTGAGAAACTTCGTTCCAATTTTCACTGCATGAATCGAACGAGGACCGGTCCACTGGGCCGGTCCTCTTCGCGTGCGCTGCGTTCGCTTGGGTTGGATACGGTGGAGAGCGATGTCAAAACGTTCCGATCGGCGGATCGGCCCTTTCCTCGGCGCATGCCTTCTTGTTGTTGCCCTTGGCGCGGGTTGCGCGACGTCTTCGACGAAGAGTTCGGCAACGAACGCAGCAGGAACTTCAAGCGAAGGTTCTGCGTCCTCGACTTCAACATCATCGACTCGTAGTGCTTCTTCGACGAGTTTGGTCGTGCCGACAACTGCTGTTGCGGTATCAGCCTCGACTCGCGATCGCCTTGCAGTGCTTTCGATTGACGATCAGCAAATTCCACAGGGCACCTACCACCGAGAAGAGTGGCCGCATTGGGCCGACGTCGATGGCAACGGGTGCGACGCCCGACAAGACGCGCTGGCGGTCTGGTCGGTTGTTGCGGCAACGGTGAATCGATCGGGCACCTGCAAAGTTGTTGCTGGTTCATGGGTGTCGCCTTATGACGGAGTGTCGTCGAACAATCCGAGTGATTTCGATGTCGATCATCTCGTTCCGCTTGAAAACGCTTTCCGTTCCGGTGGTTGGTCGTGGAGCACCGAACGTCGCCGCGCCTTTGCGAACAATCCTGGCGAACTTGTGGTTGCCTCCGCGTCATCGAATCGTTCGAAGGGTTCCGATCCTCCGGATCAGTGGCGTCCGGCGAATCGCGATTCTTGGTGTGCCTATGCCGATGGATGGGTGAAGGTGAAAAGTTCGTGGGGGCTGACCGTCACAACCCGTGAACGCGACGCGCTTGGTCAGATGCTCGACACCTGCGGTATCGCCGGGCCCGTGTGGCCACTGGGTGGAACGGCGTTTACTGCACCCGAAAGTTCTGCTCCATCTGGTTCGGCATCAGGCGCATCGACTGCTTCCATCGCACCAACCCCTGCGCCATCAGTCGGCGGCGATGTGTATTACGCCAACTGCACCGCAGCTCGTGCGGCAGGTGCAGCACCGATTTACGCGGGTCAGCCCGGTTATCGCGCGGCGCTTGATGGCGATAAAGACGGCGTTGCGTGCGAGTGAGTCTTCGTCACGCGTCACTCCGTACTCGTCACTAGGGTTCGGCGCATGGAGCGCCTTGAACTCAACGCTGATGAACTTCTGACAACAACACGAGCAGTTCGCAAGCGCCTCGATCTTTCGCGACCGGTTGAGCGGTCAGTCGTTGACGAGTGTTTGCAGATTGCACTGCAGGCGCCAAATGGGTCGAATCGCCAGACGTGGAACTGGGTGGTCGTCGATGACGCGGAGACTCGTGCAGCGATGGCGGATATTTGGCGAGGAGGTGCCGCCGATCTTGGAGCGGCAGCAGCGGCCGCGGCCTCTGCGCCGGCGCGGCCACCGGCCGAACGCCAACCCGAGATCATGGAATCGGTGTCCTGGCTGAATGAACACCTGCACGAGGTGCCGGTGTTGGTTGTGGCCACTGTCGACGGTCGTCCCGAAGGGGCATCGATGTTTACGCAATCGACGATGTGGGGGTCAGTGCTTCCGGCGGTGTGGAGTTTCATGCTCGCATTGCGTAGTCGGGCAATGGGGAGTTGCTGGACGACCGTGCATCTCGAACGCGAACACGCGATGGCCGACCTTCTTGGTATTCCGTCGAAAGAGGTGACCCAGGTTGGATTGTTCCCCGTTGCCTACACGATCGGCACGGACTTCAAGCCGGGCGCGCGTCAATCATCGGCCGACACCATTCGCTGGAATCGCTGGTAGCTACGCCTCGTTGGCGAGCAGTTGACGAACCTGTGATTCAACCGCGGTGCCATTGAAGAAGTCTGGGTTCGTTCCCGTGAAAAGGCGCGCAACGTTTCCAAACATGAAATCGCTGAACTGATCGCGTGTGACGAGTTCGTCTTCGATCAGTTCCCATGCTTCGGGAAGCACGCCGGTGAAGTCGGGAACATCCCAGTGGCCAATATCGGATGCGAACATGGCGCGCAGTCGAGAACCATCGGGATTGATGTCCTCGTTGAATGCGAGTGCATTCATTGGGTCGTCGGCCTCGCAACCGAAGAAACATTGGTCAGTGAAGATCTTGACGATGTCGGCTTTTGAGGTGACGCCGCTCTGTTTCCATTCGTCGATCGTGTCGAGTTCTTCGTTGGGGTCGGAAAGGAAGCCCAGGGTTTCATCTAGGCGATCCGCACGGTCGGTGAACAGCGCATCGCCGTGTTCTGCGAGTAACGATTCGAGAAGTTCTCGGTCGAGGTTGGCGGGGTCGTAATGATGAATGTCGTCGGCATTGCGCTTTTCGAAATGTCCGCAAATATCGGACAAAAGATTGCAACCCCACGCGACGCCACCTTCAAGAAAGGCGAAACGAAGTTCGGGGAAGCGAGACATCACGCCGCCAAAGAACAGTGAGCGCAACACCGCTTCTGTTCCCGCGGCAAAGTTGCCGATGTGATTGGCCACGTAATTGGTGGGTGAGACGCGACTACCAAATCCAATGCCCGTCGAATGGAACGTCGGTGAGACGTTCAACTCGGCACACTTCTGCCAGAGCGGGTCGTAGTCGTACATGCTGTCGAGGCCGAGGCCATCCACCCAGCGTGCCGAGCGGTCGCCTTCGTGGCCGGGTGCGTACCGAAGCACGAGACCGCCGAAAAGGAAACCGCGTAGACCGAGTTCTTTCGTGGCGTATTCGAGTTCAGCGATGGCTTCATCGGGGTCGTACGTGGGAATCACGCCGACGGGGAGAAGTCGATCGGAGTACTTGTCGTAGGCCTCTGCGTAATAACGGTTGCAGGCTCGCGCAAGGGCACGACGAAGTTCTGCGTTGTCGAGGGCCATGACGGTGAGGCCAACAGTTGGGTACAGCAGAGCGACGTCGATACCAATTTCGTCGAGTCGGTTGTAGAGCAAGCGAGGGAGCATTGCTGTTGCGCGATCGAGAGTGTTGCGAGTCGGTACGCCCCACCAGCCGGTGCGTGACATTCCGTTACTCCGACGTTGATCGTTGGTGAGGCCGCGTCGCGCAGTGGCTGCGGCAGTGCTCATCGTTTGGAACGTGTCTGCAAGCGCCGCGCCGGCATCGGCGGCAATGAGATCTCGGATGGCAGGGATGAATTCGATGATGTGGCCGTCGGCATCAATGACGGGGTGATCAAGTTCTTCGCGGATTGCTGCTGCGTGCATGGGACGACCTCCTTCGACGTCGTTCCATCATGGCGCAAAGCGTGGGCTGGTTACTTCTTCGATGGCAGACCGTAGAAGACGCGTTCAACGACCGATCGCGATCGGCGCGTCACCCGGCGATAGTGCTCTCGCAGTGCGCCCGGTTCGGTGCCGAGGGAACGGGCGAGCCACAACGCTGACTCGGGCTGTGTCGGCATTGAGTCGCTCGGTGCGCTGTTCACCAAGAACCAGCGATTGCGCACTCGTTCGCAGAACTCGTAGGCCTCGGCGAGGATCGCTGCGTCTTCGGGGTCGAGCACATCGCCTTGGGCGAGGGCTCGGAGCCCGTCGATGGTTCCAGTGGCTTTGACGTCGTACTGCAGCTGTAACAGCTGCACGGTGAACTCGATGTCGGAAAGCGAGCCGCGACCAAGTTTGAGGTGGAAGTCGGGGTCCTCGCCCATTGGAATGCGTTCGGCTTCGATGCGAGCTTTCATTCGCCTGATCTCGCGGATGCCCTCGGCGGAAAGCCCTGGACCCCACACCCAAGGAGCAAGCTCATCAAGAAGCTCTTCGCCCAGCGCTCGGTGACCCGCGACAACGCGAGCTCGAGTCATGGCTTGTCGCTCCCACGTAAGCGCGTGTTCACGCCAGTAAATGGCGTAGGAATCGACACCGCGTGAAAGCGGACCGTTCTTGCCTTCGGGACGAAGATCGCAATCGATGTCATAGAGCCGAGCGGCTGGCGTCGAACCGGCGATCATCCGCATGAGTGATTTCGAAAGTCGTCGAGCTTCGTCGATGTCGTCGGCGCTTGAACCACGGTGGACGAAGATCACATCGAGATCGCTGGCGTATGCGAGTTCCGCGGCACCAAACCTGCCAAGCCCGATCACGGAAAAGGGAATCTGTGGATTCAGGCTTTGCAGTGCTGATTCGATCGTCGCCTCGGCCAGCGTCGTGAGGTCGCGCCCCACTCGTTCGACGTTGTCATGGTCGAACAAGTCGCGAGCGGCGATGCCAAGAAGATTTCGCTGCTGCCAGCGACGCAATGACGCTTGCTGCTCGCTGTTGCCGTCGCGCATCTCCATTGATGCGGTTGCCGTCGAAACGAGTCCGTCGAAATCTTTTGTGACGAGTTGTTCGGGGAGCGGTAGACGAGCAACAAGATCAGGGTTCGCAGCGATGATGTCGCCGAGTAGTCGACTGGTTCCGGCGATTGTGCACAGCGATTGCGCTGCGGCTGGAGATTCGCGAAAGGTTTCAGCGATCTGTCGTGATTGGCGCGGACCAGTCAGCAGATTGCGAATGAGGAGAAGGCCAAGGTCGGGATCGGGGGAAAGCGAAAGCCAATCGAGTAACAAGGGCAACATCTGTTGCATCAAACGACTGGAGCGATTGATCCCACGTGTGAGTTCGCCGAGTGCGGCGGCCGTGCGTCGAGCATCAACAAAGCCGAATGCTGTAAGTCGAACTTCCGTAGCTTCCGCACTAAGCGGTGATTCAACGGTTGATGTCGTAGCAAATGCTTCAAGAAGCGGACGAAAATACACGCGCTCGTGAATTCCGCGAACTGTCGTTTGAACGTGATGGAGTTCTCGTTCGAGTTGTTCGGCTGCGGTTCCGCGCGGCTCATCTCGGCGGCCCATTACGCGTGCGAGATGGTCGAGGGCAATCGGGTCGGTAGGAAGGGTATGCACCTGCTGTTCGTCGACGAGTTGCAAGCGATGCTCGACTGTTCGCAATTCTCGGTATGACGACGCCATCTTCTCTGCGTCGGTGTCATCGATGTAACCGGCGCTCGCCATTTCCTCGAGCATCGTCAATGTGGTGGCACCGCGAAGATCCGGATCAAGGTGGCCATGGACGAGTTGTAAGAGCTGCACCGTGAATTCGATGTCACGAATGCCCCCGGGGCCGCGTTTGAGTTCGCGATTGCCGAGGCCTTTGCGCGCAACTTCTGCTTCTGTCCGAGCTTTGAGTGCTCGGAGAGATCGGAGTGCTTCTGCATCAAATGGCCGAGCCCATAACCACCGTTGGGCCGCTTCAAGCCAGCGCTCACCAAGAATGATGTCACCGGCAGCGGGGCGCGCTTTGAGAAGGGCTTGGAACTCCCAAGGTTCCGCCCAGCGCTCCCAGTACGCCTCGTAGGACTCCACTGTTCGCACGAGCGGGCCGTCGCGGCCCTCCGGGCGAAGATTGGCATCGACACGAAAGCAGCGTCGAGCGATATCCATAATTGCCCGAGCTCGGCGTTCAAGCGCTTGGCGCGAACCTTCGCCAACAAACAACACATCAATATCGCTCGAATAGTTGAGTTCGTCGCCCCCCAACTTGCCCATACCGATAATGGCGATGGAGGTTTCACCGTCTTCGGTGAGCAGCCACGAGGCCTGGAGAACATCACGACCCAGTGCAGCCAAGTTGGCGCCGACCTGGTCAAGCGCGTCACTGCCAGTGAGGTCACGGGCGGCAATTCGGAGGAACTCGATATTTCGCCAGGCAATGAGGTCGTCGGCCGAGTCCGTGGTGAGCGCTGCTCGCGTCGAAGGAGTGGCGAGGACAGCAAGCGAGTCAGCGGGACGGGCCTCGATGAGGCGGGTCAGGGACCGACTCGCCGCGAGCACGGAGAGAAGCGAATGAGCGAGCATGGCATCGGCGCCTACCGCCGAAAGCAAGTCGGGGTCGGTATCGCAGAGGCGGGCGAGGGCGACCCGGACCGCGGCAGGTGAGGCGCTTCGATCGGCGAGATCGAGTAGCTCGCTTGGCACTGGGGTCGCATCACCGGGTGTTGCCACGACTCGGAGGCTATTGCGTCGTGCGAAGGCCCGTAGTCTGCGGGGGTGTCAAGCCTGCGTGTCGGTCTCGCTCAACTCAATACGGTCGTCGGCGATATCGATGGCAATACGTCACGCATCATCGACGTAATGACGAACGCATCGGCACTGGGTTGCGACATCGTTGCGTTCCCCGAGCTGGCCATCACCGGATACCCACCGGAGGATCTTCTTCTGCGTTCGGGCTTTGTCCGTGATGTGCGCGCAGCACTCGATCGAATCATTGCTGCGTCGGGTTCATGCACCGCGATTGTGGGATTCGTTGAACAAGGTGCTGCCTCGCGCGGAATTGATGCCGATCATGGTGAGGTCACCATGTCGGC
Organism: uncultured Actinomycetes bacterium; assembly: GCA_937927725.1. GTDB lineage: Bacteria > Actinomycetota > Acidimicrobiia > Acidimicrobiales > Acidimicrobilacustridaceae > Acidimicrobilacustris. Next base: position 18,375 of record CALBSE010000040.1, read on the forward strand.
CCAAGCAGTTGGTCGGCCAGTTCTTTTCAACGCCGCTGCAGTGATTGCGAGCGGTTCTCTAAAAGGCGTGTATCGAAAGCGCGAGCTACCGAACTATTCAGTCTTCGATGAAGCGCGCTACTTCGCCGCTGGCGACGGCCCTGTTCCGGTCTTCGACGTCCGAGGTGTTCGTTTCGGTGTTTCCATTTGCGAAGATGCCTGGACCGAAAACGGACCGATCGCCGAACTCGGAAGACTCGACGTGCAGTTGGTGGTGAACATCAATGCATCGCCGTTCAATGTCGGAAAATCGCAAGAGCGTGCTGAGGTTGTCGCCGATCGTGCTCGCGAAGCATCAACGACCATTGCCTACGTCAACCAAGTTGGCGGCCAAGACGAACTTGTTTTCGATGGCGACTCAATGGTGATGGCGGCAAACGGAACATTGCTTGCCCGTGCACCACGATTTGTTGAAGGCCTCTACGTCGTTGATAGTGGAGTTGATCACGAGATTTCGGCTGTTGAACGACCACATAGTGAACAGCTAGGCATTGCTGAAACGCTCTCGGAAGAGGCCGAAGTCTGGAACGCGCTCGTCCTCGCAACTCGTGATTTCGTCGCAAAGAATCGATTTTCTGACGTTGTGATTGGTTTGTCGGGCGGCGTTGATTCTGCTTTGGTTGCCGCGATCGCGGCTGATGCAGTTGGTCCTGAACACGTACACGGTGTGTTGATGCCATCTCGTTACTCAAGCGATCATTCAATTTCCGATGCAGTTGCACTTGCCGACAACCTGGGTGTCGAGTACCGAACGATCGCGATCGAGCCCGGACATTCCGCGCTGATGGAAATGCTTTCGTCGTCCTATGACGGTCAGTCCATTGGTCTTGCCGAAGAGAATCTTCAGAGCCGACTTCGAGCCGTGACGCTCATGGGTTTGTCGAACGCTTTTGGTTGGTTGTTGCTCAACACTGGCAACAAGAGCGAATCCTCGGTCGGCTACTCAACGTTGTACGGCGACTCCGCAGGTGGGTATGCCGTCATCAAGGACGTTTCGAAATTGTTGGTGTATCGACTTTGTCGTTATCGCAACGAACTCGAAGGTCGTGAGCTCATCCCCGAGAATGTTTTGGTGAAGCCGCCGTCAGCGGAATTGCGCCCCGATCAACGTGACGATCAAAGCCTCCCGCCCTACGAAGAACTCGATCCGATTTTGGCGATGTATGTCGAAGGTGATCATTCGATCGAGGAAATCATCGCCGCAGGTCACGATGCTGCGGTTGTGCAGCGAATCGTTGGCCTTGTTGATTTGGCGGAATACAAACGCCGTCAGTCGCCACCAGGACCGCGCGTGACTTCGAAGGCATTTGGAAAAGATCGCCGCCTTCCTATCGTCAACCGTTATCGCCGTTAGTTGATGTCGAGATTCCCCTAACCTGCGTCCATGGCGTTTCTCACCGCAGGCGAATCTGTAGAGCGCATGGCCGCGTACTGCCGCGTTGAGCAATTGCTCTTTGGACTCTTCGGCGGTTGGGCTGCCGAGGTCGAACTCCCCACGGCGAAACTTTCGCTTCTCAACGCTGCTGATCACAGCGCGTGGCGAGCGAAGCGATGGTTCGAGATGCTTCCCACTGCGCCCCCTGGGCCTGACGCGTTGCTGACACCCACAGAGGTGGAACGTGAAGCGTTCAACCTCATCGTCGATCTCGTTGGCGATTCGCAGGGGGCCCGGATGGCGGTGGCCTATCACGAGCTGCTTCCAGGCCTGCAGGCAGCGATGTCTGCCCATCTTGAGCGCACGACGGCCGTTGCCGACGGCCCCATCCGGCGCCTCCTCAACATCGCCATTACCGACATCTCCAACGATTCCGCCGAGGGCATCGGTCCGATGGAACTCGTGATCGCCACTGTCGAGGGGCGGGCGGAGGCCGAGCGGGTTGGGGCGGAACTGGCCGCTGCCAACGCCCGAATCGGCCACATTTTCGGGGCCTGACGACTCTTTCTCGGTCAATCACCGCCCGCTTGGTTGGGGGGCTTGACCGGACCGGTATCGTTGACACACCCCGGCGGCCCCCATGGCCGATTCTCCGGGCCGAAGTCCCGAGGTGTGGCAGTGGCAAAGGAACGTGTTGAACGCGACGAAGAGGATCTCGTTCGTCTCTATCTCACTGACATTGGCCAGTACCCCCTGCTCACAAAGGACGACGAGGTTCGTCTCGCGCAGGCCATCGAAGGTGGCGTTGCGGCTCGCGCCGAAATGGATGCAGCCAAGACCCTCACTGTTGCTCGCAAGCGCGAACTGAAGCGGTCCATTAAGCAGGGCGACGACGCCGAGCGCACGTTCGTGCAGTCCAACCTTCGTCTTGTTGTCTCCATCGCGAAGAAGTACCAAGCCTCTGGTCTTCCTCTCCTCGATCTCATTCAAGAAGGCAACCTTGGCCTCATGCACGCCGTCGAGAAGTTCGACTGGCGCAAGGGTTTCAAGTTCTCGACCTATGCAACCTGGTGGATCCGTCAGGCCATCACTCGCGGTATTGCCAACACTGGCCGAACCATCCGTCTCCCAGTTCATGCCGGCGACACGCTCGCTCGATTGCAGAAGGCGCGTGCGCGTCTTGAACTGAAGCTGGGTCGTCCCGCAACTCTCGCCGAACTTTCGGCCGAGGTTGAAATGCCGGAGGACAAAGTCACCGAAGCGCTTCGCTTCGCGGCCGAACCACTTTCGCTTTCGGAGCCCCTTCGTGAAGACGGCGATGCCGAACTTGGCGACGTTGTTGAAGATCGCTCGGCCGAGTCTCCGTTTGAGGTTGCTGCGACTGCGCTTCTTCCCGAGGAAATCAGCCGCCTGCTTTCCCCACTCGACGAGCGTGAGCGCGAGATCCTCAAGCTCCGTTTCGGTCTCGACCGTGGCGAACCTCGCACGCTTGAAGAAGTTGGCGAACACTTCAACCTCACTCGTGAGCGCATTCGTCAGATCGAAGCTCGTGCAATGTCGAAGCTTCGTCATCCGTCGTCAGATACAGGCGCACGCGACCTCCTCGCCGTCTGATCGTTTCGCGGAGTTACCGCGGTCATGGTCAATCAGTTCGACGACGATCCCGACGCTGAGTTTCCAACTGCTGGTGTTCCACCGGCGCCTTCAGTGACGCCCGGACCAAACCCGCCTCCGCCGGCGTCGGCAACTGACGACACCACAGACCAACGCGGTTGCGTCGCCGTGCTCATTGTGGGTGCAGTGTTGGCGATCATTGCGCTTGTGCTTGCGATCGTGTTGGTTGTCATTGGTTTGCGCATCTTTGGAAAATCTGACGACAACGCAAACGCCAAAATTCTGCAAGAGGTCTTCGTTGAAACCGGCATTGCCAGTGCCAGCCGCGACGCCGTCCATCCTCCTCAACGCGATATTCACCTCGGTGCCTGTGAAAGTGACGGCGGTGAGGGCGTGAAAGCCTCGGGAACCATCACAAACTGGACCAGCGAATCGGCCGATTACGCGATCGATGTGTCGTTCCGCACGAGCGGCCCGGGAAGCACGGGCGAGGAATTTGCCGCCAGTGCGGTCACGGTGAAGGCAGTACCCGAACATGCGACCACGAATTGGGAGGCGATTGCTCCTGGCCCGGATCAGGGTGCCTACGCCTGCCGGGTCGTCACAGTGAACCGCTGGCCCACGGGGACGACTCCGCCCTCCTGAGTGCACCGAAGCCGCAATGGAACCGAACAGAGGCTCCGTTCTAGAGTGACCCCTATGAAGAAGCTTCTCGTGCTCATCGTCGTTGTCGCCCTCGCCGCCTTTGCGGTGAAGAAGCTGCAAGACGCCTGAATCAGGCTGACCTTGACGTTGATCGTCGGGTCAGGAACCACCACCCGAGGAAAAGTCCGGCGGACACCCCGGTGGCGATCGCCGCGCCTGTCGCTATGCGACCAGGCGGAGGCAGTGTGACGCGTTCGCGCAACGGAACGCGATGAGTGAACGACAAAATCGGCCAACCTTCGGCTGTCGCAATGCGCGTGAGTTCTCGGTCGGGGTTCACCGCAACGGGATGACCCACTGCGCGCAACATTGGTTCGTCAGTCGCTGAGTCGGAATAGGCCCAACTTTTTTCGAGATCGATAGCCCGCGTTGCGGCGACATCGGCGATGGCCTCGGCCTTGTAGGGGCCGTAGGCGTACACATCGACTTCGCCGGTGTAGTTGCCGTCTTGATCGATGCGCGCACGACTAGCGATTGCGCCGTCGGCTCCGAGATAGGACGCGAGTGGAATCACGATCTCTTCGGGCGAGGCCGAGACGATGAAGACGAGACGTCCCGCGTCGCGGTGTTCCTGAATGAGTTCAAGGGCTTCGTCGTAGACGATGGGGTCGATGACGTCGGTGAGCGTGTCGCGAACGAGTGCGCCAACCGCGTCGTGATCCCAACCGCGAGTGATGCGAAGTGCAGATTCGCGAAACTTGCGCATGCGTTCTTCGTCGGCACCGAGAGTGTGAAAGACGAGACCATTCCAGGCAGCTCGCGCCATGACTCGACGGTTAATCATCCCGGCTTGGCGAAAGGATTTCCCGAATGCAATCATCGACGCGCGCGCAATGACGGTCTTGTCGAGATCGAAAAATGCAGCTTCCACGACTCCGAGCATACGGGTGGGTCTGATGAAACCTGAGCCGCTAAACGTCACGTTGGCACGGATGACCCTTGACGTCGTACTGACTGGTCCGTACGGTGCCGTCACCTTCCCTTCTCTGCGTTCGTGGTCTCAGGAGGGTGAATGCTGTTTTCGTGTTGGTCTGCAAAAGGTGGATCGGGCACAACGGTGGTCTCAGTTGCACTCGCAGTGCTGTTGGGCCGCGACGCCGATCTGGGTTCGGTATTGGTCGATCTTGAAGGTGACGGACCAACCGTTTTCGGCGTTCCCCAACCGGGTGGTCCCGGGATTTCTGATTGGTTGGCGGCATCGCCGGCGGTGGGTGCAGCTGCGCTCGAGCGACTCGAACGTTCGGTGGCGAGCGGCGTTGGGCTGATCCACCGCGGTAGTCGATCGCTCACGAACGAGGATCGAGCGGCAGTTTGTGTCGAGAAACTCATCAACGACGAACGACCGATTGTGGTTGACGTTGGCCGAATCTCGGGAACGCGTGACATTGAGGATCGTGTGCGTCGACAGTTCGTCGAGGGGGCCACCACGTCACTCCTCGTGACTCGGCCCTGTTTTCTTTCTCTACGTCGGTCACTGTCGCTGCCGATACGCCCATCGGGCGTGGTCCTCATCGAAGAAAGTGGTCGGGCGCTGGGTCGCACCGATGTTGAAGATGTTCTTGGCGTTCCCGTAGTTGCGACGGTGGCCGTCGATGCTGCGGTCGCGCGTGCGGTTGATTCCGGCTTGCTGGCGTCTCGACTTCCAACACCGCTCGGGAGGGCGCTCCGTGATGTGGCCTGACTCCCATGCCAATCCAGAGCTCACCCCAGTAGTCGAGGCTGTGCATCAACAGTTGCTCGACCGCGGTGAGGGTGATTCGGTCCCGGTTGCGCAACTCGTCGTCAATCACGATCCACTGCTCGACGATCAATCAATTGCTGATGTTGTACGTCGCGTTCATTCGCGTGCGGGCGGCCTTGGTGTTCTCGACCCGTTCCTTGCAGACACAACTGTCGACGAAATCATGATCAACGGCTGCGGCGATCTGTGGGTGGAACGGCATGGTCGCCTCGAATGCACCGGTGTCATCGTCGACAGTTCCACGACCTATGCGTTGCTCGAACGAATCGTCGCTCCTCTTGGCTTGCGAATAGATCGAACATCGCCATGGGTCGATGCGCGTCTTGCTGATGGGTCTCGTGTCAATGGCGTGGTTCCGCCGCTTGCTGTCGATGGTCCGCTGCTCACGATTCGACGATTCGGCGCTCGGCGGGTGCACATCTCCGATGCCTGCACTCGTGGCGTCGGCCGCTTGCTCGAGTGGGCAGTGCAAGCGCGGTGCAACATCATCGTGAGCGGTGGCGCCGGAGCGGGAAAGACCACATTGCTCAACGCCGTCGCGGGGTTCATCCCCGACGATGAGCGTGTTGTCACAATTGAGGACGCAGCTGAACTTCGTCTTCCTGGACGGCACGTCTTGCGCTTGGAGTCGCGCCCCGCCAATGCCGAAGGCGCGGGTGAAGTCCCGATTCGTGAACTCGTGCGGAATGCATTGCGAATGCGTCCCGATCGAATTGTGGTGGGCGAAGTTCGCTCGGGCGAAGCCATCGACATGTTGCAAGCCATGAACACCGGTCACGACGGTTCGCTATCGACTTGTCACGCGAATTCGCCGGCCGATGCCATTCGTCGACTCGAAACGCTCGTGCTGATGGGAGACGTTGCGTTGCCACTTATTGCGGTGCGTGAACAATTGCGAGCCGCCATTGATCTCATCGTGCATGTGGCTCGGAGGCCCGATGGATCGCGGCGCGTTGTGGCCGTTGCCGAACCCACCCTGGAAACCGACACCGGTGGTGCAGTGCGCGTGAATGTGCTCACCAACCGAAGTGGAGGGCTTGTCGGGTTACCCACTCGCCCGTGCCGAGCAGTGCATGTCGGTGGTCCGTCCGAGAACTGGATCGATACATGAGCCTTCGACTGATTCCCGTCGTTGCACTGACCGTGGTTGCGGTTGTTTCCACTCTTTCCGCGATTGCAACTGCGCCCGAGATGATGGCTGCTCGTCGGGTCCATCAACGGTTTGCAGCCGAGGCACCAAGTTCACATGAATCAATTGTTGTTCGGAGCATGCGCAGAGTTGGTGAACGCGTGGCGGCGGCTCGCCTCTTGCGGCCCGCCCATCGGCTGTACGAGCGACAAACACGGCGCCGTATCGATCTGCGCATTCCCGATGCGCTCGATCGGGTTGTTCGTCAACTGAGGTCTGGATCAACGCTTTCGTTGGCATTGCGCCGTGTTGGCGACGACGATCCCGTCTTCGCCCGTCTTTCGGTAGGACTGAAACAAGGGCGCTCCTTGCGAGATGCCGTCGACGAATGGCGGTCACAAGACGAACTGCCCAACCGGCATCTGACGGCGACAGCGCTTGATCTGGCATCAAGCACGGGGGGAGCCTCGGCTCGAGTACTCGATGGCGTCGCTGCGTCTCTTCGCGAGCGGGTGGCACTCGAACGAGAGGTCGCAGCCCTTTCCTCGCAATCGCGGGCGTCAGCGTTCGTGTTGGTTGTTGCCCCTGTCGCTTTCGCGGTCGCGGCAGCAATGTTTGATCATCGAATTCTTGACGTCATTGTCGGCCGACCAATTGGTTGGGCCTGTGTTGGTCTGGGTTTGGGCCTCGATGCACTTGGTGCTGTTTGGATGTCTCGGCTTATCGGACGGCATCGATGATTGGCCTCGGACCTATGCTGGGTTCGGCAATTGCGATTGGGGCGTCGCTCGTTCCCGTCGTCCGCCACCGCTCCGAACAGATGGCGATCAATGGAGCACGCCGGCAGAGCGCTCCGGAGTTGGTCGATCTCTTTCGGCTCGCTGTCGGTGCCGGACTCTCCGTGCATCAAATTGTCGATGTTGTCGAACCCCACGCCCCGGCAGTGTTTTCTCCGACGCTCGTTGAAGTGCACCGACGAGTCTCGTTGGGTCAACGCCTGGGCGACGCCCTCGATGCGTTCGACCAATTGGGAGAACCAGTTCGACCGCTTGTGTCGGCGTTGCGTGCATCGGCATTCGATGGCGTGGCGCTGGGGCCAGCTCTCGAACGAGTGGCGGCCGATGCCCGTATGCAACGCCGAAGATGGGCCGAGATCAACGCCCGAAAACTTCCGGTGCAACTTTTGTTTCCCTTGGTGGTCTGCATCCTTCCGGCCTTCGGACTTTTGGCGATCGTGCCGCTTGTGGTGTCTTCGCTGAGTTCGCTCCATTGGTAGCGGCATGACTTCCCCCTTCATTTCATGACATCGAAGGAGTCCTCCATGACTCGTGGTATCCGGCGTGCGCGACGCGCCATATACGAAATAGCCGCGGCCAGTCTTGAACAGCTCAACGACTCAGAAACACAGCGTTTGAGTACTGACCGCGGTCAGACCACTGCCGAGTACGCACTTGTGTTGCTTGGCGCTGCAGGGATCGCGCTCTTGCTTCTTGGCTGGGCGACGCAATCTGGCGCAATCGGCACCCTGTTCGATGCAGTACTTGGCGGCGTTATCGGCAAGGTGAAGTGATGATGACGAGGCGGGGGGACCGGGGGCAATCCACCGTGGAATTCGCGTTGGTCCTCCCCCTCGTCGTACTCGTTGTGTTGTTCATCGTGCAGGCAGGGTTTGTTGTTCGCGACCAGCTTCTCGTCTCCCACGCGGCCCGAGAAGCGGCACGCGCTGCTGCTGTAAGCGAGGCCGATCGGTCGGGGGCTGCGCTTACCGCCGCTCGTCAGGCTGGCGAACTCGCGGCCGATCGCCTCTCGGCAGTCGCCTCCATGGTTGATGGAGATGCTTCGGTCCGCGTGGTGATTTCGTATCGGAGCACGACGGACATCGCGATCATCGGTGCGCTCGTCCCAGATATTGATCTGGAATCGACGGTGCAGATGAGGGTGGAATCAGACGGAAAGCATCGCCCGTAACAGCTCGATCGCCGCAACTTTGTCGAGCGGCTCGTTCCCGTTTCCGCATTTGGGCGACTGGATGCACGAGGGGCATCCGGCATCGCACTCGCAGGCCTCAATGAGCTCGAGCGTGGCGCGTAGATGGCGGTCGGCGGCGGCAAAGCCGAGCTCCGCCATGCCCGCCCCGCCGGGATACGCGTCGTGGATCACGATCGTGGCCGCGCCGGTTTCGGTGAGATAGGGAGTTGAGACACCGCCGACATCCCAACGATCGCAAATGGCAAACAACGGGAGGATGCCGATACCAGCGTGTTCGGCGGCGTGAAGTGCGCCAGGTAGTTCCGCTGGTCCGACTCCGGCAGCGCTCGTGATGTGGTCGTCGATGATGTACCAGAAGGCACGTGTCACCAGTTTCGATGACGGCAGATCGAGTTCGTGCATACCCAACTGCTCTCGCGTGAAGGTATCGAAGCGCCGGTAACCGATAACGGTGGTTTCTACTTCGACAGTTCCGAGACAAACAGTGGCAGTGCCGATTTCGCGCTCCTCATCGGTGTGAAGAATGCGGATATCGGTCACGGCACGCGGCTGGGTGTATTCGCCACCATCGTGCGGTTCAACGATTGCGACGTGATCATCGAGATCAAGTTCGGTGACGCGCCAAGCCGTTCCTTGATGCAAATAGATCGAACCGGGGTGAACGAGGCGAAACGCACGAGCCCCATCGACTGTTCCAATCAGTGAACCGTCGGCAGTAGCGATGCGGAACTCGTTTGCGTTTGCACTGCGCAAACCAACCCCACCTGCGGGACGACCGCGCCCGCTCCAGACCGCTCCGAGCCCGGCTCGCGCCGTGGGCATGCGGATCTTCAGAAGATCGTCCTGAACGAGTTCTCGGATTGCGTCGTCGAGAACGTCGGGCCACCACGCTTCGTCGGCGTCAGTGAGCGGAAGCTCGAACGCTGCACATGCCAGGTGCGGGTACAGAACATATGGATTGTTGGTGTTGACGACGGCAGGTTCGGGGGATCGTTGGAAGAGTTCCGTGGGGTTGTGAACGAACCATTGGTCGAGCTGGTCGTCACCAGCAACCAGAACCGCTAACGACTGTTGCGACTCGCGGCCTGCGCGACCGGCTTGCTGCCACATCGAAGCAATCGTGCCTGGGAAGCCATTGAGAATGCAGGCGTCGAGTCCGCCAACATCGATGCCAAGTTCAAGTGCAGTCGTTGCAACAACGCCACGGAGTGTTCCGTCGAACAGTTCCTTCTCGATTTCTCGACGTTCTGAGGTGAGATAGCCACCGCGATAGGAGCGGACCGAAGGAGCGAGGCGCTTTGTGAGCCGACGTTGAACGTCGGCCGTGACAAGTTCGGTTCCTTTGCGACTCCGACAAAAAGCGATCGTTCGGTGATCATCTTTAACGAGCGCACTCATGAGTTCCGCGGTATCGCGTGATGAGGACACCGATTTTGGTTCCTCTTCGGACCCATCGTTGATGCCATCTGGGTCCCAAAGAACAAAGAGGCGCTCGCCTCGGGGCGATCCGTCGTCGACAACTGCTTCGACTGGAAGGCCGCAAAGGGTTGATGCCAGTACTGACGGATCTCCGATGGTTGCCGACGTGAAGATGAAGACGGGATCCGAGCCGTAGTGCGCACAGATGCGGCGCAGCCGACGAAGTACTTGTGCAACATTGCTTCCGAACATGCCGCGCAACATGTGCAACTCATCGATGACGACGTACCGAAGGCGTTTGAAGTAGGTGCCCCAGTTGGCATGCACCGGCAGCATGCTCATATGAAGCATTTCCGGATTCGTGAGAAGAACGTTTGCGTGCGTGCGAGTCCATTTGCGTTCTTCCGGAGAGGAATCGCCGTCGTGGGTTGCCGCAATGAGACCGGGAACCTTGAGGGCAGTGAGCGAACGAAGTTGGTCTTGGGCGAGAGCCTTTGTGGGAAACAGAAGGAGCGCAGTCGCCGGGAGTGGGCCAGCGGCGATTGCGTCGGCAATGGGAAGTTGAAAGCAGAGCGACTTTCCCGATGCCGTGCCGGTTGCGATTGCGACGGAATGGCCTGCTCTCGCGTGGTTGATCGCCTCGGCCTGATGCGACCACAGACCTTGTTCGGGGACGAGATCTTCGATGACGTCAGGAAGAGGCTGGGCGAGTTTGGCGAAATGGGCGCTGCGTTCTGGCGAACGTTCGACGTGCACAACTCGTGGGTCGGTGCCAAGAGCGGTCACGAACTCGTCGAGAGTTGGGGGAGTACGCCGAGCCATCGGGCTGATCGTATGACCGGAGTCTGGCTCTGCCACTCTTCAGACCGGTATCTCAGGCGGGAGCTCCAACGATTCGAACGGTAGCCTTGGGTCTCTCGGCGCAGAGGTGTCGGCCACTCACCGAAACGGATTCTCGGGTGATTTTTGATCTGGCGATAACCGAACATGGTGACGGCGTTGTGGTCATTTCGATCATCGGCGAACTCGACATGTCAACGGCACCGCGGCTTCGGGAGGAATTGATTCGCGTTGCGGCTTCCGCAGAGACGCCGCGGGTGGTGCTCGACCTTGCTGGCGTCGATCTGCTTGATCCGACGGGTCTCGGCGTCATCTTTGACGGAGTGAAGCGCACTCGATCTCGCGGAGGCGACTTGGCGCTTGCCCGTGCTGAATCTCAAGTGCTTCACGATCTCGAAATCACAAGAGTGAACGAAATCCTTCCTGTGTTTGATTCGGTGTCTGCTGCCGCAGTATCGCTGATGCAATGATGAACGAAATCGGTTTCGGTGGTTCGAGATTTACTCGACCAGTCGCGAGATTTCTTGCGCTTGAGTCAGCAAGCGGACTGTTGCTTCTTGCTGCCACCGTTGTCGCGCTGATTTGGGCAAACTCGCCGTGGAAGGACGCGTACAGCACACTTCTTCATCACCATGTTTCACTAAGTGCTGGGCCTGTTGATTTGCATCTCGACGTCCAGGAGTTCGTGAACGACGCGCTCATGGCGGTGTTCTTCTTTGTTGTTGGTCTCGAGATCAAACGCGAGTTGGTGAAGGGCGAGTTGCGCGATCGTCGCACCGCCGCCTTGCCGGTGATTGCGGCAGTCGGCGGAATGATCGTTCCGGCGTTGATTTACGTCGCGATCAATGCCGGTACATCGACGATGCATGGCTGGGGCATCCCCATGGCGACCGACATCGCTTTTGCCGTCGGCGTCGTTGCTTTGCTCGGCAATCGAGTTCCTGTTGCGCTGAAACTCTTTCTTCTCTCGCTTGCAGTTGTAGATGATCTCGGTGCAATCGCAGTGATTGCGATCTTCTACACATCCTCCATTGCGTTCGGTTGGTTGCTGGGGGCTTCGGGTGTGCTCGCTCTCATTGCTGGATTACGACTCTTACGCGTTCCTTCGATGATTCCGTACCTGCTTCTTGGTGTCGTTGCGTGGTACTGCATGTTCAAATCTGGCGTTCACGCCACCGTTGCTGGCGTCGCACTTGGATTTCTCGTTCCGCTCGCGCCGATGCGGGGGCAGGAGGGTCGCCCGTCAATGGCAGAGCGCCTTGAAAACGCGCTGCATCCTTGGAGCGCGTACGTCATCATTCCCATCTTCGCTCTGTGCAATGCCGGTGTAACCCTTACGATCGACGCGTTGAGCACTGCTGCAAGTTCGACGGTGACCTGGGGCGTTGCACTTGGATTGGTCGTCGGAAAAACGATTGGGGTTGCTGCGACGTCGCTTCTTGCCATCAGGTTGGGCATCGTGAATCGGCCACGCGGCGTAAGCAATGTGCACATGCTCGGAATCGCTATGGCTGCTGGCATTGGCTTCAGCGTTGCGTTGTTCGTGACCAATTTGGCCTTCACTGATGCAGCGTCTGCCGATCAATCTCGCATTGGTATTTTGGGCGCGTCACTGGTCGCTGCCCTTGGCGCAGCAGCCGTTCTGAGGCTTGCCGCTGCTCGTGCGAGCAGCAAGGAACTCGCTCTCGAAGCGGCAGAAAACGCGGAATTTTTCGATTAACGAGCGACGCCGATATCGCCCGAGGTGGGCGCGGAGTCGCCAGCTTCGATGTAGCGACCGAGTTCTCGACGTGCGAGTTGCATGCGATGGACTTCGTCGGGTCCGTCGGCGAATCGAAGTGTTCGAAGGCCTGCCCACATACCCGCCAAGGGGAAGTCCTGTGACACGCCACCACCACCATGGGCCTGGATGGCTCGATCGACAACGGCAAGGGCCACGTTGGGCGCAATCACTTTGATTGCGGAGATTTCTGTGCGCGCACCTTTGTTGCCAACGGTGTCCATCAGCCATGCGGCTTTCATGGTCAGCAAGCGCGCTTGTTCGATTTCGATACGAGAATCGGCGATCCATTCCTGAATCACGCCTTGTTGGGCAAGCGGCTTGCCAAATGCAACGCGCTGGGTGACGCGACGACACATGAGTTCGAGTGCACGTTCGGCCATACCGATGCACCGCATGCAGTGATGAATGCGGCCGGGGCCAAGACGTGCCTGCGCCAGTGCGAAGCCGCTTCCTTCTTCGCCGAGAAGATTGGAAACAGGAACGCGAACGTTGTCGAAACGAAGTTCGCAATGACCTTCGCGGTCGTTGTAACCGAAGACCATGAGGTCGCGCACAATTGTGAGGCCAGGCGTATCCATGGGAACAAGCACCATGGATTGCTGCGTGTAGGTGGGAGCCGATGGGTCGGTCTTTCCCATCACGATGGCAACGCGACAGCGAGGGTTCGCAGCGCCAGAAATCCACCATTTACGGCCGTTTAAGACATATTCGTCGCCTTCGCGAACGATGCTGAGGCTGATGTTGCGAGCATCGCTTGATGCAACATCGGGCTCGGTCATGGCGAAGCACGAACGAATTTCTCCTTCGAGCAACGGAACAAGCCAGCGATCTTTTTGTTCGGGTGTTCCGAACAACGCGAGGATTTCCATGTTGCCGGTATCGGGTGCAGCGGAGTTCACTGCTTCGGGTCCGAGTGGGCTGCGGCCAGTGATTTCGGCGAGCGGCGCGTAGTCAACATTCGAAACGGGTTCGGGAGTCCACTCGGTCACATGCGGCATGAACAAGTTCCAGAGACCGCGCTTTTTTGCTTCGGCCTTGAGTTCTTCCATGACATGCGGGTGGAAGTGAGGGTCGCCCGATGCGCGCATTTCCTCGGCGAACACTGGCTCGGCCGGGATGACAACTTCTTCCATGAACGCGAGCAGTCGTTGTTGCAGGTCTGCCGCGCGTGGGCTGAGTGCGAAGTCCATCAGGAACCTGCTCTTCCGTAGTCGTCTTCGTAGCGAACGATGTCGTCCTCACCGAAGTAGCTGCCGGTCTGCACTTCGATGAACACCACTGGAGCGGTGCTGTCGTTGCGAACTCGGTGTTTGGTGTGAACGGGGATTTCGATGGTACGGCCCGCGGGCACGGTGTGATCGACATCGTCCAGAGTGACGATGGCGGTTCCTTCGACGACGATCCAGTGTTCCGAGCGTTTGTCGTGTGATTGGTAGGAGAGTCGTTGACCGGGCTCGACGGTGATGCGCTTGACCTTGGCGGCCGGGCCATCGTCGAGGATGACGAACTCACCCCATGGGCGGCGTTCGCCCGTTCCGGCCTCGCCGAGGGGGCGAAGAGTGTCGTCGTTCGAAGTGGGGTTTTCTGCAGCAGGTGTCACGGGCCGAGTATGGCCGAAATGCCCGGTCAGGACTGAGAAATGGGGTTGTGGATAAGAAAAATCGGGGACCCCCTAAGGGGGTCCCCGGGACCATGGTTCCAAAGACTGTGATTGACAGAGCCGCCAAACGGGTCTCATTGTGTCCCCCCATGGCCGGTCCCCTCGTCATCGTCGAGTCGCCCACGAAGGCGAAGAAGATCACCGAATTCCTCCGCGGCGAGGACACCGGTGGCGCTTCGCCGACCGTTATCGCGTCTGTTGGCCACATCCGAGATCTCGTTTCCAAAGCGAAAGAGCTTCCCGAGGGCAAGCAGAAGGAGTGGTGGTCGTACCTGGGCATCGATCCAGACGACGACTTCAAGCCCTATTACAAGGTGTACGACAAGAAGAAGGACACGGTTGCCGAACTCCGTCGTGCGCTGAAGAACGCCGATGCGCTCTATCTCGCCACCGATGAGGATCGCGAGGGTGAAGCGATCGCGTGGCATTTGTTGCAGGTTCTGAAGCCACCGAAGGACATGCCGGTTCATCGAATGGTCTTCCACGAGATCACTGCACCAGCGATTCGTGAAGCATTCGCCAATCCGCGTGAACTCGACCAGTTGCTTGTCGATGCGCAAGAAACGCGTCGCCTTCTCGATCGCCTCGCTGGTTATGACCTTTCGCAGGTTCTCTGGAAGAAGGTCAACCGCGGTCTGTCGGCTGGCCGTGTGCAGAGTGTTGCTACTCGACTCGTCGTGGAACGTGAGCGCGAGATCATGGCGTTTGTTTCTGCCGACTGGTGGGACATCAAAGGCGTGTTCGCCGCGTCGTCAGAGCCAATCCCATTCGGCGCCAAACTCATCGCTCTCGACGGTGTTCGAGTTGCGACTGGAAATGATTTCAATGACGACGGCGCACTAACTCGCGACGATCGCGTCATTCTCAATGAAGAAACTGTGACGTCACTCGCGGCTGAGTTGCAGTCCTCGCCGTTCTCCGTTCGTAGCGTTGAGTCCAAGCCCTATCGCAAGCGTCCGTTCGCTCCGTTCACTACGTCGACGCTGCAGCAGGTTGCCGGTCGCCGGCTCAAGGTGTCGGCAAAGCAGGTCATGTCGATGGCCCAAAGCCTGTATCAGCAGGGCTACATCACCTACATGCGAACCGATTCGACGAATCTTTCTGCCGCAGCGGTTGCGGCCGCGAAGAGCGAAATTACCGAGCGTTACGGCGCGTCGGCGATTGAAGGCAAGCCTCGTACGTGGGGAAAGAAGGCCGCGAATGCGCAAGAAGCGCATGAAGCCATTCGTCCTGCCGGCGATCGTTTCCGTCGCCCCGAAGAAGTTCGCAACGAGGTTCCGCCTGGTGAAGCTCGACTCTACGAAATCATCTGGCAACGTACAGTTGCGTCGCAGATGATCGACGCCATCGGCGAAACCGTCACTGTTCGCCTTGGTTCACTCACGGCGAGCGGTCGCGATGCCGAGTTCTCCGCAGCAGGCACGGTTATTACTGAGCGCGGTTGGATGCAGGTCGAAGACTGGCGTACCGACGACGTCGACGCAGAAAACGATGACGACACCGAACGTCGTCTCCCGCAGTTGAAGGTCGGCGACGGTCTTGATGCAACCGAGATCACGCCTGAAGGTCACGCCACAAAGCCGCCGGCGCGTTTCACTGAAGCATCGCTTGTTGGAAAGATGGAAGAACTTGGCGTTGGTCGACCCTCGACCTACGCGTCGATCATGGAAACCATCCAGGGCCGTGGCTACGTCTGGAAGAAGGGTTCTGCACTCGTTCCTAGTTGGAACGCATTCGCGGTGACAACACTTCTCGAACAGCATTTCGCTGAACTTGTTGATTACGACTTCACCGCGAACCTCGAAGCGATTCTCGATCGCATTTCCAATGGCGACGCGAACAGCGTTGAAACGCTCGCCGAGTTTTATTTCGGGCCGATGGTCGATGGCGCACGCAAAGACGGTCTGCGTGATCTTGTAACGGAACGCCTTCCGGAAATTGATGCGGCTGCGATCAACACGTTCCTGCTTGGTGACGATCACAACGGAATGCCCGTCATTGCCAAGCCCGGAAAGTTCGGGCCGTACGTGCAACGCGGCGACGACACCGCGTCGGTTCCCGACAACTTGCCGCCTGCTGATCTCACGGTTGCGGTGGCGCTTGAACTTCTTGCAATGCCAAAGGGCGGCAAGCCCATTGGCGAAGATCCTGAAACTGGCCTGACTGTTTTTGTGATGAGCGGTCGTTTTGGTCCGTATGTGCAGCTCGGTGAACTTGAAGATGATCCCGACGGCAAGCCGCGGCGCGCGTCGTTGTTTAAGTCGATGGATCCTTACGAGGTGACCCTTGAACAGGGTCTCGAGTTGCTTTCCTTCCCGAAGGTGCTTGGCGCCGACCCCGAAACGGGCAAGGCAATCCGCGCCCAGAACGGCAAGTTCGGTCCGTACCTGACCAAGGGCGACGAAGGCGATGCGGAAAAGCCTGAAACTCGCAGCCTCGACTCTGAAGAACAGCTCCTTGCGGTCACATTCGAAGATGCACTCGCGCTTTTTGCTGAGCCGCGGCGGTTCGGTAAGCGCGCTCCGAAGCCCCCGTTGGCTGATCTCGGTGTCGACCCTGCCTCAGGTCGCCCGATGTTGATTAAGGACGGCAAGTTCGGACCGTACGTGACCGACGGCGAGACCAATGCTTCGCTTCGAGTGGGCGATGTCCCCGAAACGCTCAGCCCCGAACGTGGTGCCGAGCTGCTCCAAGCCCGACGTGACTACATCGCCGAAAATGGCGGCCCGGTGGCGAAGAAGGCGGTCAAGAAGACCACCAAGAAGAAGGCCACGGCCAAGAAGAGCGCCAAGGCTCGGGCCAAGAAGCCCGACCTGATGACCTCCCGAACCGTGGGTGCCGGCCAGTCGAAGGCGGCCAAGAAGGCGGCCGCGCGGCCCAATGTCGTGAAGTCGGACTCGCAAATCCTCGATACCGACCGCTGACCCTCACCGGGGTGGTGCTCAGCGCCGTCGGGGACCTCTCCTAGGCTCATCACATGGCTGTGCCTCGCCCCGATCCGCGGGACGACGCCGATCCCCCCGAGGATGCAACGCCCGTCGAGGCCCCTGGCCCCGACGTTGACGCGACCATCCCGGGCTGGACTCGGGCATCGCTCTTCGGTGAAGACACCGAAACGATTTTCACGAAAGACCCCTCGGATCGTCCGGGGTTTCACGTCCGCCTGTTTGGCAGTCACGAGTTTTTCCGACTTTGGCTCGTGCAGGTGGTGTCGGCGACAGGTGATTGGCTGGGCTTCTCGGCGATCATTCTTCTCGCCGCGACAATCGGTGGCGGCGCTGGTGCTGGTGCGATCTCGCTGGTGATGGCTGCTCGCATCGTGCCCGGGTTCTTCTTTGGCCCGCTCGCCGGTGTGCTCGTTGATCGCTGGGACCGAAAAAAGGTCATGGTCACGTGCGATCTCGGTCGCGCACTCGTAATGGTCTTGCTTCCGTTTGTGAGCGATGTCATTGGTCTTGTTCTCGCGTCGCTCGTGCTTGAGGTGCTCACACTTCTGTGGGGACCAGCAAAGGATTCGGAAGTACCGAACCTTGTGCCGCACGAACATCTCACAACAGCGAATTCACTTTCGCTTGCTGCTGCGTACGGGACCTTCCCGTTTGCCTCGTTGCTCTTCGCGTTGCTCGCGGGTTTGTCGGTGTGGATCGGACACGTTCCTGGACTCGGTTGGCTCGAGAACAATCAGATGGCCTTCGCGTTCTACGTCGACGGTATGACCTTTGTGTTTTCGGCATGGATGATCAGTCGCCTGCCATTACCGAAACGCGAACGGCGTGTGAAGTCCACGGCCGAAGACGAACGTCGGGTCGACATCAAAGCCACGATCGAAGAACTGCGCGAGGGCTGGAACGAAATTTGGAAGAACCACACCGTTCGCGCAGTGAACTTGGGCCTTGCCACCGGCCTTATCGGCGGCGGCATGCTCATCCCCCTTGGCGCGGTGTTCTCCACTGAAGTACTCGATGCCGGCGCCGCGGGTTATGGATTGTTCACCACTGCGCTTGGGTTCGGCGTTGCCATTGGTGTTGTTGGCGTGTCAGCGTTCCAGAAGCGACTCCCGCAAACGTCAACATTCACCGCCGCGTTGTTCGCTGCCGGCATTGCGCTGTTCTGCGCTGCGTCATCGTCTTCGTTGTGGGTGGCTGTGATCTTCGTCGGCATCATGGGCATCGCTGTTGGCCCGGTGTACGTCCTTGGTTTCGCGATGTTGCAGCAAGAAGTTGCCGACGATCTTCGTGGTCGCGTGTTCAGCTCGCTCAACACACTCGTTCGTATGTGCGTACTCGTCGCGATGGTCGCTGGTCCGTTGCTCGCAGCAATCCTTGGACGGATCGCCTCAACACTGATCAATAACCGAGTCGATATTGCGGGCAAGACCGTCGAACTGCCGGGCGTTCGTCTCGCGTTGTGGCTTGCCGCAACCATCATCATCGCCGCAGGTTTTGCTGCAGGCGCGTCGTTGCGTGCCGGGCAGCGCGTAAAGCGCGCCGATGAATCAGATCATCCGTCGCGTCCGAATCCGCCCGACCCGCAAGCATTGGATTTCACGCCGATTGATCTCCGACCTGCCGGTCCAATGCCCGAACCTCATCCAGATGACGTCGGTCCCGAAGGTCCCACCTTCATTCCTCCGCCACCATTTGGAGATCCGATATGACTCGCGGCAAGTTCATTGCCTTCGAAGGGGGCGAGGCATGCGGAAAGTCCACTCAGTCGGCGCGCTTGGCCGAGGCACTCGATGCGGTCCTTACTCGCGAACCGGGCGGAACGGTCATTGGCGCGCAGCTTCGAGCGGTACTTCTCGATCCAAAGACAGTCGACCTTTCTGACCGCGCCGAAGCGCTTTTGATGGCAGCCGATCGCGCCCAACACGTTGCCGAACTCGTCGAACCGGCATTGGCCTCTGGTCGTCACGTTGTGACCGACCGGTTCGCGGGTTCATCAATCGCGTATCAGGGGCACGGCCGCGGCTTACCGATTAACGAAATTCGCGATCTTTCCCTTTGGGCCACAGGCGGCGTGTGGCCTGACCTGATCATCCTCTTGGACGTTCCCGAGGCCGAGGCTGATCGTCGTCTTGGTGCTGCTCGAGATCGTATGGAGGCCGAACCGGCGGCATTTCATTCGGCCGTTCTTTCCGGCTTTCGGGCTCAGGCCGACGCGGAACCCGATCGCTGGGTGATCATCGATGGCACCCCGTCGATTGATGAGGTGTCAGCGGCAGTGTCCGCTGCGGTCGCTGAGCGGCTACAACTGCCTCTGTGACATCACGCACCGACTACCCGCCGCTGTCGGCGGAACTTGCCGGTATCGATCTGTGGGCCAACGTTGTTGGTCAGGACGATGCCATTGGCGAACTGCGCGCTGGCGTGAACGCGCCAGTGCACGCGTATTTGCTCGTCGGTCCGCGCGGAAGCGGAAAGCGCGAGTTGGCTCGCGCGTTTGCTGCAGCACTCGTAAGTCGTGATCGAACAGGCGGCGATGCCGTTCGACAGGCACGTATGGCCCTTACGCAGAACCACGCTGACATCACTGAGTTTGAGCGTGTCGGCGCGTCAATCTCTGCAGAGCAAGCCGACACGATCATTGCGACCGCTGCACGTTCATCGATTGAAAATGGTCCGAAGGTATTAATCCTCGACGAATTCCACCTCGTCACAACTGCAGCGCCGAAGTTGCTCAAGACCATTGAAGAACCGCCGGCCGGCACAGTGTTTGTTGTTCTTGCTGACGATGTTCCAAATGATCTCGTGACAATCGCCAGTCGTTGTGTGCGCATCGACCTTGCAACGATCACCGACGAACTCATCACTGAGCGACTGATTTCCGAAGGCGTAGCGCCGGAACGTGCTGCCGACGCTGCTGCTGCGGCAGTTGGCGACCTTGGTCGTGCGCGGCTGTTGGCAACCGACGAGCGACTCGCGTTGCGCCGCGCCGCGTGGCGCGCAGTTCCTGATCGCCTTGATGGCACAGGGGCCCGCGCTATCGAAACTGCCGATGATTTATTGGCGATGATCGATGACGCGATGGCACCGTTGGTGGAATCGCATGCAGCGGAAGTCGCCGAGTTCGCGGAACTCGTGGCCGCTCGCGGCGAACGCGGTTCGGGTCGAAAGCAGTTCGAAGATCGCCACAAGCGCGAAGTTCGTCGCTACCGCACCGACGAGATCCGGGCCGGACTCACTGAATTGTCCCGCCGATACCGAGATGACCTCGCCGCTTCGCCCCGACCCGCCGATGTGGCCGCAGCAATCGACGACATCGCCAACCTCGCCGGCAATCTCGTCCGAAACCCCAACGAACGCCTGCAATTGGTGGCGCTCTTTTCGAAATTGGGCCGGCCTCGTCGTCCGTAGTCCGAGGATCACGCAGTGCTGACGGGTGCCGAGTGGGTCCGATCGGAGCCGGCGGCTAACCTCATCGCTTCCCGCCCGGGTAGCTCAGACGGCAGAGCAGCTCACTCGTAATGAGCAGGTCAGGAGTTCGATTCTCCTCTCGGGCTCTGATGGCCAATCAAGATGCGTTTGCCGAACAGGCAATGGAGTACATGCCGCAGCTGTATTCCACCGCGCTGCGAATGACGCATAACGCCTCCGATGCCGAGGATCTCGTCCAAGAGACCTACCTGAAGGCCTACAAAGGATTTGCAGGCTTTGAGCAGGGCACCAATCTGCGGGCCTGGATGTTCCGGATCCTCACCAACACCTACATCAACTCCTATCGCTCAAAGAAGCGTCGTCCCGACGAGACCGAGCTTGATGATGTTGAGGACTTCTACCTGTATCGCCGCATGGGTGGTCTGGAAGCGGCTCGTGCCTCTCGCAGCGCCGAGGATGAACTCATGGACTACTTCACCGACGCGGAGGTGCAGGAGGCGATCGACGCCCTTCCCGAGACCTATCGCTTGGCGGTGCTGCTCAGTGATGTCGACGGGTTGTCGTACAAGGAAATCGCTGAAGATCTCGATATTCCGATCGGAACCGTGATGAGTCGGCTCCATCGTGGAAGAAAAGCGCTCCAAAAGCAGTTACATGACTTCGCCATTGAGCGAGGACTGGCCGACACTGTCCCCGAGGCCCCCTGAGAACCGCCATGACCCACGACCACGACTCCACTCCCGTCACGCCAAATGCCGGGACACCTGACTGCGAACGGGCGTTGGCCGAGGTCTACACGTTCCTTGATCAGGAACTGAACGAGGCGCACCGGACCGAGATCATGGCCCACCTCGAGGCTTGCAGCCCCTGCTTCGAGGCCTTTGATTTCGAAGCGGAACTCCGGATGGTCATCACGACGAAGACGCATTCGGTGGAGGTGCCCGAGACCCTCCGGATCCGGATCGAGGAGAAGCTCACCTATCTCCGGATCCAAGGTTCAGGCGCAATTGGGTCCGACGATGGCGGAGAGCCCGGCCGCGGGGCCTAGGATCTCAGTCATGGAACTTCTGTTCGCAAAGGTTTGGGCGTTTTGGATTGCGCCGGCACTCCTGCTGCCGACGATCCTGATTCTGCTGGTCATCATCGGCCTGTACCTGAAGAAGGTCGTCGCCCCCCGCTATCCCAAGCGCTGAGCAACGTGGCCGCAGCGGTCGATTGGGGTGTGGCCGAAATGGTCGCGACCCGCACCGCGAAGAAGGATCCCTTCGCTGCCAGTTACCACTACCAATCGCTGCAGCCCGACTTCGATCGACTGACTGCTGTCGCGGAAGAACTTGTGGCCCAAGAGACCGGGCTGCGGTCGCTTGCTGGTCCCGCCCGCGCTCGTGTCACTGATCGGCCCGGATGGATTCGCGCCAACCTCGCGTCGTTCCAACGGCTTTTGGCACCGATGCTCGACAAATTTGGTGACCGCGTTTCGTCGAGTCGTGTTGCTCCGATCACAGCACGACTCGCCGGGGCAGAACTCGGCGTTGTTTTGGGTTGGATGTCGGCGAGAGTCTTAGGTCAGTACGACCTCCTCGTTATCGAAGAAGAAAATCCGCAAGACCAGGACATCGTCTATTACGTCGGACCAAATGTTCTTGCCCTTGAAAAGCAGTTTGCGTTTCCCCCTGAAGAGTTCCGCATGTGGCTGGCATTGCACGAGGTCACACATCGAGCCCAGTTCACCGGTGTTCCGTGGTTGCGCCAACACTTCCTTGGTCTTGTGCACGAAACGATGAACACGATCGATCCCGATCCGGCGCGTATGAGTGAAACGATCGCGCGGGTCACTGCAGCGATTCGCTCAGGTCAAAAACCGTTGGCCGATGGTGGATTGATGAATCTCATCGCGAGTCCTGAACAGCGCGCGGTGCTTGATCAGGTAAGCGGCATGATGAGCCTTCTCGAAGGACATGGCGACATCACGATGGATCGCGCCGGACACAACCTGGTGCCCAGTGCCGATCGATTCGGAAAAGTTCTGCGCGAACGACGCGAGTCAGCGCGCGGAATGGCTCGCATCTTTCAGCAACTGATTGGTTTGCAGGCGAAGTTGGCGCAATACGCGCAGGGTGAAGCATTCATTACCGATGTTGAACGTGCCGGCGGTCAGCAGTTGTTGTCACGTGCGTGGGAAAGCCCTGAGAATCTTCCGAGCATCCTCGAAATCCGCGACCCACAACTGTGGATCGATCGGATGGGCGCCGCTCTTCCGGTTGCCGGCTGAACGAAATCGATTTGCTGTGAGTTCGCTCGCTGAACGGCATGGAGCCGACCTCGCTCGTTGCAGGTTCCCCGTCGCAGGAACGCCATTGGTCTGTGGCGTCTCGGGTGGGGCCGATTCGATGGCGCTCTTGGTGTTGGCTGTTGCTGCCGGTTGTGACGTGATCGCCGTGCACGTTGATCATGGCCTGCGTCCTGGCTCTGAAACCGAAGCGGAGCGCGTGCGAGTCGTTGCCGAACGACTTGGAGCCGGGTTTCGAGCCGAGACGGTGGCCGTCGAAACGGGCCCGAACCTTGAAGCGCGGGCCCGGTCAGCGCGCCATGCAGTTCTCGGACCCGATGCCGCGCTTGGTCACACCGCTGATGATCGGGCCGAGACCATGCTCGTTAATTTGCTGCGCGGCGCGGGCCCCGATGGTTTGGCATCGATTCGCACGGGCGCCCGTCATCCGATCCTGGATCTCCGAAGGTCGGACACTGAGCGGGTCTGCGACATCGAAGGAATCGAACCGTTCACGGATCCCAGTAACGCCGACCCGATGTTTGTACGTAACCGCATTCGCCATGAAGTGCTTCCACTTCTGGCGGACATCGCAGGGCGCGATCCAGTTCCGATTCTTGATCGTCAGGCCGACGTGTTTGCGACGGTCGCCGATTATTTGCGCGCCGAAGCAGCCGAACTCGATCCGACCGATACACGCGTTCTTCGAGATGTACCGGAGGTCGTCGCTCGCGTTGCACTTCGGGAGTGGCTGCGGGTCGGCGCGGATGAACGCCATCCGCCCGATGCGGCGACTATTGATCGCGTGATGGCAGTCGTTCGCAACGATGCGATCGCGACCGATGTAGGCCGAAACCGTCGCGTCGAACGCACGGCTGGAAAACTTCGCATCGTTACGACACCGAAGGCCTAGGGACTGCACTACATTCGCC
>CALBSE010000041.1 GCA_937927725.1 uncultured Actinomycetes bacterium
GCGAGGATCGAGTCGCGACACAGGAAGTTGACCTTGATCTGCATCGGGTACCCCATCCATCCGAAGATGTCGATGTTGTCCCAACCCTCTTTGTTGTCACCGCGAGGGGGGTAGTAGTTGATGCGCACAACGTGATCGACGTTGCCGTACAGCTCCGGATACACCTCGGGCTGAAGCACCGAGTCGATCACGCCAAGCTTCGAGACCTCTTTGGTCTTGAAGTTGTCCGGATCGTCAAGGACCTCACCGTCACGGTTGCCGAGGATGTTGGTGGAGTACCAACCACGAAGACCGAGCATGCGGGCCTTGAGTCCGGGAGCAAGAAGCGTCTTGAGCCAGGTCTGGCCTGTCTTGAAGTCCTTGCCTGCGATCGGCACGTTCTCGCGTGCCGACAGTTCACGCATACAGGGAAGATCGACCGAAAGGTTCGGTGCGCCGTTGGCGAACGGAACATGCGACATCAGTGCGGCGTAGGCATAGATCTGGCTGGGCGAAATGTTTTCGTCGTTGTTGCGCAGACCTTCTTCGAAGGACTCGATGGTCATGTGCACGGCGCTGGCCTCTTGATAGGCCTCGGTCGAACCACACCACACCATGACAAGACGGTCGCAGTTGTTTTCGGTGCGAAAGTTTTCGATGTCAGCAATGAGGGCCTCGGCTTGAGCCATCTTGTCGGTGATGGTCTTGATGCGAGTGCCGTCGAGGCGCTTCACCCAACGCTGATCGAACACGGCGTCCATCGCGACGACACCTTCAAGTTCGGCCGAGATCGGGCCAAGGTCGCGGTCTTCAAGAACGCCAGCGGTGCGGGCGGCTTCGAGTGCGTTGGGGCTGATGGGATCCCAGCCGCCGAAGACGAGATCGCCGAGATCGGCCAGCGGCACGAACTCACGGATGAGCGGGTTCCGGTTCTCTTCTCGCTTCCCCAAACGGATGTGTGCGAGCTGGCTGAGTGAGCCGACGGGAACGGAATGGCCGTTGCGAGCGGAGATGACGCCAGCAATGAAGGTGGAGGCAACGGCGCCCATACCGGGGGTAAGAACCCCGAGGCGGCCGGTGGCGGGGGCAATGGATACGGGTTGGTTCATGGCTAGAAGGGTAGGTGAATCTTGACAGTTCAGAAGTTCATTACAGAAAGACTTAACAGTAAGGTGGCGGGATGGCGACCCCGGACCGTCAATTGCCCGCCGAGGGCCCACTGCTCAATCTCACCGTGCAGCAATTGGCCTACCTCGTAGCCGTGGCCGATCACGAAACATTCTCCGGCGCGGCGTCATCACTTGGTGTGACAACCTCGGCGCTCTCCCAAGGACTGGCCGAACTCGAGCGTCGCTTGGGTCTCCCGTTATTTGAACGACAGGGACGGCGTCAGCATTTGCGAGAAGAGACGAACGAAGTTCTCGCCTACGCGCAACGGGTCGTTGCCGATACTCGTGATCTAGCCCGCTGGGTTGGAGCAGCGAAACAGGGTGGCGTTGGTCGCGTGCGGGTGGGAATGATCGATGCCGCTGCGGTGCACCATTTGCACGATGCAATGACGGCGTTTCGCTCGCGGCACGCAAACGTTGACTTTCGCCTTGTTGTCGCACCTTCGGGTGAATTGCTCGACCAGGTGCGGCGAGGAGATCTTGATCTCGCAGTGATTGTCGATCCCGAACACGTCGAGGGTCTCGATGTGGAACCGGTGGTGACCGAGTCACTTGTGGTTGTTGCCCCTGCTGGGCACGAGGTGGGCGCACCGGCAACATGGGGCCCTTGGGTGTTGTTCCCGCGAGGATCGAGAACTCGTGAGCTCATTGAACGAGCGCTTGTCGCACGCGGCGCGACAGTCGATGTTGTGGCCGAATCGCATCAGCCCGATGTCTTGCGAGAAATGACGAGACTTGGAATGGGCTGGACGGTGTTGCCCGATTCCCAATCAGGCCAACCGAGCGGAAATCACGAGGTTGTCGTTGCGGAACGCCACCTGGTGCTCGTCCGCCCTTCTGCTCGAAGCGCCAATCCCGCGGCCGATCAGTTCGCACAGGCCTTGGTGGACTGACGATTCGTACCGACTTCGGTCTGCCATCAGTCGACACCTACGATTG
>CALBSE010000042.1 GCA_937927725.1 uncultured Actinomycetes bacterium
TCCGAAGGATGCGGTAGTTCACTTGCCACTGCGGTTACTAACGCATGGTAGAGGCGATTGCGAGCAACGCGTGGGTCATATTCAAAGATTTACGCGAAGGATTTCGCGCTCGTAGACAGAGGTCACTCGTTCAGCACTGTCATTGGTCCGCACTAGCGTCATCGACCATGAGCGCTGCTCCATCCCACTCAATGGGACTCACCTTCGCCAGCTTTGCCGGACTCGGGCCTACGGCCGGGTTCACAGCCGCTGATTGGGCAGTCGACGCTGGCTATTCCTCGTTCTGGGTGGCCGAAACCACCGGGCTCGAGGCCTTCTCCACTCTGGCTGCTATCGGTGCCGCTCAACCCATGCTCAGCCTCGGTACGGGCGTGCTGGCTACCCAACTCCGCACTCCGGGCCTCACCGCGATGGGTGCGGCCACTCTCCAGGCGCTGCATCCCGAAAGAGACATCCTTCTCGGTATCGGTGTTTCCTCCCCCACTGTTGTGAGCCGCTGGCATGGCGCCGAATACGGCGATCGCCCACTGGCGCGCATGCGCGAAGAACTCACGCTTCTACGTCTATGCCTCAGCGGCGAAAAGGTCGACTTCGCTGGTGACTTTCATACCGTCAAGGGTTTCCGCCTCGGCGTGCGTCTCGGCGAGAAACGTCCGAAGATCATCCTTGCGGCGCTTAATCCGCGCATGCTGAAACTCGCCGGCGAACTCGCCGACGGTGTGCTGCTCAATTATTTGCCCGCGTCACATGTCGCATGGTCGGTCGAGCAAGTGCGCGCTGGTGGCGACGCAACGGTGTACGGCTACGTGCACGTCGGCGTTACCGAACCCGAGCCACATCGCGACCTGGCTCGCAAAGATTTGTTCTCGTACATCGTCGTCGATGCCTACGCCGACAACTTCATTCGCGCTGGCTTCGCCGATGAAGTTGCGCAGGTCCGCGAATGCCACGCTGCGGGCGACCGAGAAGCAGCACTCGCTGCGGTCTCCGATCGCATGGTCGATGCCATCGATGTTCTTGGCGATGCTTCGCATATCCGCGCAACGGTGCAGTCCTACGTCGACGCCGGCCTCGACGTCCCTGTCGTCATGCCCATGCCTTGGGGCACCGACCGAATGGCGGTCATCGCCGACACCATCAACGCCGCTGCAGGTCGGTTCTAGCCATGCCCCCCGTTCGCCGCCCCAAGGGCAAGAAGGCCGAAGCCGCCGATCCATTCCCCGAAGACGGTCTCACAGAAATTGGGCTGAGCCCCGGTTCAGCGGTTCGCTTCCGCCGACGCGACACCGAGCGGTGGAAAGACGGGACGGTGACCCGCCGCGAGGCCGACGGAAGCCTTGGCGTCTGCGACTCCAAGGGCGCGATGCGGGCCATGCCGCTCGATGCCGTTGAGGTCAAAGATCGCGGCCCACGTGGTGGCGTGATGTGGGTACCACTCACCGAGTGGGCCGATCGCACCGAACAACTCAAACTGCTCTAGGCGCCTACCGCGGTGTGAGTTGCCGCACTGCTTCTTCGGTGTCGACTCCTGCCATGCCCAAGACTGCAAGTGCTGGGGTCGTCACGCCGTTGTCGATATAACGCTGAATATGCGCACGACATTGTTCGTAGGATCCGTGCACGATGAGTTGGTCAACGACCTCATCGGGAATCGCTGCAAGCGCTGCGGAGCGGTCGCCTGCCTTCCATGCATCCCACATCCCTTGCAGTTGCGGGCCACGACCTAACCATTCGTGGAAGGCGGCGTACACCGGAACGTTGAGGTAGGCGGCAATCGCGAACTTGGCTTGCGCGCGCACGGTCTCGGTATCTTCGGAAGGAACGACGAAGATGCGCGCCACAATTTCTTTGTCTTCTCCATGGGCGTTGACGATTGGCGCAACGCGACCGACATCGTCAGCCGACAACCAGTTGATAATTGCGCCATCGCCTTCGCGGCCAGCGAGGTTCAACATGCCCTCGCGAAGTGCCGCGATCAGAATCGGCACACGTTGTTCGGGAACGGCGCTGAGTTTGAAGCCGCGGATTGAGAACGTGTCGTAGGTCTCGGTGATCTTTTCGCCGGTGAATGCGGAACGAATGAAGCGCACGGTGTCGCGGACACGTTTATAGGGCTCGTCGAACGCAATGCCGTTCCAACGACCAACGATGACATCGGATGACGTTCCGAGGCCCAGCACAAAACGACCGGGAGCAGCTTGAGCCATGGCCAACGCACTTTGTGCGATCACCGCAGGACCACGAGTGAAGACCGGCACAATGGCGGTGCCGAGTCGCAATGAGGGCGCCCACTGCGAAGTCAGAGCGAGAGGTGTGAATGCGTCGGCGCCATCGGTTTCGGCCGACCACGCGTCGGTGTAACCGAGTTCGGAAAGTTCGGCGATGCGGTCGCGTTGGGCGTGCAACGGAACGCGATCAAACGGAATCGTGATGCCATATCCGCGGTAGGGCTCCATCAGTTGCCTTTCCAAGGGCGGATCATGGCCGACTGACTTGCCGTTGCCATAAGTGTTCCGTCTTCGGCCCACAAATAAATGTGTCCGTGTCCAAATCCTCGCGCCACTGCTTCGATGCGCACATCGGCGAGCACCCACTTGGTAGGCACGATGTTCATGACACGAATTGTGTTGTCGAGACTGTTGGAGTTGATCTCGGAAGTCACCGCCATACCGAGACCCATCGGGACGAAATCGCCCAGCACTGCGAGTGACGCAGCCGACGCCTCGAGAATCTCGGGCATACGAACCCAGAATGCGGTGTGTCCGGTGCCGGGTTCATCGATGGCCATGCGCATATCGAGACGACTCGAGATGGAGTTGCCTGGGTCGAAGCGAAGTTGGCGAGGAGGACAGTTCTCGGGTTGAGGAACCGCGGGAGCCGTGATCCACTGCCCTTCCTCGGCCATTTCGCGGCTTCCAAGCGACGCGTTGACGATGAAGATCGTGGTGTCGCCAACCTGACCGGTGACCCGGGCTTGGGTGGTGGTGCGACCAGAAGCATCGATCCGGATGTCGAGATCGACCACAGACGGAGGCTTGGTGTAGTTGATGTACTGCGCACACGCCCACACCACAGGGCGCTCGGTGACCCGCTCAAGGGCGTCGATTGCTGCACCAAGGCCACAGCCACCGAAGAGGGTTCCGAGACCACTGCAAATGCCCTCAGTGACGGGCAGATACCAGCGCATGGGGTTGTGTGTGGGCTGGAGTCCCAGCCATTCCTTTGCATCCACGGCTGGGAGCGTAGATGGCCAGAGGTTCTTTACCTCCACTGTCACACCCCTTCGGCACACTGACTCTCATGAAGAAGCGACCCACCCTCCACACCAGCGGTGTCCATCGCCTCCCCGAGGGGCCTGCCTCCTGGCAGATCGACGACGCCACCCGCCAATGTGCCCTTGCCGGCATCGCACAGGCTCGTGCTGCACTCGCCGCAGCACTGGCCTCACACGAGTCCGAGCCGACAACGCTCGAGCTACACGCCCACGCGGCCTAGGCCAACGTTCGCAGGCTCCTGAGGCACTCTGCACCAGCGCGCCCTAGGATCCCTGCATGCGTGAAGTCGTGATTGTTGATGCCGTCCGTACTCCTGTAGGCCGTCGCAATGGGGCCCTGTCCTCAATGCATTCCGCCGACCTTCTTGCCGTGCCCTTCAAGGCGCTGTTTGACCGAACCGGCATGAATCCTGCCGATGTCGGTCAGGTCGTTGGCGGTTGCGTGAGCCAAATTGGCCAACAAGCGTTCAACATCACCCGCACCGCCTGGCTCACTGCCGGCCTCCCACTCGAGGTCGCGGCAACCACCGTCGATACACAATGTGGTTCAAGCCAACAGGCCGTCGACATTGCCTACGCGCTCATTGCTGCTGGCGTGATTGACAGCGCTGTTGCGGGCGGCGTCGAAGTCATGAGCAAGGTTCCGATCGGTTCGAACGTTGCCAAAGGCCTTGATATGGGCTCGCCCATTCCCAAGACGTACTTCCCGCAGTACGAGTACACCTCGCAGTTCGACGGTGCCGAGCGAATCGCCAAGAAGTGGAACATCACACGCGAAGACACCGACGCACTCGGGTTGTCATCACAAGAACGCGGCGCACGGGCATGGGCCGAGGATCGTTTCGCCACCCAGATCGTCCCGGTCGACGCACCCGACCTTGGTGAAGATGGCAAGCCTTCTGGCACCACGCACCATGTGTCTCGCGACGAAGGTCTTCGTGACACCACCGCCGAAAGCCTCGCGGGCCTCAAACCCGTTTTCGGTGAAGACGGCGTTCACACCGCCGGCAATGCGTCGCAAATTTCCGATGGTGCCGGCGCAGTGCTCCTCATGACCCCGGAAAAGGCCAAGGAACTTGGACTCACCCCTCTGGCTCGCATCGTCGATACCTGCCTCGTCGGCGTCGACCCGGTACTCATGCTCACGGGCCCGATCGACGCGACGCAGCATCTGCTCGAGCGCAACAACCTTTCGGTGGACGACATCGATCTGTTCGAAATCAACGAAGCGTTCGCATCAGTTGTTCTGGCATGGGCACGTGAACTCGAGGGTGATCTTGAGCGAGTGAACCCCAACGGTGGTGCAATTGCACTTGGTCATCCACTTGGAGGAACAGGCTCAATCCTCATCACCAAAGCCGTGCACGAACTGCAACGCACTGGTGGAAAGCGCGCCATCGTCACGATGTGCTGTGGTGGCGGTCTTGGCACCGGCACTCTCATCGAACGACTCTGATTCAACGGCCGAGCTTTCGGCCACCAGTCGCACGACTCAATTTGTTGCGAAAGAGCCTCGGCCTATGGGCGAGGCGCTTTCGCGTGACGCACCCACGTCCTATGGTCACGCAATCGCCGCGCACGCAGCCTGAATACCCTCACGTCAGAGGCAGGTATGCCAACAAACACACGCATGGCTCATCATGCGCAACGAGTTCCATCGAAACGTGAACAACACAATGCTCGTCGTCGTAGATCCGCAGGGGTCGTTGCACTCATCGGCGCGTTGGGCGCATTGCTGTTTGCCGGATCGCTGTCGGTCTTTGTGCTCGTCCTGAGTACCGTCGCTCGCCACAGTTCCACGCCCTATGCCGCCGAACCCACCGTCATCGAGGTCATCGACGGCGACACCATCGATGTGCGTATTGGCTACAAACGTCAACGCATCCGACTGCTCGGCATCGACACTCCCGAAACCAAAGACCCACGCAAACCAGTGCAGTGCTTCGGCCACGAAGCCAGTGACCACACCGCACAACTCCTCCCGACGGGAACCATCGTCCGGCTCGAACACGACCTCGAAGAGCGCGACATCTACAACCGACTTCTCGCCTACGTCTGGCGGGCATCAGACGGGCTCTTCGTCAATCTTGATTTGGTCACCGGTGGCTTCGCCGACATCCTCTCAATCGCCCCAAACACCGCACATGCCGACGAATTCCGAGCGGCGATGAATGCGGCCAAAGCCACCCCCCGTGGGCTTTGGGCGACGTGCGGAGGTCCCGGCAAACCGATCTCATGAGGACCGGCACGGTCTCGGGAGATACCGTGACACCCGTGACACCCGTGACAACACTCGCCGAACGTTTGGGTTATGCCGCCGATGCCCGTTTGGTCATCATCAACAGCGACGATCTCGGCCTGTGTCATGCCTCGAATACCGGCATCTACGAATCTCTTCGGCAGGGCGTCTGCACCAGTGCAACGCTCATGGTGCCGTGCGCATGGGCCCGCGAAGCGGCCTCCGATTTCCGCGGCGAAGACATCGGTGTACATCTCACGCTCAATGCCGAGTTCGAGCGTTACCGCTGGGGGCCAATCACCCACGCGCCGTCGTTGCTCGATGGCGACGGCGGGTTCCCCCGAACCGTGGCCGACCTTTGGGACCACGCTGACCTCGATGAGGTCCGACGCGAATGTCGCGCGCAGGTTGAACGAGCGATCCTTTGGGGTTTCGACGTCAGCCATCTCGATTCACATATGGGCGCCCTCCAACTTCGCCCCGAATTCTTCGACGTCTACCTCGACCTCGCCGTTGAGTTCGCGTTACCCCTTCGGCTTTCCGGTGCGTCAACCGAACGAAGCATTGGCTTTCCGTTCCGTCGCCTTGCCGCCGAAGAGGGAATCATCTCCCCTGATCACTTCTTGTACGTCAATGGCGTCGGAAGCCGTCGGGTCATCGAGAAGGCAGTCTTCGAGCTTCGCCCGGGCGTCACCGAGATGTACGTCCACCCCGCCACTGATACCCCCGAGTTGCGCGCGATCGGAACCGACTGGGCGTCACGAGTCGATGACCTTCACCTGGTGTGTCACGACTCGCGCCTGCGCACGATGCTTGAGCGTTCCGGCGCGGTACTCATCGGCTATCGCGAACTACGTGAGATTCAGCGCGCTGGTTGATCGCCACTTTTCAGAGTTGCTTCGACATTCGCTGATAGCGAGTTGACGCAACAGCTCCCGTTGACTCGATGAACAAACGAGCAGCGTCGTCAGGAAGGTCCGCCACCACCACTCGATCGAATTCAGCAATCATCAAGTCGCGGCAAATCTGACCAAGTAGCGCCTTACCAACGCCACGACGACGAGCGGACTCATCAACAATCAGCGGACCAGTCCAACCAGCTCGAGTAATCGAATGGCATCCGATTCCAACAACGACCGGATCGACGTCGCCCCGCAACGCGACGTGGCAGGTCCCATGCTCAAGAGCACGGGCGATCTCATCGGCGCTTCGTGGCCAGCCCGAAGTCGCAGCGAGCAACACTCTCGTGACATCCTCATCGTGTACCGCGCGACGAATCACGAAGCCTGCTGGCGGTTCCGCACGAAACGACGTCGCCACGTCGAAGGACTGCCAGAATTCGTGGGTTTCATAGCCACGTTTCGAACAGAGCGCCGCAATTGGCGATTCAACCGGTACTCCCGGCCACAATGAGAAAGAGAGTGCACCGCCAACGTGAATGCGCTGCGCCCCGCGTTCCGCCGCCCATCTCTCGGCGTGATCAAGAAGGTCGCCGCCTCGGCCGGTGCGCTGAACATTCGGCCCGACGGCAATCAGACGAATCGACGCGATCAGATTGCCATCGACGTCGCGATCAACGCCAACTGCAAGCACTGATTCGCAATCGGGACTGGCCATCACGATGCCTGATCGTTCGTGACATGCAGTAAGAAGTTCGTCAGGCGTCAGATCTTCATCAGCGGCAACGCGCAACATCAGATCGACGATGTCGTCGACACGATCAGCTCCCCATGGAACAAGTTCGATCACGCTGACGGAGCCACCACATCGTTGGCCGACGCAGAACGACGTCGTGTCGTGAGAACTGCTGCCATCAATCCAACCACGAGCACCACTGCGGCAACAGCGCAACTGACAAGGAGCGCGCTGTCGAGACCCGAGAGCACCTCGTCGACAATGACGCCAGCCGACGAGACACCGAGCACGCCGCCCGAGATGTGCTCAATTGCACGATCACGACCGCTTGATGCAATGAAAGCGACGACACCAGCACCAACAAAACCACCAACAGCGGCGGCGATTACCGCCAGCCAGCGTCGACGGGCGATCAGCAATCCAGCAATTGCAGCAATCACTGCCACCGCAGGAAAGACGATCGAACCCACACGGAGGACACGAACCCAGGTCCGAATCCGTTCGAGGCCTGGAGCATCGACCAACTGAATTTTGATGTTGATCGACGAAAGGTTGACATTGTCGAGAACGTGAATGCCACGCTGGTCAAGTTGTTTGTTGATTTCCGCAAGGGAAGACCCAACGTCGAGCGACAGTCCTTTTGCATCGATACTCACAAAGCGATTGCTTCCATCGACCGCATGTACAAACTCGTCATGCGTGGCACGAACTGCTGATTCCCAGACGCTTACGAACGCATCGGTCTTCACGACCTGCACAGCACCGACGGCGATGAGGTCGGTAACTTTTTCCGTCACGGTTCCCGACAACGCACTGAGTGGTCCCGGGAGAACTCCGCCGACTAAATCGTCGACACCCACGACGGTGACGATCTGCGTTGCGATGGCATGAGCGACGTCATCTTGAACCTTCGGATTGTTGACGATCGCCTTACTCGTTGCGACCCACGTGCCCTCGTCGAGGATGGCCCGTTCGGTCCAGAACGATGCAACACCAAATGTTGCCGAAACTCCGGCAAGAAACAGAAGGACAATTCCGATGATCGTTCGAGCGAGTCGTGGCTTGGGCCCTCGAATGGGGCTGCCGTCAACAGTCGTGTCCGCGAGCTCAGCGACGGCATCAGGCGTTGAAACCGCAGCGACCGTTTCTGTCGGCGGCTGGGCTGGCGGTTGCGTGGGCGGAGAATCAGGCCACGTCATTTAGTGGATTCCCGCAAAGAGATCGGTCTCGGGCAACTGCGTCTCGACTCGGGAATGGGCAAGGATGTAGTCCTCGTAAGGATGAACCGAACGGGCGACCTCGCGAGGCAGACCAAACCAAAATGCTGAGTCAGGATCGACCTGCGTTTCATGGGCAAGCAGTGCTTCGAGTCGAACATCGAACCATGGGCCAATGTCGATTGATGTCGTTACTCGATCATCTTGACTCGGACGAGTGAACCAATCGTCAGAAAAGGGTGACTCGAGACCAAGCTCAACGAACTTGTTGTGGGTTGCCTCGATCCGAGCACGTGACCACACCGAGTAATACATCTTGAGGGGCGTGAACGGTTCACCAAGATCGGGGCGATAGGAAGGGTCGCCCGCACGTTCAAACGCTGGCAACGAGATGTCGTGCACCCGCAGATGATCTGGGTGCGGGTATCCCTGCTGATCGTCGCCGTAGGTGAGAATCACCTGCGGGCGTTCACGACGAATGATTTCGACAAGGCGAGCAACGGCTTCGTCGAGATCGGCGTTTGCAAACGCTTCGGGACGAGCATTCGCTTCGGTATCGGGCATGCCGGAATCGCGGTAGCCAAGAAGGACGACTTCGTCGTAGCCAATGAGTGCCGACGCGACTTCGAGTTCACGCTGACGGACAGCAGCGAGATCGGCTCGAACCTCCGGGCGGTCCATCACTGGATTGAGAATGTCACCCTCTTCGCCGCCGGTGCACGTCACGAGCACTGCGCGCACACCTTCGGTTTTATATTTCGCAACGGTAGAAGCGCCCTTGGAGGCTTCATCGTCGGGATGGGCGTGGATTGAGAGCAGGCAGCGGTCAGCCATTGCCGCACGCTACCGGCCCAAGAGAGGGGCGGCACCGCGCCCAGGACCCACACGCGTAGTCTCATGTCGATGAATGAGTCGCCTCCCGCCCGTCGCGCAGTTCACACTCGTCGCCGAAGGCTCACCGTTCTGGTCTTCGCTGCACTGGCGATCGTTGCTACCGCATGTGGCACCAGCGGTCGCACGCTGCAAGATCCCAAGCCAGGCGCAACCGCTCCGGCCCGCAAGAACACCGGCTCAACTGCACCGGCCAACACCAACCCGAACGCCCCGAGCACGACCGCTGGCGCTCAAATTCGCTCCACTGCGTTCACGTTGGTCACGAGCTCTTGGAAGACCGGTCAGTCAATCCCAAAGCAATTCACCTGCGACGGAGTGAATACCTCTCCCCCGTTTGCGATTAGCGGTGTTCCGGCCGGAACCACCGAGCTCGTCTTTGTCGCCACCAACCAGAACGTACCCAATCAGACGTTGTGGCTCCTCGCCGGGATTGGCCCCGCCACCGCGTCAATCCCACAAGGCGGCGTTCCGACCGGAGCAATCCAGATCCCGAATAGTTCGGGAAGTGCTCGATGGTCGGGACCGTGTCCAACTTCGGGGACCAACACCTACGAGTTCGCTCTTTATGCGTTGAACTCACCTTCCGGACTCACCACCAGTTCGACCTACGCCGATGTCAGCGCTGCGATCGCGAAAGCGTCAAGCGCCTCTGTCATCAGCGGCAGTTATGCCCGCTGAGTCAGGCCATCGGCAGTAGCGCCATCAACTGACGTGTGTGGGCAAGCAGCGTTCCGTCACTTGCCCAAATGATTCCGTCCTCTTCACAGAATCCATCGAGACTCGCTGTGGAGTGAAAAAGAACGAAGCACCATCCATCGTGATCAGTTGGGGGCAGCGAACGGATGTGCACCGTGAGATCAACCGTCGTGATTCCCCACGGCCCACTCACGCGACTGAACATCGCGGGCATCCATGCATCGGCAAACGCAGCGAGGACAGCTCCATCGACACGTTGATGTTCCGGAAGACGTATCCATCCACCGATTCGGGCTTCGTCACCACCACTGAAAGCGCGCGCTCCGAGAACCCACTTCTGTTCATAACGCTTCGCCATTTCAGGAAACGCCAAATCGTGAACTGCGGGTTCGTAACCCGGTGACTCAACATCTTCCGGTCTGGGAACATCAGGCATCACGACGTCGCTAAACGACGGCCCTTCGCGTCCGGTTGAAAACGCTCCGATGGAAACCGCAATCGTGCGCCCTTCTTGTGTCATGGACACCCTCATCGAACTGAGCGATCGACCCGATCGTTCAGTGATGACCTCAAGTTCCACTGGCCCTTCCGATGCTCGTGAAAGGAAATGAGTGGTGAAAGACCGACAGACTCGTGATGCATCGTTGATCTCGGCTTCACACGCATGCACGAGGATCGCGTTGAGGTACCCACCGTTTGGTCCGGCACCGGCCCACCAGCCTGTATCGAGACGAGCTTCGTAGCGCCCACCTCCAAGAGATTGCACAGCGGTGTCGGTCGTAAAGCGAGTGGCCACGCCCCGAGACTAGGCATCGCACACGCTCGGCGATGACCGCCGACCTGCGCTAGAACCTGTGGACACATTGCTCTGCATCCGGGGGTTTCCATGAAGGCATTCCAGTTGATCGGTGGTTCGGCCGAGGTCGACGTCACCACTGCGCTGAACAACGTCGCTCAACCTGATCCCGGCCCGGGTCAGGTCCTCGTCCGCATCGGTGGCGCCGGCGCATGCCACAGCGATATCAGCCTCATGGAATTCTCCGCCGGGGGCCCTCGCGAAACGCCAATGACCCTCGGTCACGAGAACGCAGGCTGGATCGAAGCCTTCGGTCCCGGCACCATTCCGACACCGGGCCTCGAGATCGGCTCCCCCGTTGCCGTCTATGGCGCGTGGGGCTGCGGCCAGTGCTCAAACTGCCGCAAGGGCATGGAGAACTACTGCCTCACTATTTCCGCGAGTGGTCCTGGTCTCAGCGTCGACGGCGGCATGGCCGACTACTTGCTCGTTCCCGCTGCCCGCTACCTCGTGCCCCTCGGCGATATGGCCCCCGCCGAAGCCGCGCCGCTCACCGACGCCGGCCTCACGCCGTATCACGCAATTAAGCAGGCACTTCCGCTGCTCGTTCCCGGCTCGTTCGTTGTTGTCATCGGAGCCGGCGGCCTTGGCCACCTTGCCGTTCAGTTCCTCAAAGCACTGTCACCGGCAACGGTTATCTCGGTGGATCAGCGCGAGTCAGCGCTCAAGGTTGTGGCCGGCCTTGGCGCCGACCACACCGTCGTCATGGGCCCCGATGCAGCTGCAGAAATTCGCGGCATAACTGGTGGTCGCGGTGCGGAAGTCATTCTCGATATTTGCGGCTACGACGACACGCTTGCCCTTGCCGCCGCAGTTGCTGCACCGCTTGGCCGCCTCACGGTGGTTGGTGTTGGCGGCGGCACATTGCCGTTCAGCTTCTTCACCTTCCCCTACGAATGCAGCGTGCAGAGCACCTACTGGGGAAGCATCACCGAACTTGGCGAATTGCTTGCACTATCGCTCAGTGGCGATTTTCGGGTGCATGCCGAGACCTACTCGCTCGATCAAGCCCGCGAGGTCTACAACAAGATGGTTGATGGAACGCTTCAAGGGCGAGCAGTCATCGTCCCGTAGGTTCGCCACCGTTCGGAAAAACGAAAGGGCCCGCAGCGCGCGCTGCGGGCCCTTGTCGTTCTCGGTTGGAGAAGATCACGCAGAGGCGACGGACTTCGGACGCCAGAAGGTTGCAAGTTGCAACAGGCCGCCACCGATACCGGCAGCTAGCACGATGATGAGACCGGTCGGGGTTCCTGCCCAGTGGATCTTTGCAGCGTGATCAATTGACCATTCGCCCGGACCTGTGCACGCAAGGCCAATACCGACAGCGGCAAGTACGACGACGTACTCGATGCCGCCACCTGGGTTGAAAATGAACCAACCATTTTTCATGTGCGTCGTGATGAGGGCCACCACCATGATCGCCACCATTCCTGCCGCAGCAAGGGGGGTGAGAAGACCAAGTGCGAGCAGCGCACCCGACCCAATTTCGGTCAGCGCGGCGATCCAGGCATTGGCCTTCGGCAACTTCATGCCCATTGACGCGAACCAACCTGCAGTGCCAGCAATCTTGCCGCCTCCAAAGATTTTGTTCAGACCATGAGTCGCCAAGGTGAGGCCAATGACAACGCGGATAATGAGAAGGCCAAGGTTGAGTCCGTTGAGATTCCAGAAATCAGAACTCGAACTCGCCGCAGCAGCGGTAGTGGTGATCACAGGGATCCTCCAAGTGTGATGTGGACGTGTGAAGCGTAGGACCGTCACACTCGCGTCAGGTGGACACTCATACCGTTAGCGAAAGTCGCGCGATCGGTGACCTCCAACCACAGGAAGAACCTCGAGTTTGTCGGCCACCACGTTGATAACGCCGTCGACTCGCTCAAGCCGACCACGCACTAACAATGCCGGCGCGCCACGAGCCACACGTCGGTAGCGCTTCCATAAGCCAGGAGAACACACCACGTTGATGAGGCCGGTTTCGTCTTCAAGATTTACGAAGGTGATGCCGTGCGCAGTTGATGGCCGTTGACGGTGAGTGACGACTCCTCCGACCAAGACACGCGTATCGGTGGGTGCAGTACGCAATTCCACTGCAGTGAGCACACCGAGCGATGCGAGATGTTCGCGTTCGAAGAGCGTGGGGTGCCCATCAGGAGAAACACCAGTAGCCCAAAGATCGGCACCGGCCACTTCGCGCGTTGAAAGCCCGGGCAGCGTTGGCGCATCGGTACCGGTGACGATGCCAGGAAGTCGATCGGCGCTGGTCTCGGCCACTGCCCCGGCAACCCACAGTGCCCGACGACGATCAAGGGCAACGCCTTCACGATCGGTGCACTTCGAAAACACACCTGCGGTTGCCAGCGCTTCAAGCGCCGTGCGGTCGATATCGACACGCTGTGCGAGATCAGTCATTGACGCATACGGACCGTTTACCTCGCGTTCGGCCACGATGGTTTCGGCCAGTTCATCGCTCACCGAACGAACCGATGACAACCCCAACCGCACCGCAGGTTGGGGAACCTCGACCCCACCGACGGGAAACGAGTCGACAGGGAACGGAACATCGGCGGTTGTGGCCGCCTGCCCCTCGACCCACTCGAGTGTTGCACCAACCCCTGATGCCGCAAGATCGGGCGTGCGCACGATCACCCCATGGCGTCGGGCGTCGGCCACCAGTGTGTGCGGCGAATAAAAACCCATGGGTTGTGCGTTGAGGAGGCCCGAACAGAACGCTGCCGGGAAGTACCGCTTGAGATAGGAACTCGAATAGACGAGATACGCGAATGACACCG
>CALBSE010000043.1 GCA_937927725.1 uncultured Actinomycetes bacterium
GCCTCTCGGGGCGCCGTAAGGCGCGTCTTGAGGCGGGTCGATTCGTCATTGAAGGCCCGGTTCCCATTGCCGAACTCCTGACTGCCGGCGCCGACCTCGACGAGCTCTATGTCGATCTCGATCAATGGGCACAGGCCGAGGATCGTTCACCGTTGCGCTCGGTGGTGCGCGACGCCGATGCATCCGGTGTGCCGGTTTGGGGCCTGACTGCCTCGGTCTTCGCATCGGTCAGCGATACAAATTCTCCACAAGGCGCGTTGGCACTGGCACTTCGGACCGTCACGCCGATCAGTGACGTGGCTGCTCTCAACGGGCCGGTCCTGGTGCTCGTCGATATTTCCGATCCCGGCAACGCCGGCACCCTCGTCCGCGCCGCCGAAGCCGCAGGCTGCGCTGGGGTGGTGTTTTCCGGTTCCTCCACCGATCCCTTCGGGCCAAAGGCGGTCCGGGCCGCGGCCGGATCAATCGTTCGCCTGCCGATCGCCGAGGCCTCCGATCTCTCGATGGTCCTCACTGAACTGCGCGAATCTGGCCGAACACTCGTGGCCACAGTGGTCGACGGGGGAGTCGCACCAGAGGCAACAGACCTTTCCGTTCCGGTTGCGATTCTCATCGGCTCCGAGGCTCACGGGCTTTCGTCCGAGGCCGCCGCTGCATGCTCGGCCAAGATCACGATCCCAATGGATTCAGCGGTCGAAT
The DNA here is from genome assembly GCA_937927725.1 of uncultured Actinomycetes bacterium. Taxonomy (GTDB): domain Bacteria; phylum Actinomycetota; class Acidimicrobiia; order Acidimicrobiales; family Acidimicrobilacustridaceae; genus Acidimicrobilacustris. The sequence continues at coordinate 700 of CALBSE010000043.1, forward strand.
CGATAAACGCTGCGGTGGCCGGAGCCGTCGTACTCTTCGAAGCGGCGCGACAGCGCCGAAACGCATGATCGCTCTTCAAAAGAATTGGACCCACCGACCCGTGGCTAGAAGGCTCATCCTCCGATGATCGAAGACATCAAACGAATCGGGGCCGAAGCGCCCGCCCGAATCGCTGCGGCGACATCGGTTGAAGAACTTCGCGCGGTCGAAGCTGACCTTCTTGGAAAGAAGGGGGAACTCACTGCACTGAAGAAGGGCATGGGTGGTCTCGATCCCGAAGGTCGCAAGGTCGCTGGTGCTGCGCTTAACGATGCCCGAGAGGTACTCGAGTCGGCATTGGCTTCCCGTCGTTCCGAACTCGAAGCCGTAGAGCGCGCCGCGAAGGTTGCCGCCGAGCGCCTCGACCTGACCGAGTTACTTGAACTCCCCGAGCGTGGTTCACTGCATCTGGTCACGCAAACCTGGGACCGCCTCGTCGACGTCTTCATTGGCATGGGTTTCACCGTGGCCGAAGGCCCCGAGGTCGAGACCGATTGGTACAACTTTGAAGCGCTCAACATTCCCGCAGCCCATCCCGCTCGCGGCATGTGGGACACGCTCTATGTCGACCTCGGCGATCCCGAAACTGTTCTACTTCGCACTCACACCTCGCCAGTGCAGATCCGGGTGATGACCGATGGTGAGCCACCGATCTACGCCGTTATGCCGGGACGCGTGTATCGACGCGACACAGCAGACGCGTCGCATATGCCGGTGTTTCATCAAATCGAAGGACTTGTTGTCGACCGCAACATTTCCTTTGCTGATTTAGCGGGAACGCTTGAAGCGTTCACAAGTGCCTACTTCGGCGGTTCAATCCACTCGCGTTTGCGCCCCTCCTATTTCCCATTCACCGAACCTTCTGCTGAATACGACATCAATTGCGTCTTTTGCGAAGGAAAAGGTTGCCGTACCTGCGGCCAAACCGGTTGGCTTGAACTTGGTGGCTGCGGAATGGTGCATCCCACCGTGCTCACGAATGTTGGGCTTGATCCTGAAGAGTGGTCAGGATTTGCGTTTGGCTTTGGCCTCGATCGACTTGCGCTGATGCGTCATGGTGTTGACGACATCCGCGAGATGTACACCGGCGACGTCCGATTCTTGGAGCAGTTCCCCTCATGAAGGTTCTTCTTTCCTGGTTGCAAGAATTTGCTCCGTTTCCGAGCGACGATCCCGTTGCTCTCGGCGACGTCATGAGTGATCTCGGCATGGCCGTTGAATCAATCGAACGCATTGGTGAAGAGCTCGATGGCATCGTCACCGCCAAGGTTCTTGAACTTCGCAAGCATCCCGATGCCGACAAGATTCAACTTGTCGACGTCGACCTCGGTGATGGCGAAGCCCTTCAGATTTGCTGTGGCGCAACCAACCTCACGGTTGGTGATGTCGTTCCGCTTGCCACTCTCGGCACAACAATGCCCGACGGTATGGAAATTGCTCGTCGCAAAATGCGCGGCGAATGGTCCAACGGCATGCTGTGTTCCGGACGCGAACTCGCTCTTGGCGAGGATCACTCCGGTATCTACATTCTCGATCCGTCACTCGCTCTCGGCACACCAATCGTCGAAGCCCTCGGCATCACTCCCGATGTCTTGTTTGATCTCGAGATCAATCCCAACCGTCCCGATGCAATGTCAGTTGCTGGTGTTGCGCGCGATCTCGCAGCTCGGCTGGGCCTGCCATTCGCTATTCCCGAACCAACAGTTGTTGAACTTCCTGGTGATGCAGGTTCGATTGCAACGGTTGACATCGTTGATCCCGATCTTTGTGGCATGTTCCACCTTCGGGTGATCGAGGGCATCACTGTCGAACCATCGCCCCGCTGGATTGCCGATCGACTCACGGCACTCGGTATGCGGCCGATTAACAACGTGGTCGATGCTTCGAACTATGTGATGCTCGAACTGGGCCAGCCCAATCACACGTACGATTTGGCAAAGGTGCCGGGTGGAGCGCTTCGTGTCCGATGGGCACGAGAAGGCGAAACCATAACGACACTCGATGGCATCGAACGCACACTCACCAGTGGACGCGACGGAGTCATCACCGATTCAACCGACACTGCAATTGGAATCGCCGGTGTGATGGGTGGCGCATCCACTGAAATTTCCGACACCACCACCACAGTGTTGCTCGAGTGCGCATGGTGGCAGCCGATGGCCATCGCTCGCTCATCGAAGTTCATGGGGCTTCGCTCCGAAGCCTCGGCTCGCTTTGAGCGTGGCGTCGATCCAGCGATTGCTGACCTTGCCGCCCGTCGCCTTTCAGAGTTGCTTACGCCATCAGGGGCGCAGCTGATTCAAGGTTCAGTGACCGTCGACGGAGATCTTCCCGTCACGCCTGCAGTTCGTGTGCGTACGTCGCGAGTGAACCAACTTCTCGGTACCGACATCTCAACGGAACAGATCGTTGCGCTCCTCACGCCGATTGGTTTTCGATGCGAGCCGGCGGGCGATCTCGACGTCCTCTCGGTAACGGTCCCCACATTCCGTCCCGACACGACCAACGAAACCGATGTCATCGAGGAAATTGCGCGTCACTTTGGCTACAGCCGCATTGTCGGTCGTGCTCCAACATCGGCACACACCGGTTCGTTGACACCGCTTCAGCGCGATCGTCGCATCATCCGACAGATTCTTGTTGGGCTTGGCGTGCATGAAGCAATGCCACTCCCGTTCCTTGCTCCCGGCGACCTTGCGCGATCTGGTCTTCCGCCCGAAGCCGTCACCGTCACGAATCCACTGGCTGCTGAAGAAAGCATCTTGCGGACGTCGCTTCGGCCCGGTTTGTTGCGCGCGATTGCGTACAACGAATCACATCGAATCGATTCCGCCTCGTTATTCGAAATTGGAAAAGCGTTTGGTGTTCCCGCTTCTGGGGCCTCGCTGCCCGATGAACGCGAACACCTCGCCATTGCGCTTGCCGGTGCAGATGCGTTCGCTGTTGCAAGAATTTGGGCGGTTCTCTCTGAAACACTCGGTCTCACCAGCATCACCATCGATCAATCAGCACCGCCCGCGGGTTTGCACCCGGGTCGCAGTGGTGTTCTCGTAAGCGGGGGAGTCCCCTTGGGCGAAATTGGTGAGATTGATCCTGGCGTTCTCGATGCACTCGGCATTCGGGAGAGGGTTGCGTGGCTGCAGCTCGATCTCGGTGCGTCGCTCGCTTCGCCTCATGGTGAACATCGCTATCACCACATCAGCCGCTACCCATCGAGCGATCTCGATCTCGCCTTCGAAGTGAACGACAGTGTGACCGCTGCAACGATTGGGGCGGCGATTCGCGAAGCAGCTGGCCCGCTTCTGGTCGATCTTTCCTTATTCGATGTCTTCCGAGGGCACCCAGTTCCTGACGGCAGCCGCAGCCTTGCCTATCGATTGCGACTGCAAGCAACCGATCGCACACTTACTGAGGAAGACCTCGGCGGAGTACAGCGTTCGGTCGTTGACGCTCTCGCTGCGAGAGGCGCGCCGTTGCGCGGCGAATAACGCCGGGGATTCGACCTAAAGGTTTTCGGTCATCGCCTTGAGTCGTTCAGGCGTCTCGACTGATGCGAGAACTTCCATTGCTGCCGCGACAGCTTCTGGAGGTGCTGCAGCAGTGAAGCCGGCGAGTACCTGTCGGTTATCGGCAATGCGTCGAGCCGGCACGATGTACTTGAACCACAGCAGAAGCGTTTCGAATGGCATTTGCGCCATGATCGCTCCTTGGTCGGCGGCCATCTCTTCGTCGGTGACGTGTTCCAAGAGGAGGGGCTCGGCGTGGGCCTCTTCCGATTCCATGTGAATGAGATAGCGACCGTGGAATCCGCTGAGGCCAAGGACAAAGGAATGCCCTTCGTCGTTGGTCTGAGTTCCGTCAAACGATGCGAGGACTGATTCCAGTGCGTCGAGTTCGGCATGAAGCAGAACATGCTGGGCTCGCTCTTCATCGGTGGCACCAGGGACTCGTTGGTCGAGCGGGGAGAAGATGAACGCGTCTTCTTGGTTCTTGTGATCTCGAAGGATGGTGAAGAGCTCGGAGGCGGCATCCTGAAGCTGACGAACTTGCTCAGGATCGGCAAAGTCGGTCCGCCCTGCGAGCAGAGAGACCTGCGAGAATGAGTTTCTGATGCCTTTATGGGGTGGGTCGAGCGGGCGTAAGCGGTCCATTCCGACAGCATACTGAACACAGTTCGATTCTGTATGAACTGCATAACATTGCAGGCTTTTGAATAATTGTGTACTGTTCTTGGGTGACTTCTGTTGGAATTATCGGCGCCTCGGGGTTCACCGGGGCGGAACTCCTTCGGCTTCTCGCCGCGCACCCAAGCTTCGAGCTCGCATTCGCCACGGGCGATAGTCAGGCCGGCGTCGCAATTGCCGACCTCTATCCAAGCCTGGCTGCCGCATACGTCGGGCTTGAGTTCACGACCTACGACGACTCTCTGCTTGATGGCGTCGACCTTGTGTTCTGCGGCCTCCCTCATGGCGCGTCACAAGCACTGATGCCGACACTTGTTCAGAAGGTCAAATGGGTCGTCGATCTTGCCGCCGACTTCCGATTGCAAGACGCGTCGCTGTATCCGCAGTGGTACGGCGACTCGCATCCTTGTCCCGAACTTCTTCCGCACTTCGCCTACGGATTGCCCGAGTTGTATCGGGCAGAGATCGCAGCGGCCTCGGCGATCGCTGTTCCTGGCTGTTATCCAACATGCACAACGTTGGCGCTTGCCCCGCTCATCGTGAATGGCCTCGTTCATCTCGATGGAATCGTGGTTGACGCTGCCAGCGGTGTGTCGGGTGCAGGTCGGCCACCCAAACCGAACACCACCTTTTGCACGGTCGACGAGGACTACACCGCTTACGGATTGCTGAATCATCGGCATACGCCCGAGATCGAACAGAATGTCGCGGCGCTTGCTTCGGCGACAGCCTCGTCGGTGTCGGTGCTGTTTACCCCGCACCTTGCTCCGATGAATCGAGGCATGCTGGCAACGTGTTATCTCCGGCCTAAGGGTTCACACAGCACTTCTCAACTTCTTGAGATGTATGACGAGTTCTACGCCGATGAACAATTCGTCGTCGTCGCCGATGGCTCGCCATCAACAAAGGCGTGCCTGGGTTCCAACACTGCGCACGTCACCGTTCGGGCCGATGAGCGCACCGGTCACGTCATTGCGATCGGTGCAATCGACAACCTCACAAAGGGTGCGTCCGGTCAAGCTGTGCAATGCGCCAACATCCTCGCCGGATTGCCCGAAGCAACTGGCCTTTCTTTGATTGGGGTCTACCCGTGAGTGTGACCGCTGCTCCCGGTTTCGTCGCTGCCGGAATCGCTGCCGGCATTAAGCCTTCTGGTAATCCTGACCTTTCGCTCGTCGCAACTGCCGACGGCCTTCCCGTCGCGGCGGCCGGTGTGTTTACGCGCAACAAGATGACTGCAGCGCCTGTGGTCACCACTCGCGCGCATCTTGAAGCCACTGGTGGTCATGCAGTTGCTGTCATTCTCAACAGTGGCAATGCAAATGCCGCAACCGGTCAACCGGGACTCGATGATGCCGAAGCAATGTGCGCGTCGGTTGCATCGGAACTCGGCGTGGACACAAATCAGGTACTTGTGTGCTCAACCGGCCTGATCGGCATCCCCATGCCGATCAGTGTCATTACGGCGGGTATCCCAGCTGTTGTTGCCGCTCGGTCTTCCGATGGTGGTCAATCTGCTGCGACCGCCATCATGACGACCGACACCGTTGCGAAGCAGGTAGTGGTCAACGGAGGTGGCTTTGTCGTCGGGGGCATGGCAAAGGGAGCGGCGATGTTGTCGCCGAACATGGCCACAATGCTTGCGGTTCTCACAACCGACGCAGCCGCGACTCCCGAACAACTCAAAGCCGCACTCGTGTTCGGCGTCGCCGATTCATTCAACGCTCTCGACGTCGACGGTTGTACGTCAACGAACGACACCGTGTTGTTGCTGGCCAGCGGTCTTGCTGGCCCGGTCGATGAATCAGCGTTCAATGCTGCAGTTGCAGAAGCATGTGCGAGCCTCGCTGCACAGATGTGTGCCGATGCTGAAGGCGCTACCAAAGTTGTGCGGATGACTGTCACTGGCGCAACCTCTGATGCCGAGGCGTTGATCGGTGCTCGATATGTCTCGCGGAGCAATCTTGTGAAGTGCTCCTGGTACGGCTGTGATCCCTATTGGGGTCGGATCGCGAGCGACCTCGGCTCTTGTGGCATTGGCTTTGATCCTACGACGTTCTCGGTTTCCTATGGCGGTGTCACGGTCTGTCGCGGAGCGGTCGACGCCGATCACGATGCAGCAGCTGTCGCGGCGCATATGGCAGGCCGCAATCTCGAAATCGTTGCCGATCTCGGACTTGGTTCCGGTACGGCAACGATCCTCACCAACGATCTTTCGCACGCGTACATCGACGAAAACATGGGCACCTCATGAGCGCAACCCCGGATGCAAAGCCCGGAGCTTCGACTCCTTCATCTCACGCTGGTCCAGCAATGGCCACTGCTGAAGTGCTTATCGAGGCACTGCCGTTCATTCGCGAGTTCTGGGGCAAGACCATTGTCGTGAAATACGGCGGAAATGCAATGACCGACCCGTCTCTCGCTGAATCGTTCGCGGCCGACATCGTGCTGCTGCATTCGGTCGGTATTCGCGTTGTCGTTGTGCACGGTGGTGGTCCGCAAATCGGTGACCTACTCAACCGACTCGGCATTCAGTCTGAGTTCAAAGATGGCCTTCGGGTTACCGATGCCGACACGCTCGATGTTGCGCGGATGGTCCTTGTCGGAAAGGTCAACCGCGACATCGTTGCTTCGATCAACACTCACGGCCCTCTGGCCGTTGGACTTTCAGGTGAGGATGGTGGACTCATCCAAGCCAACCGTCGCGACCCTGCACTTGGGTTCGTCGGCGATGTTGCCAACATCAATCCGGCGATCGTTGAATCGCTCTTAGCGCAGCATCTCATACCTGTTGTCTCAACCATCGGGACCGACCTCAGTGGCCAGTCCTACAACATCAATGCCGACACCGTTGCCGGTGCTCTCGCCGGCGCGTTGGGTGCGACCAAAGTCATCTACCTCACCGATATCGCAGGGTTGTTGCGCGACATCACCGATCCTTCAAGCCTCATTGCAGAAACAACTCCTGCGGAAATCGCGCAACTCATCGCCGACGGCGTGCTCTCTGGCGGAATGATTCCCAAAGTCGATGCCTGCCTCGAAGCGATCTCTGCTGGCGTCCCTGCCGCGCACATGCTCGATGGCAGAGTCCCACACGTTGTGTTGCTTGAGCTGTTCACCAAGGCGGGTGTCGGAACCATGATTACGTCAGAGGTCAGCTCATGAGTACGCATTCAGAAGCCATGCATGCCCCGGTTGGTCTCGATCATTGCCCCTTCATGCCGACCTATGGCGCGCCCGCTGCGCGGATGGTCAAAGGCGAAGGTTGCCGTCTCTGGGATGAAGACGGAAACGAGTATCTCGATTTTCTTGCCGGCATTGCAGTCGTCGGTCTCGGGCACGCGAATCCCGAAATCGCCGATGCCATCGCGCAACAGGCGCGTACCTTGGTCCACGTCTCAAATCTGTACGGAACTGTGCCAGGCACCGATGTCGCGATCACGCTCGATCGTTTGCTGGGTGGGGGAGGGCAGATCTTCTTCACGAATTCGGGTGCCGAGGCAATCGAGTGCGCAATCAAGCTCGCCCGCAAGTGGGGCGGTCACGGCCGCTACGGCGTCGTCAGCGCGTATGGCTCGTTCCACGGACGCACACTTGGTGCACTGCATGCAACTGGTCAACCAGCGAAATGGGAAGGCTTCCAGCCACTCCCTGAGGGTTTTCGACATGTGGCCTGGAACGATCTTGCTGCCCTCGAAGCAGCAATTGACCCAAGCATTGCAGCGGTGTTGCTCGAACCCATTCAGGGTGAAGGCGGTGTACATCCTGCAACTGCCGAGTACTTCGAAGGTGTACGTCGACTGTGTGACGAACGTGGGCTGTTAATGATCGTCGACGAAATCCAAACCGGGCTCGGCCGGACCGGTGAATGGTTTGGCTTCCAGCATTTCGGTGTTGAACCCGACGTCGTGACCATGGCCAAGGCGCTTGGAAACGGCATGCCTATCGGGGCATGTTGGGCCAAGCGCGAGGTTGCTGCAGTTTTTCAACCTGGCGATCACGGAACGACCTACGGCGGTCAACCGCTCGCCGCGTCCGCAGCGCGGGCCACGCTCGAAATTCTTGAGCGAGTGAACGCCCCGCAACTGGCGGAACGTGCCGGTGCTGAATTCCGGCATCTGCTCGCGACAGTCGACGGCGTCATCGAGGTCCGCGGCCTCGGGCTCCTCCTCGCTGCGGAACTCGCGGTCGGTCTCGATGCAAAGGCTGTCGCCGCCGATCTTCTCCGCAAAGGGTTGATTGTCAATGCAGTGTCGCCTACATCACTTCGATTTGCGCCACCGCTCATTGTTTCTGACTCCGAGATCGCGCAAGCGGTCGATCTTCTTTCGGCGGTTCTCGCCGATCACCTCTCTAAGGCATAGCGATGAGACATCTTCTCGAGGTTGATGACCTCTCCACAACAGAATTGGGCGACATCCTCGACCTCAGTCGGGCCGCCACCGTGCCGCGCAGTCTCGACGGGCTCGGTATGGCACTGCTTTTCGAGAAACCGTCGGCCCGGACCCGCAACTCCATGGAGATGGCAGTTGTGCAGTTGGGTGGACATCCCCTCACGATTCGGCCCGACGAGGTTGGCCTCGACACGCGCGAGACCGTCGAAGACGTCACCAGAACCTTGTGCTGTTATCACGCGGCTCTAGGTGCGCGGGTGTTCGAACATTCCAAGCTTGAACGAATGACTGCGGTGAGTTCGGTGCCAGTCGTCAACATGCTTTCCGACGAGGCCCATCCTTTGCAGGCGCTTGCCGACCTCCTCACCATCGCCGACGAATTTGGAGGCGTCAGCAGTCTTGCTGGCCGCACCGTTGCCTATATCGGTGACGGCAACAACGTTGCGCGCAGTCTTGCTCTTGGAGCAGGAATGCTCGGAATGTCTGTTCGCGTGGCGACGCCGGTTGGTTTTGAGTTTTCCAAAGCGGACATCGCTCGCATCGTCGCAACAGGGGCCGACTTCACGGCCACGAATAATCCGGTCGAGGCGGTCCAGGGAGCAAGCGTTATCTACACCGATGTTTGGACATCAATGGGTCAAGAAGACGAAGCAGTTCAACGTCGTGAGTTGTTCGCTGGTTTTACTGTGGACGATGCCCTCATGGCTGCAGCGCTTCCCGAAGCGATTTTCATGCATTGCCTTCCAGCTCACAGGGGTGAGGAAGTTTCTGATTCCGTGCTCGAAGGCACTCAGAGCCGGGTTTGGCCCCAGGCCGAGAACCGCATGCACGCCGCTCGCGGTGCGCTGGTTTGGCTGATGGAGCAACGATGACCGATACCAAAGAACCTTCGAAGCTGGGCAAGACGCAGCGTCAGCACCTTGTGGCTCGGCTTATCGAGTCACAAGCCATCGCGAATCAGCAAGCGCTAGTGGACCTCCTTTCAAGCGAAGGTGTCATAGCTACGCAGGCAACCGTGTCACGCGACCTTGAAGACCTCGGTGCAATCAAGGTCCGCATGCCTGGGGGAGAGTCCGCCTATGCGATTCCTGCTCTCCCCAAGGAGCAACGAGCCCCCGAAGATCACCTTCGTCGCGTTTTCGGTGACTGGGTCGTCGAGGTCGCAACATCCGACAACCTCGTCGTTATTCGCACGCCACCGGGTTCGGCCCATGTGGTTGCTTCGGCTCTCGATCGCTCTGGGCTCGCAGGCATCCTCGGCACAGTGGCTGGTGATGACACGATCTTGATTGTCGTCGCCTCCGATGTTGGTGGCGCAACAATTGCTGCACAGCTTTCAGATCTCGCTGGTCTCTGAGACCAGCACCTCAAAACATTCGATACAACGAAGGAAGAGCAATGGCACAACGAGTGGTACTGGCATACAGCGGCGGTCTCGACACGTCTGTCGCAGTGCGCTGGATGATCGAGAACTACGGGGTCGAAGTGATCACCGTCGCGTGCAATCTCGGACAAGAAGGCGATTGGGAAGGTCTGCAGGCAAAAGCGTTTGCTGCCGGAGCCATCGAGGCAATCGTGGTCGATTGTCGCGAACAGTTCGCCGACGAATTCCTTGCGCCTTCGCTGAAAGCCAACGCGCTCTACGAGGGGAAGTACCCGCTCGTCTCCGCACTCTCACGGCCAGTCATTGTGAAGCATCTCGTCGAGGCAGCTCGTCTGCATGGTGCTGATGCGGTTGCTCACGGTTGTACCGGTAAGGGCAACGACCAAGTTCGTTTCGAAGTAGCAACTCGTGCTCTTGCTCCCGACCTCGAGATTCTTGCGCCCGTGCGCAACTGGGGTATGACACGCGAAATGTCGATTGATTACGCCGAGAAACACGACATTCCCGTTCTCGCCACCAAAGAGAAGTTGTACTCAATCGACGACAATTTGTACGGCCGCGCCATCGAATGCGGCGAAATGGAAGATCCGTGGTCACGTCCGCCCGAAGGAGTGTGGTCGATGACCACAGTCAAGGCATCGGAATCTCGCGAGGTCGTCATTGGCTTCGAACAAGGCATTCCGGTTTCCGTTGATGGAAAGAAGATGTCGTTGGCCTCGCTCATCGTCGAAATGAACGACATCGTCGGCGCCTATGGGTGGGGTCGTCTCGACATGGTGGAAAATCGTCGTGTCGGAATCAAGAGCCGTGAAACCTACGAAGCGCCAGGAGCCCTCGCACTCATCCTCGCTCATCAGGACCTTGAGTCGCTGTGCCTTGAGCGCGATGTCATGCACGAAAAGCAGCGCCTCGAAGGTCGCTACGCCGATCTTGTGTACGACGGCATGTGGTACTCGCCGCTCAAGAACGCACTCGACGCCTTCGTCGACTCAACGCAACAGTACGTCACGGGCGAGGTTCGGCTTCGGCTTGAGCCAGGTCGTTGCTACGTCGTTGGTCGTCGTAGCCCTTGGAGTCTCTATGACTATGGACTCGCGACCTACGACGCAGAAGACACCTTTAACCATGCCGATTCCGAGGGCTTCGTGAAGCTTTGGGGCTTAGGTATTCAAACGTGGGCGGCTCGTCAGTCAACAGCGAACAACGGAAAGTAACTCGTCATGAGCACGCTTTGGCACGGCCGATTTGAAGGCGGACCAGCAGAGGAATTGATGGCATTCACGGTGAGTCTCCCGTTCGACTCGCGACTTGCCGCCGACGACCTCGTTGGATCGCGCGCGCACGTTCGTGGCCTTCTGCGTGCTGGGATTCTGACCGAAGCCGAGTGCGCGTCAGTGCTTGTCGCCCTCGACGATGTCGAAAGCGAACTTCGCGACGAATCGTTCGTGTTCGTTCCATCGGATGAAGACATTCATACCGCCGTCGAACGACGCGTGACCGAGCTGGCTGGCCCCGCCGGAGCAAAGCTTCACACCGGACGAAGTCGAAATGATCAGGTCGCTACCGATCTTCGCCTGTTCACTAAACGGGAACTCGGCGTCGTTATCGACAAGATCATCGCTATGCAGCGTGCGCTGCTTGATCGCGCGCAGGAAGTCGGCGATGCCGCAGTGCCGGGTTACACGCATATGCAGCGCGCTCAACCTGTGTTGCTTGCCCATCACCTGCTTGCCCACGGGTGGGCCCTCTCGCGTGACATCGATCGTCTCATCGATACGCGTCGTCGGCTCGACGTTTCACCCCTTGGTGCGGGTGCACTTGCGGGCTCCTCATTGCCGCTTGACCCCGCTGCCACTGCCGTAGATCTCGGATTCTCCGATGTGTTTGCAAATTCACTCGATGCCGTGAGCGATCGCGACTTCGTAGCCGAATCGCTCTTTGATCTCGCGTTACTTGGGGTGCACTTGTCGCGTCTCGCGGAGGAAATCATCTTGTGGTCAACCGACGAGTTCGGATTTCTTGGTCTCGCCGACGCGTATTCCACGGGTTCTTCGATGCTCCCGCAAAAGAAGAATCCCGATATTGCAGAACTCACGCGGGGAAAGACCGGACGGCTGATCGGCAACCTCACCGGACTTCTCGCCACGCTGAAGGCATTGCCGCTCGCCTACAACCGTGATCTTCAGGAAGATAAAGAGCCGCTGTTCGATTCTCTCGACACGGTCGTGCTTGCTCTCGGTGCCATGACCGGTCTGCTCGCTTCCTCAACTTTCCGGCTCGACGTGATGGCGGAAGCGGCGAATGCGCCTACTGCTGCGGCAACCGACCTTGCTGAATGGCTAGTGGCGAACGGAACGCCATTCCGCGAAGCACACGCCATCGTTGGTTCTTTGGTTCGAAAGAGTCTCGATGAAGGTAGTGCTCTTCGCGATTTGGTTGCGGCGTCGCCGGAACTCGGTCCCGATGCGGTGTTTCTTGTCGACCCCGGGGTTGCAGTGACGCGTCGCACAACGCCAGGCGGCGGCGGGCCAGCACCCGTTGCGGCGCAGCTTTCTGCGTTCGCTACTCGTGTGGCAACCGACGAAGCCCGGAACTGACTAATGCCGACCGGATCGACGCAAGACGGAGACGGTCGAATTCCGACGTTGGAGCGACCCCTCGTCGTTGGTGCCGAAGGGCTCATCGCCACCGACGATTTGGCGGTTCTCATCGAACGCCTTGATCACCACGAATCTGATGATCCCGCTCAGCGCGCGTTAGCGGCTCGAATGGCTGAGTTGGCTCGCGCGAACGACGATGCGCTTTTCCGCACGTGTCCTGAGGCGCATTTCACCGGTTCCGCACTTGTCGTCGAAGAAGGCACCGAACGATTCATTTTGCTCTTTCACACGAAACTGCAGAAGTGGCTGCAGCCGGGTGGTCATGTCGATGGCAATGCAAACCTCGCTGCATCCGCACTTCGGGAGGCGATTGAAGAGACGGGCATTGACGGACTGCGTGTTGTGCGACCGGCCTTCGATCTCGATATCCACGAAGTTCGGCCGCCGAGTGAGCCGCCACATCTCCACCTCGACATTCGCTTTGTTGTTCTTGCGCCCAAAGGGTCGGTTCCCGTGGGTAATCACGAATCTCGAGAACTTCGCTGGGTGACGCTCGACGGACTCGATGATTACGACGTCGACGAAAGCGTGCATCGTCTCGTTCGTCAAGGCCTCGCGCTCGTTCGGCGTCTTGAGGGGTAGTACGACGACGTTTATTCGATGTCGTCGGGCGTCACGCAGTTGTACATCTTGTTCATCGTCGCAAAGAAGTCGATCGGTTTGGTGATCTGATCTTTCTCTTTCAATGAAACATAGAAACGGGCGTTCGGATCGTTCGTGAGCGCTTTGGAATATGCAGCGCGGTCGCCGACATAGGTGCGCCAGTCGCTCAGCCACTCCGCGACGTTCGATGCTTCGTGTGCATCAGGTGGGGGAGTTGCGCCATTGAGTTGATCAAGCATGTCGTTGAGGATCACGTCAGTCTTGGAGACGACGTCGGCTCGTTCGATTGGATTCGGCGTTGCATAGGACTTCGGGAGTTGCGAGAGTTGTGCCGCAGCGTTCGTACAGATCGCTTCGGCCGTATCGGGGAAGGTCCGGTCTTTGAGGGTTGCCGGCGGTTTTTCTGACGGTGGGAAGAAAAGCGCCCAACCCCAAAGCCCAACAATCACCACGACCGCGAGCAATGCGAGAACTCGAGCGGTGCGGGCGCGGAAGGACATCGGCTCGTCTTCGTCATCGGCGACGGGGGAGTCGATGTCTTCAATGCCCATGAGGTGCAACTGTTGCCCGTGGGAACCCTGCTGGCAAAGCGGGGCGACTGAATCTCGCGTATCCGCCATGAAGCACCTGAAACCGGCTGGACTAGAGAGCCAAGACGGGAGAGAGTGACCCCCTGTGAGTACCGCCGACATCCTCGAAGATCTCCGTGCTCGTGGCCTGATCCACGACACCACCGCAATCGATGCCCTCCGTGAACGGCTGGCGCAGGGACCAATTGCGGTCTATGCGGGGTTTGATCCAACTGCCGACAGCCTTCATGTCGGCAACCTTGTTCCACTTTTATTGCTTCGCCGCTTCCAGATCTTCGGACATCAGCCCGTAGCCCTTGCTGGCGGCGCCACCGGAATGATCGGTGATCCTGGAGGTCGTTCCTCAGAACGCAACCTTCTCGACGCCACCACGCTCGACGCCAACCTCGCTGCGATCAAGCCGCAGCTTGAGATGCTCCTCGATTTCACTCCGGGTGCCACGCAGGCCCGGCTTGTCGACAACCGTGACTGGACCGCGCCGCTTGGCGTTCTCGACTTCCTGCGCGATGTCGGAAAGCACGTCACCGTCAACACGATGTTGGCCAAAGACTCCGTGAAGTCCCGTGTCGAATCCGATGCGGGCATCTCGTTCACTGAGTTCAGTTATATGTTGCTGCAAGCAAACGATTACCATCATTTGTTCAATGAATTAAAGGTGGAATTGCAGGTTGGCGGTTCCGATCAGTGGGGCAACATCACTGCGGGTATTGATCTCATCCGCCGCACCGAAGGTGTGCACGTCCACGGTCTCACCGTTCCACTCGTGACCCGTGCCGACGGTCAGAAGTTCGGCAAATCCGTCGATGGGGCCGTCTGGTTGTCGCCCGATCGAACCACTCCCTATGCGTTCTTTCAGTACTTCATGAATGTTGATGACCGAGATGTCGAACGATTTCTTCTGCAAATGACCCTCGTACCCGTTGACCAGATCGTCGCTGCTATGGCCGAACACAACGCCGATCCCGGTCAGCGCCGTGCTCAGCAGTTGCTGGCCCGTTCTGTCACCGCCCTGGTCCATGGCGAGGGCGAGGCCGACCGAGCAGCCGGCGCCTCTCAGGGATTCACGCGTTCGGCCCAAGAACTTTCGGCCGAGGAATGGGCCGAGCTGACATCGAGCCTCCCGACGCTACCGATCGTTGCTTCTGATATTGGTCGTGATCTCGTCGAGGTTCTCGCCGACCACGGAGCCCTCGCATCACGGAGCGAAGGCCGCCGACTCGTGGCCCAATCTGGCCTGTCACTGAACGACGCCGCTGTCACCGAGGGTCAAGTTCTCCAGGTCAGCGACTTCACCGGCGATGGTTATGCAATGGCGCGCAGGGGCAAAAAACACCGCTTTGTGCTGCGTTTTCTGCCCTAGTTGCTGCTCGATGATTGTGGTCGTTCAGGCCATATTTTGACGATCCGCCGATCTCGATGCCGGGCCGATGTGCATTCGGAGCCGAGTGCGGCTATCTTGCTCGGACCACCTCGGGGCGGCTGTGCCGCACTGGGGAGGTCGACCCCCCTGATTTCGGCATGTGTGAGCTTCTTGCGCTGCCGAGTTGCGTTGGTCGGGACCACTCGCTAGAGTGGCTCTCCGCTCCTGAGGCGGCTTCCACAATCGGAAGTTGCTCCGGTAGCCAAAGTTGTTTCCGGCGAAAGTGTTCGCCGGCTGCCGCACCTTCGGGTGCACCGAGTTCTGGCCGGTCAATTGCGACTGAGCTCCCTCGGGTCGTGCTCCTTGAAAACGGAACAGAGGACGAAAAAGCCAGTGCGGGCGATCACCGCAACCGGCCTTCCCCGTGCTCATTCACGCCCCGGCTTGCCGGATCGCGAATGGGGAGAAGGTACGAGTCGTGATCGTTCACCAAGCAATTCCGGCAGAACCCCATGTGTATGGGGGAAAGCCACGGTGCGGTTCGTAAGAACCAAACCACTTCGAGATTCAGAGAGGTGAGCCCCTCTCTCTCGGACTTTTCACTGATCGATTCATGTCTTCCCACGCCCTCGGGTGAGGTTGGATGTGAACACGGTTTCGATGGAGAGTTTGATCCTGGCTCAGGACGAACGCTGGCGGCGTGCCTAACACATGCAAGTCGAGCGGGATCCATCCAGTAGCAATACTGGTGAAGATCTAGCGGCGAACGGGTGAGTAACACGTGAGAAACCTGCCCCGAACTCTGGGATAACACGAGGAAACTCGTGCTAATACCGGATACCTTCTTTTGGTCGCATGGCCGGATGAAGAAAGATTTATCGGTTTGGGAGGGTCTCGCGGCCTATCAGCTAGTTGGCGGGGTAACGGCCCACCAAGGCATCGACGGGTAGCTGGTCTGAGAGGACGATCAGCCACACTGGGACTGAGACACGGCCCAGACT
>CALBSE010000044.1 GCA_937927725.1 uncultured Actinomycetes bacterium
GGAAAACTTCGCATCGTTACGACACCGAAGGCCTAGGGACTGCACTACATTCGCCGCGTGACCCAAAGCGCGTCCGGTACCGACCATCCGCATCCCGATGTCGATCCCCATCTCGGTCAGATCCTCGTCACTCACGAAGCGATCCAGCAGCGCATTGCTGAACTCGGCAAAGAAATAACGGCCGACTATGCCGGCCGAGCACCACTGCTGATAGCGGTCCTCAAGGGTGCGATCATGTTCATAGCCGATATCGCCCGCGCGATTTCCCTTCCCGTTGAACTCGACTTCATGGCGGTGTCGTCGTATGGAACCGCAACGAAGACCAGCGGCGTCGTTCGCATCGTGAAGGACCTCGATATTGACCTCACTGGTCGCGACGTCATCATCGTCGAAGACATTGTCGACAGTGGCCTCACGCTGAACTACCTCCGCAAGAACCTTGCTGCGCGACACCCGGCCAGCCTCGAGGTCTGTGCCCTCCTTCTGAAAGAAGGCATGCAGAAGGTGGAACCTGATCTTCGCTACGTAGGCTTCCGGCTTCCCGATGAGTTTGTGGTCGGGTACGGCCTTGATGTCGCTGAGCGCTACCGAAACCTCGATGATCTTCGGGTCTATGTGGGCCCCGGAAGTGGTCATTGATTCGTTGCCAAACCGGGACTCACTACGATTCCCGACTACTTGATTTGTCTTGTTTTTGTTCCCTCGTCAGGAGACCGTGATGGAACCCGTCGATCTGCCCCGAATCTCAGCTGCTGTGAAAGAGATCCTTATCGCCATTGGCGAGGATCCCGATCGTGACGGCCTGCAGGACACGCCCGACCGCGTGGCACGCATGTATGCCGAAGTTTTCTCGGGCCTTCGTGATGATCCCCGCAGCCACCTGCAGGTGATGTTCGAAGCCAACCACGACGAAATGGTGATGGTCCGCGACATCGCACTCACTTCGATGTGTGAACACCATCTCGTTCCGTTCATGGGCAAGGCCCATGTCGCCTACATCCCCGGCGTCGATGGTCGCGTGACAGGGCTTTCAAAGATCGCCCGTTTGGTCGATGCCTATGCCAAGCGTCCGCAGGTACAGGAACGCCTCACCGCGCAGATCGCCGATGAACTCGAATCGACACTGCAACCGCGTGGCGTGCTTGTCGTGATTGAGGCTGAGCATTTGTGCATGTCAATGCGCGGAGTTCGCAAGCCTGGTTCGACCACGGTGACATCTGCAGTGCGTGGTCTTTTCCGTGAAAGCGCCGCCACTCGATTCGAAGCGATGCGATTCATCGCTCGCGACTAAACGTGGCCGACGTCGTTCCGCGACTGGGAGTTGGTACTCCGACATCGATTCCGCTGGTGATGGGAATCGTCAATGTCACCCCCGATTCGTTTAGCGACGGCGGAAAGTTTCTAGAGCCCGCTTCAGCGATCGCCCATGGCCTTTCGCTCGTCGAAGAGGGCGCATCAATCCTTGATATTGGTGGCGAGTCCACTCGACCAGGCGCAGAGCCCGTCGACGTTGAAACCGAACTGGCTCGTGTCATTCCGGTGCTTGAAGGCTTGAACGGTCGTTGTCGCCTCAGCATCGACACACGCCACGCCGAAGTTGCTCGTGCTGCGGTGGCTGCCGGTGCAACGCTCATCAACGACGTTTCTGCCTCTCTCTGGCCTGTCGCGGCTGAACTGGGCGTCGGGTGGATTGCCATGCACATGCAAGGTGAACCCGGCACGATGCAAACCAATCCTCACTACGACGATGTCGTGTCAGAGGTGTGCGAGTTCCTTCGCGAGCGTGCAACGGCAGCTTCAGAGGCTGGCGTAAAAGAAATTTGGGTCGATCCCGGATTCGGATTTGGGAAGACCGACGCCCACAATCTGGCGCTGCTCTCTCACCTCGATCGCATCGTCGAATTGGGTTGGCCAGTCATGGTCGGAACGTCCAGAAAAGCAATGCTGGGACGGCTCCTTGCCACTTCAGATGGTTCAGCCGACATCGTTCCCGCCGACGATCGTTTGGCCGGATCAATCGCCACAGAAGTGTGGGCAATGCACGCCGGAGCGAGCATGATTCGCGCTCATGACGTCAGAAGCGCCATCCAAGCGGCCAAAGTCGTGGCAGCATGAGCGCCGTGGCCAGTAAAGGGAAGTGGGCGCAGGGCATCCGACCCCGCAATTTTCACTGGGTGATCGCTGAGCGACTCGCCGTCTGTGAGCGACCCGGTGGCTATGGCGCGAATCATCGCAAGGTTCGCCGCCAGGAAGAAATCATCTGGGTTCGCGAACAGGGCTTCACCTGTGTCATCTCGATGATCGCGGCCCCGCTGAATCTCCACAATTACGACGAGCTCGGTGTGGTGTGGCGTCACCGGCCAGTCCCCGATGACGATCTCGGCATCTTCGAGACCGCCTTCTTCGCCGAACTCCGCATGCTCCTTGAGCGCGGTGAGCGAATTCTCATTCACGCGGAAGAACTCAGCGACCGAGTCTGTGGTCTGATCGCTGGCTACTTGCTCTGGAACGGATTGGTCGAAAGCCCACCCCGTGTTGTTACCGTGATCGA
>CALBSE010000045.1 GCA_937927725.1 uncultured Actinomycetes bacterium
CAACCTGAACGTTGATCACTTCCATCTCAATCACCGGGTCACACTACCGGCATTGCGGGAGAATCAGACCTGAGGATTAGGCCTGGCCGAGGTAGTCGCGAAGTGAGGCCCGCACCATGACAGCTCGGAGATCGTCCGCCAGTTCGGCCAATTCCTCGAGCATCTCGACAGCCTGCTCACGGGCAGCCGCTCGGCGCTGCTTCAGCAACGGAGTAATCAGCTGTTCGAAGAGGCCAGCCTCACGCTCGGCCGAAACCTTGTACATCCGAAGGTGTCGGGGCTCAATACCAAAACGGGCAAATCCGGACGCAAGACGAGCAACGATGAGCGCTTCATCGTCGTAGTACTCGACATGTCCCATGGAGCGCTGCGAGAGAAGACCGAACTTTTCAAGGTCGGCTACATGGGCTGCACTGAGGCCACTTTGCGTGCACAACTCGGTCAACGTGAGTGCAACCTCGGGAGCCGTAGGCTCGTCTTCGCCATCCTTGACCGGAGTGGGGTCGCCCTTCTGGTGGCCAGTGGGGTGCCGCTTCCGGCCCCGGGGTGCGGGTGGTGCGGAATCTGCGGGTCCCTCGAGAAGGCTCGTCACCGCGCTCGCACGCGACGATGCAGGCTTTGCGGATTCAGGGTCCTTGGAATCTTTCGGCGGAATCTCGATTGCGACAGTTGTTGCGGCAACGGCGCCGTTGGTTCCGTCGGATTCGACACTCCGCTCAAACGGAAGCACGCCCTCGGGAGGACCGTCAGAAAAATCGCCGGCTGCAAGTCGATCCTTAATCACTTTCAATGGCAAAAAGTGATCTCGTTGCTGCGTGAGTATCCACCGCAATCGTTCGATGTCTTCGTCATGGAACTTTCGGTAACCCGATGGAGTGCGTTCGGGATTTAACAATCCTTGGCTCTCCAAGAAACGGATCTTCGAGATGGTGATGTCGGGGTAATCGTTCTGCAGAAGCGAAAGAACTTCGCCAATTGAAGAATGAGGACGAGTGTCGGTCACGCGTCGTCACCCCCAAGCAAAAACACGAGCTTGAACTTCCCAATCTGTAGTTCGTCGCCACTCGATAGAATCGCTGTATCGATGCGCTGTCGGTTGAGATAGGTGCCGTTGAGTGAACCGGTATCGCATGCCAACCACGTACCGCCGGTAACACGGCGAAGTTCCGCGTGCCGACGAGACACCGTGATGTCATCGAGGAAAATATCTGAATCGGGATGGCGACCGGCGGTAACGACGTCTTTATCAAGTGCGAATCGGCTACCCGCCTTTGATCCACGCTGAACCACGAGCATGGCGGTATCGGCGGGAATCCCTTCGACAACGACAGCGACATCGTCTTCAACAGGGTCCCCAGGGCTCACAGGATGAAAGGTGATGGTCGTGTGATCGGGCGCGAGCGATTCAAGTACTGCACCGCATGAAGAACAGAAATTCGCTCCCAGCGAATTGCGATGACCGCAGTTATTGCAGAATCCCTCAGCGACAGCCATCACGAACCTTCGATCAACCGCCGATAACCATCGACATCAAGGAGTGCATCGACTGAACTTGAATCGGTTGGTTCGATAATGCAGATCCAACCTTCGCCGTAGGGATCGTCGTTGAGACGTTCGGGGGAATCCGACAACGAATCGTTCACGGCAATCACGGTCCCGGCCACGGGCGCGTAGATGTCCGACACCGACTTCGTTGACTCCACTTCACTGACTTTCGCCGCCGCGTCGACCTGCATTCCGACCTCGGGAATTTCGACGTAGACGACATCTCCGAGCGCATCTTGTGCGTAGTCGGTGATGCCGAGACGAAGCTGACCATTCTCGAGGCGGACCCATTCATGATCGGAGGAGTAGCGCAGATCTTCAGGCAGTTGCATGAGCGGAACGCTATCCGATCGCCTCGACCTCCACCGAAGCCTGAGCCTCGCTCAGATCTCCGTCAGTCTCCGCCTGCCCGAGCTCGGCGCCCTTCGCGAAGCGCCTGAAGTCCGAGGGGTACGTAGAGAGCCGCTGCGTAGTACGAGGCCAACAAGGACGGGATCGCACAGAGCCAAGCCGCGATCTCGAAGAAGGGTTGTAGCACCCACTCCGTTGAGGCCCAGAGGAATCCGGGAAAGGCGAACATCAAACCGAATGTCGCTGCCTTGCCGACCCAAGTCACGTCGATGCGGCGGGCACCAAGCGACGCCAAAACCAGAGTCGCAACTGCGATCGCGACTTCCCGAATAAGTACCGCGATGCAAAACCAGAGTGGTGCGGAGCCAGCGATGATGATCGCAACAATGGAAACGAAAAACAGGAGGCGGTCAACGACTGGATCGAAGATCTTCCCGAGATTCGACACTGCATTGAATCGACGCGCGTACCAACCATCGACCCAGTCCGTTGCGCCGAGGGCGCCAAGCAATGCTCCGGCGGCGAGGGGGTTGTCTCGTCCGAGGAGTAGCCATACGAAAAGCGGTAGGCACGCAAGGCGAACGAGCGTGATCAGATTCGGAACAGTGAAAATCTCGTTCTCAGCCGCAGACTCGGTAGGCACACTCATCCCCCGCACTCTACGATTTCAGGACCATGAGCACCTTGTTTACGAAGATCATCGACGGCGAACTCCCCGGACGGTTTGTGTACCGGGACGACGTGTGCGTTGCATTTCTGACCATCGCCCCAATTTGTCCGGGCCACACACTGGTCGTGCCTCGGCTTGAAATCGACCATTGGGTTGATCTGCCCGACGAGGTAGCCGGGCACTTGGCGATTGTCGCCCGCAAGATCGGCGCGGCGCAGATGGAGGCATTCGATGCTCAACGCATCTCACTCATCATCGCGGGGCTTGAGGTGCCACATACTCATCTTCACGTGCTTCCGATCACATCAGAGTCCGATATCGATTTTCGCAAGGCGAATAGTTCGGTAGATCCCGCGGAACTCGACCGAGCGGCCGAGGCGCTTCGAATCGCACTCGGACCCGAGGGTTCTGCCTAACCAATCAAAGAAGTCGTCCTTGGCCCTCTGCTTGGCCGTCGGGGACGATCTCGAACGGCTCGATGAGCGACGCATCGCGGTTGCGAACTGTGTTCACCGCCATCGACACCGGCCACCATTGCAACCATGACTCGGGGGCTGGTTGAAGAAGTGATTGCAATTCGTCAACCTGATTCGTCGCGGGATTGAGCCAAGTCGACCAGTCATCTCTCGGAAGAATCATTGGCATCCGATCATGCAACGGTGCAATCAAATCATTTGGCGGTCCGGTGATGATTGAACAGGATCGAAGTTCGCCATTCGATTTTGCTTCGTCTTTGTTACGCCATGTCTCCCAAATTCCAGCGAAGGCAAGCGGCTTGCCATCACGAGCCGAGATGTAGACGGGTTGCTTCTTTTTGCGCTCCGGCACCTGCACCCACTCGTAAAAGCCATCGACGGGGATGATGCACCTACGACGCCGGAAGGCGGAACGAAATGAGGGTTTCTCCGCCACTGTTTCCGAGCGGGCGTTGATCAGCCGCGATCCCATCGCTGGACTTTCCGCCCAACTTGGCACCAGTCCCCAAAACATCAGATCGAGCCGGCGCTGGCCATTTTCCTCTTCATGGATCACACGAATATCGCTCGTTGGAGTGACATTGAAGTTCTCGTCGTCATCGGGAAGGTCTGTCTCAGCGCCGAAGAAGTCCGCGAGTTCAGACGTCGGGGTCGTGCTCGTGAATCGACCGCACATCGTTAGACCGGCTCCGCCGCGGACGGACCAACCGCTCCCCCAATGACGGGGTGACCAGGATGCACAACAGTCCTTGGAAGCAGGTATTTCCCAATGACTGGGAGCGTAAGGAAGCCCTCTGCAGCCGAATAGAGCAACGCCACTCTGGGGAGACTTCGGAAACCTTCGTACGCGATACAGCGGGGTATCCACTCGGGATAGAAGCGTTGATTGAATTCTTTCAACGACTTGATTTGATAAAAGGGACTCATCAAATTGAGGCCAAGTTTCACGACACGTTGAACGACTGTGTAGTCGACATCGTCTTCGAAAAACCTTCCCCACGCGGCAAAGTTCATGCTGAAACGTTCGAAACCCAGTTCGTCAAGCTTCATAATCGTTCGTGTCAAGAGAAACTCCGTCATGCCATTTGGCGTGTCGGGATCTCGTCGCATGATGTCGAGTGTGTAGCCCTTGTTCGGTCCATAGATCGGGATGACGCGGAGAAAGCCCCCGGGCTTTCCGTCTTCATCAAGAGCGATACATAACCGGAAATCAGGATTGGTGCCTTCTACGTCCTGACTTAACGTCATCGTGAATCCACGTTCGGGCGCCTTACCTCGCCAGCGTTTCGAAATGTCGTTGAGTTCTCGGAGCATCTCTGACGAGACATCTGTCTCGGCGATCCACTCATAGGTGTACGTGCGTTCAATGCGACCAGAGGACTGTCGAACGCTCTTCCATTTCTTTCCCGCCAGCGAAAATCCTCTGACATCGACGACAGCTTCGTCGCCTAGGTACACCGTGTGGAGACCTCGTTGAACATAGAGATCACGATCGGATTCGCGGACGGCCAAGAACGACACGCCCCAAGCACGATCCCGGCACATCTGGAGAAACTCGTCTATCACGAGAGGTATGGAAGCAACTACTCCGATCGGATCGCCCGAAACCAGCGCTTGGCGAGCGACATACGTGTATGCGATGAACGCCTTGCGATCGGAAGAAACGAAGAACAGTTTGTCATCACGCAACGCGAAGTAATCCAGCGAATCCGTGCTGTAGTTCTTCACAATCGAGATGGCCTCACGCAAAGCATCCGGCGTTACAAACGATCGAGAAACGATGGGCCTGAACAAAAGGATGATCGCCGCCAAAAAGCCACCGACTCCAAGAAGAAGCAATGAGGATGGAAACGCCCAGTCGAAGAATCTTCTTTCGTAGTGATAGGGCCCATCACTGCCCACAAGCCCGAGGACGATCGTTTGTACGTTCTTCCAAAATGTTGGGCTCGGCGAAACTGACTTCCGCTCGAGGAAGAGTGCAGCGAATCCGTAAACAAAGACAATGGCGATGTATCGGGGAATGAATCTGAGAAACTCGAGCAGCGTCGGAGGATCTCCGGGCGCTTTGAATTTCGAACGACTAACGAGCAGCAGGAAGACCATAAACAGGGAATACACCGCTGCGACATAGTGATGTTCTCGCAACAGATCGACAACAAATGAAGTTACGAATATCACCACTGCCAGCAACCAGGCGAGGTGGCGACGGCGGCTCAACTGTCCCGCCAAGTACAGAAGCCCTACGCCCGCCGCCACAGCGATCACATGACTCGTCACGCGCACACCAAATGGTGTGACCACATCGACCATCCGGTTTATCCGATCGCCGAATCTTGGCAATGTCGAAAAGAGAACAATCACTCCACCGAGCGCCGTCAGGAGGCCGATGAGGCGAGCCCGCCTGGAGTCACTCCGCATCGGTGCGACCTCCGATAGTCGGCGTGAGCATCCTCAGACTGTAGGGCCGGAAGTGAAGTCTTCGTCCGTCAGACCGTGTTCCGGACGAAGTGTTGGGAACAAAATGACCTCGCGGATGCTCTCGACTGCAGCGAGAATCATGACGAGCCGATCAATTCCAATACCGAGCCCTCCAGCGGGGGGCATGCCGTATTCGAGCGCACGGATGTAGTCGAGATCGACGTCACCCGCCTCGGGGTCGCCCGCAGCTTTAAGGGCCGCTTCTTCCTGGAACCGAGCCAGCTGCTCAACAGGGTCGTTGAGTTCGCTATAGGCATTGGCCAGTTCTCGACCGTCGATAATCACCTCAAACCGCTCCACGAGTGAAGGGTCATCTCGGTGTGGTTTGGCCAACGGTGAAGTTTCCCGAGGATGATCAAAAACGATCGTCGGTTCCATGACCTTCGGTTCGACGAGTTCGTCGTAGACCTCGTGTGTACAGCGGCCTGGCCCCCACGACTCTTTCCATTCGAGGCCCAAGCCATCGAGAATCGCTCGAGTGTCAGCGAGTTTCATGCTTGGCGAAATGTCAACACCGACGACCTCTTTGATGAGCTCCACCATCGAGACGCGACGCCACGGCGGAGCGAGATCCACCGAAGAACCGCGTAACTCCACCTTCGTTGTTCCATTCGCGGCAACTGCAGCGGAAGAAACAAGAGTCTCAACGAGTTCCATCATGTCGTTGTAATCAGCGAACGCCTCATAGGACTCCAGCATCGTGAACTCGGGGTTGTGCCGAGTATCGATGCCTTCGTTGCGAAAGACACGACCAATCTCGAAGACTCGGTCGAGTCCGCCTACGAGCAATCGCTTCAGAGGAAGCTCAAGTGCGATGCGCAGATAGGTATCGAGCGTGAGCGCGTTGTAATGCGTGATGAACGGGCGCGCTGTTGCGCCGCCTTGCTGAAGGTTCAGGATCGGAGTCTCAACTTCGAGATACCCGCGCTCACGCAGTACCTGTCGAATCGCGTCGACTGCTGCAAATCGAGTCTCAAATACTCGACGAGCATCGGGATTCACCGTGAGATCGACATAACGCTGACGATAACGCGCATCGACGTCAGCGAGGCCTTTCCACTTATCCGGCAGCGGTCGAAGCGCCTTGCTCAGAAGCACCCATTCCGAGACCTTGACCGAGAGCTCACCCTTTTTGGTGGCCATAACCTCGCCCTCGACGCCGACCCAGTCTCCGCGATCAAGTTGGTTGAACTCACCAAACGACTCTTTTCCGAGGACTCCTGCCGAAACAAAGAGCTGGATCTCGCCGGTTCGATCGCGAAGCTGACCAAACGTGAGCCTCCCCTGCTCACGCTTCAGCATGAGTCGACCAGCGAGCCGAACAATTGCTCCGGTTTCGGTCCCAGCTTCGATCGAACTCCATTCAACGCGGACAGGTCCAATATCGGATGAACGCTCAAACCGATAGGGGTACGGATCGACGCCTAAGGCCCGCAACTCCCCGATGCGTTCAAGTCGCTGAGCCCGAATCGACGCACGCTCTTCCGAGCCGGCCTCGAGGTCTTCAGGACTATCGAGCGCTTCTGAGGAGGACTCGGCTGCGTTCTCGTCTGACATCAGGCTTCCTGGAGTTCTTGGGGGTGACGGGGCGGGGTGCCAGTGTGGCACCCCGCTCGTGTCTGGTCGGGCTGGCGGGATTCGAACCCACGACCTTCGGTCCCCCAGACCGACGCGCTAACCAAGCTGCGCCACAGCCCGTGGAGGAGACACCTTAGCGAGCAGGGGTGATCTCACCGAATCGGCCGGCTGTGGTGACATACCGATCGGGGTGGAAACGTCGGGCTCGCCACCAGTACTCGGTGGTGGTTCCCGGCCAAATCGTGTCCACCTGACCGGTCTCGCTGACGTACCAACTTGAACATCCTGAGGCCCAGACCGTTGACGCCACTCGTCGCTGCAATTCAGCGTAGGAAGCAGCTTCGACCTCGGGACGGAGTTCGAGTGTCGCTCGCGACTCGTCTCTCATGTAACGAAGAGCACGAGAAATCTGTTGGAGCTGCACTTGAATCATGAAGACGATTGAGTTGTGACCGAGGCCAGTACCCGGACCGGCAAGGAACCAAAGATTCGGAAAACCCGACACGGTCAAACCGAAATCAGTTGAAGCGCCGTCTCTCCAGTGATCTGCGAGATCAACGCCGCCGCGTCCGAAGATTGTGAGCGGGGACGGGAAATCAGTAACGGCAAAGCCGGTCGCGAGGACGAGGACATCAAGATCATGATGCTCACCATCAGCAGTGATGACACCGCTCTCATCAATCTTTTCGATTGACGACGTCACAATGTCCACATTCGGCTTCGCGAGCGCTGGGTACCAGTCATTAGAAATGAGTAGCCGCTTACACCCAGGCTTAAACGTTGGGAGCAGAGCGGTGGCTTGTTCCGGATCGGGAAATGACGCATCGATCAAGGTCTTCGTTTCCTGCTTGATCCGAGCTGTCATTCCGGCGGCAAATTTTCCTTTGCCGAGAAACGCAATCGAGAGAAACTCCTGTCGTGCGTAGATGCGCCAGCGATGAAGTCGCTGCAGGAACGGGAGCGCTTTGTAGAGGCGTCGTCGCCACGCTGGCGCAGGTCGATCATCGCGAGGGAGTACCCATGGTGGCGTTCGCTGAAAGACGTCGAGATGGTCGACGCTGTCAGCGATGGCGGGCACAAGTTGGATCGCTGAAGCTCCGGTTCCGATAACTCCGACGCGTCGACCTTCAATCGATACCTCGTGTTGCCACTTGGCCGAGTGGAAGACATCACCACGGAAGTCTGAAAGCCCAGCGATTTCGGGCACGGCCGGCTGGCTCAACGGACCGGTTGCGGAGATGACAGCAGCGGCGAGAACCGTCTCACCTGTGCGGCTCGAAATCGACCAGCAGGATCGATCGTCGATCCATCGCACGACAGCGACATCGAAATTGAACCGAATCCGCGGACGAAGTTCGTAACGGTCGGCAAGGCGTTCGAGATACTCCTCGATCTCGGGCTGAGCGGGATAACTGCGGCTCCACTCCGGGTTCTGCGCAAAGGAGAAGGAGTAGAGATGACTCGGGATGTCACAGGCACACCCTGGGTAGGTGTTGTCGCGCCACGTGCCACCTACTGCGCGGGCACGTTCAAGGATCACAAAGGAGTCGATGCCTTGCTCAAGCGCCATCACCCCGGCGCCTAAACCGCCGAATCCACTCCCAATGATCGCAAGTTCCACCATGTCGTTCGTCATGTTCAACAGTTGCCTCTCAATGGAGTAGCCACATGACGCCTTGGACTGCTCTCCATCCGAGATAGAGGCCTGCAGCCAGGACAAGGACCCAAAAATGCCACGGCACCTTCTGAACTTTCGGAGGATCGCCGATGAGACGACCGCATGAAGGACACGTTCCGTCTGGCGGCATCGAATTCGGGTTCCAGAATTTGGAACATTCCTCGCACCAAGGCATCGACTCAGTCCCGCTTCCGGACTCGCATCTTGATCGGTGTCGCACCCATGTCGAATGCTTCGCGCAACGAACGTTCGAGGTAGCGAAGATATGACGGCGGAATTTCTTTGTTTGCGAAGAGCGTGAACGTGGGCGGATCAGTCGCGCCCTGAGTGGCATACAACACGCGAGCTCCATGCGGTCCCGGCTGCGCAGCTTGGGCGGCACGTAGAACCTGGTTGACCTTTCGAGTCGGAACCCGACGGTGGTAATCCTCGATGGTTCCCGAAAGAGCGGGAAGCAACCGGTGAACACCCTTTCCGGAAAGTGCGCTGATCTTGAGAACCGGAGATTCACCGATGAAATGCAGACGTTGACTGATTTGGTAACCAACCTCGTCCCGGCCGTCGGCGTCGAGAAGCTCCCACTTGTTCAACAGGACGACAACAGGACAACCGGCAGCATCGATACGCTCTGCGAGCCTCTGGTCCTGGGCGGTGACGCCAACGGTTGCGTCGATAACGAGCAGAGCGACGTCCGAGCGATCGATCGCTTGAAGGGCACGAACCAGCGAGTAGTACTCCGTTGCCTCATCGACTTTGCTCCGTCGGCGCATACCTGCAGTGTCGACGAACCGAATTGGTCCGTCCTCTGTCTCGACGATCGTGTCGACTGCGTCGCGAGTGGTTCCAGGCATGTCGTGAACGACTGAGCGCTCGTCGCCAATAAGTCTGTTGAAAAGGGTTGACTTCCCGACATTCGGACGTCCGACAATCGAAACCGAAAAAATTTTGTCGGCCTCAGGTTCGTTATCATCGACAATCACTTCGGGCTCGGGCGGAAACTCAAGCATGAGTGATTCGAGAAGATCGCCGGTGCCGCGCCCATGAAGTGCACTCACGGGGAAAGGATCGCCTACTCCCAGATTAAGTAAGTCCCAGATAGCGGATTCGCGATTGGTGTCGTCGACCTTGTTCGCCACCAAGAGGACCGGGCGGCCATTGCGACGAAGGATCTGAGCGACTCGACTGTCTTCTTCGGTAATACCGACAGTGACATCGACGACGAACAGGACGACGTCGGCTTCAAGAATTGCCTTTTCGCTTTGCTTTGACACCTTCTCGTCGAGCGCGTCGCCACCTGGCATCCAGCCACCGGTATCGACAAGACGAAACTCGCGTGCCTGCCACTCAGCAACGACCTCTTTACGGTCGCGGGTGACGCCGGGCTTCTCTTCGACAATTGCTTCTCGTCGACCGACGATGCGGTTGAACAGCGTTGACTTCCCGACATTGGGTCGGCCCACGACCGCAACAAGAGGAAGTTCGTTGGATTGGGTACTCATTTCGGCTCCAGTGCCCGACGGAGGGCAATGCCATCTGTCGGGAGGATCTCGACCTGTCGAGGCAGATCGTCAGGAGTGAGGCCATCGAGGAAACGTCCCTGCGACAAACACACATCGGGCAAGAGGTAGCGGTGACCTTCGGGCTCAGACGAGAGCACACGGATGAGGTCGGCCCCGGTGAGGAGACCTGCCACACCAGTGTTACCGCCGAAGAACAGATTCTCCACACTGAGGACCCGTATGTCATCGCGGCCGAGTGTCTCAACCAGCGGCGAGAGAATCTTCGCCCCGTAGCCTCCCGTCAGGATCGCGACAGGCGCATTGGGCCGGGGCCGGATCGTGATCTCTCCCCCGCCACGTAGAGCGCGATACCCCTCAGGCGGAGCACCATCGACCCACGCAAAAAACCCGGTCGCAACTCCCGTTGGTGTTGCAGTCTCACCCAGAAACTCGCGTTCAAAGGTGCGAGCCATCCCGATGCCGTCCTCGTGCATCGGGAATTCTTCATAAACACTGTGGTCGGGGAAGGGACGTTCAGCGAGGAGGTAGTACTCGTCGGCCGCGTGCACCATCCGTCGACCGAGTGTCGCCAAATAAATCTCCTGCCAATCGTGCACCGCGTCGATGACATCACTCGCCTCGGCCTTCGTATGCGGCCGCATGGTCGGTTCGGTATTGAAATTGCTGACACCGAGCGGAACGATGCTCAGGGTTGCAAGTTCTGAGTAGAGATCAAGCACAGTCGCGAGTGTTTCATCGAGGGCGTGTCCATCGTTTCGACCGGGACACACCACAACCTGGCCGTGCACCTCGATGCCGTGATCAAGAAGCGCCCGAAGCCAACGGAGACTCGAAGCTCCTCGGCGATTCCGGAGCATTGACGAACGCAAATCTGGGTCGGTGGCATGGATCGAGACGTGAAGAGGCGAAATCCGTTCGGTGACAACGCGCTCGAGATCAAGCTCGGTGAACCGGGTAAGGGTCGTGAAGTTTCCGTAGAGAAACGACAGTCGGTAGTCGTCGTCCTTGAGATAGAGCGACTCACGCAAATTCGGTGGCAGCTGATAAATGAAACAGAATTCACAGTGGTTGTCGCAGGTTCTCACCTGATCGAACAGCGCAGAATGGATCTCTGCGCCTAGGGACTCGCCGTCCTTCTTCTCGACGTCGACGGTGATCTGCAGTCCTCCTCGATCGATTTCGAGGCTGAGTTCACCCTCATCCGCGAGAAGGCGATACGCGATGATGTCTCTAGGAACCTCGCCGTTGAGACGGAGAATCAGATCTCCGGGCAGTAAGCCGGCTCTCTCAGCCGGCGACGCAGGCGCGACACTGACGACTCGCGGTGAGGACATAGCCGACAAGGCTAGTGCCGGTAACCTTTGGACCCATGAACGATCAGTTCTCGAAAGAACCGTCAAACGGGGAATCACCGGTAGTTCAAAAGGTTCTTCTTGCTGCACCTCGAGGTTTCTGTGCAGGCGTAGAGATGGCCATTAAGGCATTGGCCTGGATGGTCCGCTCATTTGAGGCACCGGTGTACTGCTACCACGAGATCGTGCACAACCAGCGAGTTGTTGAGCGATTCCGTGATCTTGGCGTGGTCTTTGTCGACGACATTTCTGACGTGCCGGCGGGAAGCCCCATCATGCTCTCGGCCCATGGAAGTGCACCCGAGGTTGTGGCCGCTGCGCAATCGAGCGGCGGCTACGTCGTCGACGCGGTGTGCCCTCTCGTGACCAAGGTTCATCACGAAGTGAAGGTTCGTGCGGGCAAGGGTTACCAGATTGTCTATATCGGCCATGAAGGACACGAGGAAGCGGTCGGCACCATGGCCGTTGCGCCCGACAATATTCACCGCGTTGAGTCTGTCGAGGAGGTTGCCGAACTTCCGTTGTTCACTGAACCGGTGGCTTTGCTTGCCCAAACAACGTTGAGCCATCGCGACTGGGCCGACGTCCTCGATGCAACCCGCGAGCGCTTTCCCGACATGTGGGTTCCCGGGCGATCTGATCTCTGCTTTGCGACAACCAATCGTCAATCGGCGTTGCTTGAGATTGCTCCTCAATGCGATGCAGTCGTTGTTATCGGTTCCGCGAATTCTTCCAACACGAGAGCTCTTGAGAGCTTGGCTCGTCAGGCGGGTTGCGCACGTGTCTATCGAGTCAACGGAGCAGAGGAACTGCCTAACGATCTCCACGGCATAGTCGGAGTCACCGCGGGCGCCTCAGCGCCGGAGGAACTCGTCGAATCAGTAATCACGAGAATCGCACCGGCCGACGGCGTCGAAATTGTCCAAGTAACTGAGGAAGACGAGTACTTCCCTCCCCCGCGCAATTTGCGTGATCTCATCTCCACTATCGACGCCGCCGCCACACTCGCGTTCGGTGGCCCTGTCGACGCCCGTCCTCCGACTCAGGATCGATCGCTGCATGCCAGTGACGTTCTCGCGTCACTCGCCTGAATCGAGTCCAACAATGCTCCCGCCCACACTCGAGTCATTTCGGTTGTTCTTGCATGTCATGGCTGCAGCGGTGTGGGTCGGCGGCCAATTGACACTCCTGGGCGTACTTCCGATCCTTCGGGGGTTCGGTCCCGACGCTCCGAAAGCAGTAGCGAGGCGATTTAACCTCATCGCTTGGTCTGCCTTCGGCGTACTTTTCATCACCGGCATATGGAATCTTCTGGCCGAATCACCGGGATCAAAGGGAACCGCGTGGAATGCCACACTTGGTTTGAAGCTCGTGATGGTCGCAGCAACGGGGATTGCTGCCGCGTTCCACGCTGGTGCCCGATCCAAAGTCGTTTTGGCCATTGGAGGGGCGATCTCTCTCGTGGCCGGCATCGCCGCAGTCCTGCTTGGCATCATGCTCTCCACGGCATCTGGTTGAGAATTCGGCACGACAGGCTTCCCACCGGGCAGACTTAACGCATGGCCACTTCATTCACCCGTATGGACGAATCCACACAGGAACAATGGCTCCACATCGGAGCTCAACATGCCGTCAATCAAGGACGTGTCGCTGATCGCATGCTGATGCTGCTTGAGTCACTCGGTGAAATCACTGATGGATTCAATGCCGATCAACTCACACATTGCTTGCAGACTGCAACACTCGCCGAACGGGCCGGAGCCGATGAGGAAGTTGTGTTCGCTTCTCTGATGCATGACGTGGGCAAAGCGATCACCGTTTCCAACCATGGCGCTATTTCCGCTGAGATGATCAAGCCGTACGTCCGGGACGACGTCTACCAGATGATCCGAGTCCATCAGGACTTCCAAGGCAAGCACTACTACCACCACTTTGGCGCAGATCCCGATGCACGCGAGCAACACCGAGACGCTCTCACGCCAGAGCAATTTGAACTCGCTGCCCAATTTGCCGACGAATGGGACCAAATCGCGTTCGATACTGACTATGACACGCTGCCGCTCTCACACTTCGAACCACTTGTTCGCAAGCTCACCGGAGATATGAGGCTCTAAATCAACTTTTGTTGTGCTGATTTGGAGAACCAGCCAGAACTTGCGCTTCGTCAAAGAGGTCTTGGATTCTCTCGCTCAACGTTGCGGTCATCTCGCGCACTCCATTGCGTGAGACGCGACCACTTTCCTTTTTGGGTGGTGGCGCAATGGGCTCACCGATAACGACGACCATTTTGACGGGTCGGATTAATTTCTTGCCCTTTGGCATCGCCCGTTCAGTTCCACCGAGACCGATGGGGATGATCGACACACCAGTGCGGCACGCGACGTACGCCGGTCCATCGAACATTTCGCTCACAACTGGTCCGGACTGACGCGTTCCCTCAGGGAACATCACGAGGGGCTCACCACGTTCAACCACGGTAAGAGCTGCCTTCAACGCATCCCGATCAGCAGCTCCGCGCTGGACCGGAAATCCGCCCATGGCCGTGAGGAACCAACCAAGTTGTCTATTCGTCCACATCTTCTCGGCACCCATGTAGCGCAGTAAGCGCCAAATTGCCGCGCCGATAACTGGCGTGTCGAGATAGGACCGATGTATCGGCGAAATAATGAATGGCCCGCGTTTGGGGATGTTCTCTCGTCCATGGACCTCAAGACGGAAATAGAGACGAATAACAATCTCGAGGATGAGCCGAACCGAGTGATGCATCACCTTTTGAGCGAGAGTGAGTTCCTCCCCGTTGTCGTGTCCTTCGGGGATGTAGATCTCGCGCCGACTCACGACAAGCACCCCATGATTGCGTCGACAATCTGATCGACTGACATATCACTCGTATCGATCACGACAGCGTCCTCGGCGGTGCGCAGCGGATCATGAGTGCGGTTCTGGTCGAGGGCGTCGCGTCGGGCAAGGTCCGTCGCCACGGTCTCGTAGGAAAGATCCGAAACTTCTTTCGAGCGCCGAGCCGCACGTACCTCGGGGCTGGCGTCGAGATACACCTTGAGTCGTGCATCGGGGAAGACAACTGTTCCGATGTCGCGACCTTCCATTACTCCCCCGCCACGTTTCGCGACCCATTGACGCTGTCGTGCACGCATTTCGGTCCGAACATCCGGGTTCGCCGCGACAATGCTCACGGCACGAGTGACCTCTGGGCCACGAATTTCGATTGTTGCATCAACACCGTCCACGGTGATCTTGCCGCTTGGGTCCACATCAAGCTCCATGTTGCGAGCGAGATTTCCGACGACCTCAGCGTCTTCGGGATCGACACCGCCTCGTAGAGAGGCGAACGCCACCGATCGATACATCGCACCGGTGTCGAGATACTCGAGGCCAAGTCGGATCGCGACTGCCTTCGCCACCGTTGACTTTCCCGATCCTGCCGGACCGTCAATCGCAATCACCATCGGTTGTTCAGTCACTTGCTGCCCCCAGGGCGGAGTCGTGCCATCTCGTCGAAGTATGTCGGAAACGTCTTTCGCACACAGTTTGGATCAGCGATCGATATACCAGCACGAGCGAAACCGATGAGCGCCATACTCATCGCCATCCGATGATCGTCATAGGTTTCAACGGTGGCGGGAGAAGTCGGCCCCGGCGTCACGGTGAAGCCATCGGCGTCTTCGGTAGCGTCGATACCCATACGTGTGAGCTCCGAAACGACCGCAGCTATGCGATCCGTTTCCTTCCTGCGGATGAAGCCAATACCGGTAATGGTTGTCGGCCCCTCCGCAAAGACAGCGACTGCAGCTGCGGTCTGTGCGGTGTCGGAGATCTGGCTGAAATCAGCAGTCACGCCGTGAAGAGCCGCGCCAGTTACCGATATTGAGTTCTTCTCCATCGACACGATCGCCCCCATGTCACCAAGAACATCGACAAAGCGAACGTCGCCTTGCATCGAGTTGGATCCGAGGCCATCGACTCGCACGGTCCCTCCGCAGATCGCTGCCGCGGCAAAAAAATACGAAGCCGCTGATGCATCTGGTTCGACCGAGTAGTCCGTCGCGACATATCCACCCGGCGCAACGATGAACGTGCGCTCGTCAGGTTGATCAACTACTGAACCAAATGACGCCATCACCGTAGCGGTCATGTCGAGATAGGGCCGTGAGACAACCTCACCTCGGATTTCGATCCTGAGTCCTTCGGGCATGCAAGGAGCCGCAAGGAGAAGACCAGAAGTGAACTGGCTCGATACCGATGCGTCGATGGTGATTGTCGGCATTTCGCCGACCGAACGAACGGGACCTTGGATGACCGCCGGAAGGCAACCTTCGGAATTTTGGCAGGTGACCTCGACCCCTAAGCGATCCAGAGCATGGAACACATCGTCCATCGGTCGCCGACGCATTGCAGCGTCCGCATCAAGCGTCAGAGGTATCTGACCGAGCGCGAGCGTCGCTGCAAGAAAGCGGGCAGTCGTTCCGGACTGACGGGCGAAGAACGTCGTCGATGAATTCTCGAGGCTTCCGCCAACACCCTTTATAGACAGCGTCGTCGGTTCGTCGATTACTTCCACAGTTGCACCGAGGGCGCGTATGCAATCGATCATTGCCTCAGTGTCATCAGCGAAAAGAATGCCCCGTACAATGCTCGTCCCGCTGGCTAACGCGGCCGCGAGAAGGGCGCGATTCGTAATGCTCTTTGAACCAGGCGGGATGACGACGGCATCAATTGGTCCGCCGAATGGAGTGATCGCAAGAGCGTCAACCATTAGCGGTCTTCTGATCCGTCCAGTGATCGCAGGACAGCTTTGTACCCGCGGGCGGTGAGTCCATCTCGCAATCGCTGACCATTTGCAGCCTCGACAAGAAGAATGACAACGCCCTCGTCGCCTTCAACCGAGTGAGCGATCTCAATATCGGCGATGCTGATATCGAGCTCGGTTGCGATCATGGTGATACCAGCAAGCGCACCCTTCTGGTCAGCCACCGGGATTCGAAGCTCAGCCAGTTCCTCGGCTCGAGCAAATCGCGCTGGTAGCGCAAGGCGAGCGGAACGAGCACGTTCAAGTATTGCAACGAGCCCGTCGCGGTCGCCATTCGCAACGATCGAACGGACAGAGGACAGTGTGGCGACGAGTCGATCGAGTTCAGAAACAATTGCGTTTCGGTTCTCATTGCAAATGTCCGGCCAAATACCCGGATGGCTTGCCGCAATGCGGGTCATATCGCGAAATCCACCAGCGGCTAAGCGCATAAGGCTTCGGTGTTCACTCGACCGCTCATCGGCGAGTCCCATGAGGCTTGCGGCGGTCAAATGCGGAACGTGAGAGACGATCGCCACCATTGAGTCGTGCTGCGCCGGCGGCAACGAGACAACCTCGGCTCCGAAACTCGAAACAATGCTTCGAAGCGTCGCGAGCGTGTCGTCGTCGCTCGTATCGAGAGGCGTGAGCACCCAGGTACGCCCCTCAAAAAGATCCGCACGAGAACCGTCGACGCCTTCTTGTTCGGACCCAGCCATCGGATGACCGCCGATGAACCGACGGTTCTCCATAAGTGCAAGCAGGGGCGTCTTGACACTGCCAACGTCAGTCACGAGGCCGTCGGTGTCATGAAGGGCGAGTGCAACTTCTTCGGCGATCGCCCCTACCGGCGTAGCGACAACGGTGAGGTCGATCCCATCGACAAAACCATCAGGAGCGATCTCGTCGATTGCCCCGACAACGAGGGCACGTTCGAGACATGCGGTTGATCTGTCACGTCCGAGCACGCGCCAACCATGTGCCCGTAGACGCTGACCAACTGATCCACCGATGAGCCCTACCCCGACGATGAGCGCACAGCGCGGTTCTGCATCTGGATCCATGGACGTCACTCCGGCAAGTCGTCGCGTAGACCGCTCGCACCCTCGAGGTACACATGGCGAAGCTCAGAACGCGACCGAGTTGTCGTGAGGTGCATCAGCACGCGAATGCAGAAAGGCGTTGCACCGGTGATGTCGAGTTCGCGGGCGCAAATCAGCGGAATGTCCCCAAACCCGATATCGCGAGCGGCCGACGCCGGGAACATTGAATGGATGTCATCTGTCGCGGTGAACAAAACACTGATGATGTCCTCATGATCGACACCATTGCGATCGATCATCTGCTCAAGCAGCTCGATCGTTCGCTCCCGAACGCCATCGGCGGTATCAGATTCGATAGTGGTGGCGCCACGAAGCGCTCGAACAACAGAAGTCACGGGGTGATCCTAGAACGGTGTGGTCAGCGCGCCGGAGGAGTTTCGTTCGGTCGAGCCACCGCAGCACGTTCGAGTGATCGAAGTTCCTCTCCCGTCAGTGGTCGCCACTGCCCTGGCTTCAGCTTTCGATCGGCAAGTGGGCCGATACGAGTACGGATCAGACGCTTCACCGGATGCTCAATTGCCTCACACATTCGACGAATCTGACGATTGCGACCCTCGTGAATCGTAAGTCTAAGGATGCCCGGCCCCAACAGTGCCGCCTTGGCGGGAGCGGTGATTCCGTCCTCAAGCATGACCCCCTCGCGGAGCCTACGAAGTTCACCACGGGTCGGTTCGCCTTCTACGTGGGCGACGTATTCCTTTTCGACTCCGAAGGAAGGATGCGTCAAACGGTGAGCGAGCTCGCCGTCGTTCGTAAGAAGCAGAAGCCCTTCGGTATCCATATCGAGCCGACCAACGGGAAAAACTCGAGGATCATCGGGAACGAGCTCCAGGACCGTTGGACGCCCTTGGGGATCATCCGCGGTGGTGACAACACCTGTTGGCTTGTTGAGAAGCAGATGCACAAGCCCGGGTCTGACACCAATGATCACACCGTTCACCGCTACCTCATCGGTTTCGGCATCAACTCGACGGCCGAGCTCGGCGACTTCTCCGTTTACCGTGACGCGACCGTCAGCGATGAGGTCTTCGCAGACCCTCCGACTTCCGATACCGATGCGAGCGAGAACCTTCTGAAGGCGCTCCCCCGTTCGTTCCTCGTCGATCACACCGGGCCGTCCCCGTCGAGCAGATCGCCCAACGAAGGTCGGAGTCCATCGGCGGCTGCGTCTGCGCCATCTTCGACGACCACGTCTTCGGCTGCAGACTCCACACGAAGACCCATTTCGAGTGCTTCGACGACATCGGCTCCTGGCACGAAATCCGCAATCGATGGCAACTGGGAAAGCGAATCAAGGCCCATCTTCATTAGGAATTCAGGTGTTGTTCCAAACATCACCGCCTGGCCGGGCCCTGGATCGCGTGCAACTTCACCGATGTAGCCACGCTGTTCGAGGGTGCGCACAACGCTGTCGACACCCACGCCACGAATTGACGCGATTTGAGCACGGCTGATTGGTTGCTTGTAGGCAACAATCGCAAGGGTTTCGAGGGCGGCGGCAGAGAGCTTTGCCGACTGGCCTTCGAGAACGAACTGCTCAATATACGGAGCCTGATCAGGGTGGCTCTGGTATCGCCATCCGCCAGCGACTCGAACGAGTTGAAAACCGCGCTCGTCGCGTTCGTACTCAGCTCCTAGCTCAACAAGGATCGCTTCGACACGATCTGCAGGCATACCGGTCAACTGCGCCAGCATGTCAGTCGGGACAGGCGTATCCGCAACCATGATGATCGCTTCGAGTGCGCGTTTGATATCGGCAGACATGAAGAACCCTTAGCCGTCGTAGTTATCGATGTCGGCGAGGTCCGCCACACCAATGGCCGGTGACCCGACCCAAATGATTTCGATGTCGCCGAAAGCCGCCGGCTGGTCGAGTTCGATGAACCCCTGCTTGAACAATTCGAGAACAGCCAAGAAGCGGACGACAATTTCGAGTCGTTCAACCAATGTCTCAGTAAGGCGACGGAACGAAACACGCCCGAACCGAGGGAGCTCGTCAACGAGTTCCTCGACGGCCTCCCCGACGCTCACCCGAACACTGTGGATGTGCTCAACACTGACGACCGGTACCGGTTTCGGTGTCATCGCTCGGATGTACGCCGCTCGAACATCGTCGATGTCGACGCCTTCGAGCAGGTCGGGAGCTAATTCGAGATAGCGCTCGTCAAGCCCCGCACGTCGGGGAACGCACATTGCCGCATTGTCGAAGAGATCAGAAAGCACATGCGCTGCGTCTTTGAACGTCTTACAGTCGAGCAAACGAGCAATGAGGAGATCGCGTTCCTCCCAGAGGGAAAATTCATCATCGAGATCAATGTCCGCATCTTCCGGAAGGAGACGTTTGCACTTCAGTTCGACGAGCGTGGCCGCAATAAGCAGGAACTCGGTGGTGATCTCGAGGTCGAGGTGCTCAAGCTTCTCAATTTCGACGAGGTACGCATCGACGATGCGGGCGAGCGAGATCTCGTAAAGGTCCACTTGCTCCCGGAGGATTAAGTGGAGCAGAAGGTCGAAGGGACCCTCAAAGACCGATGTCTGGACCTCATATGGCACGGGCTCACGATAGAGGGGTCTGAAGGGGTCAAAGTGCATTCCGTTCCCGAAACCTTGTTCCGGACCTCTAGCATCGGCGCCCATGACGCGTGTCTTCTCGGGCATTAAGCCCACCGGTCCGGTTCAGCTCGGCAACCTTTTAGGGGCGCTGCGCCACTGGGTCGCCGATCAAGACGAGGCCGACACCATTTTCTGCGTGGTCGATCTGCACGCTCTCACGGTCCCCCAAGACCCCGCCGAGCTCCGAACCCGGACCCTGGAACTGGCCCAACTCCTCCTGGCGATAGGAATCGATCCCGACCGTTCCACCCTCTTTGTTCAGAGCCACGTTCGGGAACATGCCGAACTTTCATGGCTCATGGAGTGCACCGCTTCATTTGGCGAGCTTCGTCGAATGACGCAGTTCAAAGATAAGAGCGACCAAGCGGAGTTCGTTTCTGCCGGCCTGTTCACCTATCCCGCGCTTATGGCCGCCGACATCCTCCTCTACGACACGGACCGAGTGCCGGTGGGAGACGATCAGCGTCAGCACCTCGAACTGTCTCGCGATCTCGCCATTCGTTTCAACAGTCGATACGGCGACACATTCACTGTTCCCGAAGCGGCCATTCCGAAAGTCGGTGCACGTGTGATGGATCTTCAGCACCCGACCAAGAAAATGTCGAAATCAGAAGACTCGCCCCAGGGAACCATCCTCGTTCTCGAAGACCTTGATGCGGTTGCCAAGAAGATCAAACGCGCCGTCACCGACACTGACACCGATGTTCGGTTCGATCCGACGGAAAAGCCAGGCGTCTCAAATCTTCTTTCAATACTCAGCGCGTGCACCGGTACCGCTCCCGAAACGCTGGCCGTGTCCTACACGCGCTACGGAGATTTGAAGACTGCAGTTGCCGAAGCCGTTGTTGAAACGCTGCGTCCGATCCAACAACGCTTTGCGGAACTTGCCGCCGATCCCACGGGAACTGCGGCAATTCTTCAAAGTGGCGCGGAAAAGGCACGTTCAATCGCCGGACCCGTTTTGGAACGGGCCCGAACCAACATCGGCTTGTTACCCCAGAGCTAACGACTCGAATGGGGTTCCCTTACTCAGGGAGCCATCGAACCGCCGTTCGCGAATCCTGATGGGGTGTGGCGACCTGCGCAAGAATGCTCAAACAAGCCGTAGCCGACCTTGCCGTCGAGCGTTGCCTTACCGACATGATCGAGGATGCTGTACTGCGTTGCGATCATGATGCCGGGGTCGGACTGGTTCGTGAGGTCGTACGTTGCCGTTTCGATCCAGTCACGGCCGCGCCAGAGGCCATGTGTCCACTGCGGGTCCGGTCCGTAACCGCAACCAGCCGACAGGGCGACGTGGCCGAGACATTCAACTTCGACAACGAGGGGCGAACCGTCAGCAGCCTGTGCCGTGATAGTCGCCGATTCGGGAATACGTGTACCGGATCGATAGTTGATGTCGTACTTCGGGTAGCCGAGCGGTTCGACGCGACCGTCGGGCCAAATACGTAGCGCATCGTTCAGTGTGCGGAGCCCGTCCCCATCCTCCTGCGCGATGAAAACAAGAGCGAAGTCTTCGAAACGAAGTGGTACATAAATCCAGTAAAAGCCGCCATCGACCTTTGGTTCAGCGACCCAACGTCCAGCCGGTTCTGGTTCGCCAACGGGACGGATTCCCCACGAGCGGTCTCGAGTACCAACCCATGTCGCGGGGTCAACGATGATCTCTTCACCCTTTACGCGGATGAAACCTTCCCAAGTGCCGACCTGAGCAAAGCGCTGCGCATCGAGCATGATCTTGGCGCCGTTACGCGAAATATGCGGAGACTCGTCGACGGCCGGGAACGAACCGCGCCAATGAAGGTCCAGTTCGAATTCCTGCCCTTTACCGGCACACGTGATGCGAAGTTCGTTCAGCGGATCGATCACTTCAATGCGATACGGACCAACCTGCTGGTTCATGCGATCAGGTCCAAGTACGTCAGACATGCGAATGGTGTGTTGAAGATCGCCTCTGCGAATGCAAGCAAACGCATCGGTCACACCAAGGTTCGGATATTGACCAAGTCCGGTGATGAGGAAGACCTCGCCGCTGCGGTCGTGCGCATTCCAATAGGAGCGGTCATAGAAATTTCGATCGCTCGACGCCGCATAAGCAAGCGAGTACGGAGCTTGATGCAGCGGAAACTCATCGGCAGGAATAGGCATTGGTACTCCCCTAGTACGAAGACGGATGCGCCCTCCGGCGCAGAACTCTCGCACCTTAGAACCCCGGAACCAATACACGTGGCGGGTTCACGGATATGGAGCCTCAGAGCAGGTCGGCTACGATCTCCCGCTTCAGGGCGATTAGCTCAGTTGGCTAGAGCACTGCCTTCACACGGCAGGGGTCGCTGGTTCGAGTCCAGTATCGCCCACTCGAGAAAACGTAGAGAGGGACCGCATTTCGAGCGGTCCCTCTCTCTTTCTCTATCGACGCAAAGTCGACGCGGTACACAACGGGTACACAATCGACTACGCGCCGCGTTTCTTCCCGAACTGCACAACATCGCCGCCCTTCGGATTCACCGATCGAGCCGCTCCTCGAGCCATCTCGTCGAGTGCGTTCGTGACGTGATCCTCGCTCGTCTTGAGTCGGTGTCCGTAGCGATCGAGAACCGTCACGACCGAGCGATGGCCTGCACGATCGGCGATCTCCTTCGGACTGGCACCGGCCGCGATCCAGAACGCGACCGCGGTATGGCGCAGGTCATGGATTCGCAGCGGCTCGAGACCAGCGTCGGCGATCGCTGGAGCCCAGATGCGGCGACGAAAGTTTCCGAGTCTGATCGGTCCCCCATACGGAGCCTCGAACACGAGGTCGTCCGGTCCGAGTCCTGCGGTCTGCTCCAGCAACTCGTCGACCAAGAATCGAGGAAGAGGGACCTCTCGTCGTCCTGCTCTGGTCTTGGGTTCGTGCCACTCGAGCGTTCCGTTCACGTCGACGAGCGTCTCATGAACGCTCACCGATCCAGCGGTGAGGTTCAATCGTGAGCGTCGGAGTCCGAAGAGTTCGCCGGCACGGAGTCCCGAGTACGCGGCGAGCAAGACCCACACGCGGAACCGTTCGTCGATGCAGTTCGACAGGAGTTCGACCTCGTGAGGTTCGAGGAATCGCTGCTCGACGTGATCGCTCTTCGGAAGTTTGATTCGCACGCATGGAGTCGAAGCGATGAGGCGCGCGTCGACGGCTTCCTGCAATACGCGCGCGAGTAGTTGGTGCAACTTCTGAACAGTCGCTGGAGCGAGACCGGACGCGACGAGTCCGTTCACCCACTCTTGTACGTCGTCCTTCGTTATGTCGCCGATCTTCACGTTCTCGAAGCGCGGGAGAATGTGTGTCCGCGCGTAGGTGCGATTCCTGGACCTTGTGGAGTTGCGGAGATCGACTGAGCCTTTCTCGTAGATCGCCCACCGCTCGCCGAACTTCACACGGCCACCAGTCGGAGCGACGAAGAGACCGCGCACCTTGTCGGTCTCAACACTCGCTGCGAACTGCTTCGCTTCCGTCTTGGTCTGGAAAGACCTCGAGCGCTGCTTCCCTGAAGGATCGCGGTATCGAACGTAGATCCCTCGTCCCTCGCCTCTTCGGTCCTCAATGCTCGCCATTACTTCCCGCCCTTCTTGGTGGTGTTGGTTGGTTCGTCGAATGGAAGGACGACCGAAGTATCTCCATGCAGAAGATGGTCGAGATAAGCGGCGTAGTCGGACGATTCGACGTTGATCGGACGGACCTCCGCAGCGAGGCGCGATTTCATCTCATCACGAGCAAACTCCTCGCGCTCAAGCAGGTAGCCGAGATCAGGCGAACGTTCGGCAAGTTTGTGCAGCTCGACGAAGATCGCCAACGCTCGCGCTTCGTTCCGCATCTCTTCGAGTTTGTAGTCGCGCCACTTCGACAAGAGACGACGGAAGATCGCAGCGTCGAGTTCGTCAGGATCACGAAGAAGTCGATCGGGAATCACGTCGAGCACGGTTGCCAACGCGAGCAACTTGTCCACGTCGACGCGTGTCTCTCTTCCGTTCTCGAGTCGAGAGACTTTCGTCTTGTCCATCGGGAAACCGAGCGCGGTCATTGCTTCGCCGAGTTCGCTCTGGTTCATCTTTGGATCACGCGACTCGCGAAGTTTTCTCACGTTCACTCCGACCCATTGACTCGCGACCTTCGGATTCGGCTTCGGGGGCTTGCTTCGAGGAGTTGCCATAGTCCTCAACTTTAGCGGAAGAGGTTGCCACTATGCGCGGACCCTGCGCATAGTCAATGGACACCACACAACGTCCGAAGGAGGACACATGGAAGCAACGGAGTACCTCACACTCCCCGAAGCCTCGGCGCTCATCCGAACGCCAGAGGGGACGCTTTACCAATGGCGCACGAAGAAGATCGGACCGCCTTCGATGAAGGTCGGTCGTCGAGTTCTCTACAAGCGCTCCGACCTGAAGGCTTGGCTCGATTCCAAGTCGACCGAGAAGGCGGCCTGACCATGAGCGACTTCACCACCACCGAAGAGCAAACTTTCGCAGTTTCGGACTCATGGACCTACGACTACACCGAGCAGTTTCCGACAGTGGTTGAGATTCCTTTCTCCGAAGACTTCATGCTCAACCTATTCGAGGCTGTCGCTGGAGACTGCGACAATTCGCGACTCGCCGATCTCGTGTCCTATGGAATCGACCACTGGCTCGACGGAGTACAGGGCCGCAAAGTCGACATGACCGAAACCGTCGACGCTGAAGAGCTTCGGGAGCGCGTGTTTCGCATCTACTGGAAGTTTGTCGACCAACTCGGATTGAAAGAAGGTCGCCAACAATGAGCGATTTCTCAAACGTCCGCGATCTCCGTTCGACACAAAAAGAACGTCCCGATCCTCAGACCAAAGAAGAGGCGACCTACTGGTTCTGGGCTGAAGCGATCGAGGACAGTGCACCACTGATCGGGATACTCAGTCAGGCCCGTTTTGCTCATCAAAGGCTTGACAATGACGACCAACTCTTCATTGCAAACCTGCTCGACTTGCTCTTCAAGATTCCCGAAGAGTTTCTCAAGTGGGAGCGAAAGCGCATCAGCGCAGCGTCTTGATCTGAAGAGGCCGGGAACGACTACCTCCGCGGGTCTCAGTTCCTGGCCTCTTCGCTAACCCTCACCACCAACTAACCGAAACCCTCCCCGAACGCATCGGAGTATGCGTGAACACAAAGAAAAGGACCGACCCGAAGGCCGGTCCCGAGACACTCACCACCACGCGAGAAGTCACCGCAGATTGTAGCGGTAACGACACCACTCGCGAAAGGTGCAACACATGCGCAAACTGCGCGCTCATCGTTCGACTCGCTCGACGCGTCATCGGTCTGGAAAGACGACTACGCCGCGTCGAATCTCGCGTCGGTCACCTCGAGGCTGCACTCGAAGCACACCTCGCCGCGTGCGCGGAGGTGGAGTGATGACTCAGCGATGGACCACCAGTAAACGCGCAAGCGATCATGAGAACGACCTTCCGCCTCACCTATGGA
Source organism: uncultured Actinomycetes bacterium (assembly GCA_937927725.1). GTDB lineage: Bacteria > Actinomycetota > Acidimicrobiia > Acidimicrobiales > Acidimicrobilacustridaceae > Acidimicrobilacustris. The sequence goes on from CALBSE010000045.1 coordinate 25,662, forward strand.
TCGACGATGGAGCGCAGCGACTCCTCTGGGGCTACATCTCGTGTACGAGCAGCAGTTCGCACCTCCACATTCACCCCGACAGGCACTCCGTCCAAAGCGCAGCGTTGGAACTTGAGAGTCGCCTTCACTCGTTCGGATGGCTCGGAAATCCTCGAGAAGCGAATCCACATCTGGAGGCATGGATTCGCGACGTGTGGGATTCGGAGTTTCCGTCGATCGCGTACGTCGACACCTCGCCGCCCGTCGATCTCGCTCGAGCAACGTCGCTCCGCGATTTCCTGAACGCTCCTCTCGCCGACAACGAAGGCGACTTCGTAATCGACGGCTGCCTTCGACGTGGAGAAGTCGTGATGATTACCGGCTACGAAGGACACGGAAAGACGACCTTCGTCCACCAGATCGCCGCCATGTGCGCCGCAGGCGTTCACCCATTCACGGGAGAGCCACACCACTCAATCGGGAACGTGCTCGTCGTCGACTGCGAGAGCACCAAGCAGCAGCTGCACGAGCGATGGCAGCGGTTCCGATCGGTTACCGATGCTCTCGCCAGTTCTGAAGATGCTCTCGACTGTCTGCACCTCATCGCGACATTTGGGGAGCCGATCGACTGGGACGAGGTTCGATGGGCCGTCGACGACTTCGCTCCCGATCTGATCGTCATCGGTTCGCTCTATAAAGGTGCAGACGGAGAACTGGCGGAGGACGGATACTCGAGCGAACTTCAGCGTCGACTCGAAGGCATCGCGTCGAACGCTGGACTCATCATCGAAACTCACACGCCACACGGAGACTTCGGACGACGACCACGCCGACCCTATGGCCACTCTTCGTGGCTCCGTTGGCCTGCGTTCGGATTCCATCTTGACAAGAGCGGAAAGATCACGCGCTGGCGTGAAGACCGAGCGGTGCGCGACTGGCCGAATGGATTCGAGCGCGGCGCACCGTGGCCGTGGATGCCCACGACTGAAGTGGTCGACAACGAGAGCCCGACGAAGGAAGCGACCAACTACCGCGACGCGGTGCTCAAGTTCTTCACCGCTCACCGTGGCGAAGAGTTCACCAAGACCGCAGTCGCCGAACGCGTCTCGGGACGATCCTCAGCGATAGCGAAGATCGTTCAGCAACTCGCCTCCGAAGGACGACTTGAGCAGCGTCCCGGCGACCGTCGATCGGTTCTCTACTCAATGCCGAAAGAGGTTCTCAATGACCTCATCTGAGCAACGAATCGAGAACGTCCCAGCCGTCCCACATAACGTCCCGGACGGCTGGGACGTTTCGCCGGACTACCTCGAATCCGAAACGTCCCAGCCGTCCCGCCGCTTAGTAATAAGCGGAGGACGGACGGGACGGACGGATGGAGTCCCACGAATGGGAGTTACTGACCACTCCCGACCAACTCGGGACGTTCACAAGGTGGACTTTCCTCACGTTCTGCTCTCCGCTAACGAGGCGAGCCAACTCCTGCGCCTCGTCACTCAATCGCGACCGATGGACTGCGGACAGATGGAACTGGTCTCAAACCTTGCGCGCCACGTCGCCGCTGCTCGAGGGATCGAGGTTCGTCATGGCTCGTAGTCACACAAAGAAGCGCAAGAACGAACGACGACGCGCGCGCGTTCAGCAACTGCGACGAGCCGAACGGCTCGAGGCCCAACAGAACCGGAAGAAGAAGCGATGAAGCACAACGACAAACGATCGAAGATTTCCGCAAGTGAAGCGTCAGCGGTGCCCGCGAATAGGCTTCTCTGCTTGTCCAGTCCCCCGGTCTGGATTGTGCAGGATTCGCGCGAAACCGCGTCAGGTTGCCTCGTATGGCTCTGAAACCTGTCCGAACGCTTCCATCTCTGCCAGAACCGCCAGAACACCTCTCAGGCGATCCTGCGCGACTCTGGCGCGACACCGTGGCCGAGTTTGATCTCGAGGCTCACCAGATCGCGCTGCTCGGTGCCGCGTGCGACGCGTTGGCTCGGATGCTCGAGGCGCGCGATCTCGTGAACGTGCAGGGCCCGGTCGTCACCGACTCTCGAGGAGGCGTGAAGGCTCACCCAGCGGTAGCGATCGAACGTGACTCGCGACTCGGCTTCGCTCGCTTGATCCGTGAACTCGCTCTCGACGTTCCCGTTCCCGACACTCGTCCCGTTCGTCGCGGGGGTCAGGTCTCTTGAATCGTCGACGCATCACCGCACAACGACGCGCAGTCGATCCTCGAGAGCGGACTCGAGTTCGTATGGCGACGATCCGTCGCCTTGAGTACGGGCCGACGCTTCCGGACGATCTCGACGCTGCACTCGAGGAGAACCTCTACTGGATTCTGCGAAACCGAAAGTTCCTCCGAAAGGTGGAACTCGAAGAGACCGGAGTCTCGAGGAATTGGGAGCCGTTCGTCTTCCGCGTTCACCCTGAGCTCGATCCCACGAAAGGAGTCGACGAAGGATGGCAACGACACGCCGCAAGAACACCGCGCGCCGCTTCGGAATGAGTTCGTTCGATGCGTTCCTCGCTCGCTTCGGACTCATCGCCGGACCGAATCGACCCTCGATCGAGAACGCACTCCCGAAACGATCCGACGAACTCCTGGACTTCGCACGAGAGAACCTCGACTGGTTGCGCGAGAAACGCGACGCGCACGAAGCGAACGGACGGAAGTTCGATCCGTGGATTCTTCACACGTTCCCGCAACTGCGCGACGAGTTGTGAGGTCGCGCCTTGTCGCACTCATCGCGTACAATGAACACACAACTTCACACGGCTCACGATTCGACACCTCGGAGCCTCGAGACCACCACCGTGGATCGGAGCACGACTCCGCACGGTCGCCGGGCGAGGACGAGATCGAGTCGGGAAGTCTGGCCCGAGTGTCGGAGCACGACTCCGCTCGGATTACCAAGACAACGCCTCCGCTCCGATCAGGACCGCTCACGCGGTCCCGGTCAACGATCCGCAAGGAGTAGCGATGGCCCGCGTCATCACTAGAAAGAAACTCGACGAACTTCGTCGAAGCCTCCTCGAGCGACTCAAGCGCGGAGCGAACGCCTGCGACCTCTTCGATGAGGCGCAGGAGATCCGCTCCGAGATGCAGAACGCGCTCGAGTCGATCGTCGATGAATGCCAACTCGAAGCGCGCGACACGTTGCGCCCTTCGGAGGCTCGAGAGTTCGCAGAACTCCGAGACGGCATCTCGACACTCGATCCCGTCGTGGCTCATCTCAAAGATGCAGCACTTCGCCAAGAAGGACGACACCCCGACCAACTCGCCGCACTTCGAGCCGCTTCCCAACGTGAAGCCGACGAAGCGCGCGCCAACTTCCCACAAGGAGAAAACAACGTGACCACTTCACGTCTCACCGTCACGAGCGAACCGACCACCTACGGTCCAGAGTCTCGTCACTCGTACTTCCACGATCTCGCAACTCGTCAGACTGGCGACAGTGCAGCTGCTCGACGCCTCGAGCGTCACGCCGCAGAGATCGCTACCGATGCACCTCGAGAGGTGCGCGCAATGAGCACCGCCGACGGCTCAGGTTCCGAGTGGGTGCCACCGATGTGGCTGCTCTCGCAGTACGCCGGTCTCGCTCGTCCCGGTCGCGTTACTGCGGACCTGTTCCGTACTCAGCAACTCCCCCCAGGAACTGACTCGATCAACGTTCCTCGAGTGACTCAAGGTGTCGCGGTATCTGCTCAGTCTTCGCAGAACACCGTGCTCGTCTCTCAGGACATGACGACCGACACCGTGACCGCAGCGGTCAACACCTACGGCGGCTACGTCGACGTGAGCGTTCAACTCTTCGAGCAGTCACCGATCGCAGGTGGACTCGATCAGGTCATCTTCAATGACCTCGTGCGCGCGCACGCTCAGACGATCAACGGCGCTTGTCTCTACGGTTCGGGTGCGAATGGTCAGATCGAGGGAATCTTCACCAACACTTCGACGACCGCGATTACCTACACCGCAACGAGTCCGACTGCTGGCGGTTTGTATTCCGCTCTCGCCAGCGCGATCTCGTCGGTGAGCACCTCACGGTACGAACCGCCGACTGCAGTCGTGATGCATCCTCGCCGCTGGGCGTGGCTCATGGCGCAGACCGACACGACCGGACGACCACTCGTCGTCCCGACTGCCGATCTCAATCAGTCCGTGAACGCTCTCGCACCTGCCGACGACTACGGCTTCACCGCTCCAGTCGGCCGTCTGCATGGCCTCCCGGTCTGGCTTGATCCGATGATCCCGACAACGACGAACACGAATCAGGATCGAATCATCGTCGCGAAGTTCTCGGACGCGTTCGCCTACGAAGGCGGCGTGAAGACTGAAGTCTTCCGCGAGCCGCTCTCGAGTTCGCTCGGTCTTCGCTTCCGTCTGTACTCGTACTTCGCGAGCACCGGACCGAAGCGCTATCCGGGATCGTTTGCGATCATCGGCGGCACTGGCCTCGCGGCCACCGTCTAGCAATCTGCCTCGGCGCGTCCTTGATCCGCGCCGGGGCCGTTGCTCTCGACTTGTAACTCCATTTCCGAGTCGAGAGCACCTCGTCGACTGGCTGGCTTTTTCGTGATGGATTGGGACCAGCCGGTCGACGAACTTCTCGAGCACCTCGCCGCTAACCCTGCTCGCGGCGAGGTTGCTCGAACCCTCTAGCCGGGGACGAGACTCCCGCGTTGAGCGCCTCACTCGACGCGGGAGTTCTTGGCTTAGAAGTCGCCGAGTTCCTCGCCGAACACTCGCGCCGCCTGCGCCAGAGACAAGCACATTGCTGGATCGTCGCCCGCTGTCTCCGCTAGATCGACGAGAGCACGGAGACACCTTCGAGCCGTCTCGTCGGGATCGTCAGAACGAAACAACTCAAAGAGGATTCGAACGTATCCGTCGAACTTCTCGTCGGAGGTTCCGGTCGGGAGATCGAGCGTCTTGAGTCCAGAGTCTTCGGTCGTGGTCATGGTGCCGCCTTTCGTTATGCGCCGAACGCGCAAAGTAGCGCGCGACTGGTCGCGATGGAATAGGCCGAACGGACGTCTCGCCGGGTACACATTCGGGTACACATCGGGAGCGGCAAACGACCGCAAACGTCGAGAATCGCTCACCTACCGAAACCGCTCCCCCGTTGGGATTCGTCAACTAGCGAGAGACGTTCGCAGACGTTGCCGACGCTTCACACGGCAGGGGTCGCTGGTTCGAGTCCAGTATCGCCCACTCAAGAAAACGTAGAGAGGGACCGCTCATCAGGGTGGTCCCTCTTGCGTTGCAAGGGCGTGAGGCTCTGATCCAAATGCGGTTCCGGCAACCGTTCACGTCTCGCTTTGCACCAGTCCCGCACCAGATCTGTCGGGAGTTCGCTCCCCTGCCCCGTTAGACCTCGCTGCATAGCCACACGACTCACATGCGTTTCGCTCCTTGCTGCCTTTGCACTTTTCGCAACAATCACAGCGAGTAGTTGCTCATCAACAACGCAGCCAAATCCGGGCCCACCGGGCAATGTCGGTGAGATCGGCCCAATCGGATCGCAAGGTGCAATGGGAGCACCAGGTCCCCCTGGAGAACAGGGCGCGCCGGGTGTACCTGGCCCTCCCGGCGCACCGGGTGAGCCTGGCATTCCGGGCATTCCGGGCATTCCGGGCATTCCGGGCATTCCGGGCATTCCGGGCGTTCCAGGAATTCCCGGTGTTCCGGGCATCCCCGGAGCTCCCGGCGTCGCTGGTGCCGTCGGTCCCGCGGGCGATTCCGTTCTTTCGACCTTGTCGTGCTCGATCGGTGACACGATTCGGTGGACAGGATCCGGCTGGACCTGCGCTCCATAGCGCGGACGCACACCTGATCGAGCGAGTTCGCACAAAGCGTCAACACCGGAAACAGGCTCACGATCAACGGCACCTACGATCGCTGCGTGAATCTCCTTCAGCGTTCATTTCGAACCGCAATAAAAACGGATTTCAGTTTTTTCGAACATGTCCGACCGATTCGGTCGGCTCTTGTCATTCTTGTTGTGCTCGCTGCGACCTACTCTCGAAACGATGTCAGGGCGCTCCTACCCGTCGGCATTGGAATGTTGTTCGTCGCCATTGCCGACCGAGGGGCAACATTTCAACGCCGGATGACCTCAATGGCTGGTGCATTGGCCGCAGTGACACTCGGAACCGCTGTCGGTGGCCTTGTTTCGGATAATCAAATTCTCCATGTCGCAATTGGAGGTTGTGCCGGCCTCCTTTGCGGACTTGCCGGAACTGCGAGCGTTCCCTCAATGACGGCAGGAGTGCTCGGTCTAGTCGTCTTCACAATCTTCTCCGGTTCACCAATTGATCTTCTCGACTGGAAGACCAACGCACTCCTGATGATGCTTGGAGCCGCGATCATGAGTTTCACTGTGGTTGCGGAGTTTGCGGTTCGAACTCTTGTCGGCAGGAAGCCAACTCTTAAGGGGGAGATGGCCGACGTCGACTATTGGACTCGGGCCCGTGTTCACCTTCACTGGTCGGATCAGTTCATCCTGCATTCGATTCGACTCGGAATAGTCATCATGATCGCAACGATGTTGGAGGAGGTCCTTTCGTTTCCGCACTCATATTGGATCCCTATGACCGTTGCTTGGATCTCCCGTCCTGACCGCGACGGAACCGTCGAGAAAGTAACCCTGCGAGTTGCCGGCACCCTGCTGGGAGTCGGTATCGCTGGAGCATTGATCGGACTCACACCGGCAACGAGCGCTGAGTCAATCGTGATGGTCGCAATCGCTGGGTATGTCGTCCTAGCCTTCCTCGTACCGAACTACGCCATAGCCGTTGCCGGCATCACCGTGTTTGTGTTCTTCCTTTTCCACACAGTCGGATACCCAATGGATGGCTCAATACAGGCACGCATCGCTTCGACCTTCATCGCAGCAGCACTCGTTTTGGTCGCGATTCACATTGGACCTCGGCATCGCGACGAGGATCTCACGAGCGTCTCGTAAGCGTTTAGGCCTCGCTTATTCGGTAATCACCGAACTTGGCATCGCGCTTCGAGAGCGCACCCGTGAGGCCGCCTTCAGAATCCTTCTCTGCGATAAACGCCTGAAACGTCTCTGTCCCCATCGTCAGCGCACACAGTTCGGTGCCCTGACGAATCGCAGTCGGGAATCCCATCACGGCCATGCCGCGATGCACTGTGCGTTTGTTGATCTGCGCAATATCGGTCGGAATCATCGCAATACGTTTTGCCTTCTCGAGAACCTGTGCTTCAAGTTCGTCGGCCGGATATGAGCGGGTGGCGAAGCCCGATTGTGCAGCCTCAACACCGCTGATCCAGTCGCCGGTCAACATGAGTTCCATTCCGAGCTTCGGGCCAAGCAGCCACGCGTGCCATTGCATATCAGGAGTTCCGAAACGAACTGCTGGATAACCAATGCGCGCATCATCAGCCACGTAGACGAGGTCGCAACCAGTAGCGAGTTCCGTTCCGCCGGCCAGGCAATAGGAATGGATCTGAGCGATCACCGGCTTGGCCAGATCCCAAATGCTCATCCACGTCTCGGTGACCTCGCGTGGATAACTGCCGAGTCCATCGGCAGATTGATAGGCCGGGGGCTCGCCATCAGCTGGACTTCCGGCCAGGTCGTAACCAGCGGAAAAGCACTTCCCTGCACCACGGATGATGGTGACTCGAACACTGTCATCAACGTCATGGGCGCGTAACGCGTGCATGATTTCACGTCGCATTGTCGCCCCAAGCGGATTGCGCTTGTCGGGGTTGTTGAGAGTGATGCGCCGCACCATCGGTGCTGGTTCGTCGACGATGATTCGTTCGTAGGCCATTGGTTCCCCCTGAGTGTTTTGGTGATGATGGCACGGGATTGATCACGCAACCAGCGAGAGTTGCTACGCCTCAACTTCCCCGAAGATCTCTACGGTGCACTCACGAGACACAACGTGGTCTTGCCGTCCGACAGTGGAAACGCGGCAGTGAGTGGAGGGCAAGGTCTGGGCGAGTCGACCTGTGAACTCACGGCTGCCGAATTTGGGTCAGCGCAACTCACTGGTTGCGCGATCTTCCCGCTATCGCTCGCAAGAATCACCACGCACGTTCCGGGCTGATACCGCAGTACCTGAACTTGGGTCGTTGTCGAACTCAACGATGAATCCTTCGAAGTTGCGTACGCGCTTCCAATCAGCAGCACTAATCCCACCAGAACAGCAGCGGCAATCGGTCCCCATTTCCATAGCGAGGCAGTCTGGGCAGAGACAACGATGCCGGACGGTGGAGGTGGTCGGTGATCGCTCAGATCTGGTCGCGTCGTCCTCGGTGCTTGGACCAGCACTGGATCCGGAAGCGTGAGGTCGTACTCCCGACGCTTTACCTGGTCGCCTAGCGTGTTCCATGCCGCATTGGCGGCACGGATTCGCGACTCGGCATCTGAGCGCTGCGCTCCTTCTGCAGTTCGACGATCGGGATGGTTCGCACGCGCGATGACTAGATATGCACGTCGGATCGTCTCCCGATCAGCATTTCGGGCGACTCCGAGAATGTCGTAGTAGTTCGACTCCGTCATCGCCTAACGCAGCCTGACCGCGACTTCATTCGCGAGTAAGCGTCCTTCGGTACTCAGCGTGATGGTGTTGTCTGAAACAACGAGCAAGGAATCCAAAACGCCGATGTCGCTCTCAGACAACGACTGACGAGGGACGCCCTCGCGAGTCCGCAACGAAAGTTGCAAGCCCTCAATCCGTCGCCGATCAGGATCTAGATCCTCGGCGGATGCTTCGACAGATTCATCGGAACTCATGAGATCGATATAACGATCGGGGGTCCGAACATTCCACCAGCGGCGTCCATCCTCGTGGGAATGTGCCGCACATCCGAAACCGCGGTAGTTGCCTTGTCGCCAGTACAAGAGATTGTGTTCGCACTCTTGACCGGGCTTTGCCCAGTTTGAGATCTCATAGTTCTCGTACCCCGCAGCCAGCAGCAATCCATCCGCGAGCAGATACTTATCAGCTTGATCATCGTCATCAGGGTGACGAGAAGGATCGTCGGCGAGTGGCGTTCCTGCTTCAATCGTCAGCGCATAGGCACTGACGTGATCAGGGTTTAGGGAGATGACCTGCTCAATTGTGTGACGCCAATCGCTCAACGATTCCCCGGCACCGCCATAAATGAGGTCAAGGTTCAACCGTTTGATCCCACCATTGCGGGCGATGCCAACTGCTCGGACAACCGTGTCCGGGTCATGATCACGACCTAGTGATCGAAGAACATCTGCCGATAGCGACTGCACACCGAACGAAAGGCGGTTCACTCCTGCACTTTGGTATGCAGTGATGTGATCCGTGGTTACCGATTCTGGATTGCATTCGATCGTGATTTCGGCGTCGGCAACAACAGGAATCGACGAAACGATCTTGGCGAGTTGATTGGGATCGACAAGCGACGGCGTGCCACCGCCGACGAAGACCGAACTTGCAAGAGGCATTCCTCTTGCGATCTCGCGCTCAATCTCGGCCGCCATCGCGTCGAGATACGTGTCTTGCAGATGGTGCCGGTCGCTCCATGTCGCAAACGCGCAATAGTCACAACGCCGCGAGCAAAACGGGATGTGGAGGTACACCCCAAACGGTGTGGTCATGACACAACTCCGTCGCGCAAGGCGACCATCATCGTCGCTGCTGCGAATGCTGCTGTTTCGGCTCTGAGAACGTTATGGCCGAGTCCTACCGTCGGAGTCAACTCGGATTCTGCTGTTGACCAGCCGCCTTCGGGGCCGATCAAAACAGTTGTGTTGCTAGTTGTGAGATACGCACCATCTCGATCGGCGCGCACTACTCCGGGAGTAGCCGCGAGGCTTTTCAAATCTGAGACCGGAGCAATCGTCGGCAACCAGACCCGGCGCGATTGCATCGCTGCTTCACGAGCAACTTTTGTCAGTCGCTCACCTTGACGCTCGGTCTTTGCGTCATCCCAGCGAACGACCGAACGTTCGGCAAGGAACGGAATGATCGTGTCGATTCCCAGTTCGGTGAGCTTCTGAACCACGAGTTCAGGCTTGCTTCCCTTCACAAGAGCGAAGCCAACGGTGAGCTTCGGATCTGGTTCCGGTTGACGAACTAACTCGCCCACAACTTCGACAGATTCGTTGGTGAAGACACACCAGCGCCAGGAACCGCAACCATCGGTGGCGCTCACGAGATCGCCATCACGAAGGCGACGGACCTTCGATAAGTGATGGAGGTCTTCAGCGCTCAGGATCGGACGGTTGATCTCATCAACGATCACATGTGGCGCAGTTCCCCCCGGTTGCTCCGGAAGATCTGACGCGTCAAAGGTCATGGCGTTACTTGAATGCTCCACGCAGTTTCGACATCAGTCCATGTTCCGGCGGATCGATATCTTCACCACGGAGTGCGGCAAGTTTCTCGAGAAGTTCTCGTTGTTCGTCGTTGAGATCGCTCGGAGTCTCGACAACAAGCCGAACCAGCAAATCGCCGCGGCCGCGACCTTGAAGGTGCGTCACACCCTTGCCGCGGAATCGAATGACATCGCCCGATTCGGTACCTGGTTCGACAGGGACAAGTTCGTCGCCATCGAGGGTTTCAATCGTGATCTGGGCGCCAAGCGCAGCTTGCGTGAACGCGATCGTGAGCTCGTGAATGAGATCGTCGTCCCGGCGAACAAATCGTTCGTCGGGAGCAACTCGAATGTGCACGTAAAGATCGCCAGCAGAACCATTCCGAGGACCGACAGCGCCTCGGCCTGAGAGTCGAAGGGTTTGCCCGGTATCGACACCGGCAGGAACATCGACGTTGTACTCACACTCGTCAAGATGACGTCCCTCGCCTGCACACGCCGGACACGGATGTTCGATGATCGTGCCGAAACCACCGCAACGACCGCACGGACCGGCAGTCACCATTTGGCCGAGAATCGATTGACGCACTCGGCGAACTTGGCCCGCGCCTCCACACTCAGGACACGTCGCTGGCCCGCTGCCTTGGTCGGCACCCGTTCCTTCGCACTCTTCGCAGCTCACAGCGGTGCGGACCGAGACCGTTGCCTCGCAACCAAACACTGCCTCGGCAAAGTCAATGTCAACGATCGCCTCAACATCGGCGCCACGAGGCGGACCACTCGGACCGCCTCCACCCCCGAATGGAGACCCCCCGTTGAAAAACATGTCGAAAATGTCGCCGAGGCCTCCGCCACCAAACGGAGATCCACCCTGCGGGCCAGATTCGCCATACATGTCGTAGTGCTGACGACGTTGCGGATCAGAAAGCGTCTCGTAGGCGAGCGCGACTTCTTTGAAGTGGGCTTCGGCGGTTGGATTGTCAGGGTTAGCGTCGGGATGAAGCTCCCGGGCACGCTGACGATACGCACGCTTCAACTCATCGGCGGTAGCGCCCCGGCTGACTCCAAGAAGTTCGTAATAGTCGGCCATCAATTAGCCCTCGCTCAACGTACGGCCCAAGCGATTTGCCACAACTGCAACGGCAGAGAGCGCTTGGTCATAATGCATACGCGTTGGACCGAGTACGCCGATAGAACCAGCGGTCTCGCCATCGACGACATACGGAGCGACAACAATGGAGCAATCGGCGAGTGCTTCGTTCCCAGTTTCGCGCCCAATGGCGACTGACAAACCGCGATCAAGAACATCTTCAAGAAGGCTGACGACCACGAGCTGCTGTTCAAGAATCCGAAGAATTTCAGAAACTTTTCGGACTGCGTCGAACGACGCGACCATGTCAGAGGTACCGCCGATAAAAACGTGATCGTCGTGACGATGCTCACCGCGCAGAGCAGCAAGCGCAGCGCTGACAACCACAGCCACTTCAGCACTCTCACCCAAAATCATCGAACCACTGTCAAGACTTTCCACCGAAGCAAGCGTCTGTCCGATCACCATTGTTGAAAGGCGCACGGCAGCAGCATTGACGATGAGGTCATCCGTATCGGATGCAAGTTCGATGCTGCTCTTCTCAATTGCCCCGTTCGAGAGCACAAGTACTGCGAGAACCAGCCTCGAAGAAAGCGCCACTAACTGCAAAGACTTAATCGTCGCAACTTCATGTTGTGGACCCACCACAACTGCGGCGTAATGCGTGAGTGAGGACAAAAGGCGACTTGTGTCCGAAAGCATCTGTTCCATCTCGCCATGTGTGCGGTTAAAGAAGGAACGAACTTGCTGTGTTTCCGTGACCCCGAGTTTCCCAGGTCCCCCGAGTTGGTCAACGAAAAAGCGATAGCCCTTTTCGGTCGGAATTCGACCGGCACTGGTATGAGGTTGGGCGAGATATCCCTCGGCCTCGAGTGCTGCCATGTCGTTGCGAACCGTGGCGGATGAAACGTTGACCTCAGCCGACGAAGCAACATGGCCAGACCCGACAGGCTGGGCCGTCTCGATGTATTCGGTCACCACCGCCCGCAGGATCGTGGCTTTACGTTCGTCGATCATGACGTCCTCGCTCATAGGGTCGCCGAAAGGCGGCCATGGGTGGTCACATTCTACCCGCCGACCCCTTCGATAAGCAGTCGAAGGTCGAGAGTGCCAGCGGAAAAGTCACTAGTCGTCGAGACGGAGGGCGGAAACGAAGGCCTCTTGTGGAACCTCGACCCGGCCGATGTTCTTCATGCGCTTCTTACCCTCCTTCTGCTTTTCAAGGAGCTTCCGCTTTCGGCTGATGTCGCCGCCGTAACACTTGGCCAACACGTCCTTACGCTTGGCCTTGACGGTCTCGCGAGCGATGATCCGACCACCAATTGCGGCCTGGATCGGGACATCAAAGAGCTGACGAGGGATGAGTTCCTTCAACTTCTCGGTCATGCGAAGTCCATAGCTGTAGGACTTGTCCTTGTGCACGATCATGCTGAATGCATCGACGGCAATCGCGTTGAGAAGGATGTCGACCTTGACGAGATTCGAAACTCGGTAACCCGCTGGTTCGTAATCGAGACTCGCGTAGCCCTGTGTCCGGCTTTTCATTTGGTCGAAGAAATCGGTGACGACCTCGGCAAGCGGAAGTTCGTAGACAAGTTCCATGCGCTCGGGCGAGAGATACTCAAGTTTGATCATTTCTCCGCGTCGGCCCTGACATAAATCCATCAATGTGCCCGTGTAATCAGTGGGCGTCAGAATCGTTGCTCGAAGGAACGGCTCTTCAATGTGATCGACCTCGTCGGCGGGTGGCAATTCGCTCGGGTTGTCGATCGTGAGCGTCGAGCCGTTGGTTTTGTGCACGATGTACTGCACCGACGGAGCGGTTGCGATCAACGAGAGGTTGAATTCGCGCTCAAGACGCTCGCGGATGATTTCCATGTGCAATAGACCAAGGAATCCACAGCGAAATCCGAAACCGAGTGCTCCCGAGCTCTCGGGAGCGTAGGTGTAACTCGAATCGTTGAGCCGTAGTTTCTCGAGTGCTTCGCGAAGCGTCGTGAATTCATCGCCGTCGACTGGGTAGAGACCACAGAACACCATTGGTCGGGGTTCTGCATATCCATCGAGCGCGGGTGCCGGTTGCGACAGATTGGTAATGGTTTCACCCGAACGGGCCTCGCCCACATCTTTGATGCCAGCGATCAAGTAACCAACTTCGCCTGTGCCGAGTGACGCGACCGGCGTAGGGTCGGGCCGACGAACACCAACCTCTTCGGCGTTGTAGACAGCGCCGGCTTGGACGAACTTGAGTCGAGCGCCAGTGTTGAGTGTTCCGTTCATAATGCGAACGGAGGAAACAACGCCGCGGTACTGATCGAAATGTGAGTCGAAAATCAGCCCCTGCAGCGGTGCATCGGGATCCCCAACCGGAGGCGGTATCCGGTCGATGACTGCGTCAAGCAATTCCGCCACGCCTTCGCCGGTTTTTGCACTCACGCGAAGGATTTCGTCGGCCGGTATCCCAAGAACCTTTTCGATCTCGGCGGCGTAGCGATCGGGGTCGGCCGCTGGAAGATCAATCTTGTTAAGAGCGGCCACGATCTCGAGATCGTTTTCGAGTGCGAGGTAACAATTGGCCAACGTCTGGGCTTCAATCCCTTGGGCCGCGTCGACAAGCAGGATGGCCCCCTCGCACGCCGCGAGGGATCGACTTACCTCGTAGCCAAAGTCGACGTGACCTGGGGTGTCGATGAGGTGGACCAGATGGTCCTTGTAATCGAGGCGAACGCTTTGAAGCTTGATCGTGATGCCGCGCTCACGTTCGATATCCATCGAATCGAGATACTGGGCTCGCATTTCTCTGGGGTCGACCGCGCCACAAAGTTCGAGCAGGCGGTCCGCCAAGGTGGACTTGCCATGGTCGATATGGGCAATGATGCACAGGTTACGAATATGGTCGAGAGAAGCCACGAAGGCAGTCGTCCTTGGGGCGAGGGGCCGTAGGAGCCTAGACGGGTCGTGACCGATTCCCGGTTCTTGTGACTCGGGGACCTCTGCCCGCTATGCTTTCCCGTCCGTGTGCGGGGCCGGTCATTCGACCCGAACCCGTCCCCCCAAACCACACCAATTCTTCAAAGACAGAGGACCCCAGTGGCCAACATTAAGAGCCAGATCAAGCGCAACCGTCAGAGCGAAAAGGCTCGCCTTCGCAATAAGGCTGTCCGCTCAGAACTGAAGACTCGTACCAAGCGTGCACTCGCCGCTGCCGAGGAAGGCAGCGCTGACATCGCCGAGCAAGCTCGTCTCGCGATCAAGCGAATCGATACCGCTGCGTCAAAGGGTGTCATCCACAAGAACCAGGCTGCTCGCCGCAAGAGCCGCCTCATGGCGCGCATTAACGCTGCAACCAAGTGATCGAGGCGCCACTCTGGCGCTCTTGCGATATCGGACCGGAGCAATGCTCCGGTCCTTTTCGTTTTCTCGATCGATGATGCGGACTACGTAGGTCAGCGACGACCGCGAGAGCCTGACGAGGATCGGTTCCGGCCAGCTAATCGAGCGACGAGAACTTCGACAACCAATTCGGGCGGCCACGCCTTGGCCCCGTGAAGATCGAGGTCGGCCTGCGCAAGCAACGCCGCCACGTCGGCCAGTCGATCGCTACCAAGCCGCCTAGCACCATCGAGGGCCTTCTTCGCCGGGAAGGTACTGCCCTTCATTCCGAGAACGTCTGCGGCCTGCTTATCGCCGCGAATATCGGGATCATCAAGCCGGATCATCTTCAAATAATGATTGCTCAAGGTCGCGAGAATCTGGAGTGGGTGACGGCCTCCCCCGATCATCATTCTCTGAAGAACATCAAGCGAGCCGCTGACATCACCCCCATCGATCGCATCGGTGAGATCCCAAGGAGCGACATCACCCGAGACGCCGAGATACGGCTCAATATCGGGCGCCGAAACTTTGGTGCCAGCGCCGAACACTGATTCCAACATTTCGAGGATTGCGGGCAAGCGGCCAACATCACTTCCGAGATGATCGACGAGTGATCGGCGCGCTGCAGGATCGAGTTTGAGCGCCGACGCTGAGATCCGTTCGTCGAGCCAACCGCCTTGCGCCTTGCCCGTTCCCGGCGATGTATCGACAACCACTCCCCCGCAACCGGACACTGCATCGGCGAGGCTTTTAGGAACCGCTGGCGTTTTCGACTGTTTGTTCGGACGAGGATCCTTTTCCCACACAAGAACCAGCGATGTGGTTTCAAGCGGATCTTCGAGGTACTGAACGAGCGGAACACACGCGTCTTTGGTCGAGAACACCGCTGCGTTGCGAACAAGTACAACGCGACGATCACTCAAAAAAGGAAACGTCTGCGAAGCATCGACAACGGGACCGATCGTGTAACCGCCATCGTCGAGTGCGTGGTCAGCTATCGATAGCTCGGCGAGCAACAGCGTGCGATCTCCATCACCAACCAATTGCGCGATCAGCGAAGACACTTCGTCACCAAGGATGACCTCGTCGCTCCCCTTCAACAGGAACACTGGGGCGGTGAGATTGACGTTCACGCGACCTCGAGAATTGCCGCCATCGCATCGGCGACTCGGCGACCATTGCGGACGTCGTGCGCTCGGAGAATTCGACAGCCGAGAGCGATGCCAAGCGAATGCGCCGCCATCGTGCCGTCCCCGGCAGAGCCACGCTCAACATCAAGAAGCGTCCACAGAAATCGCTTATTCGATGCCGAAAGAAAGACCGGGTAGCCAAGAGCTGTGAGTGCATCAGAAGATCTCAAGAGAATCTTCGACTGCACTTCTGACTTCCCAAGATCGAGCCCTGCATCGACCATGATCCGCTCACGAGGAATGCCGGCGGAGCGGGCACGCTCGGCTCGATCGGTCAAAAACTCACAGACCGCGAGCACAACATCGTCATACTGAGGATCTGGGTCGGGAACGCGCGGGGCAAGACGTATATGCGTGGCCACCACTGATGCATCGGCGGCGGCGCACACATCGAGATAATCAGGGTCGGCAAAACCGCTGATGTCATTTCCGATGCATGCGCCAGCTTCAAAGCACTCCTTCGCGACAGATGCCCGCCAGGTATCGACCGACAACGGAAGATCGAAACGGCTTCGAAGCGCCTCGATGGCCGGGACGACTCGGTCAAGTTCTTCCTGTTCAGTAACTTCGTCGCCTGGTCCAGCCTTGACGCCGCCGACGTCAAGGAAGTCAGCGCCATCGTTGACGAGCTGTTCGGCCTTCCGCAGAAAGTCCTCGAATTCGAAATACGAACCCTGATCGTAAAAAGAATCGGGGGTTCGATTGAGTATGCCCATAACAATCGCGCGGTACGTGATGTCGAATCGAGTGGTGCCGAGGTCCAAGAACACCTCGCGACCCTAACCGTCGGGAACAGGGCTCCCGCGCTCAGGTTGCTGCCAATTCGCCAAACGAGAGAGTCGCAAGAGGAGGCCAGCGCCCAGTGCGACTACCGCAATCGCAGGCAGCGTCAGTCGGGGAAGCGGAAGCGAGGCACACCATTTGGCGACGATCATGATCCACCAAACTCCAGCGCGGACTGGCACCTGAAGTATCAACGCCGGCCAGCCTCCAAGCGCACCAGCAACGATGCCCACTGATGATCCCCACATCATGACGAATCCTGCGATCGGCTCAGCCAGAACATTGGCGGGAAGTGATGCAAGCGGCAGAGGTCCAAAGACGGGAACGACCAGTGGAGCAACCGCTAGTTGCGCTGCAACCGTCACCGAGAGCACCTGCTGGAACCAACGAGGCCCTCGCAGCCACCTCGCAATTGTCGGCGCCAGCAAGGTGATGCCGGCCGTCGCTGCAACCGAAAGTCGAAACCCGAAGGACTCAACGAGGAGCGGATCCACGATGATCAGTGCAGCAACCGCGACTGCGAGACGTCGACGCGCCGTAACGGGTCGACCTGATCCCGCTCCCACTACGGCGATGACTGCCATGAACGTCGCCCTGAGCACGGAGGGCTCGAACCGAGTGACCGCAGCGAAGAACAGGAGTACGAGAGTCAACACTGCGACCCTTGTACGCCTCCCAAGCCTCTCTGCGATTGGTGTCGCAAGAGCGATAACGAAGACGACGTTCTCGCCCGAAACGACGAGCAAGTGGGAAAGTCCTGAATTCTCAAATGATCGAACGGTCTCGCCGTCGCTCCCCCGGTCGTCGCCAACGACAAATCCGGCGTAGACCGGACGTTGGTCAGCGGGTAACGCAGTTGCGCCACGAAGGATCGCTGAACGAACGACGTCGACAGGGACTCGCCAAAATGAAGAACCGTCCTCCACGGAAGCACTCTCGAGAGACAGCGCCATGCGTAAATGTCGATACACCAGTCGATCTCGATGAGAGAGTTCACGAAGATTCCCGGTCACCAACATCCGGCGACCAACAGTCGTTCGTCGAACGATGGAAGCCCAACGACCAGTGGCCGTCAGTTGCAAGCGACCAACATCAGAGTCGACATCAGCCAGCACGCGTCCCGGGAAGTCCTGAGGATCCGAGAGCAAGGTCACAACACCGTTCCATTCGCGTGATGCGACTGGCTCTAGACCTTCGCGGGCATGAAACGACATCACCGCTACTGCGAACCCACCGACGAGAACAAGCACACAGCGACGACGACTAAGAAGCCCAATGCTGAGTGCAAGTGGCCCAGCCGCCATCGGGGCATGCATCGGTATCAACGCACCCATCCAACATGCCGTTGCGAAGAACGATGCAAAGTGTCGCGACCAGATCGTCCGAAATCCGCCTTCGGACATGACGCGTCGCAGCTGTATCGAGAGAGCTCTCACCTAGCGGACGACAACGCTTTTACGAATACCGTCCAACTTCGAGGAGCCAATTCCTTTGACTGTCAGCAGGTCATCGACAGACCGAAACCGACCAAGTTCCGTGCGCCGGTCAATGATGGCCTTCGCAGTTGATGGACCGATCCCCGTGAGTGAATCGAGTTGCTCAATAGTGGCGCTATTGAGATCAAGCGGACCAGTGATCGACACACCACCGGCACCCCCAGACACCGATGAGGCGATCGCTGGAGACGCCTCACCCCTGCGCGTGATCCAGACTCGCTGACCGTCCACGACTGTCGCGGCCAGATTCAGTTGGTCGAGGTCGATGGCGTCCGTAGGCCCTCCGGCGATTTCGAGTGCATCGACAACTCGCGCTCCAATGGGAAGCCGGTACACGCCTGGCTGACGCACTGCTCCCCCCACATCGACAACAACTCCGGGACCCGTGGTAGTGGGTATCGAGGCTGCAGGAATTGTGCTTGCGGCCGGAGACCATTGAACGTCAGTGGAGGGAGAGCGACTGACGAACCACACTGCGGCGAACAACGCCGAAAGAACAACCCCAACAACGACAACCGCGACCCTGATTCTTCCTGATTTCAGGAACGCTGCACGCAGTGCGACAAGTTCCGATGCTGATCGCCAAGTTGGTCGCCGAGAGACTGGGCTCGTGCGCATCCGGTCGAGTGCACGCTGTGCCGCTTCGGAGGTTGTTCGACTTGATTCACGCCCGTCCATTGACACGCTCCCGAGCCCTGTCGTCTGCAACGACATGAGATTGAGGAGGAAGTGCGTGTCAAACCTAGGTTTGGGAACACCAGATGCAAAGGGTCAATCAGACTCTTGAGTTGCTACCGGCCCTTAGAAGATGGTTGTGGTGAGCCGCTTCCTCCACACACCGGTGCGCGGGTCTTCGGCGCCCAAAAGTTCGAGAAGGTCGATGAACTCCTGCCGAGCGTCGTCGTTGCCTTTTACCTCGCCGAGCAGAACCTCGAGACGTTGTTCAATTTGCTCATCGGAGTTGAGGCCAGATCCGCTGCGAACATAAGCAGAGATGCGCCGAGTCTCTGGAGTTTCGGGAATACGTGCCAGCAATTCAAGCGCTTCGTCGCCGCGGTCCTCGCCGGCGAGCAGTTCAGCGAGATCGATAATCACATCGGCGTTACCCGACTCAAGTTCAAGCGCTTGGCGCAGCGAAACTTCATCTCCTTGCTCACGCAAGATGTCGACAGGAGAAAGCTCGACTGGACCCACGAGTCCACTCACAAACTCGATGATCTTCTCTTCAGGGAGAGCTCCGACAAATTGATCGACGATCTTGCCGCCCGAAATGGCAAAGACAGCGGGAATGCTCTGAACCTTGAAAGCCTGTGATGCAGCAGGGTTCTCATCGACGTTGATTTTCGCAAGCACCACCTTGCCGCCAGTTGCGGCAACAGCTGCCTCGATCATTGGCCCGAGGGTCTTACATGGACCGCACCAGGGTGCCCAGAGATCAACCACCACAGGTGTCGTCATGGAGCGGTTAAGAACCTCGGCTTCGAGGGTTTCGTCGGTTACGTCAATGATCACAGCGGCAAGGATACGACCACTCCGAGCAAAGCGGGGCCTTCGCCAGCACCGGTAGCGTGTCGGCATCCTGAGTTTGGAGCCGATGTGACCCCACCAAATGACGTCGCAGGAATTAACGCGGCAAACATCACCAACTGGATGCTTGGACGCGTCCCAGAACTGGCCGAACCCCTCGAATTCGAACTCATCACTGGCGGACTGTCGAACCTCACCTACAACATGACTGACGCCAAGGGCCGACGTTGGGTTTTACGCCGACCGCCTCTCGGCCATGTTCTTGCCACCGCGCACGACATGGGACGTGAAGTCCGAATCATCGCTGCGCTTCGCGATACGCCCGTTCCGGTTGCGCCAATTGTTGGCTACTGCGACGACATTGAGGTCAACGACGCACCGTTTTACGTCATGGATTTCGTCGATGGCGTGATTGCACGAAACATCGCAGCCGGTTCCAAACTACAGATCGATGCACGCGCAAACGCAGGTCATTCGCTGATCGATGTCCTTGCAGCGATTCACGCCATCGATGTGGACGCTATTGGACTCGGGGATCTTGGACGCAAAGAGGCCTACGTTGAGCGGCAGCTGTCGCGTTGGCAACGCCAATGGGAATCGACAAAGGATTCTGATGTTCCCGAAATGACGGAACTACACCGCCGTCTCGCAGAGGCTGTACCACCACAGGGACCAGCGACGATCGTTCATGGCGACTACAGGCTCGACAATTGCATCGTCGACATCGATGGAAACGTCATCGCAGTGCTTGATTGGGAACTCTGCACCCTTGGAGACCCAATGGCGGATCTGGGTTTCATGTTTGTGTACTGGGCCGAAGCGAGCGATTCCTTCGTGGTGATCGAGGGATCCGCCACCACTCTTGAAGGATTCCCGACCCGTCAGGAACTCCTTGCCAAGTACGAAGCGTTGACTCATCGTGACGTCAGCCAGATCGGGTATTACGTGGCGCTCGGCTACTGGAAACTCGCGTGCATTTTGCAAGGCGTCATCGTTCGCTACCGTTCAGGGGCCATGGGAGATCAATCCAACAACGCCGAATCAGGAGCAACACCGGTGCAACGACTCGCAATCGCCGGCCTTGCTGCGTTCGAAGGTCAGATCGGCGGAGCCAGTGTCTGACATCTACGAACTCATCGAAAGTCCAGAACTCGATTCACCGGTGTTGCTCTTGGCCCTCGACGGCTGGATCGATGCAGGCTTAGCGTCGACCAATGCCTTCGGAACAATCCTCGAGAATCTCGAAACGGTGACCGTCGCGCGATTCAACGCCGATGCGCTTATCGACCACCGTTCCCGCCGTCCCACGATGCATCTTCTCGACGGAATCAATACCGGACTCTCCTGGCCCACAATCGAACTTCAGGCCGGATTCGACGCTGACGGTGCTTCGGTGCTTTTCCTTGTCGGCGCAGAGCCTGATCATCGCTGGATGGCCTTCGCTGATGCAATCGTCGACCTTGCTCATCAATTCGAGGTTTCCTCAGTTTTTGGACTCAGCGCGTACCCCGCTCCTGTCCCCCACACCCGGCCAACACAATTGGTCACGACTGCTACCGATGCAGAAATGGCGCAACGAGTCGGTGGCGAGACCGGACGCATCGACGTACCGGCTGGGATCAACGCCGCGATCGAACTTGCGTGTGCCGCTTCTGGCATCCAGGCAACAGGCCTCTGGGCGCAGATTCCGCATTACGCCGCAGGAATGCCCTACCCGGCGGGGGCGCTCGCGCTCATTGAAGGTCTACGCACCTTCAGTGGCCTGAATTTCAGTCTCGGATCATTGGTCGAAGATGCGCGCACTTCCCGCGAGCGACTCGATGAACTCGTCGCAAATAGCGAAGAGCACATCGAGATGGTTCGACAACTCGAAGCTCAACTCGATTCGAAGGTCGTCATCGAAGATCCACTGCCGATGGGCGACGACCTCATGGCAGAACTCGAACAGTTCCTGCGTGAACAGGACTGAGCCTCACTTCGTCGTCAACTAGCGACGAGATTGACCAAATTCGGTGGCTTGCAAATCACCTTTCGCGGCGGCTTGCCGTCAAGATGAGCCTGAACTTTCTCGCTCGAAAGGGCAATGGATTCCGCCGTCGCAGCATCGATTCCTGAGGGAACTTCAATGCGATCGCGGACTTTGCCATTGACCTGAACAACCATTGTCACGGTGTCGACCGCAAGCATTGCGTCGTCGGCAACAGGCCAAGACAATTGATGAATGTCGTCGCCATTCCGACGCTCGCGCAACTCTGCAGTGATGTGAGGAGCCATTGGAGCCATCAGCAACAGCAACGTATCAATCGCGAATTCAAGAGTCGCCTTATGAGGCCCGCCCTCGATCTTGACGTATCGATAGAGCTCATTCGTGAACTCCATAAACGCCGCGACAGTTGTGTTGTAAGCCCAACGTTCATAGTCGTCAGTGACCTTCACAATCAGTCGGTTTGTGCGACGTTCGAGATCTACGTCTGCCTCAATCGCAACTCGGTCGACCGCTTCGACACCAATGTCACCGAGCGCAATTCTCCACACTCGATGCAGGAATCGAGAGCACCCCTCGATACCAACACCCTCCCAATCGATATCGTCTTGCGGCGGACCAACGAAGAGATGCGCGAGGCGAAGAGCATCAGCGCCGTCGGTGTCAAGGATTTCCTCGGGCGCAACCAGATTGCCTTTTGATTTCGACATCTTGTCGCCATCAAGTCGAATCATTCCCTGGGTAAACAATCTCGTAAATGGCTCGCGCAAATTGGCGGGGGCAACGCCGAGGTCCGAGAGGGCCTTGGTAAAGAAACGGGCGTACATCAGATGCAAGATCGCATGCTCGACGCCGCCGATGTATTGATCCACCGGCATCCACGCGTCGATTGCGGAAGTGGAAAACGGTTGCTCGTCGTTCCACGGATCACAAAAGCGGAGGTAATACCAAGACGAATCGACGAACGTATCCATGGTGTCGGTCTCACGGTGAGCGGGACCGCCGCATGTCGGACACGTTGTCTCGAAGAATCCTGGGTGAAGGCGAAGTGGGGACTCCCCTGTGGGAAGGAACTCGACGTCGTCAGGTGCGAGCACCGGTAGATCTGCTTCCGGGACAGGAACCATTCCGCAGTTCTCGCAGTTGACGACAGGGATCGGACAGCCCCAGAACCGCTGACGACTTACAAGCCAATCACGCAACCGGAAGTTAATCGTCCCTGAACCAATGGCTTCGGCCTCAAGAAAAGCGATCGCAGCACCAATCGCTTCCTCTTTACCCATTCCATCGAGGAACCCACTATTGATGTGAAGTCCATCGCCTGTAAAGGCTTCGCCATCGAAATCGGCCGGTGGTTCAATCGTGCGAACAATGGGCAAACCATGCGCCTTGGCGAAGTCCCAGTCGCGCTGATCTTCGGCAGGAACGGCCATGATTGCGCCGGTTCCGTAACCCATGAGCACATAGTCAGCGAGATAGAGCGGGACTGGCTGCTTGGTGAACGGATTCCGTACATACGATCCGGTGAAAACGCCGCGTTTATCAAGCGATCCTTCCGAAGACATACGTTCGACATCGCTCGCCTTTCGCGCACTTGCGACAAACGCTGCGACTTCGGCTCGACGTTCAGGAACCACCACAACATCGACTAGCGGATGCTCGGGCGCCATGACGGAATAGGTCATGCCGAAACTCGTGTCCGGACGAGTCGTAAACACGTCAATCTTCACGCCATCGGGGTGAGGAACTCCGTCAGCGTCAACAACCTGCATCGAGAATTCGGCACCCTCAGAACGCCCGATCCAGTTTCGCTGCATGATCTTGACC
Source organism: uncultured Actinomycetes bacterium (assembly GCA_937927725.1). Lineage (GTDB taxonomy): Bacteria > Actinomycetota > Acidimicrobiia > Acidimicrobiales > Acidimicrobilacustridaceae > Acidimicrobilacustris. The sequence goes on from CALBSE010000045.1 coordinate 49,243, forward strand.
CGCTCCGGCCAGTCAAGATCGTCAAGGTCATCAAGAAGTTGTTGGGCGTAATCGGTGATCTTGAAAAACCACTGCTCAAGATCACGCTTTTCGACGACGTCTCCGGATCGGTCGCAGGTGCCATCGGCATTTACCTGTTCGTTGGCGAGAACAGTTTGGCAACCCGGGCACCAATTCACCGGCGCGTTTCGGCGATACGCCAAACCTGCCTCAAGGAACTTAAGGAAGATCCATTGTGTCCACTTTTGGTACTCCGCAGAATGACTCGTTACCTGTCGACGCCAGTCGTAGACCGCCCCAATACGAAGGATCGAACTACGGAGCATTTCAATGCGTTCGTCGGTGAACTCTCGAGGATGTCGACCAGTTTTGATCGCGGCGTTTTCTGCGGGAAGACCGAAACTGTCGAACCCCATTGGCGAGAGAACCGCGTAGCCATTCATTGTGCGGTATCGAACGATGAGGTCACCAAAGGTGTAGTTACGAACGTGCCCCATATGCGCGGCACCGCTCGGATAGGGGTACATGCACAGCGTGTACCAATGCGGCCGCGGGTCGTCGTTCTCAACGTTGTAGAAGCCGTCAGTTGCCCAACGCTCCTGCCACTTCGCCTCAAGAATGGGGGGTTCGTAGCCGTCGACCATGACGGTTGATGGTAGGCGACGCTTGGACCTCGGCTCTTCACTCAAACGTTCTACGACCGCCATCAGAGTGCGCCAATACATTGAAGTTTCGATTTTGCGGGCTTGGTGGCGGCCGGTACAGTTCGGAATCCATTCGGGGCTATAGCTCAGTTGGTAGAGCGCTTCCATGGCATGGAAGAGGTCAGGGGTTCAATTCCCCTTAGCTCCACTCCGAAACAACGAATGCCCGTGACAGAGCGTCACGGGCATTTCTTGTTTCTGTCGTACCGGCGCCAGCACGAAACGCTTAGATCGCCTCGTTTTGCCATTCGACGATCGGGACATCACGCCATAAGCGCTCGAGGTCGTAGAACGCCCTGGTCTCGTCATCAAAGATATGCACGATGACGTCGCCGTAATCAACGAGAACCCAGGTGCCATCGTCGAGGCCTTCGACGCGCACCGGCTTGGGTCCTCCGGCAGCGAAGACGTCTTCTTCGATTCCTTCAGCAATAGCTCGCACCTGTCGGTTGCTTGTGCCGGAAGTAATGACGAACCATCCGGTAATTGACAAGACATCGCCAACATCGAGCATGACGGTCGAAGCATCGGTCTTCTTCGCCGCGGCACGAGCGATTTCGTGATGAAGTGGGAACTCCTCAGGAGAATTCACTTGCGCACCGTCGTCGACGTCGTCGCGGCAATGGAGGAAGTAGACGATGACGTCAGACTTGATGATCCACTCGTCGGCCCATATTTGGCGAGAAAATCCTCGCCAAGAATGACAGTCATATCTGCACCCGAATTCGATTGTTTGCTCTCGACGAGTTCACCAACGGTCAATGCCGTGAGCATTTTCTGTGCCGTTTCGCGTGACGTGCCGTCGAAATAAATGATCTGAGTTGTTGTCTGGCCGTACGACTTTGCGTTTCCAACGACGTCAACCTGACCGCCAGCCGCATTCAAAATGATCGCTGCATTAATTCCGTTACTGAGCTTCCCGGTTCCGTCGAGAACCCGAATCCGGGGACGTGCGCCAGGAGCACCGTCGGGGAACGGGACAATTGCTGCGACCGCGTCAAGCGTTGCTGCTTCCTGCGCCATGCACATCGGTCCGCCGCCAGGAACTGGCGAACCTGCGGCGACAGGGATGACCGGCAGCGAGGACACGCTCAATTGGCCCCGCGCGATCGACGCCACGAATCGGCCAATGCCCGACTCGGTCGTCACGGGGAATGGGGCGTTACTCGACTTGATTTTGGCCATCCAAGCTTTCCAGAAGAGTTCATCCCGAATGAGTCGATTGGAATCGTTGTCCTTCGCGCTCTTACTCGTAAGGAACGAAGCGATTTGATCGGCTTTGACTGTGACGGAACCTTTGGGGAATACGACTCCATCTTTCGCATCGTGTACCGCATCGGGACTCGTGAATGTGAAGGGCGCATACGGTCCAGCCAGAGTCGCCCAGTCTGTTGCGTTGAGTGCCACTTTCTCGCTGAAGTTGAGATTAAGCACTCGACCAACACCGGCCGACACAGCGTCAATACCATCGGCCTTCCAAACTTCGGTCAGCGGGAACATTCCATAGTTCGTTGGAATCCCGAGCGTCCCTGGGATGAGCATCACCCCGCCGGAGGATTCAGATGTGAGTGCGAAGACAACCGCGGAGTCGAGGGTTCCGTCCGGAGCAAGAACTGCGGCGATCGCGGTGGGCGTCTTTTCAACAACCGCTTCATAACCAGGAGCGGCAGGATCGGTAACGCGTTTGACGAGCTGTCCATCAGAACTGTCAAGGATGACTCGCAGGCCGACGAAGACGAGTGCTGGAAGAACGATGAGACAGAACACTCCAACGAGCGCGGGATAGCCGATACGCCACCAGCGAGAACCCGTTCGTTCAATCGACCGGTGGGCGACACGCTCTTCGTCTCCATGCACGACATGGGAACCACGCTGACCTGCAACCGGCGCCGCGTCCCAATCCTCGTCTTTCGACCGTCGACCGGGTGGCTTCTTCGAGGCAGTGGCTTGATTGTGCTCTGCGACGAGCGCGGAGAAATCGAAATCCTCGCCCGAAGAAGAAGTCCCGGAGGGTGGCGGCGGAGGCAGTTCAGGCGTCATGAGTCGGTCAAACCGTACAGCCCACGAGCTTCGATCTCACCGATGACGGCGGGCAGGACGAAAGGGGTCAAGGGACGACCTGTGCGAACGCGCTCGCGAACATCGCTCGACGAAACATCGAGCCGAGGCATGGACACCCTCACGGTTGTCCAGCCGTCGGGTGGCGTCGCCGCTTGCTCTCCCGAACGTTCGACAATCACAAGGGTCGCCAGCTCAGGAAGTTCGTGGTGCCGGTGCCACGTCTGCAGATTCGCGGCGGCATCGGAACCAACGATCAGGAACAATTGCTGATCGGGTGCGGTTTCCTTCAAAACGTGCAAGGTGTCAATCGAATAGGTCGGACCGCCACGAGCGATCTCGAGGTCACTTGCTTCGATACCCTCCATTCCCGCAACAGAGGCAGTCGCCATCGCCAGCCGATCCTGAGCGGCCGATAGCGGCCGTCTTCCGGTCTTCTGCCATGGATCATTGGCCACCATCAGCAGAACTCGCTCGAGTTGAAGGGCAGATCGAACCTCTACTGCTGCTGCCAGATGCCCGATATGTGGGGGATCAAACGTTCCGCCGAGAATCCCGAGACCACGACGAACGGAGGGCATTCGGGAGAGTGTACGGTCGGGAAAGGACGAAATTTCCGTCGGTCGGCGCAGGCTCGTGACAAAAGTCACGCAACCCTGAGGGAACACCCCCACCCCTCCGTGCGGTTACACCATTGTCATTTCCCCCCGAATACTCGTGTTCGGGATTTGGGTCCGGAGAAAATCCGTCGGTGAAGCCGCCGACACCATTTAGGAGTCCCCCCGCTATGAGCGATTCAGTTGGTCAGTATCTCAACGAAATTGGGCTCGTCCCGCTCCTCACCGCGCTCGAAGAGCGCGAGCTTTCACAGATCATCGAAAAGGGCGTCGCCGCCGCCGCCCGACTCGAGAACGGTGAACGATCCGTTGCCCTCAAATCCGAGGTTCGCGCCGCCGCTGCTGCGAAGGACCGCTTCATTCGCGCCAACCTGCGCCTCGTCGTAAGCGTTGCCCGTCGCTATCCCCTTCCTCCGGGTATGGAACTTCTCGACCTCATCCAAGAGGGGAACATCGGCCTCGAACACGCCGTCGACAAGTTCGATTGGCGAAAAGGCTTCAAGTTCTCGACGTACGCAACGTTCTGGATTCGTCAAGCAATCGGTCGCGCCCTTGATCAAAAGGCCAGCCTTGTCCGTCTTCCCGGAGATCGCTCAGCCGGACTGCGAGCGGCCCTTCGACAGGTTTCTGGTGACGGCGACCAACTCGATTCCGAGAATGCGTGGCTCCACCGCCTGACCACACCGACCTCTCTCGACCGCACAATCGGCGAGGACGATTCCAACGAACTCGTCGACATTCTCCCCGACTCGCTTCCGGGGCCCGAAGAAATTGTCCTCGAGCAGATCGATCACGAGATGATCGCCTCGCTTCTCTCCGTTCTTGATCCTCGAGCCCGGTTGGCTGTTGAGCAACGGTTCGGCCTCCACGACGGCCGTCGCCGCTCGTACCGAGAGGTCGGCGATGAACTCGGAGTCACGGCCGAAGCCGCTCGCAGACTGGTCAAGCGAGCCATGGCCTCGGTACGAGAGAACGCCCCGGACACCATCGACGCCATCTGATCCAGCGACGGCCAGAAATGGCTTTGCGCTCAAGGGCACCGGACCACCAACCTTGTGACTGTGACAACCGAATGGTCCCCCTCCTCTTGGCGTTCTCGCATCGTCGTTCAGCAGCCTGATTGGGCCGACCTCAGCGCGCTCGACGACGTCGTGAAGCGTCTCGGCTCGATGCCCCCGCTCGTCTTCGCAGGCGAAGCTCGCAGTCTCACCACCGACCTCGGCAAGGTTGCCAACGGCGAAGCGTTCCTTCTTCAAGCGGGCGACTGCGCCGAATCATTCGACGCGTTCAGCGCCGACGCGATCCGCGACAAGCTCAAAGTCATCCTTCAGATGGCAGTGGTGCTCATGTATTCGTCGGGCGTTCCGGTCGTCAAGGTCGGACGCATTGCCGGCCAATTCGCAAAGCCACGTTCTTTCGGCACGGAAACGATTGACGGCGTCGAACTTCCATCGTTTCGCGGCCACATGGTGAACGACATCGACTTCACCCCTGAAGCCCGAGTCGCTGATCCTGAGCGTCTCATCACCGCCTATCAGCAGTCGGCATCAACGCTCAATCTGGTCCGCGCGTTCACAAAGGGCGGGTTTGGTGACCTTTCTCGCGTTCACGCCTGGAACCAGGAATTTGTTGCGTCGAGTGCAGAAGGACAGCGTTACGAAGAAGTTGCGGCGGGCATCGAGCGTGCACTGCAGTTCATGGCCGCATGTGGCGTCGACACTGTTTCGACTCCGCAACTCCATACGGTTGATGTCTCCACGAGTCACGAAGCGCTCATCCTTGGATACGAAGAGGCGCTCACCCGCCAAGACTCACTGACTGGCGATTGGTACGACTGTTCGGCGCACATGCTTTGGATTGGCGAACGCACCCGCCAACTCGATGGCGCGCATGTTCACTTCCTCTCCGGCGTCGGCAACCCAGTTGGCTGCAAGGTCGGTCCTTCGGTGACTCCCGAAGAAGTCCTTGCCCTCTGCGAGGCGCTGAACCCCAATCGAATTCCTGGTCGACTCACGCTCATCACCCGCATGGGCGCCGAGACCATCAGTTCCGCGTTACCGCCACTCCTCGAAGCTGTGCGCGATGCCGGTCACCCGGTGGCGTGGGCCTGCGATCCGATGCACGGAAATACCTTCACGGCGCCGAGCGGTCGCAAGACCCGTCATTTCGACGCGGTTCTTGCCGAAATCGCTGGCTTTTTTGCAGCACACCGTGCTGCAGGCACGTGGCCCGGCGGCGTCCACATCGAACTTACGGGCGACAACGTCACCGAGTGCCTTGGCGGCGCCGAAGAGATCCTCGATGCGGACTTGGGAACTCGATACGAGACCATGTGCGACCCTCGACTCAACGCTCGCCAATCGCTCGACCTTGCGTTCCGAGTTGCCGAGCTCCTTCGCCAGGACTGACCACCACAATCCTGACTCCATAGGTCGACAATTCGCTCGAGAGGCACTAGATTCCTGACTCATCTAGTCAGGTTTCCTATCCGCTGACGTTGAAGAGCCCCCACATGTCTGATCTCGAAATTGATGCCGCCTCTGCTGCCGACATCGCCAAGTTTGAAGTTCAACTTTCTCGCTATCTGTCTGGCGAATTGGACGACGACGTCTTTCGTGTCTTTCGACTGAATAACGGCATTTACGGCCAGCGCCAGGGCGGTCATAACCAAATGATCCGCATCAAGGCGCCATTTGGAACAATTACTGCCCCGCAACTCGACCGTATGGCCGACATCGCCACCGAGTACTCCCGGGGCTGGGGTCATCTCACAACGCGTCAGGCCATTCAGTTCCACTACGTACAACTCGAACGCGTTCCTGACCTTTTACGTGACATCGCCGTCGTGGGTCTCACGAGTCGCGAGGCATGTGGCGACACCGTTCGAAACGTGCAGGGCTGCCACCTTGCCGGCGCCTGCCCGAGTGAAGTTCTCGACATCACACCTTGGGCCGAAGCTGCGTTCAAACATTTCCTGCGCAATCCCCTCGGTCAACGACTTCCCCGGAAGTTCAAGATCAACTTCTCCGGGTGTGCTTCGGACTGCGGTCAAGCAATGTTCAACGACGTTGGCATCATCGCTACGACGAGAACGAACGAGGACGGCTCCATCGAGGCCGGATTCCGCGTCTTCATTGCTGGTGGTCTCGGCGCCAATCCCCATGCTGCCCTCGCACTCGAACCATTCACCGCAAAGGAAGATCTGCTTCCAACAATCGAGTCAGTTCTTCGAGTCTTCGAACAAACCGGCAATCGCGACAACAAACTTCGCGCTCGTATGAAGTGGGTCGTCGACAATCTCGGCTTTGAAGAAGTTCAGCGACGTGTGCTGAAGGTTCGACATTTCCTTCTCGGCTCATCGTCGTGGCCAGGCGGGATTCCCGTCGAAGTTCTCGAACGAGGCGATGCTCCTGCCGGTATCGCTGGTGCGGCTGGAAACACCGCGATGGGACAGGGCACACCCGTCGTTCTGCGTCGACCGGGCGCGTTTGAGCGTTGGGAAGATTCAAACGTGATCCGCGGTGCCGCGAAGGGAACCGTTTCCGCCATTGCGCACGCACGTCTTGGTGACGTCACTGCCGCACAATTCCGCGGTCTCGCTGGAATTGTGCGGGAATTTGGCGTCGATGTCCGGGTCACCAATCGTCAGAACTTCGCCATCCGCAATCTCACCGAAGCGCAGCTTCCGCTCCTTTTCGATCGCCTCACTGCCCTCGATATGGCGAGCCCATCGGCGGAGTTGGTCAGCGACGTTGTCGCGTGTCCGGGCGCCGACACCTGCAACCTCGCCGTCACCCAAAGTCGCGGCCTGGCCGATGCCATTGGTTCGGCACTCCAAGCTGAAGGTTTGGCGGAAGTCGGCGGCCTTCGCATCAACATCTCGGGTTGCACCAATTCCTGCGGTCAACACCATGTCGCCGACATTGGATTCCATGGCGCCGAACGACGGGCACACGGAAAGTCTGCTCCTGGCTACACGATGCTCCTTGGTGGATTCGTAGGCGACGCGAAGATCGAGTTCGGAGAGCGAGCTACTCGCCTCCCCGCCAAATCCGCTCCCGAAGCTGTCGTGCGCGTGGTGCGACGTTTCAACGACGAGCGCGACGCCGGTGAATCTTTCCGTGGTTGGATCGATCGCTCTGGTGGCGTCGCCACACTTGGCAAGGAACTCAAAGAGCTCGACGTCTTTCCGAAGCCAGATGAGGATCCCAGCTTTTTCGTTGACTACGACGAAACGGGTCCGTATACCGCCGAAATCGGTGAATCCGAGTGCGCAACATGAGCCTTACCAATTTGTCCGCACCGGAGTTCAGTAACGAGGAACTCGCGGAACTCAGCAATGATTTCGAATCATGGTCCGCAGAGGACATCATTGGATGGGGCGTTGAAACCTTCGCACCGCACCTTTCGATCACTGCTTCAATGACCGATGCGGTACTCATCGACCTCGCGACCAAGGTGTTCCCAGCGATCGAGGTTGTGTTCATCGATACCGGGTATCACTTTCCCGAAACTCTCGAAACTGTCGAGCGTGTTCGTCAGCGCTACGGACTCAATCTCCGAATGATGACCGTCGCGCTTCAGGACGAACCGTTATGGCTGGCCGACCCCGAAAGCTGCTGCTCAGCGGTCAAAGTAGGTCAACTCGACCGAGCGCTCTCTGGCAAAGCAGCGTGGATGAGCGGCTTGCGCCGCGCCGAAGCCGATTCACGGGTTACTGCTCCCCTTGTCGCTCGAGATCTCCGGGGGCTCATCAAGATCAACCCGATCGCGATGTGGACCGATGAGCAGGTCACCGAGTACATCGAACAGAATGACATCATCGTGAACCCACTGCTCCTCGACGGATTCACCTCTATCGGGTGCCAGCCCTGCACGCAGAAACCAACGGACCCGAATGACCCGCGTTCTGGTCGCTGGGCCGGTAGTTCGAAGACCGAGTGTGGCCTCCACCTGATGTGATCGCTATTCGGTTATTCGAGAATGTCGACAAACTTCTCGAGTTGCCGAAGATTGCGGCATTCGTACACGCCGTCGGTATGGGCGCCGTAATCACTCACAATTGAGTCACCAGTGTCCCAGTACGCCTTGGGTTCGGGGTTCAACCAGTACACGTGGCGCGCCTTCTTGCGCATCTCTTTGATCGTCCAAGACTGTGATGCGTGGTAGTTGTTCCGCGCATCGCCCAAGATCAAAACGGTGGTTTTCGGACCCACTTCTCGGCCGTACTTCTCCCAGAACACTTCGAAGGCATGTCCGTAATCTGAATGACCATCAACCCAAACGACATCGGCCTCGGTATTCACCCGGTGAATCGCCACACTGATGTCTTCAACGCCTTCAAAGTACTGCGTGACTTCGTCAAGACCATCGATGAAGACAAACGAACGCACGCGGGAGAACTGGCCCGAGATCGCATAAACGAGCTGCAACGTGAACCGAGCAAACGCGGCCACCGAACCAGAAATGTCGGCAACGACAAAGATCTCTGGCTTCGATGGTCGCGGATAACGAAAACGAGGATCGGCTGGAACGCCGCCATAACTCAACGACTGCCGAACGGTGGCCCGAAAGTCAAGAGGACCCTTGCGGCCGTGACGACGCTTCCGTGCCAGACGCACCGCCAGCTTGCGAGTCAGCGGGTAGATCGCTTTACGCAGGCTGACGAGTTCCTCACGATTGGCATGCATGAAGTCGACATCTTCGGGCAATGGCTTCCGCAATGTTTTCGCCATGGCTTCAACGCCACGATCAGCAACGAGTCGTCGTCGGATCTCTGCCTCAATTTCCTTCTTCATGCGATCGATTCGCGATTCAAATTCGTCGCGCTCAAGTCGTTCCTCAAGGGGCGTGAGCGGCGAAGGACTTTCCTGCTTCGCTTCTTCCATGAGGCGTTCAAGAACACCATCAAGATCGAGATTTCGAAGTGTGCGGTAGAGGTAATACGTGCCTCCGACCGGCCGACCTGGTTCCATGCCGGCGAAACGAGTAACAGCCTGACGAGCCAGTGCTCGCATCATTGCATCGTCGCCTTGACGCATTGCTTGGAAAAGCATTTCCGCCATCTGTTCGGGCGACATTGCCTCGCCGGCGCCGCCAGACCCTGCTCCCCCAGCTTCGGGGTTCATCGGCATTTCGTCCTCGTCAGTGATCTCGGGCAGGTCATCGCCACCACCGAGCGAATACTCACTGCCCCGCAACGAGAAGTACACCTCGAACACCGTTTCAAAGGCTCGCCAGTGGGAATTGTTCTTCACCAGCGTCGCTGCAAGCGCGTACTTAAACGCATCACGGTCCTCGAGAGGAATATGAGTAATTGCTTCCATCGCATCGAGGTTCTCGGTAAGGCTCACTGGCAAACCTGCAGCGCGAAGTTCGACGATGAAACCCGAGAGCAATTCGAGCATTGGAGACGGCGTTGCCTCAGTCGAGGTCATGATGGTCCGGATCTACCGATCAGCTCGTGCGCGGGACGCCGGGCTTCTTGGCTCCACCGTCACCCTGAAGTTCCTTCGACGCCTTTGCGATATCGCTCTGATACTTCAGAAGGATATTGAGGGTCTCGACCGCTTCGGCCTCGGTGATTGACTCGACCCCAAGGAGGAGAAGCGTCTTGGCCCAGTCGAGCGTCTCTGAAACCGATGGCGATTTCTTAAGCTCAAGTTGCCGAATCGATCGAACAATTCTGGCGACCTGATCGGCGAGGCTGTCGCTGATTTCGGGGAGCCTGGTGAGAACAATTTCCTTTTCACGATCCATCTCGGGGTAATCGATGTGAAGGAACAAACAACGTCGCTTCAACGCTTCAGAAAGTTCACGGGTGTTGTTCGAAGTGAGAAACACCATCGGGATCTGACGAGCCTCAATTGTTCCGAGTTCTGGAATCGATACCTGATAGTCGGACAAAATCTCGAGGAGGAGTGCCTCGGTCTCGACTTCGACACGGTCGACTTCGTCGATCAGAAGCACGACTGGGTCCTCGGCACGAATTGCTTCGAGCAACGGTCGGGTAAGAAGAAACTCGTCGGAGAAGATGTCGGTTTCGATGTCTTCCCAGCTTGAGTCGGAGTTGCGCTCCGCTTGGATGCGCAGGAGCTGTTTTTTGTAGTTCCACTCATAGAGCGCCTTGGATTCGTCAAGACCCTCGTAGCACTGGAGGCGAATCAATCGGGCGCCGAGAATCTCGGCGACGGACTTGGCCAACTGGGTCTTGCCGGTGCCTGCCGGGCCCTCAACCAGAATTGGCTTACCAAGGCGATCGGCAAGGAAAACGACCCCTGCAATGGCCTCATCGGAGAGGTAGTCGACCTCACGGAGACGTGTACGAACAGCCGCGGGGTTCTCAAAGCGATAATCCATTTCCCGACAGTATCGGCCCGCCGCACCTCGGGAAGCACCCAAGGCGTGAACCTCAGGCGATGATTTGAGGCTTACCCCCGGATTTGGCCCTGCCCGCGCACGACGAACTTGGCAGTCGTGAGTTCGCGAAGCCCCATTGGTCCTCGGGCATGAAGTTTCTGGGTTGAAATGCCAATTTCGGCGCCGAATCCAAATTCTTCACCGTCGACGAACCGTGTGGAGGCGTTGACGAGAACGGCTGCAGCATCAACTTCGTTGGTAAACCGATCAGCCGCTTCGAGAGATCGCGTGATGATGGCTTCGGAGTGACCAGAACTATTTCGAGCGATGTGATTGATCGCGTCGTCGATGGTCTCAACGACGCCAACCGCCAACGTGAGGTCAAGAAACTCGGTGGACCAGTCGTCGTCGGTAGCGGGCACCGCACCTGGAAGGAGTTCGAGTGCGTGATGGTCGGCACGGAGTTCGACACCATCGAGAGCGGCTGCTGCTCGAGGAAGAAATTCGCCGGCAACAGAACGGTGAACCAGCAGAGTCTCTGCAGCGTTGCAGACCGACGGTCGTTGCGTCTTCGCGTTCACGATGATCTTGATCGCCATATCGAGATCAGCATCGGCGTCGACATACACGTGGCAATTGCCGTCACCATCGATGACGTAAGGAACCGTTGCATTTTCAAGGATGGAAGCAATAAGCGACGGCCCACCGCGAGGAATGAGACAATCGATGGTGTCACGCTGGCGCATGAACTCGACTGCTGCCTCACGAGAGGTATCGGCGACAAGAATCACCGAATCGGCGGGCAGTGACGCGCCCTCAATAGCAGTGCGCAAAATCGATTCGATCGCGATATTGGAGTCGATCGCACCCGATGATCCACGAAGGAATGCTGCATTCCCCGACTTCAAGCACAGACCGGCAGCATCAGAAGTCACGTTTGGCCTGTTTTCATAAATGATGGCGATGACGCCGAGGGGCACGCGTACTCGCGAGATACGCAATCCATTTGGGCGCACCCAGCCGTCGAGAACTTCACCGACAGGATCTGCCAGAGACGCGACCTGACGGAGCCCACCCGCCATAGAGCCGATGCGCTTCTCGTCGAGACGCAAACGATCAACCACGGTGGGGCTTACGCCATCGGTTTCGGCCCTGGAGACATCGACTGCGTTTGCCGCAAGGATCTTGTCGGCAGAACTCACGAGAAGATCGGCGGCAGCCATGAGCGCGTCGTTCTTCTGCGCTGAAGAGGCTGTCGCAAGGATTCGCGACGCCGCCTTTGAACGACGTCCGAGTTCGGGTACAGGTGTCGTGGCGTCATGCACAGTCATAAGGGGGAAAGGCTAGTCGGCGCCACTGGAGCCCCACCGGCCTCACAATCGCCGCGGCATGCGCCAAGTAGCGTGAGACCTGATGAGCAACTCCGGTGAGGACACGACCTCTCAGAGGACACATCACCTCGTCCGATCGAGCGCTGTCGTCGCTGTGGGCACCGGGTTGAGCCGGCTCACCGGCTTCCTTCGCGTTGGTGTCATGGCGTATGCCATCGGAGCGACCGCGTTGGCCGAGGCATACAACCTGGCCAACAACACGCCCAACCTCCTTTATGACCTTGTTCTCGGAGGCATCCTTTCCGCCACCCTCGTCCCCGTCGTCGTCGCTCACACCGGTCGAGATGACAACCGGGGCATCGACGCACTCGCAACGGTCATCAGTGTTGTACTTGTCGTTGCAACAGTCATGGGCATTGCGCTGGCCCCAGTCATCATTCACCTTTACAACCTTTCTTCGTCGCCGAGCGAGGCATCGACGCAAGCGGCTGTCGCGGTTCCGTTGTTGATGTTGTTTGCTCCACAAATACTTTTCTACGGCTTGACCAGCCTCGGAACATCACTGCTCAACGCTCGTCGTTCGTTTGCCGTTCCCGCCTTTGCACCCGTTCTTAACAACATCGTGGTTATCTGCCTGTTTCTCGCACTCCCCCATCTCGCAACAGGTAATGCGCTCACCTTCGAACAGGTTCGTCACGACACCGCCCTTCTTCTCGTGCTCGGCCTCGGAACAACTGCGGGTCTCGCGGCGATGACCTTGGTTCTTTGGCCAGCGATGCGCAGTGCGGGAATCCGCCTGCACTGGAACTTTGATCTCCGAGATCCCGCGGTTCGTGAGGTCGGACGGTTGTCGGGATGGACCTTTGGTTACGTGGTTTCCAACCTCATTGCGTATGGCGTCATTCAAACGTTGGCCAATGGGGTCAATGGCGTTTCCATCTACGCCTACGCGTGGCTGTTCTTTCAACTTCCCTACGGGCTTTGGACCGTTTCGGTCATGACCGCCTACACCCCGGAACTTTCCGCTCTGCACGCCGCCGCGAATATCGAAGGACTCAGGAATCGCTTTGGAACTGGACTTCGTCTCGTCCTCGTGATCGCCCTACCGGCAACAATCGGGATGATCCTGCTCTCCGGCCCGATTGTGCGCCTCGTGCTCGCCCACGGAGAGTTCACTTCGGCGAATGCAGAAACAACTGCGCACACGCTTATTGCCTTTCTCTGTGGTCTCCCCGCGTTCTCGCTTTTCCTCTACGCGATGCGTGGGTTTTATGCGCAGCGCGACACTCGACTTCCGTTCTATACAAATGCGGCGGAGACGGTTCTGGGTCTCGTCATTGCCTTCCTCGTCGTCGATCATTTCGGCGTCGTTGGACTTGGTGCCAGCGGTTCGATCGCCTACTCCGTCTTCGCAGTCATCGCGCTTGCACTCTTACACCGGCGAATCGGACGCTTCTTGGATCCAAACACCTTGATCACGATCTCAAAACTTGTTGTTGCATCCGTCGTCATGGGCGTTGCAGTGTGGTACCTCATTGCTGCGACGTCATTGAGCGATCTCGTCACGGTAATCGGGGCTGGCGTCATCGGCGTTGCGATCTATGCAGCAATGCTGATTGCATTGCGTGTCGACGAGGCCAAATCGGTAGTGAACCGTCTGATTCGACGCTAAGGGAGAATCACAAGGTCGTCGGCATGGACGACCTGTGCGGGCACTTCAACGGGCAGTTCTGACCTCGAGTGCCCTGAGGCATCAGCAAGAGTTGTCGAACTCATTCGCACGAGACCCTTGGCGAAAACCTCACCAGACTCATCGGCGATTTCGACTGCATCGTCAATGTCGAACTCACCAGTCACGCCAACGACGCCGGCGGCCAGCAACGAAGTTCCCCCACGTTCGAGGGCCTTTCGAGCACCTGCGTCGACAGACACAAGACCTGAAGAGCGCACAGCAAAAGCGATCCAAAGCTTTCGGGCCGGAAGATCGCGCTCATGCGCAGCAACCGTGGTACCGACGCCAGCAACGCCGTTAATGGCGTCGAGAAGAACGTCGTCACGGTGCGCAGCAGCGATCACGGTGCGAACGCCTGACCAAGCTGCGATCTTTGCGGCCGAAACTTTTGAGGCCATTCCGCCGCTGCCACCAGGAGTTCCCGGTCCACCGGCAATGTCATCGAGTTGCTGATCAAACTCGACGATCTCCTCGATGAGTGAAGCGTTGGGATCGACCCGCGGGTCTGCAGAAAGCAAACCTGACGTGTCGGTGAGCAACACCAAGTGTTCAGCGCCGACAAGATGCGACACCAACGCTGCGAGACGATCGTTGTCGCCGAAGCGAATCTCGTCATCGGCGACAGCATCGTTTTCATTCACGATGGGAATGACGCCGAGTTCAAGCAAGCGCGTCAGTGTGCCCCGCGCTTGCAGGTATTGGCGACGATCGACGAAATCGAGCGGGGCAAGCAAAACCTGACCACCGACGAGCGAATGTCGGTCCAGTTCTTCCGAATACACACCCATAAGTCGCGACTGCCCGACAGCGGAAACCGCCTGCAAGGTTTGCGCGTCTCGAGGACGCTTCTCACCTCCGAGACCAAGCGCCGGCAACCCCGCCCCGATTGCACCTGAAGTGACAATGACGACCTGATGGCCTGAAGCGCGAGCCGCTGCTACCTCGCGACAAAGCTTGACGATCGCGTCGCGCCGAATAATGCCTTCTGAATCGGTGAGTGATGAGGTGCCAATCTTTACGACAACGACCATCACTCCTCCTCGTAGTCGAAGGTAAGCGATCCGATACGCACAGTGTCGCCTTCGGTGGCGCCAGCACGCGCGAGTGCCTTGTCGACTCCGATCTTCTTCAGTCGTGAATGCGCAAAGTCGAGGGCTTCGAGATTGGTGAGATCGGAGAGCGCAACTGCTCGTTCAGCAGCGCGACCGATGACGCGATAGGCGCCGTCATCCTCACGCTCGATACGGATGCCCTCGGCGATGGGTCGATGCACAACGAATCCGTCGAGCTCGGGCTCCACCGAACGCGCACCACGAACCTCTTCGGCCATCCGGCCAATGAGCCGAGGCAGACCGGCGCCCGTGATAGCGGAAATCGAAAGGTCGAGCTCAAGGCCATCGTCAGTAACGAGCGGTTTGCCGGTTTCGGCAATTGCGAGCGCACCAGGTACGAGATCGGCGCGAGATCCGATGATGAGTCGCGGCCGCTCAAGCAATTCGGGCCGGTAGGCCTCGAGTTCGGCGAGAAGAATTGCTGCCTGCTCGGACGGGGTTTCCATTGTCATTCCGTCGAGACCTCCAGCGAGGTCCACCATCAGAACAAGTACCCGAGCGCGCTCGACATGACGAAGGAACCGGTGACCGAGGCCGCGACCATCGGAAGCGCCCTCAATCAAACCAGGGAGGTCGGCAACGACATATTCAAAATTGTCTTCCACGCGGACAACGCCGAGATTGGGCTCAAGCGTGGTGAACGGGTAGTCGGCAATCTTTGGTTTCGCCGCAGATATACGAGAGATAAGCGTGGACTTACCCACACTTGGGAAGCCGACGAGGGCCACATCGGCCATCAGTTTCAGTTCGAGATTGAGCCACTGTTCCTCGCCGACTTCGCCTTGTTCCGCGAATGACGGAGCACGACGGATATTCGAGAGGAAACGGGCATTTCCTTTGCCACCGCGACCACCTGCAGCTGCCATCCAGCGGTCACCTTGGTGAACGAGGTCGGCCAGCATCGTTCCTTCAAGGTCGTGGACAACGGTGCCCTCGGGGACATAGACGATCAGGTCGTCGGCACCGGCACCATGCATCTTCTTACCTTGACCGTGCACACCGTTCTGCGCCCGCCGATGAGGATGGTCCTTAAAGGCAAGAAGCGAGGAGATATTGCGGTCGGCGACAAGCCAGACATCGCCACCTCGGCCACCGTCGCCGCCGTCTGGTCCACCCTTGGCCACATGAGCTTCACGACGGAACGCAACGCAGCCGGCGCCGCCGTCTCCGCCTTTGACATTAAGTTGGCATTCATCGATGAACCCGGACACAACCGAAGAGCCTACGGGCTTTGGGGGTGGTGTCCGCCGATAGATATCGAAGATCACCGTTCTGTCTCAGCCATGAGGCAGGATTCGATGATGGAAGAGCAGTCCCCCGCCCCTCCCACTCCAGGCACCGGAGATCCCACCCAGCGTCAGCAGGAGTGGGTGGCAACCATGCACGGGTCAATGACTTCCGACAACCTCGTACTCGCTCATCGCAATTCGCCGCCGCCTCTCATCTCCGCCCATACGGTGCTCCGGTCAGAGCGTGAATCACGTTCTTCCGAACTGTTGGCCCCAGGAGCGACCCAAGCCGTTGGCGGTGGCAATCGTCTGGTTGCCGAAGAACCCGACGAGTATCGGACCTGTTTCGAGCGAGACCGAGACAGAATCCTCCATTCTCCGGCATTTCGTCGTCTTGCCGGAAAGACCCAAGTCTTCGTCTTCCCCGACGATCACCAGCGCACACGCCTTACACACGCTCTCGAGGTCGCTCAGGTGGCAACGGCGATCTCCCGGGCCCTCGGACTCAACGTCGCGCTCACCGAAGCCATTGCTCTCGGTCACGACTGCGGGCACGGTCCTGGAGGTCACGCAAGCGAAGACGCCTTCGATGCATTCATCCCCGGCGGCTACCACCACGCGGTTTGGGGCGCCGATGTCGTTCTTCAACCGCTCAATCTTTGCGTCGAGACCCTCGACGGCATTCGGAATCATTCGTGGTCTCGACCCACTCCGATGACGCCAGAGGGTGTCGTCGTGAGTTGGGCCGATCGTTGCGCCTACAGCTCACATGATCTCGAAGACGCAACGAGTGCCGGCATCGTCCATCTCTCGCAATTACCTTCCGAAGTTACCGATGTTCTCGGTCGAACTCGCCGCGAGCAACTCCACGCTCTCATCGTTGCCGTTATCGACTGCGCGAGCTCCACTGGTGTCATTGGCATGGACTCAACGAATGCGTCCGCACTTTCGGCACTTCGATCGTTCAACTACGAGTTCATCTACAACCGCCCCGATTCAATCGCTCAGGGACGTGCCGTCATCGACGTGCTCACGGCGTTAGTCGAGCACTTCATTGCCCATCCTGACGCACTCCCATCAACCAGCAACACCCACTCTGATCCAATCTCCGCCGCAGTCGCGTATGTGGCGGGCATGACCGACCGCTTTGCGTTCGACACCGCAGAACGCCTTCTGGATTGGCCTGCCGACCGTCGCCCCTTGGGTATCGATGCTCACGGCTGAAAACGACGAAAGCGGACCGTACGGTCCGCTTTCAATCAGATTCTTGGCTGAACCGCTCAGACGGGAATGACATCAACAAGTTTGCGGCCCTTGCGGGATCCGAACTTGACGGTTCCTTCGGTGAGAGCAAACAGCGTGTCGTCTCCGCCACGGCCAACATTCTCGCCCGGATGAATACGAGTGCCGCGCTGCCGCACGATGATGGTTCCTGAATGGACTTCCTGACCGTCGAAGCGCTTCACGCCAAGACGCTTGCTCTGGGAGTCGCGGCCGTTGCGGGTTGAACCGCCACCTTTAGTCTTTGACATGGCTCAGCCCTTCTTGATGCCGGTGATCTCAATCGTCGCGTAGTGCTGACGATGGCCCCAACGACGACGTTCGTTGGCCTTGTTCTTGTAAGTGAAGCCGATGACCTTGGGACCCTTGGCCGCGCCAACAACCCGAGCGGAGACGCTGGCACCAGCCAGCTGCGCGGGAGTAGCGAGGACGGTGTCACCGTCGACAACGAGTACGGGAGTGAGGGTGACCTCGTCAGCCTCGCCGAGGCGTTCGACATCAAGTCGTTGGCCCTCTTCGACGCGGTACTGCTTGCCACCTGTCTGGATCACGGCATACATAGGGGTGCAACTCTAGCCCCAGGAACCCAGAGAACGAAACCCGGGCCCTATTGGGGCATCAGAGGCCTCAGACCAGAAGATCCGGGTCGATTTGGACCCCGCGGCCTTCGCAGTCCGGACACTGAGTCGCGAAGGATTCGAGGAGTCCCTCGCCGATCCGTTTCCGGGTCATTTCGACGAGTCCCAATTCAGAAATATCGAAGACCTGGGTGCGGGTCTTGTCTCGGGCAAGTGCATCGCGGAACACACGGACGACGTCGTCGCGGTTGCCCTTGATCTCCATGTCAATGAAGTCAATGACGATGATTCCGCCGATGTCCCGCAATCGGAGTTGCTTGGCGATTTCGACTGCAGCTTCAAGGTTATTGCGGTAAACGGTTTCCTCGAGGCTCTTTGAACCGACGTTCTTGCCCGTGTTCACATCGATGACCGTGAGAGCTTCGGTGTGTTCGATGATGAGCGAACCACCTGAAGGCAACCACACCTTGCGGTCGAGCGCCTTGTGAACCTGCTCGTGAACATGATGCCGTTCGAAAATCGACAGTGGTTCGGTGCCGCGGTCGTAGAACTCGATGCGATCGGCCAAGGCGGGCGAAATACTCGAGACGTAATCGTGCACATCGTTGAAGAGCGCCCGATCATCGATAACGACGCTGCGGTAGTTGTCGTTGAATTCTTCTCGAATCACACGCACTGCCATATCGGGTTCGCGATATAGAAGCGCCGGCGCCTGCGTGGAATTGGCAAGAGCCTCAATCTGATCCCATTGTGAGAGAAGCCGTCGAACATCAGACGAAATTTCCTCAGAGGTGACACCTTCGGCGGCCGTACGCACAATGACGCCATGCTGAGGCGGCTTCACCTTGTCGAGAATGTTGCGAAGACGCTTGCGTTCGCTGTCATCGAGACGCTTCGAAATTCCATACGTGGTCGAGTTCGGGATGAGCACGACGAAACGCCCAGGAAGTGAGACTTCTTGCGTGAGACGTGCACCCTTGTGAGCAATAGGGTTTTTCGTGACTTGGCAGATGATCGTTTGGCGTGGCTTAAGGATCTGCTCGATACGAGCATTTGATGCACCACCCTCAACATCTTCAGCGTCGAACTGAACATCGCCTCGATACAGCACCGCATTCTTGGGAGTTGCGATATCGACGAACGCCGCTTCCATACCTGGAAGAACGTTCTGCACCTTTCCCAGATAGATGTTTCCGTGAATCTGGGCGACGTCATCAGCCGGACGCGAGACGTAATGCTCGATGAGGTTGCGCCCTTCGAGCACGGCAATCTGCGTTGCCTCGGGCCGAACGCTGACGGCCATCATGTACCGACCGACAGGGCGACCCTTGCGTTCGCGCCCCTTACGCCTTTCGAGGGTCTCGTCATCGAGATCTGGACCATCCCCGCCAAGGATGGCTTCAACCGGGCGAGGAGTTCCGCTCTTCTTCTGTTGCTGACCCTTGGGCTGATTCTGCTGGCCCGACTGGCCCTGCTGAGCAGGCTGACCTTGCTGTGTGTTCTGGCCCTGCTGCTGACCACCACCGCCGCCTCCTCGACCGCGGCCGCCTCGACGTCGGCGATTGCCACTGCGGGCTTGTCCGCCCCCCTGGCCCTCGGCCTTGGGCTCGTCGGAGACTTCCGTTGCGTCAGCCGCCGGTGCCGGGCGACTATCGCCGATCTGAGGCTTCTTCACGAGAGCCTCCTCGGCTGCTGCAGGAGTGCGTGGTCGGTCCTGGGAGGTGCGCTTCGGCATCTCATCGGGCTGGCGATCAAGATCGGGCGTGCCGGTCTCGTCACTGTCCTCACTGGCGGACGCGTTGGCGCCTCCGCCTTGGCCGCCACCTGAACGATTGCGATTGCGCCCACCACGAGAACCGCGTCGACGGCGCGGACGATTGGCTCCTTCACCGGTGCTCCCGCCCTCAGCGGACGCGGAAGTACCCGCTTCAGCCGAAGCCGGAGACTGTGGTGCTGAAATTGGTGACGATGCCGTTTCAGATGCTGCAGCAGGTGCAGAATCGCGTTGCGGACGTGATTGGTGGTTCGGCGTTGAGTCGCCGGGGTCGACCGTTGGGTCGGACATGGTTTCGTTCCCTTCTCATCGCGCGCCCACCTCGGCGGGTGCGCGTGACGTCGCGTGGGCCGGGATCGGTTCCCGTCTCGCGCCGTCAGTGATGATCCATTGATGTGTCCTACAGACGCGCCCCTCGTTGCGAGGCGGGTCGAACGCGGCCAGAAGTTCTGAAGGCCGCACGGAGCGGGGCTGAGTTGCCAGCTCGGCTTCGAGTACTGCCCCTTGTTCAGGAGCGTCGGGAGGTGTTGCGCCAACAACCCGGAGGCTGATGATGCCCGGACGAATGTCGTCGGATACTTCCTTGCCCTTTCGCTCTCGGGTAACCGGAAGCGTTGTGGCATCGAGCATGGTTTGAACGTTGGACTCGAGCTCCTCCGGCGAAACGCCAGGGATTTCGATGAGCCAGGTACAGACCGTAACTGCCTCTTGGAGAGACAGTTCAGAGCGTTCGATGATCGAGACTGTCTCGACATCGACTCCCGGTGGGAGGAACGGCGTGAGCCGCTCGGGCAATGCCCCAAGATCGAGTACTGAACCCTCGGGTTCCGTCAGATCGATATCGAGGTACTCCCCCAGCGACTCATGGCCGGTGGAAAGCGCCAATCCAAAATGCATTTTCGGACGGGGTGAAAAGCCTTCGGTAATAGCCACAGGAAGTTCAGCGCGACGAAGCGCACGTTCCCAGCAACGGGCCATGTCTCGGTGACTGGAGAACCGGATTTTTCCGGTCTTGGAAAAACGAATGCGGATCCGCATTAGGACCCCGTTCCCACTGGGGCGCGACCGAGCAGCGTCACAGGAACAGAGGTTCCGAGGTCCTGCCCGGTGCCTTGCGAGCCTCCGGCGGGAGGCGTGGCCGAGGCCACGATGTGCTCGATCGAATAGCCAGTACATGCGCCGCAGTCATAACACGGGGTCCAACGACAATCGGGGAGCCCAACCTCGGCGAGGGCGTCTCGCCAGTCCTGCCAAAGGAAATCCTTATGGAGGCCGGCACTGAGATGATCCCAGGGAAGGACCTCGTCTTCAGTGCGATGGCGATAGGTGAACCACTCGGGGTCGAGGCCATGCGCAGCCATTGCTGAAGTCCAAAGGTCGAGATCGAAGCGCTCATTCCATTCCTGGAAGGTTCCGCCCTGACGCCAAACCTCTTCGATGACGACGCCGATGCGTCGATCACCTCGGCTCATGATGCCTTCAACGAGCGTCGCTTTCGGATCGTGCCACTTCACCTGTACGCCGTGGGACTTACGGGTGTCGTCACGAAGCAGATTGATCTTGCGACGCAATTCCTCGACGGTGTTCTGTCCGAACCACTGAAATGGAGTGAACGGTTTCGGAACAAACCCGCCAACTGAAACGGTGACCGAGGGGCTCTTCGTGTGCGCCTTCCCGAGTTGCACACAATTCCGAGCGAGTTCAGCGATTCCAAGTGTGTCTTCGTCCGTCTCGGTCGGAAGACCGGTGAGGAAGTAGAGCTTCATACGTCGCCAGCCATTGGCATATGCCGCTTCAACTGCACTGTAGAGATCTTCTTCACGAATCAGCTTGTTGATGACCTGACGCATGCGCCATGTGCCGGCTTCGGGCGCAAACGTGAGACCGGTTCGGCGGGCGCGCTGAATCTGCGTGGCAATTCCAACGCCGAATGCATCGACACGGAGACTCGGCAACGACACCGAAACCGGAGGTCCGTCGTCAGTTGACTGAACGATGTCGCCTACAAGTTTTTCGATACCGGAAAAATCGGCGGTGGAAAGTGATGTGAGCGCGACTTCGTCGTAACCGGTACGACGCAAGCCTTCTTCGACCATTGTGCGGACCTGTTCGGCTGGACGCTCGCGCACTGGTCGCGTGATCATGCCGGCCTGACAGAAACGACAACCGCGCGTGCAACCGCGGAACACTTCGACGTTCAATCGGTCGTGGACAACTTCGGTAATCGGAACAAGCTGCGTCTTGGGATACGGAAACTGAGCGAGATCCGCGACCGTGCGCTTTTCAATTCTTTCGGGAACATCGGGATAACGAGGCGTGACAGCAACGAGGTTGGCGCCTTCGTAGGTGACGTCATACATCGATGGGACATACACCCCGACGATGTGGGACAACTCGCGAAGAACGTTCTCACGACTTCCATCGGTGCGGCCCGACTTCTTCCAGTCCCGGACGACATCATTGATCTCGGTGATGACCTCCTCGCCATCGCCCAAGACAACAAGGTCGAGAAAATCGGCGATTGGCTCGGGGTTGTAGGTGCAATGTCCCCCGGCGACGATCAACGGATGCTCAGGTCGACGATCGGCGCTGCGCACCGGTACGCCAGCAAGGTCGACCATGTTGAGCAGATTGGTGTAGGTGAGCTCGGCCGAAAGATTGAAACCGATGAGATCAAACAAACCAGCCGGCCGATGGCTGTCGATCGAAAAGAGAGGAATGTTGCCATCTCGAAGGAGGCCCTCAAGGTCGGTCCAAGGGGCATAGGCCCGCTCAGCGACCGCATGAGGATTCTCGTTGAGAATTTCGTAAAGGATCTGAAGGCCCTGATTTGGCAGTCCAATTTCGTAGGTATCGGGGTACGACAACAACCACGCCACCTTGTCGGGGGCATGGTGCGGGGTTC
>CALBSE010000046.1 GCA_937927725.1 uncultured Actinomycetes bacterium
CCGGGAACCTTTGGCTTATGAAGAATGCCGCCGGCGATGACGATGTACTTCGACGAGATTTTGTCGCCGCGCGATGTCGTGATGTTCCAGCGGTTCGCGGAGTCATCCCACACCGCTCCGTTGATGATCGTTTGGAAGAGCGCGTGGTCGTAAAGGTTGAACGTGCGACCAAGCAGTTGGCAGTACTCAAAGATTTCTGGCGCACTCGCGTAACGCTCGGTGGGCATGTAGCCGGTCTCTTCGAGAAGAGGAAGGTAGGTGTAGGACTCGACGTCGCACATGCAGCCCGGGTAACGGTTCCAGTACCAGGTGCCACCAAAGTCGCCACCCTTTTCCACAATGCGGAAATTGGTGATGCCCTGATTCTGCAGATCGACGCCAGTCAGCATGCCGGCGAAACCGCCACCGACGATGACGACCTCGGTCTCTTCAACAATCGCATCGCGCGTGAAGTTGGGATCGGCATACGGGTCTTGATCGAGTTCTTCGAACTGTTCTTTCAGACCAGCGAACTGCTTGAGGCCATCGGTGCGGAGACGCTTGAGTTGTTCTTCTGCGTACTTGGCACGAAGTTCCTCTACGGAAACTTCAATTCCTTCGTTCTGCTCTGCCATTTTCTGCTCCCCCTGGGTGCTGACGAGTTCCTACTGCGTCAAGAGGCGCCATTGTGTCAGAACTTCAGAGGGTGTTCCTGTTTGGATTACCTACCTCGCGCCGCCGGCTCAATGGGCGACCAAAATTCGACGAGGTCAGCGAACCGAGAGAAACGGATCGTCGAGAATCTGGCTTGTGCGCCCGTCGGGGCCGAAAGGTGCGGCGCCACGAATCGTGACTCTCCGCATGCGCCGGGGAGCATCGCCATAGTCGTCGCAGGCGTAATGCATCGTGGCCCGATTGTCCCAAAGGACCACATCGCCAGGCTGCCATTGATGTCGCACAACGAACTCAGGCTGGGTCATATGCGCAAAGAGAAGGCCGAGAAGCGCATCGCTCTCAATGGCCGAGACTCCAACAATGTGACTGGTGAATCCAGGATTTACGAAAAGAGATGGCTGCCCTGTGCTGGGGTGGACCCGCACCACCGGATGGACAACGGGCGGCACCTTCTTCGCGTTCTCAAGGAGCTCTAACGCATCTTCACGAGAAAGAGCGGTGTCGTGCGGAACGCCCCAGTAAGCAAGCGGGGTTATGCGGTGTACGGCATCCATCTGGTCAAGAGCGCCACGGAGAACTGGTGCAAGACCGTCGTAGGCGCCGCGAAGATCGGCCCACAACGTGTCGCCACCAACTGGGGGGAGTTCGTCGGCGACCAACACCGATGCGGCCGGCGGTGTTGGGCTAAAGGTGACATCCGTGTGCCACTGAGCGTTCTTGCCGCCCTTTGCGCCGTCGAGTTCAAGGATCTCGGGATGATCGGGATGTCCAGGAACGACCGGATGCGCTGGTGTCGGTTCACCGATAGCGCGGGCGAGTGCGACCTGCTCCACATGAGTCAGAAATTGTTCGCGAAAGACAAGAAACAAATTCGTTTCAAGCTGCTCAAGAACCCAATCGCCATCGCGTTCCACGTCGATCCGTGAACCACGGAACTCAACGCCAAACGAGGCCTTCAGCGGGGTTGTCGTCCAGCGTTCGGTCGCAATGGTCATGGGGAGTACTCCGGTCGGCCGCCACGGGATTAATTCCTGACGGGATTGGTCAGGTTTAGCCGAGGCGGGCCGAGCGGGGCAAGGGCTCGACTAGGAGCGAGGCCGAAAAAGTGGCGCAGGACCGGGCGAAACAAACGGAGGCCGCTGATCCTGCCTCGGAGCCACCGGTGCAGGACGAGGACGAGTGGTCGTCGTGGTTGATGGTCGTGGTCCCGTGGTTGGAGGACTCACCGACGCCGGTCGTGTCACATCGCTGACCAGTGTCTGCAGATCGAACACGCCCTCCGGCCTGCCTGGCCCCTTCGGGAAAAACTCCCGATGGTTCACAATCGACGCGGGGTCAGATGCGAGAAGTCCCGCGATCGTCTCTGTCACGATTCGACCACCGACCGGACCAAGCCGATATGGAGCCTTCTGTGGTCCGGTGATCGCTCCACCCGAAACTGGATACGCACTCGCCATCGACTCCGCAAGGATGTAACTCCAAAGCGGCGCCTTTCCTGCGAAGGTCGGAGACACTGACGTGATTGCAACGGTGTCGGCGGCATCGCCCGAGGCTTTGCCCACCAGGATCTGGTCATCACGCAAAGGCGTCACTCCCATTGCCCGCGCCACGTCTTGACCCGAAGGCAATCCGAGTTGCTGGCTGCGCAAAAGATTCCGAGTCGCAAGATTCGCAGGACCAATCCCAGTCGCTGGCAGAGGTAACAAGCTCAGCGAATTCGTCAGCGATCCGTCGATTTTGTACGAAGCCTGAGCCTGACCAAGGCCGTTCGAAGAATTTGGAACAAAGAACTTCCAATCAATCGCGAAGTTCGATGGAGATGGCGAGAACCCGGTGAGGTCGCTTCCTGGAACATAGGTGCCCGAGAACACTGGTAGACGATTCGTTGAATCATTGATTCGATACAAACCACGAACCATCGAGTGTCCAAATCGATACGCCGCGACAGAGAACTCGACAGGCATCTGCTGACATGCATCGTAAAAACGAAGGTTGGTTTTCCAACCAGTGGTCGAACGACTAAT
The DNA here is from genome assembly GCA_937927725.1 of uncultured Actinomycetes bacterium. Lineage (GTDB taxonomy): Bacteria > Actinomycetota > Acidimicrobiia > Acidimicrobiales > Acidimicrobilacustridaceae > Acidimicrobilacustris. The sequence continues at coordinate 2,679 of CALBSE010000046.1, forward strand.
CACCGAATTGACGGTTTGTTGTCCCGCGATCTTCGGCAAATAGTCGGTCACGATCAGCCACTGATAGTTCCAGGTGACCTCCTGTCGAGCACGCGTGAACAACGCGCTACTTGAAAGGTTCGGTTCGTTTGCGCGAATCCGGTCCACGGTTTGGTTATGGAATCGAATGAACAGAGAATGCACCCCGGCAACAATTCGGTTTTCATCGTTGCGGGGATCACCGATAAGGGCCTTGCCTGTGACATCACGCGGAAGATCATGAGCGCCGGTGTCAGAGCTCCCTGTAAGAGCGGCACCAACCTTTAGATGCATACCATCGGATTCATAAAGCGTTGGCGATGCCGTCGGTCCGCTTCCGTAGAGCGAATCGAGATCAAGTTGCGGCGTGCGACCGTTCACAAGTGACGCCACCGCCGTCGGAGTCACGAGGTCATTCGGACGGTCATCGAACGTCAGGTCGTGATCAACAAACTGTCCGAAGTAGGTGTAGCCCGCCGGGATATCTCGATTTTCCTCACTATCAATTTCACCTTCGGGCGTCGGATTCGTTTCTGCATCAGCGATTGAGGCAGTACCGAGCGCGGTTAACGCGGAGACGTCCCACGATGCACTCGACAACGAGGGGAACATTTGTCCGTATCCCGTGGTCGGTGTGGAACATCGAGATGAGGTCGCCGCCCAGGCTGGCGTGGAAACTGAAAGCGGTACGGATGTCGCAAGAACCGCGAGCGCGGTTGCGACAAGGGACTTGCGCATGGGACGCGCTCCTTGGTCTGGTGATGAGGAAGTGGATGAATCGAAGTACGGATCTACGGAACGGTTGGTCCCGGATTCGGTCCTCTTGTTGGTGGTTGAGAGAGAGCTGTTGATGGAGGTGCCGACGGAGGGACTGTCGGTGGCGTGGCTGTCGATGGCGGCGTTGATCCAGTTGGCGATGGCTCTGCAGTTCGCGGAGCTTTCGACGACGGGGTTCCCTCTTGACTCGATCTCATCGGAGGCGTTGCCGACGACGGCTCTGGTTTCTTAGAGGGGTTTGGCCGTTGATCCGCTGGTGCCGGCGCCTTCGCAGGCTTTGGTTGTGGATCTGGAACCGGAACCCCAATATGCGAAAGCGTTTGGTGAGCAACTCGTTGCACTGATTCAGGAAGATCGCCACCCGCAGCCGCAACTCCCGTAGAGGCGAGGAGTACTCCGGCGACAACGCCAACAAGCATCGCCTTACGACTCACACGACGGGACCGGTGCTCATCGAGTGAAACCACCGCCACGCCTTGAACTGCACTCCGTTGTTGTGACTGCAGACGAAACATTGTGAGTGCGTCGGATTCGCCGGTCAGCTCGGACGAGTTTGCGCTTGCACTAGCAGCGGCAAGAATCTCCGCGACACGTCCGTAACCAGGAGGGGCATCGGCTGCATCAATCTGACCTGACAACAATCGCTCTGCGGTGTTGTCATCGAGATCACTCGGGGTCGGGCGGAACTCGCTCATGTCGCTTCCAGAACCGTCGGACGCGCTCATCGCGTTACTCCCGATTCAGCGACAAGTTCCGCGAGTCGTTTTAGTCCACGGTGCGACAAAACCCGAACCACGCCTGCACTCTTTCCGAGCATTGAGGCAACCGTGTCCACATCAAGATCGGCGATCACGCGCAACAAAACGACTTCGGCCTGCTTCTCGGGGAGCTTCGAAATCAGCGCGATTGCAGCTCGGGTCGAAACATCCTCTTCGACGAGTCGGCTCGGATCGATTGATTCATCAGATCGTTCCCGACTTTCAAAATCGGCGTCGACTGTCGAGATCCGTCGTCCGCGAAATCTTCGAAGATCAATAAGTCGACTACGGGCAATGGTGAAGATCCACGCTCGAAATCCATCGGCATCACCGTCAAACGTTTGAAGCGTTCGCACAACTTCAAGCCAAACCGTCGACGCGACGTCGCGCGCGTCATCCTCGGATGAAAGCCCCGAAAGAAACCGAAGCAGTCCTGGGTTATGAGCCCGCCAAAGTTCAGCAAACGCAGCCTCGTCACCAGATCTTGCGCCAACAAGAACGTCATCGAAGCGCGAATCCTGAGAGAGGACGGGCGAGTGATCCACAAGCGTCACGGTAAAATCCGAGAGTAAGAATCTGACAGGAAATGCCGGGACATACCTCCAGAACCGTCAGCGCCCTCCGCTTCGTTACTCCCGCGGGAAAACTTTTTCGACTTCCAGAGTTCGCCGCACTTACAAATCTCTTACCAAAGCCGTGCGTCGGGATTCGGAATTACGTTTCGGAATGTCAGATTGATGCGTTCACCAACGGGCTTCTTTGTTTTCGGAACGCGATGACGCCACAGAGTTTGCGTCGTACCGCTCATGATCACGAGATCACCGTGATGCAAATCGAGTTCCAATTTGATCGAATGATCATCGACTCGTCGTAAATCGAATCGTCGCGTCGCACCAAGGCTTAGCGACGCGATAACCGGCGTGGGCCCAAACTCGGGCTCGTCATCGGCATGCCAATCGACGCCATCAGTGCCATCGCGATAGAGATTGCAGAGCACCGAGTTGAACGTTGTCCCTGAATGGCTGCTCGAGAGATCACGCAACTCGATGAGTTCATCAATCCATGGATCAGGTTCGTGGTGAATCCCTGAATAGGTGTAGTCGAAACCCTCGTCGGCAACCCATGCCTCGAGGCGAGGAACGGGGACCACCTTCCCAAACATCTTCAGGTGGTCTTGGCGCCAAGCAATCTTGGTCCGTAACGCAGCAAAGGCCGTATCAGCGGCGGCCAGACCTACCGCACTGCGAATGAGCGTGAGCCCGAGGCCTGGACCAGTCGGTTGCTC
>CALBSE010000047.1 GCA_937927725.1 uncultured Actinomycetes bacterium
CTTCGACAACAACTTCGACAACAACTTCGACAACAACTTCGACAACAACTTCGACGACCACAACGACGACTGAGCCGCCCACAACGACAACGACGTTGCCTCCGCCCTCGCCGATCTACACCGTGGTGTTTTCTTGCGGAGATGGATCCGGCGCAGCGCCAGTGGACCAATCGGGACTCCTTCGTTCGACAGTTGTCCTCCCCACGACGGCCTCACCCTGCACTGCACCATTCGGAACTGAGTTCGCGGGGTGGCGTTGCCTCTCGACGGACGTCGGTGCTGGCGACACGTATGTGCTGGCAGGAGATTCCATGTGCACCGCTCGGTGGACGCAGACCTCTGTGCCTCCTCCGCCGACGACACAACCAGCTCCGGTTGAGCCTCCTCCCACGACTCCTCCTCCCACGACTCCTCCTCCGACGAGTCCACCAACGACCATGCCCGCTCAGCCCCCGTCGGTAGCGAGCGATCCCTCGGTGAACAACGCGGCAGAACTCGCAGCGCTGAATGCTGCGATTTCTTCGCCAACAGCCACCACTGAACAGGTGCAATCAGCGGTGACGAATTTGCTCAACGCGGGTGTAACCGGTTCTCAGGCCACCGAACTCGCAACGAGCCCCAAAGTGCTGAGCAGCATTAATTCAAAGCAAGCGACAGCAGTTTTCAAGGAGATCCCGGTTGGGAAGCTAGATGCATCGCAACAAGCAGCCCTCGTTACTGCGGTAAGTGCTGCTCCCCAAGGCGTAAAGAATGCGTTCGAGGGAACGATCGATGTCTACGGAGCCGGTCTCGACCACTACGTTCCTGTCGGTTCAGTTGTCGATGTTGGTGATCGCCGAACGTTGATCGCCGCTGCAGCGGCAACGGCGGTTGCGGGCGCAGCCGCAGCGGGCGCGGTGAGCAGGGGGTCGACCAGTTCAGGTAGCTCATCGAGGTCAGGCGATTCGCGAGGTGGAGTGCCTACCGGAGCGGACACTCTGACCGATGCTCAGATGGCATCGGTGGCTCGAAAGATGGGTCGAGGAATGTTGAAGAAAAAGTCAGATGATCCAAACAAATTGGGACCGGACGGAGAACTACCCATGGCAAGTGCACGACCAACACTCTCAACGATTCTGAAACGCCTTGTGCGTGAAACCGCGGCGATTGGTTTCACGATTGCCGGTGGCGTGGTCGTAATTTTCACGCTCTCGGGAGCGACGCGCAAAGTCGCAATGATCGCCCTTGGAACGGCGTTCCTTCTCCATGTACTGCATGTGGTGATGACCACAAGAGCCGAATAAGCGTTAGTCGCTGTTCGTTCCTTCAGAGAAGTCGTGACTGGCAGGTAGACGCGGATCGGAGGGCTTCTCTGAGCCGAGAAGACTGACGATTCGTGCGACGGCGGTTACGAGGAACACCTGGCCGAGGATCGCTTCAAAGATTGAAAGCGAACGCGCGAACTCTGTCGCAGGCGTGAGGTCGCCGAAGCCAACAGTTGTAAGCGTGATGAAACTGAAGTACGTGTAGTCGCCGGCGTTCGGATGCAAAGTTTCGTGGAAAATTTGGAAATGTTGCAACGCTGAATCACATCGGTAGAGCGAAGAGAAAAAAATGCCGATGAGGAGATAGGCGGTGATACCAGCGGCGAGCGTATTGAGTGTGACTCGTTCGTGTTGGAACGCCCGACGCACGACAACGGGGAAGGCGCACGCGATAAGCACGGCGAAGAACGCTGCCGAGAGTGCGATGAGATAGCGGTCGTCGGTGAAATTAACGATGCGCGCAATGCTCGTTATGACGGACATCACTCCGACGATGGTGAGCAGGGCTGTAACTGCCGTCATTGTGCGCTTTGATACTCGGGAACTGTGAAAGGCGAGCAAAACCATCAGGGCGCTTACGGGATAGACGATGAGAAAGCCGAAATGGAACTCGTCAATCAACGGCGAAAGAAGAATCGTCAGGATTGCGAGAAAGAGGACGGGAAAGAAACTGTCTCGGCCAAAGAGGACTCCTTTCCAGTTCGTTGCGGAAAGTTCCGTTGGGTCGGTCATGTCGGGAGCGTAGGTCGCTACCCTTCGTGTCATGGACATGTCTGCTGGACCCCCGCCGCCCGATCCCGAAAAACTTCTCGCAGCATGGAACGAGTGGGAGACCGGCGAAAACACGCCTGGTCGAGTCATGGCCAATCTCAAAACCGCGGGTATGCCTGAGTTGCTGCGCGCCCTCGTCGAACAGAAGCAGGCAGGCGCGTCCTGAACCGGGGCGGTCAGCAGCAGATTCCCCGGCCACCGGCCACCGTTGATGGTGGTCCGGCACCATGGGCCGATCTCTCCGCAGAACTCCGTCGTCCGACGATGGCCGAGATCCGTGCCGTCATGGCTTCTGCCGCAGCTCCTCGCAGGCAGGCAGTTGCCGATGGCGCACTTCGCTCTGCGGTACTTGCCGGACTCTACGAAAACCCATCCGGTGGTGCTCAAGTCGTGCTCACCCGTCGATCGAAGGCCCTCCGTAGCCATAGCGGTGAGGTGAGTTTCCCCGGAGGTCGTCAAGAGCCGGGAGAGGAACTCTGGGTCACTGCATTGCGAGAGGCTCAGGAAGAAATCGCTCTTGATCCGGCAGTGGTGAAGCATCTCGGAGAGCTCGATCACTTGCGCACCGTGTCGAGCCGATCATGGATTGTTCCCTACGTCGCCGAGATCTCCGATCCGCATCTCGTCGTTCCTCAGTTGCAGGCGGCTCCCGACGAAGTGGAGTTGGTACTCCACGTCGGTCTCAACGAACTATTGGACGACGGAGTATTCCGCGAAGAGCTCTGGACTTTCGGTGAGCACACCCGACCAGTGTTTTTCTTCGAAATTGAAGGCGACACGGTGTGGGGTGCAACCGCAGCGATGCTGCGAAACCTGCTTTCGATCATTACCGGAACGCACGATCCAGAGGCAGAGATCACACACTGGGACGCTCCGAACGCGGTCCTCCCACCCGGCCTCGCCGACTAGAGTTCTCTCTTTCCAGCGGAGTGGGGCCCTTGTGGTCCAGTTCCGCCATTCCTCCCCCGGGGTACTCCCGACGGAATTGAGCGAAGGGATCAGCAATGGCTGAAGTCGAAATCGGAATGGGCAAGTCGGGTCGTCGTGCGTACGGCTTTGATGACATCGCCATCGTGCCGAGTCGTCGTACGCGAGATCCTGAAGATGTCGACATCACGTGGGAGATCGACGCGTTCAAGTTCCAGCTTCCGCTCATGGCCTCGGCGATGGACGGTGTCGTAAGCCCCGCAACCGCGATTGAAATCGGTCGACTTGGTGGCGTTGGCGTTCTGAACCTCGAAGGTTTGTGGACTCGTTACGAAGATCCCGAGTCGCTGTTCGAAGAGATCAGCAAGCTCGATGTCGAAAAGGCCACTGCTCGTATGCAGCAGATCTACATGGAGCCCATCAAACCCGAGCTCGTCACGCAGCGCATTCGTGAAATCAATGCAGCTGGCGTTACCTCGTGTGCATCGGTAACCCCGCAGCGCACCGAGTCACTGTCAAAGGCAATTCTCGAAGCGGAACTTGATCTCCTTGTTATTCAGGGAACGGTCGTCTCCGCAGAGCACGTTTCAAAAACGGTCGAACCGCTCAACCTCAAGAAGTTCGTTCGTGAAATCGACATCCCCGTCATTGTCGGTGGCTGTGCGTCGTACCAAGCGGCGCTGCATCTCATGCGCACTGGTGCGGCTGGCGTTCTTGTGGGTGTCGGGCCGGGTCACGCGTGCACTACTCGTGCAGTGCTCGGTCTCGGTGTTCCGCAAGCAACCGCAATCGCCGACGCGCGGGCTGCTCGCATGCGCCATCTCGATGAAACCGGCGTCTATTGCCAGGTCATTGCCGACGGCGGCATGGGAACTGGTGGCGACATCGCCAAGGCGATCGTGTGCGGCGCCGACGCAGTCATGATCGGCTCGCCGCTTGCGGCAGCGTCTGAAGCTCCCGGCCGCGGCTACCACTGGGGTATGGCCACGTTCCATCCCACGCTTCCCCGAGGCGCGCGCGTCAAGACCACTACTCGCGGCACGCTCGAAGAAATCCTCGTTGGTCCTGCGAACGAAAACGACGGACGCATGAATCTGTTCGGCGCCCTTCGCACGTCGATGGCCACGTGTGGCTATCAAACGGTGAAGGAATTCCAAAAGGCCGAGGTCATGGTTGCTCCTGCACTGCAGACCGAAGGAAAGGTCCTGCAGAAAGCGCAGGGCGTCGGAATGGGTCACTGATCTTGAACACTGAATCGACGGTAGGCCCCGTCCTTGTCGTCGATTTCGGCGCGCAGTACGCACAACTCATCGCGCGCCGCGTTCGTGAAGCGCATGTGTTCTCCGAAATCATCGGACACAACCTGACTGCAGCAGAGATTGCAGCAAAGAATCCGGCAGGCATCATCTTCTCGGGCGGCCCTGCTTCGGTGCACGTCGATGGTGCGCCGTCGATCGATCCCGGTGTTTATGAACTTGGTGTCCCGATCCTTGGTATTTGTTACGGTGCGCAGCTGCTCGCACGTGATCTCGGGGGCGAGGTTTCTCGCACCGATCGGGGCGAATACGGCCGTACAGAACTCACCGTTGTGGCCGACGATGTTCTGTTCAGTGCGGCACAGCCCCGCACGCAGTCGGTATGGATGAGCCATTTCGACACCATCACGGTTCCGCCGGTTGGCGCAACGGTTACAGCGTCAACGCCAGAAACGCCCGCAGCGGCCTATGAAGATGTGAAGAACCGCCGTTATGGCGTGCAGTTCCATCCCGAAGTCGTTCACACACCACATGGTCAAGAACTCCTCGAACATTTCCTTTATGACGGATGCGGTCTTGCTCCGTCATGGACGATGTCGTCAATTATCGAGACACAGGTCGAACTCATTCGCGCGCAGGTCGGTAGCGGTCGTGCGATTTGTGGATTGTCTGGCGGTGTCGATTCCGCCGTTGCTGCGGCGCTCGTGCACAAAGCAATTGGTTCACAGCTCACGTGCGTGTTCGTTGACACTGGCCTCATGCGTCTCGGCGAAGGCGAGCAGGTAGTCGAAACCTTTCAACGTCATCAAGGCATTGAACTGATTCACATTCGCGCTGGCGATCGATTCTTCGAACGCCTTGCTGGCATCACCGATCCCGAAGAAAAGCGCAAAGCAATTGGCGAGCTTTTCATTCGCATCTTCGAAGACGCCAAGGGTGGCCTTGAAGATGCCAAGTTCCTTGTACAAGGAACGCTGTACCCCGATGTCATCGAATCGGGCACCAAAGACGCCGCAAAAATCAAGAGCCACCACAACGTCGGTGGCCTTCCCGACGACATGGATTTTGAACTTGTCGAGCCACTGCGCGCGTTGTTTAAGGACGAGGTGCGCAAGGTCGGCACCGAACTTGGTCTTCCCGACGAAATCGTTTGGCGTCAGCCATTCCCAGGCCCCGGTCTCGGCGTGCGCATCATCGGTGAGGTCACTCCCGACAAAGTTGAGATGCTGCAAAAGGCCGACGCCATCGTGCGTGAAGAAGTGAAAGCTGCCGGCCTTGAGCGCGAAATCTGGCAAGCATTCGCCGTGCTACCGGACATCCGCTCTGTCGGTGTCATGGGTGACGAACGCACCTACGGGCACCCCGCCATCATCCGCGCCGTCACCAGCGAAGACGCGATGACCGCCGACTGGGCCCGTCTTCCGTACGACCTCCTTGAACGAATGTCATCGCGCATCATTAATGAGGTGCCTGGCATTAATCGCGTGGCCTACGACATCACGTCGAAGCCCCCCGGCACCATCGAGTGGGAATAGCTCCGCTGCGTTACTGGGCCAGCAACAAAAGTGCGAGGAATTATTCATACGGCTAGGTTCGCCGCATGGATCTCCTCTCAAACCGTTTCATCGTTATTGGCTCAACCGCGCTTCTCGGCGCTGGCGGTGCAGCGGTGGCGCTGGCTGCGGGTTCCGGCATGGCCTCAGCAAATGCGCCCCTCTCGGTCACGAATCTCAACGATTCAGGCGCCGGCAGCCTTCGCCAAGCATTGCTCGACGCGAACGCGGCACCGGGCCAGGACGTCATCACGTTCGCTGCCGGAGTCAGTGGAACGATCAGTCTGCTCTCAGATTTTCCTGAACTCACCGAAGCGATTGATCTCGAAGGACCTGGATCATCGGTCATCACGATTGACGGCGGTTGGACCCGAGCGGGTGGACCGACCGCTGGTTTCAAGGTGTTCGCCATCAATGACGGTGGGGGCGGCGCTGGAACCTGGACGCTTTCGGGGTTCACCGTCACCGGCGGAAATAACTCCACAGGTATTTGGAAAACAGGTGGTGCGATCAAGGCTACAAACTCCGATCCCCTCAACATCGCTGATGTCAAAATGACGGCGAACTATGCGAGCAGTGGAGGCGGTGGCATCTCGCTTACGGGAACCGGCAATGTCGTCATCACCCATTCCTCGATTACGGGCAATACATCGGGGGGTGGCGGTGGAGGGCTTTACGCCGATACCGAAAACCATTCAACACTGACGATCATCGACTCTGACATCTCGAACAACACCGCTGTCGGCGATGGCGGTGGTCTCTATTTCGACACCGATGGCGGAAATATCACCATCGTCGGCAGCGTGATCTCGAACAACTCATCCGAGGGCGACGGTGGAGCGATCATGGTCAACAACCTTTACACCGAAGGTTCGCTCACGATCACCGATACCGTAATTTCCGGCAATCACGCTGCACTGAACGGTGGTGCGCTCTATTCAACGACGGATGACGGTTCGATCTTCATCACCGACTCGACCCTTTCAAACAACTCCGCCGGCGGCGCAGGCGGCGCTCTGTACATCAGCAGTACTGGACTAGGCGAAGTCGTAATCGCAAACTCAACGATCTCCGGCAACGAATCAACGACTGGCGCTGGCGCCATGCAGTTGCTCAGTGGCGCGAAGGCGACGCTGCTGCAGTCCACCGTCACCAACAACACCGGTGGCGGAGCAACTGCAGTCGGTGGCATCGCGATTGACGCTGATGACTTGACGCTCGTTGGTTCGATTGTTGCCGGAAACCCGGGCCTCGATATCAGCACCACAAATGGTTTGCGGCCGTTTTCGGTAAACCCGCAAAGCGTCAAAGTCAAGAGTGACGGACCGTCGAAGAATCGATCGTCGGTAACCCCTTCGCTGATTCCGCCTGCACCCACAGTGACGTCAGATCATTCGATCATCGGTGAAGTTGATCCCGCAGTCACAGTTGCCGCCGGTGTTGGCAACAAGGTTGGCGTTGCTGATCCCATGCTCGGCCCACTCGCCGATAACGGCGGCCCAACGATGACGCACGCGCTTCTGGCCGGTAGCCCAGCGATCGATGCCGGACCGAATCCCGTTCCGACCTTCATCGGCAATGAGTTCGATCAGCGCGGTGCTGGCTTCGCTCGCATCGCTTTCGGTGTTGCCGATGCCGGTGCGTTCGAACTTCAGGCGCCAACTGACGAACCGATTGTTCCTTCGTTCACTGGCTGATTCGCTCCATCAGGTGCCGGCGAGTCTCGCAACAATCGGAGCAAACGATTCGACGGCGTCGGCGCCAACGGTGATGTACGACAGGCCCCAGCGTTCTCGACGTTCGATGATCGTTTCGCATAACTGATCAACAGTCCCGGCCAACGCATGCGGTGATTCCAGCGCCTGTGGGCCGGTGAGGCCGAGCGCAGGTGCAACCATTTCGGCGAAACCTTCGCGATCGTCAGTGACGACGGCGAGATGCACGCGAGTTTGCAGTTCAAGCTCGTCGTAGCGATCGCCCGCCGCCTCGGCGATCCACTGCAACTTTTCTTCAGTGGCTTCTGCAGTGGCATTCGGACCAGATGATGCATCAATCACGCCGGCAGTAAGCGCCACGTTGATGCCGATGATGTCGGCCTCGCGTGCAGCGATCGTAAGCACTTTCTTGCCACCACCACCGATAAGGAACGGAACTTTGGGCTGCAACGGCTTTGGTGTTCCTTCGTGCCCGGTGATGTCGTAATACGTGCCGTGAAAGTCGACGGGACCGTCGGCAAACAAGCCCTTAATGACGGTGATGGCTTCGTCCATGCGATCAATGCGAATTCCGGGTCGATCAAGCGGAATGCCGGACTGTTCGTAATCGGTGGTCATCCAACCTGCGCCGATGCCGAACTCAAGACGACCGCCACTCAACACGTCGATGGTCGCAGCTTCCTTGGCGAGGATCACGGGATGGCGGTAGTCATTACACCACACCAAGGTGCCAATCTTCAGCGTTGATGTTGCTTCTGCGGCGGAAACAAGAGCCGGAGTAATTGCGAATTGCGAATCGAGATGATCGGCGATCGTGAGCGAGTCATACCCAAGCGATTCGATCTTACGAGCAAGCGCGCGCCAGCGGTCGCCATCATCAGCGCTACCGGTGAAACCACCGGGCGGTTCGCTGGCCTGAATGCTGAATCGAAATGGCTTTTGGCGGGGAAGTCGAACGCTCATAGTGAAATCCTCTCAGCGCATCGATGCGCCGGCATCAATCGGCAACGTGATGCCCGTAACCATGCGGGCCTCGTCGGAACTAATCCACAGCAGCGCGTTGGAAATGTCGTCGACTTTCTGTGCGCCACCATCGAGCGGACGCTGGCCGGTGTACGCAGCGGTCGTGCGCGGATCTTCGGCGATGATGCGCTGCACGTCGGGGTCGTGACCCATGACGGTGTCGACGGCGCCGGGATGAATGGTGTTGACGCGAATGTCGTACTGGCCAACTTCAAGCGTGAGTGAACGCATGAGCCCGACAAGACCATGCTTCGTTGCGGCATAGTGGCCGAGGTAGGAATAGCCACGCAGGCCAGCAGCGGAACTGATGAAGGTGATCGCGCCACCGTTGCCGGCGTCGATCATTGCGGGAAGTCCCGCCTTTACCGTGCGCCAGACGCCGGTGAGATTTACGTCGAGCACGATGGCCCAATGTTCTTCGGGAACCTCCCACGTGAGGTGGTAGCTGGCCACGCCAGCGTTGGCGACGATGACGTCGAGTCGGCCGAACCGGTCGATGCCTTCGGCCACCGCAGCGTCGAGTGCGGCCTGATTCCGAACATCGGCCACATGGGCGACGATGCCGCGTCCTTCCTGTTCAACCAGCCGCGCCGTTTCACGCAGGTCTTCCTCGGTGGCGGCCTCGTAGGCGACGTCGGGGAGGATCGGCGCGCATGCGTCGACGGCGATGATGTTGGCGCCTTCGGCGGCGAACCGGCGGGCGTGGGCTCGGCCCTGGCCACGGGCCGCGCCAGTGATCAGCACGACCTTGTCCTCGAAGCGTCCTTCGTTTCTGCTCACGGTTCCCCCTTTTTCGGTGGACCATTCCTACTACCTCTAGCGTTTGGGCATGGCTCCTGAGATCGCAGATCAGCTTTCCGACTTCACCCGAGGATCATTTACTCACGAGGGCGAAACCCACGCGGTCTTCCGCAGCGGTACTGGTCCTGCCGTCATCGTGATGGCGGAGATCCCAGGCATCACGCCGAAGGTCACGGGCTTTGCTCGGCGCGTTCGTGAGCTGGGGTGCACGGTGTATCTCCCGGTGTTATTCGGAACGCCGGGCCGGGTTCCAAGCGGGGGCTACATCGCCAAGTCGATGGCCAAAGGATGCGTGTCGAAAGAGTTCGCCGCATTCGCAACGGGCAAGACCGAACCACTGTCGATCTGGTTGCGCGCGCTTGCTCGTCACGCGCACGCCGAATGCGGTGGACCCGGGGTTGGCGCAATCGGTATGTGTTTCACCGGTGGCTTTGCGCTGGGAATGACTGTTGATCCGTCGGTTATCGCTCCTGTGCTCAGTCAACCCTCGTTGCCATTACCGGTTTCGAAAAACGCCAAGGCCAGCATTCACCTCTCACCCGAAGATCTGCGCGTCGTGAAAGAACGGGTTGCCAATGACGACATCTGCGTTCTCGGTATGCGATTCACGAATGACCGCGCAGTCCCGGCGGAACGATTCGCAACGTTGCGTCGAGAACTTGGCGAAGGATTCATCGGCATCGAGATCGATTCTTCAGATGGCAACCAGTGGGGAAACCCCAAGAACGCACACTCGGTGGTAACGGAACATCTTGTCGATGAGCCGGGCCACCCCACTCGAGCGGCACTTGATCAGGTGCTGGAGTTCTTCCGGGAGCGTTTGCTGTCGGGATCGTGATCGGCGCTGTGATCGGCGCTGTGATCGGCGCTGTGATCGGCGCTGCGATCGGCGCTGCGATCGGGGTCGTGAATTGTGACCAAACCGTGAGTAACGGAACCGGTCGGGTGCGTGCGGCGGCGAGCAGCATCGCGGCGGGACAGAAGTGCTTCGATGATGTCGCCAAGGTGGAATGGGTCGTTCATCCACTGGGGTAGGCGTCGCCGGTCGGTGGTCTCTATGCCGAGAGCAACGTGCCGATCGTTGAGGACGTGACTGGCCGCGCCGGCCGGAGGGCCTGGCGGTTCTCCGAGAGGTCTTGGATCGGCAGTGGCCGAAACCTCTGAACCGTCGGGCCGCACGAAGCGAAGTTCACCATTTGGATCGCGACTGACAGCGATGCCCCGACGATGAACAACGCCGTGATGGAACCGGCAGAGCGGAACAAGGTTCTCGACATCGTCGTGACCGCCAACCGAACGATGATGGCGATGATGCAGCTGCACCATGGTTGCGGTGCAGCCGGGCCACACGCAGGAGCGGTAGCGAGCGTGCACGGCACGACGAAGATGGGGAGTGAGTGTGGTGGTGCGTCGACCAAGGTGAAGAGGGTCTCCGTTGTTGTCTTCGAGCACGGTCTGGATGCCGGCATCGCAGGCGAGCCATCGGGCTGCATCTCTCCGGAGCACGACACCAGCAGGTTCGAGAACATCAGCAGCACCGGGTTCGACCCCGAGCAGGGGAGTTGGGTGCAACAACGTGTCGACGGGAACATGAACAACGACCTGCGTGGCGAATCCTGAAGCTTGAAGTTCACCAGGGACGTGCCTGCTCGCCAGTTCACACATTCGCAGAAGGCCTTCGGCCCTCCATTGCTCTCGCGAAAGGCGTTCGGCGGGAGCTTCGCTGGTATCAGCAGGGATGCCGTGCATCGGAGTAACGCCGCATGAAGCGGCCGCAGTCATTCGTTCGGCACGAACCTGAGCCGTGATTGCGTCGAGCGCAGACACTACGAGCGCGCCATGTAGGTGGTCGAATGAGGCGCGAAGTTCCATTCCGTCGTCGTCGTGAAACACAATGACTCGGCCAACAGTGTCGGACGCGGCATCGTCAGCCGCTTGTGCTTCGGGCTGACGAGTAACTGCGCGCCACGAACGACACACCTTCTGCAGTTGGCCCATCGACGTGTGTTGGGACAGTTCAACAAGCGCGGCTTCGGAGTCGGGCGCGGCCACCTTCGAAATCATCACCGCTTTATCGGCCGAGAGCCGACCTTCGACAACGGCATCGCCCAAGGTGGGCAACTCGTGGACCGCCCGACCGAGCGCTGCCGTGTTGCGTGCATTCGATGGCGACAACTGACACTGCCAACTGGCAAAGCGTTCGATCGTTCCGCAGTCGAATTCCTTGTGGAGTTCGCGAGATTCAATTTCGGCGAGAACAAGGCCAAGCTCGGCCCGTGCGGTGGAAAGCAACGCGGCAATGCGTTGTGACTCGGCAATGAGTTCGTCGTTGCTCATCCCCTCAAGCCCACTGACCACCGCGCTCGTGACACATGAACGTGAGGCACCACCGGTCGGTGGCGTTGGGGCCTGACCCGAAGGAACCCACTGCGGACGTGCATCGAACATGTGTACGAAGATACGCTCGATCTGTGACAGCGCCTATGGGTCATTCGAATCATTTCCGTAACCACTCGAATCGGTCAGCACAGTCGGACCTCGTCAGTAGGGTGACCGCACCATGACTTCCCTTTTCGACGACGGTCCATCGCGCCCGAACTCCGACCTCCTCGAGGGCCTCAATCCTGTCCAGCACGAGGCCGTCATTCATTCCGAAGGCCCGCTGCTCATCATCGCCGGCGCGGGTTCGGGCAAGACCCGTGTGCTCACACAGCGCATCGCCCATCTCATCCGAGATCTCGGAGTGTCACCGTTCGAAATCCTCGCCATCACGTTCACGAATAAGGCGGCCGGAGAAATGAAAGAGCGCGTCGCTGCGCTCGTTGGCCCGGTGGCCGAGAAGATGTGGGTGTCCACATTCCACTCGGCCTGCGTGCGCATTCTTCGACGTGACGGCAGCCGCCTTGGCTTCCCATCCTCGTTCACGATCTACGACCAATCCGATGCGGAACGCCTCACGGGCTATTGCATTCGTGATCTTGGTCTCGATCCCAAGAAGTTCCCGTCTCGGTCGGTGCACAGTGCAATTTCTGCGGCCAAGAACGAAGGGCTTGACCCCGCCAGTTTCGCTGCTCGGGCCGGGTCCATTTTCGATCGCAAGATTGCCGAAGTCTTTGTCGACTACCAGGCCCGCCTACTCAAGGCCGGCGCCATGGACTTCGACGATCTTCTAACGAACACCGTCAAGTTGTTCCGAGAACACCCTGACGTTCTCGAGACCTACCAGCGTCGGTTCGTTCACATACTTGTCGACGAATACCAAGACACCAATCATGTGCAGAACGAAATGGTGCTCATGCTTGGGGCGCAGCATCACAACGTGTGCGTGGTGGGCGATGGCGATCAAAGCGTTTACGGGTGGCGCGGCGCCGACATCACCAACATTCTTGAATTCGAAAACGCATTCCCCGACACAACGGTGTTGCTACTCGAACAGAACTATCGCTCAACGCAAACGATTCTCGATGCTGCCAATGCGGTCATCGACAACAACATGTCGCGTCGCCCAAAAGAACTCTGGACCGACGCTGGCTCAGGCGATGCGATTATTCGCTATCACGCCGATGACGAAGCCGATGAAGCGCAATGGGTTGCCAATCAGCTGAGTCGCTTGCACGACAGCGGTCATCGCTGGGGCGATTGCGCAATCCTCTATCGCACCAACGCGCAAAGTCGTCTTGTCGAGGAATACCTCATGCGCGTCGGTATCCAGTACAAAGTCATTGGCGGCACACGCTTTTACGATCGTCGTGAAGTCAAGGACGCGCTGTCCTATCTCAAGGTCGC
Source organism: uncultured Actinomycetes bacterium (assembly GCA_937927725.1). GTDB lineage: Bacteria > Actinomycetota > Acidimicrobiia > Acidimicrobiales > Acidimicrobilacustridaceae > Acidimicrobilacustris. The sequence goes on from CALBSE010000047.1 coordinate 13,137, forward strand.
CGTAAATCCTTCCGATGAAGTCAGTGTGAAGCGCGTCCTCAACGTTCCCAAACGCGGTATCGGGGAATCTTCGGTAGGTCGGCTCGATGTTTACGCGCGTAGTCATGGCCTTACGTTCTTTGATGTCTTGCGCGAAGCCGCTGCGGCCGGAGTCACCGGCAAAGCGCTCAAGGGCATCGAACAATTCCTGAAGCTCATGGATGAACTCATGTTGTTTGTTGAGAGCGGTCCGGCGGCTGTCATCGAAGCAGCATTGCAACGCTCTGGCTACGTCGAGGAACTCGAAGCCGAACACACCGTCGAGTCCGAGGGGCGCATAGAAAACCTTGCTGAACTTGTTGGCGCTGCTCGCGACTTTGGTTCGGTCGACGAATTTCTCGAACAGGTGAGTCTCGTTGCCGATACCGATTCGCTCGACGATGACGATTCCGCTGTTGTGCTCATGACACTTCACTCGGCCAAGGGCCTTGAGTTCCCATGTGTGTTCATGATCGGTCTCGAAGACGGCATCTTTCCGCATATGCGCACCCTTGCCGAGCCTGATCAGCTCGAAGAAGAACGTCGCCTCGCTTATGTCGGCATTACGCGTGCGCGTGAGCGTCTTTATCTGAGTCACGCGTGGGCGCGCACGATGTTCGGAAGTACGCAGTACAACCCGCCGAGTCGTTTTCTCGACGAGATCCCCGCACAACTTGTCGAGTCGGTGCAGGGGAACCGACGTCCGTCGCGCAGTTCAGGTGGAAGTTCCTCGGGTAGTTCGTGGGGAAGTAATCGCGGTTCTAGCGGTGGCATGTGGGGCGGTGGTGGTCGCTCTCGTAGCGACGATGACGATTGGTCGGGTTCGGTGATCGGCGGGGGAGGGCGTTCGCATCGTGACGAGGTCGTCGAGGCCTCCTTGAAACCCACGCCTCCCGCCCCGAGCGGCGCCGACGCCATTGGTCTCAAGGCAGGCGACGATGTCCGCCACGGCAAGTTCGGCGAAGGCGTGATCCTTGCCATCGAAGGCATGGGCGACAAGGCCGAGGCTGTCGTCCGATTCCCCGGGTTTGGCGAAAAGCGGCTGCTGCTGGCCTGGGCGCCGCTGGAGAAATGCTGACAGAGCCCGGAAAAAGAAATGTTTCTGACGACTTGTCAGATCCGTTAGGGCGCCCTAACATGTTCTCTGTAAGGCACACCTAACACTCGACCCTCCTGAGGTTCGCCATGTTCTCCAACTTCCTTATCGGTCTGCGCGAAGGACTTGAAGCGTCACTCGTCGTTGGCATCCTCGTCGCCTATCTCGTGAAGACGGGTCGGACGGAACGACTCTGGGCCGTTTGGGTGGGAGTCGTCATCGCCATTGTTGGCAGCCTCGGATTTGTCGGAATTCTTGAACTCACCTCGAAGTCGCTCGATGAGCGATCCGAAATCATGTTCACCGGCGTCATGTCCATCATCACCGTGGTCTTCCTCACGTGGATGATCTTTTGGATGCGCAAGACCTCGCACAAACTCAAGGGTGAGTTGCAAGGGAAGATGGATCACGCGATCGACATGGGTTCACTGGCACTGGCCGTCATGGCTGCGGTCGCGGTGGGACGTGAAGGTCTTGAGACAGCGCTCTTTCTTTGGACGAATGATCAGGCCGCATCAGGTGGCGGGCATCCCGCTGTCGGTGGCGTCCTCGGCCTTCTTGTCTCTGCACTTTTCGGGTACTTGCTCTACAAGCGCGCCGTGAACTTCAACCTGTCGACGTTCTTCAAGATCACCGGTGCACTTTTAATCATCGTCGCTGCTGGTGTGCTCGCTTATGGAATTCACGAATTCCAGGAACTCGGATGGTTGCCTGGCGAAGACGCCTTGGCGCTCAATATTTCGTCATGGTTCGACGGTGCGAGTTGGTACGGCAGCTTGGCCAAGGGTCTCTTTAACTTCACGCCCGCAATCACCGTGCTGCAGATGGTGGCGTGGTTCGTCTATGCCGTACCGACGATGTTCTTCTTCTTCCGTTCGTCATCGGTTCGCCCCGCACCGGCGGTGCGCCCCGAATCCCCAGCTTCAGCGGCGGATGTAACGGAAGCGAGTGTTCACGCCTGACCCGCTTGGGCCATCGAATTAACCGACAGTCGTCGACGTTGACGTGTCGCCCCTGAGGTCGACGATGACCTTGCCCTTATCGGTAATCGTGACCGGATAGGCCGGCAGTCCCGTTCCGTCGGCAGGGATCGTCGTGCCGTCACAAGGGTCGCGGAAATTTGAAAGCGATGTCTGCCAGCTCAGTGTGCAATTGCGCGCTTGACCTGGACGGCGAGCATCGAACGCGAACCACCCACTCGCGACGTCGTCACCAATGTGTTGCAGGTAGATATCGCGCTTGCCACTTGAAACATCGGAGAACAGCAGTGGTCCGCCGTCAGAAATGTTTTGCGCGCGTGCCGTAGCTGAACCTGCGTCGTAGGTGTCTGAGCCGAGTTTCACTTCGACATTGCCCGATTCGGTAAGGGAAGGAATGGCGACAACGAACAACAGGAGCACGAGGATGATCCCGATAGCGATGCCGGCCACGGCCAACACCACTGATCGAGACGTGCGCTTGCGGCTTTCCTGCACTGGCATTCCGTCAGTATCCCCGGCCAGGCAATGGAGCGAAAGTCGGCCGATCGTCGCCCTACTATCGATGTCGTGACCTCCGCTGCGATGAACTCCAGAGAGCAGAAGGGCCCGTCCACGCCCGAGTTGCTGCTCGAAGAGACGATCCGTGCCATCGAGGAAGGCGGAGAAGCCAGTGTTCGAGTGAAGTCGGTCGCCGAAGCCGTTGGTGTTGCCGCCACGTCGATCTACCACTTCTTCGGAAGTAGGGAAGATCTCATCGACTCAGCGAATTCCGAGCGTTATCTCCGCACGCTGTACGGACCCAACTGGGGCACCCTGCTGACCGCGGTGACGGCCTGCGAATCGAAGGACGAATTCCGCGAAATTGTCCGGGCCATCCTGAAGGTCGGAAATGACGCCGAGGGACAGGCCCGCCGCCGCACGCGTGTATCGGTGCTGGGCAGCGCTGTGAGCCGCCCATCGCTGGCGGCAAAGGTGCGTGAAGCCAACCTCACCTATGCCCGTGAAGCGGCCTATTCCTTCTCGAAGGCACAGGTGCGGGGCTGGATCCGACGAGACATCGATCTCGAGGCCTTCAGTATGTGGAACATCGGGCAAATGACCGGTCGCTATCTGGTGGAACTCGACGATCCGATCGGCGATCTCGACGCCTGGGAGCAGATCGAACTTGATGCCGTGCTTTCCGCACTGCTGGGCGAGGCTCCGCCGGAGTCGGCGTTCTGAGTGAGTTAGGTGCGGGCCCCGCGGACTGACTACCTTCTCCGCCGTGGATCTACTCGAATATCAAGGCAAACAGTTCTTCGCCCAGTTCGGCATTCCGGTGTCCGACGGGCGTCCGGTAACGACCGTCGACGAGGCCGTTGCCGCTGCCGAGGCAGTGGGCTATCCCGTCGTCGTCAAGGCCCAGGTGCATGCCGGTGGTCGCGGAAAGGCGGGTGGCGTCAAACTCGCCAACAACGCCGATGAAGTCCGTGAGCACGCAGGCAACATCCTCGGACTCGACATCTCTGGTCACATCACGCGCATCCTCTGGATCGAGATCGCTTCGGATATCTCCGAGGAGTACTACGTCTCGTTCACACTCGATCGCTCCGCCAAGAAGCATCTCGGCATGCTGTCGAAAGAAGGCGGCGTCGAGATCGAACAGGTCGCCGTCGAAAACCCCGACGCGATCGCCAAGATTTGGATCGATCCGGTCGACGGTCTCAGCGAAGCCGTGTGTCGCGAGTGGGTGCTTGCCGCCAACCTCAACCCGTCGGTCACCGACGGTGCGGTTGCGCTACTGCTCAAGCTCTACACCGCCTACACCGAAGGCGATGCCGATCTCGCAGAGATCAACCCGCTCATCGTGAAGACCGATGGCAAGGTGCACGCACTCGACGCCAAGGTCACGCTCGACAACAACGCCGAGTTCCGTCACGAGTGGGCCGAATACGAAGCCACGCAGGTTCGTGACGAACGTGAAGAAGCCGCACATGCGAAGGGCCTGCAGTACGTGGGCCTCGACGGAACCGTCGGCGTTATCGCCAACGGAGCTGGTCTCGCCATGAGCACGCTCGACGTCGTCAACCAAGCTGGTGGCAAGCCCGCCAACTTCCTCGATATTGGTGGCGGTGCCAACGCTGAAGTTATGGCTGGCGCACTTCAGGTCATCAATGACGATCCGAACGTGAAGTCAATTTTCATCAACATCTTCGGTGGCATCACCCGAGGCGAAGAAGTTGCCAAGGGCATCATCGGCGCACTCGAGATGGTCGACATCTCCGCTCCGATCGTTATCCGTCTTGACGGCACCAACGCCGAAGAGGGCCGTGCACTTCTTGCACCGCATCTCTCCGACAAGCTCGTCAGCAAGCCCACGATGCTCGAAGCCGCTGCGGCCGCTGTCGAACTCGCGAAGAAGAACTGAGGAACCCGTGAGCATCTTCGTAGACGAGAACACAAAGGTCATCTACCAGGGCCTCACCGGTTCGCAGGGCCGTTTCTACGGTCTTCGTAATCGCGATTACGGCACCAAGGTTGTTGGTGGCACCAACCCGAAGAAGGCCGGTACCGATGTCGATGGCATCCCGGTGTTCGCATCGGTTGCCGACGCTGTTTCAGAAACTGGCGCCAACGCGTCATGCATCTTCATTCCGGCTCCTGGCGTTCGTGACGCAGTCATGGAAGCAGCCGAGGGCGGCATTGAATTCATCGTGTGCATCACCGAAGGTGTGCCGGCGCATGACGAAGCGTGGTTCTTCAACAAGTTGAAGCGCGACTTCCCGAACGTTCGACTCCTCGGACCGAACTGCCCCGGCATCATCAGCCCCGGAAAGTGCAACATCGGCATCACCGCTGGCGAAATCGCCAAGCCCGGTGGTCCCGTTGGCATCGTGAGCCGCTCCGGCACGCTCACCTACCAGGCACTGTATGAACTCAAGCTTCAGGACATCGGCGTCACCACGTGCGTCGGTATCGGTGGCGATCCGGTTCCCGGAACTTCGTTCATCGATTGCCTCGAGGCATTCGAAGCCGACCCCGACACCAAGGCCGTCATGATGATCGGCGAAATCGGTGGTTCGGCCGAAGAAGAAGCAGCCGAGTTCATCAAGAACAAGATGAGCAAGCCGGTTGTTTCCTACGTCGCTGGTGTGACTGCACCCGCCGGCAAGAAGATGGGCCACGCTGGCGCCATCGTCTCCGGTGGCAAGGGCACTGCCGCCGCCAAGATGGAAGCGCTTGAAGCCGCTGGTGTTCGCGTGGGCAAGAATCCCACCGAAGCGGGCGAACTTATGGTCGAGGTTGTTCGGGAGAACGGCTGGGCCTGAGCCCCATCACCGTTTTTGTTCGAAGGCCCGGCCACGCGCCGGGCCTTCGTCGTTCACGTGATCGTTTCGACGTGCACGTCGTGTGGAACCGTTGTTATGGTGCGATCCGTTTTGAGAATGTGCGGATGACGGGAGACGACATGGTGGTTCGAAAACTTCTGGCGGGAACTGCCGCACTCGCGATGGTGCTGACCGGTCTGACGGTGACGGCGTCGGCGACGGCGGGCGAGTGGGGTGACGCACTTCCGGTGCCCGGACTCGCTGCGCTCAACCTGGGCAACTTCGCTGACGTGGCGAGCGTCTCGTGCACAAGCCCTGGCAACTGTTCGGCGGTCGGGGAGTACAACGACGGTTCGGCACGACAGGGATTCCTTGTCGATCGTATCGGCGGCGCATGGCAGCAGGCCGTTGCTGTCCCCGGTCTTGGCGCACTGGATGTCGGCCGGAACTCGGCTGTGCGTGGGGTCTCGTGTTCCAGCGACGGCGACTGTTCAGCCGTCGGGGGCTATAGCGACGGATCGGGATTCAGTGCCTTCGTGGTCGATCGCGTCGGGGGTGTGTGGCAGAACGCGGTGCCGATTCCCGGTGTGGCTGCGTTGGCGAGTGGCCACTTCGGCTTCGCAAGTTCCGTCTCTTGCACCAGTGACGGAAACTGCTCGGCACTCGGTGAATACGTCGACGGGAGTGGTTACTTCCAACTCTTCGTCGTTGATCGCGTGGCCGGCGTGTGGCAGGACGCAATTCCCGTTCCGGGATTTATCGCACTGAATCAGGGTGGTGAAGCTGAGATGGGCGGGATCTCATGTTCGAGCGATGGGAACTGTTCAGCTGGTGGGAGCTATGAAGCATCGTTCGGGAACTACCAGGGATTCGTCGTCGACCGGGTCGGTGGTGTGTGGCAGACCGCAGCACCGATCCCCGGACTCGAGGCTCTCAACGTGGCAAACAACGCCACGTTGAATGGCCTCTCCTGCTCGAGTGCGGGCAACTGCTCTGCTGTGGGACGGTACAGCGATGGTGCGGGGAATCAGGGTTTCGTAGTCGACAGCGTGGGCGGTGTGTGGCAGTCGGCGATCCCTGCGCCGGGGCTGGCGTCACTTGGAACGAGAGGTGAAGTGTGGGCGATCTCGTGCCCGCTCGATGGCAACTGTTCGGCGGTCGGGGCTGCAATAGGCGGCAACCTCTTTGCGGTCACCATCGATCGGATTGGTGGGGTGTGGCAATCGGCGCAGGCCATTCCCGGTCTCACCGATCTCGGACCGACCTCCGGTGTGAGTGGGATCTCATGCTGGGATGCTCTTGATTGTTCGATGACTGGCGACTACGACCCCGGAACGGGTTATGAGGGGTTCGTGGCAGATCGTGTCGCTGGCGTATGGCAGAGCGCAGCGCAGATCCCGGGACTGGCGAGCCTCAATCTCGGGCACTATGCGGCGGGAGAGAGCATCTCGTGCGCGACCGGCGGGACATGTTCGGTCGGTGGAAAATTCGATAGTGGCGGAGCGAGTCAGGGATTCGTCGTCGACCGGCAACTTCCCCCTGAACCGACGACCACGACTACGTCGCCGTCTCTTGACCCCGCGGTGCCGGTGTTCACTGGTTGATCAAAGTTCCGTACGAAGGCCCGGCCACGCGCCGGGCCTTCGTCGTTTTCTCTAGGGTTTCGTCATGGTTGACGAAGGACCCCCGCATCTCGTTGCTGGCGAATTCGAAACGTTGCGCGCGCTCTACGACTTCCAGCGCAATTCCTTTGTACACAAAGTGTCGGGTGTGAGTGACGAAGCGGCGGCGCGCAAACTGCTGCCATCAGACACCACGTTGTTGTGGCTCGTGAATCATCTTGCGTTCGTCGAGGAGTACTGGTTCCTGCATTGTTTTGTTGGGCAGGAGTTTGTGGCCCCCGATTACGAACGTGGTCCTATCGGAGTTTCGCTTGAGCGTTATGCACTCGCTCGACAACGTGCCGATGCCGTGCTCAATGCGGCGACGGATCTCAATGCCGAGTGTGTGCAAGTGGGGCGGGGCGCCATGGTGAACCTGCGTTGGGTGCTGGGCCACATGCTTGAAGAAGTGGCTCGTCATGCCGGTCACGCCGACATCATCCGAGAACTGCTGGACGGCGAAACTGGTCGGTGACGTTTCCCGTCACGCCCACTGACAGAGCGTTACTGTCGGCCCATGCATGATGTGGTCATCAGTGGGGGACTGGTCGTCGATGGTTTGGGTTCCGAACCGCGGCGAGCCGATGTAGCTATTGACGGCGACACGATCGTTGCGATTGGCGACGATGTTGGCGCAGCGAAACGCACACTTGAGGCTGACGGGCGTTTGGTGACGCCTGGTTTCGTTGATGTGCACACGCATCTTGATGCGCAATTGGCCTGGGACCCGATCGGCACGTCGACCTGTTGGCACGGCGTCACTTCTGTGGTGATGGGCAACTGCGGCATGACGTTTGCACCGGTAAAGGACGGCGACGCGGAATTTCTCGCGAAAGCGATGGAAGCAGTGGAAGACATCCCTGCGTCGTCGATTCTTGAAGGCATGCCGTGGACATGGACAACGCATGGCGATTTCTTGCGTTGGTTAGACAGTGAGCCGAAGGGCATGAACTACGGCGGGTTCGTCGGCCACGGAGCAGTTCGTTACTGGACGATGGGCGATCGCTCACTCGACGCAGGAGCCGATCCCACCGATGATGAACTCGCAGTAATGGTCGACCTTGTCGACGAAGCAATGCGCGCTGGTGCCGTTGGTTTCTCGACCTCGCGCACTGGTCGTCATGTCACTCGCGACGGTCGCAATGTGCCGGGAACCTGGGCGGTGGAACGCGAACTCGTTGCGCTGTCGTCGGTGTTGCGCGCGCATGGTCGTGGCGTGCTTGGTTGTGCACCGCGTTTCGATGGTGAGGGTCATGGCACTGATCGTGCGCAAAGCGAAGTGGCGATCATGGCGGAAATGAGTCGAGCTGCAGGCCGACCGTTCACCTTCAACCTCACCAATGTGCTCTCGGCACCAAACCAATGGCGCGAAGTGCTCGATTTCGTTTCAGAAGCGAATGCAACCGGTGCAAACCTTCGTCCGCAGACCACATCTCGCAGCATCGGCGTGATTTTCTCGCTTGCTCATCACACGCCGTTTGGTCATTTGCCGGGCTGGAACATTCTTGAAGGTAAGACGCTTGAAGAACGCGTCGCTGTGCTTCGGGACCCCGAGGAGCGTGCGCAATTGATCGCCGGTGGCGATGGACCGGCAGGGATCGAAGGCTGTCGCGAATTTTTCGTGATGATGCCCGATCGTGGCGCGCGTTACGACTGCAACCCCGCAGAGAGTTTGGCGGCTTACGCCGAACGTGGCGGCACAACTGCGGTTGAGGCGTATCTCAATCTGATCGATGAATCGAACGGTGCGGTCACGCTGAATTGGCCCATCCTCAATCAGGACTTCCCGGCTATTTCGGAAATGCTCACCGATCCGCGCATGATGCTTGGTCTCGCCGATTCGGGCGCGCACGTGGGGCAGATTCTCGACGCCAGTCAGCCCACGTTCTTCCTTTCCTATTGGATTCGCGAACGAGGATTGATGTCGATCGGCGAAGGCGTGAACTGCCTCACTGGTCAACCCGCGGAGCTCTTCGGTTTCGGAGATCGTGGACGGCTCGTCGAAGGAGCGAAGGCCGACGTCAACGTGTTCGACCTCGACTCGTTGTTCCTTCCACTGCCCACCTTCGAGCACGACTTTCCCGGTGGGGCTGGTCGATTCGTGCAACGTTCCGAGGGCTATGGCTGGACGCTCGTGAATGGCGAGGTCTTCATGGAGAACGGCGAGCACACGGGCGCTCTGACGGGAAAGCCTCTCCACGCGTCCTGATAGGTTCGGCGGGGTATGCGACTCGCCGTTTTGGCATCAGGAAGCGGAACCATCCTCGACGCCATTTGCGCGGCTGGCGTTCGCGTTGCAGTCGTTGTGGTCGATCGGGAATGTGGCGCCCAAGAGGTTGCCGCCCGCAATGGGCTTGAGTGCGAGCTCGTTCAGCGTCGCAGCTACGGCAAAGACTTCGACCGAGACGGCTACACCGCCGAACTTCTTGGCGTGTTGTCGGGATGGGATATCGAACTCGTCGCCATGGCCGGATTCGGCACCATCCTCGGCAAGGGAATGTTCGATGCGTTTCCTGGCCACATCCTCAATACCCATCCTGCGTTGTTGCCATCGTTTCCGGGCTGGCATGGCGTGGAAGACGCGCTTGCCTATGGCGTGAAAGTCACCGGGTGCACCGTGCACATCGCCACCGAAGAAGTTGATGCGGGCCCGATCCTCGCCCAAGAGGCGGTCACGGTTGAACCCGACGACACGGCGGCCACATTGCACGAACGCATCAAAGCCGTTGAGCGCCGTATTTACGTTCGCACCATTTCCGACATCATCGAAAGGGGAAGTGTCCAGTGAGGGCTCTTCTGTCTGTGTACGACAAGTCCGGCATCGTCGAGTTTGCTCGCGAACTCAATGACCTTGGGTGGGATCTCGTTTCGAGTGGTGGTACGGCTCGCGTCATCGCTGAGGCCGGCATTCCTGTCACCGATGTTGCTGATCTCACTGGATTCCCGGCGATCCTTGGCCATCGAGTGGTCACGCTTCACCCGAAGATTCACGGCGGGATCCTCGCCGACCCTACCAACGCTGAACATCGCGCCGATATGGAGAAGTACGGCATCGAAGCGATCGATCTCGTCGTTGCGAATCTTTATCCGTTCTCCGCAGAACCTTCGATTGAACTCATCGATATTGGCGGACCGGCGATGGTTCGCGGTTCGGCGAAGAATCACGCGCATGTCGCGATCGTCACTGATCCTTCTCGTTACGGCGCAATCGTTTCTGAATTGAAGGGCAGCGGTTCGTTGTCGCAAGCAACGCGCACGCAACTCGCGCGCGATGCCTTTGCGCATACTGCTGCCTACGACGCGGAAATTCTTGCGTGGTTCGATGCCGGCATGCCGGCCAAGGGCGAAGCAGCTGAAGCTCCAGCAGACCTTCCTGAAACGCTCACGATTGAACTCAAGCGTGAACAGGTACTTCGTTACGGCGAGAATCCGCATCAGGTTGGCGCGCGCTATTCCACTGCTGGTGAGCGTGGTTGGTGGGACAGTGCACAGCAGCATGGTGGCAAGGAAATGTCGTATCTCAATGTGTACGACACCGAAGCGGCATGGCGTCTTGTGCATTCCATTGGTGAACGTCCCGCTGCAGTTGTCATTAAGCACGCCAACCCATGTGGCGTTGCTGTCGCCGACGACATCCTCACCGCTTACACGCGTGCACATGAATGCGATTCGGTCAGCGCCTTCGGCGGGATTATTGCGTTGAATCGCGTTGTGACACTCGAAGTCGCACAAGCAATTGCGCCGGTGTTTACTGAAGTTCTTGTTGCTCCGGGCTATGAACCCGATGCACTTGCAGCGTTGCAGGAGAAGAAGAACCTTCGCATCCTGACTGCGGTTGCCCCCGGTGCTCCTGGGCTTTCATTGCGTCCCATTGATGGTGGCTATCTCGTGCAGACGCCTGACCCTGTTACCGACGACAACTCGGGCTGGACCGTTGCCACTGATCGTGCCCCGACTGACGCCGAATGGATCGACCTGATCCTCGCCTGGCAGGTCGTTGCCAAAGTCACCTCGAACGCAATTGTTCTTGTCAAAGACGGTCAAGCGGTTGGCATTGGTTGTGGTCAGCAGAACCGACGCGACGCGGGTCATCTCGCAGCTACCAAGGCGGAAGGTCGAGCAAAGGGTGGCGCCTATGCGTCAGACGCGTTCTTCCCTTTCCCCGATGGTCTTGATGCGGCCATCGAAGCGGGCGCCACATGTGTGATTCAGCCTGGTGGTTCGATTCGCGACGAAGAAGTGATCGCCGCCGCAAACGCCGCTGGCCTTGCCATGGTCTTCACCAACGAACGTCACTTCCGTCACTGAGACGAATCATCGACCCAATAATTGGCCATTAACTCGAGGGCCCATCGTGGCTGGCGTACCTCGGAGCGTGGCGCGAAACCAGTCATGTAGGGCTTGAGATCAACGACTGGGGTGCCATCGATGGCATCAAGGCCGCGAACCCGAACGCCGTTTGATGCCACCGAAACGATTTCACAGGTCGTGACCCCCAGCCGGTTCGGTCGCATTCGTGCTCGCTGAGCGAAAATTCCGACTTCGGGCCACTCGGGATTTCCTCGAGGGCGTCGGGCTCGCGTTTCCACCGAATCAGTGGAGACTTGGTGGAAGACGTAAACGACATCAAGATGGGAAAAATCCTCAAGTCCTGCAAGTGATTCAGCGGGAAAAGTCGACGAATCGATTTCGATCACTGCTTCAACACTGGCCCAGTCGTCGTCGACCGCTTCGACACGGCCACCTCGTACCCAGCCGATTGGTGTGATTTCAAACATTGTTCACCTCTTCGGTCAGACTACGCAGATGGAATCTCCGGTTCTCGGCTTTAGCCATCTGCAGTTGAACGTTCGTGATGTGCGCGCGTCGGTTGCTTGGTACTGCGCTGCCCTTGGCATGGATGTCATGTCGGAACATGGCGATGTGGTTGCGCTTCGTCATCCTGAGGCCCGCCTCGTCATTGTTGTTTCGCCGGGCGATCCCGATGTCGATTATTCGCCGATCGATCATTTGGCGTTCGCTGTTGCAGACGGACCGACGCTTGAAGCCTGGGCCGCGCACCTTCGTGAACAAGGGCTCGACGTTCCCGAGGTTGTCGACGAACTCGGCAAACCGTCGCTGCAGCTACGCGACCCGGATGGCAATGAGGTCGAACTCGTCGCCCCGCGTTGGTGACGAACGCTACGAAAGGTAGGGTCCACACCGTGGACTCGCGGAGGAACTTGGGACGACGACGAACTCTGTCGTTCCGATGGATTGCTCTCGCCTTGCTCGGCATGGGCGGGGTTCTTGGGTCGTGCTCGAATTCCTCCTCACACGCAGGGAGTGTGGCATCGGTGGTCACGCCTCAAGAGGTGTCCGTGTGGTTTGAGCGCGTCGCCGATGTGATTCACCCTTGCGATTCGGCATCTCGTGAGACCTCGGCATCGCTTGAAGTGTTTGCAGCCCGGTCTGACGGGATCGACCACGATCTCGCCGTGGCCCTCGACGCGGGGAACGGTGTCGAACATTGCTCACTGCGTTCTGGGGTAGGTCTCACCCCCGACCAGTTTGCTGATGTCCCAGCAGCGATGAGGCCACTTGTTGATGTTGCGGCTCGATGGATGACAGCAATGGAGTCCGCCAATCTCGCAATTCTCATCGCCTCCGCAGACAATCTCGATAACCGAGTCATCGTCGGTGAAGCATTCGACAAGCAGGCTGATGCCAACGCAGTCACAGACGAATTCGATGCGGTACTCGCCCAACTCGTGGACGAAGTTGGACTCACGCTCTCAGAAGATGTGCAACTCCATCGGTGGAAAGTCGACGTTCAGTGAACCCGAAATGGAAAACCCATTTGCGAAGCGTGTGGCATCGAAGCCCACTCGTCATCGCCATTGCGCTGATACTCATGCTTAGCGGAGTCGCCCTCGCAGCCTCGAATAATCGTGCCGACGCGTTTGGATCAGTGGATTCCAGCGTGCTTTCGCAAAAGCCAGTGCATGAAATGATTACTCGAGTCCTTGCGTGTACATCAGATAAGCGTCCTACGAATTGTTTTGAGCCGGGATCGATGTCGATTTTGGCGGGAGGCAAGGGGAGCTTTGGTGCGGTGGGTGAACCGGATAACCCCCTCGACGGATTCCCGAACCCTGCATCGCGCCATTGTGACGAGGGCGATTACGGAGACGGGACAAGCCGAACGCAGGCAGAAGCATGGGCCGAGGTCAGCAAATGTGTCGCGCTCTATCAGCAATACCTGAACTTCTCGGTGGCGAGCGCTGCTGACTTGCTGGATGCGAACGGTGCGATTAACCCTTCTGCCACGACGATCACGAACATATTCGGCGGCGCGTCCAACGCATGCAGTTTTCCAGATCCTGCGAAGGGGAACACATCGTCCGATAACGCCAAGTGCAATGTTTTGAATGGAATGGGGCGCGCACTTCATATTCATGAAGACGTGTGGTCGCATTCCAATTGGGGTGACCTTGCCGACCCGGCAACACCGATTGCAACAAAGGTTGGTTCCGTTGTTTCGAACCCGCCTGGTCTTGGTCGAACCGATGATCCAAGTTTCCTGGCGTATCCCGGGCCGGTCGCGACGAGTTTCCCCGAAGGGTTCATTACCGGTTGCGACGACAGCGTCACGTCCTGGTCATGCGGCAATCGGTACTCGCATTCGCAAATCAGTAAAGACAACGGAACCGTTGACCCAGTGACGTGCATCGGGACAAGTCCGATGACGCCGCGAGGAAAGGTCATTGTCGACGGAACCTCGAATTTTCAGCGAGCAGTGACGGGAGCTTGCGGCGCGGCGCTACGCACATGGAGCGACCTCAAGTCAGCGTTGGTCACAACCTACGGGGCTGATGCTGCCGCCAAGATGATTCACGCGATTTCAACTGATACGCCGACGACGACGTGTCGCGTTTCAGGTTCGGCGGCACAAGCAACGGCTGCACCCTCGGGAAACAACAGCAGTGCGCGAGCCTTCACGATCAACGTCGTGAACTCATCTTCGTCGGCACTGACCTGCGGCGATGCAATTCTCAATGCGGGGCAGTGGGCGAATTACCCGGCCAACGTGATCGCGCCAAGTGCTCAAAATTCGTGGCGGACCCAAAGCGCAGGGGTGGCCACCGGCACCAGTGGATCGGTGACATTCACTTCTGGTTCCGCCGGTAGTTCAGTTGTAATTGCATGGTCGAATCCGTTCGTTGGCTCGAACTCGTCGTCATGTACGCCGACGGGTGGCCTGAAGTGCGTGACCAGTGGTGGGAGCGGGAACGATGCGACGCTCACTGTGACGGTGAGCGGGAGTTAGTGCCGCGCCCGTGTCACTTCGAGAACGAAAACAGGTCGTAGCCCAGTCGGGCAACGAGTGATGCGGTTGCATCAAGTGGAAGCCCGATGACATTGGTGGGGCTGCCATCAATGCGATGCACAAAAATCGCTGCTGATCCCTGCATGCCGTAACCGCCAGCTTTGTCGAATGGTTCGCCCGTAGCGATGTACCAGTCGATCCACGCATCGGGAACCGGGGCGAACGTGACGGAAGTGGTGACAACAGTGGACTCTTCTCGCCGAGCGCCATCAGCGTCGATCAACAACGCACACACGCCAGTGTGGACGTGATGCACCGAATCAGAAAGTTTGCGCATGAGGGCGCGTGCATCGTCTTCGTCCACTGGTTTACCGAGTAGTTCGCCGTTGAGATCAACGGTGGTATCCGCAGCGATCACGAGCTCGCCGGGGCAGGCCACCTCTGCAGCTTTTTCGCGAGCAAGTCGGCGTACGTAGTCGGCACCGGCTTCGCCAGCGTGAACCGATTCGTCAATGTCGGCGGGACGTACCGCAAACGACAATCCGAGATCGGCGAGAAGTTCCTGTCGGCGGGGTGAGGCCGATGCTAAGACGAGTTCCATGGTCACAGTTTCATCCACCGCTTACTGATGCATCGGCAAGAGCGTCCGGTGGGGCAGTGGCCTCAGCATCAAGCCAGCCCTCGGGGATGATGACTGAGTGCGGGCCGGTTTGCGTGCCTCGGGGACGTGCCGCGGTCGTGGCATCAACAGTTAACGAATGATCAAGTGCAGCGAGCTGATCATCAAGTTCCGCGAATGATGCAACCAGCGTGAGTTGTCGGCGCGCAACTGATCCAACGGCGTACCCAGTGAGATACCAGCCGAGGTGTTTGCGCATCATCAACATCGCTCGACGTTCGCCGACGGATTCGGCCAAGAGGCGCGCGTGTTCCGCGGCAATGATCGCGACGTCACCAAGCGGTGGTTCGGGCCTGACGGGTCGACCGGCGAAGACATCTGCGAGTTGACCGAAGAACCAGGGCCGACCCAAACAGGCGCGACCAACCACAACTCCGGCACAACCGGTTTGTTCCATCATCGAGATCGCATCATCAGCGGTCCAGATATCGCCGTTACCGAGAACGGGAACATCGGGCACGGCTTCGACGAGCGCGGTGATCGCGTCCCAATGGGCGCGACCGGAGTAGCGCTGTTCGGCGGTGCGGGAATGCAACGCAACCGCTTTGGCGCCACTGTCGGCGGCGATACGCCCGGCTTCGATATAGGTGAGGCGTTCGTCGTCGAGGCCCATGCGCATCTTCACGGTGACGGGAACCGTTCCGCCCGACGCGGCGTCGGCGGCCTCAACCGCGGCAGCGATGATCGCGGCCAACAAGCGCGGCCGAGTAGGTACTGCAGCGCCGCCGCCGTGACGCATCACTTTCGGGGCGGGGCAGCCAAAATTGAAATCAAGATGATCGACCCGACCTTCGCCGATGAGGCGCCGAACTGCTTCGGCCACCACGACCGGGTCAGTGCCATAGAGCTGAAGCGATCGGGGAGATTCGTCAGGGGCGAACGAGGCCAACTGCCAACTCTTCTCGCCCCCTTCGAGCAGACCGCGAGCGTTCACCATTTCGCTCACATAGAGCCCGGCCCCATAGCGGCGACACAGGCGCCGGAAGGCGCTGTTGGTGACACCAGCCATCGGCGCGAGCACGACGGGCGGGTCGACCGTTAGGGGGCCGATGGTGAGAGGGCGCTGCACGAACCGTCACGCTAGCGAGGCCCGGTAGGGTCACCTCTATGACTGCGCAGGTGCTCGACGGTGAACTCGTGGCAGCCGGGATCAAGGCCGATCTGGCCGGTCGGGTCCAGGCCCTCATTGAACGGGGCATTACCCCCGGTCTGGGCACAGTTCTCGTGGGCGACGATGGCCCTTCGGCCAACTACGTCTCCATGAAGCATCGCGATTGTGAGGCCCTCGGCATCACCTCGCACCATGCGCATTTGCCCTCCGATGCCACCCAGCAGGACGTTCTCGACGTCGTCGCTCGGTTCAATGCCGACCCGGCAGTCGACGCCTATCTCATGCAGTACCCGTTCCCGAAGCATCTCGATTTCGAAGGGGCGCTGCTCGAGGTCGATCCGGCCAAGGATGTCGACGGATTGCACCCTGTCAATCTCGGCCATCTCGTGCAGGGTGTCGATGGCCCGCTTCCATGCACGCCGGCCGGTATTCAAGCGTTGCTCGCTCATTACGGCGTGCAGATCGAAGGACGTCACGTTGTCATTGTTGGTCGCGGTCTCACCATCGGCCGACCGCTCGCCAATCTCCTCACGCTCAAGCGACCAAACGCAAACGCCGCAGTCACGGTCGTGCACACCGGTGTTGCTGACCTCGGCGCGTACACGCGTGAAGCCGACATCATCATCGCTGCGGCTGGTGCACCTGGACTGATCACGCCCGACATGGTGAAGCCTGGTGCTGCGGTTGTTGCTGCTGGTGTTTCGTTTGAAGGAAAGAAACTCGTTTCCGACGTGGCCGACGAGGTTGCCGAAGTTGCTGGTTGGCTGTCACCACGCATCGGTGGTGTTGGTCCGATGACTCGCGCCATGCTGCTGGTCAATACCGTTGAGGCTGCCGAACGTCGCGTGGAGCAGGGCTGAACATGACGCATATCTCTGACCTTCTTGCCGCGGGTCGCACCTGCTCGTTTGAATTCTTTCCGCCGAAAACCGATGATGCAGCCCGTGCGCTTGAAGAAACCATTGCCGAACTCGCGCCGCTTGATCCTTCGTTTGTATCGGTCACCTATGGCGCCGGTGGTTCCACGCGCGAACGCACTCGCGACGTTGTCATCAACATCGAACGCAACCTCGGCATCACTGCGATGGCGCATCTCACCTGTGTTGGCCATACGCGTGCACAGCTCGATTCATTGCTCGATGAATACAAGGCCGCAGGTGTGTCAAACATTCTTGCGCTCGCTGGAGATCCCATAGTCGATGACAACGGCGAGGTTGCCGAAAGCGATTTCGAGTTTGCGATGGAACTCGTGGAACTCATTAAAGAAAAAGGCGGCTTCTCTATCGGCGTAGCCGCTCACCCGGAAGGACACCCGCGTTCAGAGGATCTCTATTCCGATCGCCGTCGCCTCGCCGACAAGTTGAACGCGGCCGATTTTGCCATCACGCAGTTCTTCTTTGAAGCCGAGCCGTATTTGCGGCTTGTCGAAGGCCTGTCCGCGTTTGGCTGCGATAAGCCCGTGCTTCCCGGCATCATGCCTGTCACCAACGCAGCTCAGGTTGTGCGTTTTGCGCAACTTGCGGGCGCTGAGTTCCCGCCGCACCTCGCCACTCGATTCGATGCCATTGCCGACGATGGCGACGCAGTCCGTGCTCTGGGCGTGGAACTGGCCAGCGAGCTTTGTCAGCGTCTGCTCGACGAAGGGGCGCCAGGTCTTCACTTCTACACACTCAATCGTTCGACGGCCACGCGCGAAATCGCAGCGAATCTTGGCCTCGGCGACATTTCGTCTGCTGGCGCGTAGGTACTGATGGCCTCAGGTGTCCCCGGACTGATCCGTCGCGGCGCGCGACTCCTGACGCGATATGTCAAGGCGCACCCCGTTCCCTTTGTCATTTCGATTGTTGGCGCTGCGATTTACGCAGGCGCTGCTGTCGGCACCACGATCGTGCTTGGACGAATCACGAACAAGGTGATCGTTCCCACGTTTGAAACCGGCCGGCCCGAAGCCAAAGCCGTGTGGTTTTCTGGCCTCGCGCTGCTACTCGTGGGGTTGCTGCGAGCATCCACAATCATCCTTCGCCGCTATTTCGCCGCGCTGCTGACCTATCGAACGCAGCGCGATTGGCGCCGCAAACTCGCACATACCTATTTGTGGGTACCGCTCAAATATCACCGTGAGACGCCAACGGGTGAATTACTTGCCCATGCCGACGCCGACATCGTTGCATCAAGCGAAGTCATCAACCCGTTGCCGTTCAGTATCGGCGTCGTCACGCTCGTAATTTTCGCAATCATCAGCTTGGCAATGGTTGATTGGTTCTTGATGCTGGTAGCAGTGGTGTTGTTCCCGATGCTGGCAATCATCAACCGGATGTACACCAGCCGAGCCGAAAAGCCATTGGGTGTTGTGCAAGAGCGAGTCGGTCAGGTCAGTCGAATCGCGCACGAGTCCTTCGATGGCGTGCTTGTTGTGAAGACGCTTGGTCGAGAAACGCAAGAAGAAGAACGTCTCGAAGCGGCGGCAGATGAACTACGCGCCGCTCGCGTTGGGCTCGGACGCATCCGTGCGGTGTTCGAACCGATGATCGATGCATTGCCAAACCTCGGCATCATTGCGTTGTTGCTTATTGGTTCGTGGCAGGTATCAATCGGCCGTCTCAATACTGGCGACATCGTGCAGGCGGCTGCACTTTTCGGGTTGCTGGCCTTCCCGATGCGCGTGTTCGGTTTCTTCTTGCAGGAACTTCCGCGTGCAGTAGTCGTAAGCGCGCGTCTCGACAACGTTCTCGCTGCGCCACACGAGCCTGGGGCGTCGACCGACCATCCGCCGGCAATTGCCGACGGCCCACTTTCGGTTTCGCTTATTGATGTTTCGTTTCGCTATGGAGATGACCCGCCTGTGCTTGATGGACTGAACCTCAACATCGCTGCCGGTTCCATCGTTGCGCTCGTTGGTGTCACTGGTTCGGGCAAGTCCACGTTGTGCGAACTTATTCCTCGCCTCGTCGACCCTGACGGCGGCACTGTGGCACTTGATGGTGTGGATCTCCGCGAGTTCGATCCCGTTGCGGTGCGTTCCGAAGTGGCACTTGTCTTCCAAGAAACCTTTCTGTTTGCCGACACCGTTCGCGAGAACGTCACGCTCGGCGATCCGATCAATGACGCGGAACTTGAGCGGGCCGCATCAATCGCCCATGCCAGCGCTTTCGTGCATCGTTTGCCCAACAGCTGGGACACCGTGGTGGGAGAGCGAGGTGTCACGCTTTCGGGCGGTCAACGTCAGCGCCTTGCCCTCACGCGGGCACTGTTGCGCGGCCCACGAGTCCTCATCCTTGATGACGCCACGAGTGCCGTTGATCCGGTGATCGAATCGGCAATCCTGCGTGATCTGCGCACCTCACTGGAAACGACCACGTTGGTGGTTGCGCACCGAGTCTCAACCATCGAACTTGCCGATGAAGTGGTTTTCCTCGATCAGGGGCGCATAGTCGCCACTGGCTCGCACCTAGACCTTCTGGCGAGTAACCCCGACTATGCACGTCTCGTGCACGCGTATGTTGATCAGGAATCAATGGCTGAAGATCTCGATCACGATGTGGCCGATGCTGACGTGAGCGGGTTGCCATTGTGAGCGAGAAGCGCAATCTCTCATCAAACGAGGATGTTCAGCCCGACGAGGATGAACTGTCGAGCCAGGCAAACGACGAACTCGCAGTGATGGAACACGCGGCGGCATTCGATGATCCGATTGCGCTCGAACACGAGGCGCTTGCTGCCTCGGCCGAAGAAGACAGGGCCAACGAACGGAGGCTTCGCGCGATTTCGGTGCTCCGCCGAGGATTCGCAAAGAGCCCCGAACTTGGCCGGGGCGTTCGTCTCACCGTTCTGTTCGCCGTCATCGGTTCAGTTGGCCGTTTGATCATCCCTGTGCTTATTCAACAGGTGATCGACAAGGGTTTGCTGGCCGACGAAGGATTTCGACCCGGCTTCACTATCACCGCATGTGCCGTGGCCGCGGCGATCGTCGTTGCCGTCATGTTGTTAGCCCGCGTCACCTACGTACGACTCGTGACGACGGCCGAAATGATGTTGCGAAATCTGCGGGTCAAGACGTTCTCGCATATCCATCGCTTGCCGATGGCCGATCACGAATCCACTCGACGGGGTGAACTTACCTCACGCGTCACCAGCGATATCGAAACCATTGCCCGGTTTGTTCAGTACGGCGCGGTGGCTTGGATCATTGATTCGGTTGTCGTCATTGGAACGCTCATCGTGATGAGTTTCTATGCATGGCAACTTGCGGTCATCACGGTTGTTGCTGCGCTACCGGTGTTGCCGCTGTTCCGTCTTATGCAGCGACGTCAGCTGAAGGCCTACACGGTGGTTCGTAATCGCGTGGGCGCGACGCTTTCGGAGGTGAGCGAAGCGGTGCAGGGCGCCGCGCCGATTCGGGCGTATGGATTGCAACGCCGTTCGCGCGCTCGTCTCGACGATGCCATTCAGGCGCAGTTCAAGTCGGAGATGAGCGCGGCTCGTTGGTTCGCCTTCATGTTCCCGCTTGGCGACGCGTTCGGTGGTGTTGCACTGGCGTCAGTGGCGATGGCCGGTATTTGGTTTGGTGAATCGTGGGGCCTCAACGCCGGCAGTTTGGTTGCGTGCTTGTTCCTCGTGCAGCTGATCCTCGGACCAATTGCCGAAATCGGCGAGATCCTCGACCAAACTCAGACCGCTATTGCCGGCTGGTCGAAGGTGCTCGATGTTCTCGACACGCCGATCAACCTCGTCGAGCCCGAGCCGGGTGTGGAGTTACCTGAAGGCCCGCTTGATGTGAGCGTTGAGCATCTTGGTTTCACGTACCAAACCGGGGGACCGGTGCTGCGAGACGTCAACATCACGATTCCCGCAGGCGCGTCGGTAGCGATCGTTGGCGAAACCGGATCAGGCAAGACCACGTTTGTGAAGTTGCTGGATCGACTTGCCGACCCGGTTGAAGGTTCGGTGCTTGTCGGCGGAATCGCGCTTGACACCGTGAATCGTCAGTCGCGTACCGAACGCATTCGAATGGTGCCCCAAGACGGCTTCATGTTCGACACGACGCTGGCCGAGAACATCGCTATGGGCCGCATCGGGGCAACTATCGACGACGTTCGGGCATCAATCGCCGAACTTGGTCTCGAAACCTGGGTTGCTGGTCTGCCTCGTGGGCTCGACACCGAAGTAGGCGAGCGTGGTGAAGGCTTGAGCGTTGGTGAGCGCCAACTCGTCGCGTTAGCTCGTGCGCAAATGGCTGACCCTGGCCTTCTCATTCTCGATGAAGCCACGAGTGCGGTTGATCCACGCACTGAACGTGCACTAACGACGGCATTGCATAGGCTCGCCGAAGGTCGCACGACCATCAGCGTTGCGCATCGATTGTCGACTGCAGAACAAGCAGACCTTGTGCTCGTGTTCGACGCTGGCGTATTGGTTGAACATGGTTCGCACGACGAACTCGTTGAGCTCGGTGGCCGTTATGCCGAGCTCTACCGGAGCTGGCTGGGCAACACGGGCCAAGCAGCGAGTTGAACACTGAAAATTCAGCTCCACCATGAGTACCTTCGGCCGAAGCGTTCTAGGCCCGTCATGTCGGTACGAGCAGCTATTGTCCCCAAGCGGACGCCAAGATGACCATTGTGTCGGGAGCAAGCGTTCCCAGCT
The DNA here is from genome assembly GCA_937927725.1 of uncultured Actinomycetes bacterium. Classification (GTDB taxonomy): domain Bacteria; phylum Actinomycetota; class Acidimicrobiia; order Acidimicrobiales; family Acidimicrobilacustridaceae; genus Acidimicrobilacustris. The sequence continues at coordinate 34,942 of CALBSE010000047.1, forward strand.
GGGTGCGGGCCTGCACGCGGTTCTGTTCAATGGCTTGTCGGAACCAGGTCTTGAAACGCGCCTGTGCGTCGGGGTCTGCAATTGATCCTGATTGACCAATGAGCGACGCCAAACCTCGGGCTCGATAGAGGATGTTCTCCATCGCTGCTCGGTATCGAGGATCGGACGAAGCAGTTTTGGGGTCCACCCCAACGGTGCTGTTAGAAGCGGACTCAGAGACGTCATAGACGTTTCCAATTGCTGAACTATCCATGATTGACGATGTGATCTCATCATCTGTCACCACTGGTCCGACCTCGCGTCCCAGTCCTTGAAGAGCGAGTGTGAGGACTACGGATGTTGCAGCGCGTTCATCAATTTCTTGATCTGTTAGTTCTGTTCCTCTTGATTCGGCTCTCAATCGGACCTGAGCCGACGCAGACCCAATTGCTGCCGCAGAAACTTGTTCGTCTCCAAATTGGACCGAGATGCCTTTGGCCTCGGACGAAAGTTGACCGGAGGCATCTACGTGACGGGAAATGAGCGTGGCAATACCAACCAGGAGAATGGCTGCAGGAAGTAAAACGATCGTCCAACGAATAACCCGCTTTGAAAGTTTGAAAGCGTGCGACACCGAATTCATCCCTTATATGTCTGTGTAAAAAGCGGTGGACTTGGGATTGGACACACGAGTCCGTTGTCATAGAGATACGTCATATGTTGAAGGCTTGGGCTGTGAACACCAGTTTCCTTATATGTAGACGTGTAATACGACGAGTACACGTCGTTTGAACTCCCAATGACTGGCCACCAAGTGTCGTGCTCATGCCACACGTCCATTGTTGGGCTGGTGTGTTTGACATGATCTATCCCGATCGTGATGCAACCACCAAATACAGACGACCTTCCAATCCCAGAAACAATGGTGCCGAATCGGTCTTGTTCAAAGGTGTAAGTATTAGAGGCTGTCGACTCGGAGTAGACCTCGGCAATTTGTCGAACTTGGTGCCATGAACCGAAACAAATCCCGTTATCACACATGAACGCAAATACGGATCCGTAACCATCGCCATTTGAGAACCATGCCAAGGCGTCAGCCTGACTAACCGACATGACTGCTGTGCTTCCGAATAAACTGGTGGCAATCGATGTAGCTGCAGCAATTTTTCGAATTTGACCAGAGCCGTTCATTTCGGAATCCGCCATTCCTTCTCGCAGTCGCCGCCACCAACGATATGTGCTGGAAGTGATCTGCTCGGGGTCTTCAACTTGACCGATTACCGATCGTGGCGAATTTATCAAGATCCATCAAACGTCGTCAACGAATCAACATCGTTCTCAAAGGAATACGAAAGAGAACGACGGAGAACGTCAAATTTGGTTGTGATGTGCGATGGTCGGGAATGTGGAACTATTCGAACAACGATTTCGGCGGAAATGAGCGGGCGATGATTGAACCACCAGTGAGTGGACGGAAAGTTTTCCTTCGCGTGGTTATGCAAGGCGATTACGACACGATTCGTATGGTCGAGTCAAGTGGCAAGAATCAACTGCTGTATCGGCACAAAGGTACAACACCGTCGCCAGAAGAGTTCGTTGCACGGTTGTGGGCCGGAGTTCTTGCTCAATTCATGGTGTGCGAAAAGTCCACCGGAAGGCCGGTTGGAATTGTTGCTGCTTATGGCGCTGACTTTCGAAATGGTCATGCACATCTCGCGTCGATTGTGTTTCCTGAGCATGTCGGATTGGGTTGGCCCCTCGAAGGCACGGAATTATTCATCGACTACTTGTTCGAGACGTTCGATTTCCGAAAGTTATACGGTGAGACTTCGTCGGTTGTAATGCGGACATTCCCGTCAGTTTTGAGTGACGTTGGCAGAGAAGAGGGCCGTCTCGTTGGACACGAGCGGTTCAAAGGAGAATTAATCGACAAGGTGATTTTGGCCGTTTATCGAGAGGATTGGGCAAACAGGCGACAGCCGATTAGCGGGCCATCGAAATTGGGAGCCGCTCTTCGTGCGGGTTTCCATTCAGCGCAATCAGTCGAAGATGTGGTTGGTGGAGACAGCGAGGAACCTTCTGATGGCATCAGACAGTGAAATCCTGAAAGACGAGGGCTTTGAAACGTTCTCGACAGTTATCGCGAACTATTTCGAGATTCCGGTGAGGATTGTGACTCGCGACGCCAGACTTGACGACGATCTTGGCTTCGATTCAATTGGGTTACTTGAGTGTGTGTTGATGCTTGAAGAGGTCGCTGGCCATGAACTTGATCTTGACGCGCTAGAGACTTTCCGCACAATCGGAGATCTGTTCAACTTCTTTTGGCAATTCGCAAGTGAGACGATCATTGCGAATGGTCGGCACGACCAAGTTTGATTTGAGATCCCGATGCGAGTGGTCGACCTCGTGGTGCATCGTGCGGAGCAAGTAAATCGCGAGCCAGCAGTCATTTTCGAATCATCGAAAGTGACCTTTCGAGACCTTCTTGCTTTAGTGGAGCGATCGTCGAAACTGATCGCAAGCTCTGTACCGCCTAATGGTGGCGTGCTCCTGGGTGGTGATCCGCTCGACAAGATTGTCGGCTTCTTCGCGTCGATGATGGCTGAGCGTGTTGTCTTTATGGGTATTGGGAGGAATGATAAAGACGAGGAAACCCGCGGATTCACGCACCTCTTCCAAGCAGGTGGAATTTCAAGTCTTGGGGTCGATAGTCAAAATTGGGTCGAAGCGATTGATGGTTTCGCGTTTGTTGTAGAGACATCTGGGACGACGGGTAAGCCGAAACTCGTGGTTCACGACAATCGGAGTTTGGCAGCGAACATTTTTCTGACCGCATCGGTTGAAGACGAACTTCATGGTGACGAGGCTGCTCATTTCACTGATGCGGGGTCCGCGATGCAGCTTCTTGTCAATCGGTCACCCCATGGACTTCGTTTTCTCTCGGGTATGCCCCTGACTTCAATCGCTGGGGTATCAATGTTGATGCGAGCGATTGCGATGGGCGAACAATTTGCAGTTTCTCCGTCCATCGACCCGTCCACTGTCTGGGAATCAGCAATTTCTCTCGCAGTCTCGAATGTTGGACTTCCACCGTTCACCGCCGGTCGTTTCGCGTTATTCGCTGAGGACCAATCTCGTAACCGACCCGCACTACTCCATCTTGGAATCGGCGGATCGTTTGCCGATCCCAACCTTGTTGAGCGTTTGGAAAGTGGACTTGATTGCCTTGTAACAGTGGGATTTGGAGCTACAGAACTCGGTGGTGTCGCAATCATGTCTCGTCCCTGGGATGCGGCGGAGATTCGCTGGGAAACGATTGGCCGCCCCCTGAATGGAGTTGATGTGGTGCTTCAAGAAGTTGATAGACGTGGATCAGAACTCTTGGTGCGGTCGCCGGCGATTGCTCGAGGCGTAGTCGTAGATGGAGAGTTGCGCGAACTCGAGGAATGGTTCCATACCGGCGATCGAGCGACGATCACCAAAGGAGGTCTGTTGACGGTGAGCGGGAGGGTCGACTTCGTCATCAGTAGAGGTACTCATCGAATAGACCCAGCCCGAATCGAAGCATTCATTGAACGACACCCACTCGTTGATCGTTGTGGCGTTGCAGGAGTGCCTAGCAGGATTAGTGGGAACGAAGACATCATTGCGTTTGTAACGTTGAACGAGATGGCTTCGGCTCAGATCGGTTTCGACGAATTGCTTTCTGAGATTCGTCAAGACTGCATTCGATCACTTGCCTTCCATGAAGTGCCGCGCCGAGTGAGAATCATCGAAAACATTCCTCTTGCTGCTGATAGTTCGCCCGATCGATTTGGGCTGTCGAAACTCGCGCGACTTTGAAGGCGAATGGGGTCGGGGTTAAACCATGAAAACCATAGAAGTCGGTTTCGGAGTTCCAGCCAAAAAGTCCGTGTGGTCGGTCTGAGTATGCGCGACGTTGCGAGAAGGAGGCAAGGCATAACTTCTATGGATAGATTTCCTCGGAAACTCAGCGATAAACGATCTCAGGTTGATTCGCCTATGAAAGTTTCTAATTCTGGTTCGTCTGAGGCTGCCGCTCCGGCTCAGGTGAGCCGAGAGGCAGATACCCAACTCCGCTGTGAAAGGTGCCAGTCCGCGCAACTCCATCGTCACCGTAGACAGGTACGCCATCAAGAATTTTCATGATGACTTGGCCTGAAGGGAGAACCTCAAAGCCATCGGTCCGCTTGATGAAACCTTCGATCCCTCCGTTCCTTTGGCCGACAACAGAAAAAACTCGGGAATTTCGTCCAAACGAAAACTAGGTTCAGAGGGCAATCGACCGAAAGAAGAACCGTTCGAGACCCAACGGTCTTGAATCTCGTCGCTACCTGCGATACCGGCAATACGTCCGGGAGTGCCCACTGCATTCGCTGAGGAGGTAACCGAATGAATAGAAACCCCGAGCACGACAGGTACCGCTTCCACGATAGCGATCAGCACAAGAATCTGAGGAATAGATCGTTGAGTTGAATAACGGCTGCCGTCAACTTTTTTAATGTGTCGGCATCTGGGTGGTTGATCCCGACAATTGCGTCGGAGTTCCCTCTAGAAAGTTGCATTCGGACTCCATCCTCATGCTCGTGTAGAAGTAACCATTGGAGCCGCAATCGCCATGACAATTTGAGCCTTCGTACCAAGAACTCTGACTCAATGGGTACCAAAGTTGCGTGCCAGACGGGTTACTGCAAAATGTCGCTGCTTGAAATGACGCAGATTCGGAAGAGCTCGTACGGTACTCAGACGCGCAGACGGAACTATTGATGGTGGTCCATTCCGCCGCCCCGAGATAACCGCCTGGTGCGTTCTTGTAGATGCCGCATGAAGTGCCTGATTGGACGAACGCTGATGTCGTTCCGATGCCGAATGCATCACCATAAATCGTTTCCGTCATTGCAGTTTCGGCGCACGCGTTGTAAATGAGGCCGTTGTTCATCGTGATTGCGCCCACAAAGGAGTTCCGGTTGTGGCGGCGCTCGCCGAAGCAATTGCGTAGCCAGCGACAACTGATGTAGCTACGACCGGCACAGCGATCAACGCCGAAAGACGCCATCCTGCATGTAAATCCGCCATATACGGACAATGCCAGCAAACTGAATTTGTGTTGATGGGGTTTCGCAAATCCTGGGCTGAATCATTATCCAGTGCTCCCTACTCAGATCACTGTTAATTTCAAAGGCAGAAGTGGAAAATGCCGGCGGCAAGTAATCATCTGGAATAAAGCGGCGTGAGTCGCGTCATCAACGGACTTTCCTGAGTTGATTCGAAATCTAAGCAAGGGCTGAATCGTGGGTATAGGCAAGGATTTGGGAATCGTGGGTGCGACTGCCGCTGTGGTCGTACTTGCAAGATCTGCACCGGTTGATGCAGTCGTCACGTCGCTCGATAGAAACGTCGTCGTTAGCGTTGCGAATCAATATGTGAACCACGGGAACAACCCGTATGAGCACCCCTATTTCAATAGTGATTGCACTAACTACGTGAGTTTCGTCTGGGAGTTTTCAGGTACTCCGCAAAACAATCAGTGGTTTGACTACCCAGTCGCAGTGATGTTCCGCAACACTTCGCTTTCGTGGATGGCTGTTCGCGAGTTTTCGGATTACCACACTGTCAACCATTACGAAAATGGCGGGATATTCGCTACCAAGTACCCGACAGATGAGTCAGCCTTTAATGGACTCGGCTCAACGGCCGCTTTAGGCGATGCGGTGATGTACGACTGGAATGATGGCGGTCCAACAACCGATCACCTTTCGACATATACGGGTTATATGTTCATCGGCACCTATTGGGACGCTCGATACTCGCGCGCGTACAACCTGAATCACGATTACAAGGTGATCAACCAACATACGTATGACCGTCAGTACGCGCCTTGGAATTTCGGATTCTTGGAAAACAAGTACTTCGGAACAAACGGCGCCTGGACGGGAATGGACTACAAGTTGATTCACGTAAACACATAAAAATATTGCTGATTTGATTTGCGGGAGGTCTCTGAAACATGAAAATTCGGCTGTTGGCATTAGCCGTGTTTGCCGTGACATTGGTTGCGGTCATCGTCGCAATCGGTCAAGACAAGCCGGTTTCCGGCGAAAAGCCGGCTCAATTGGAAACCGTGGTTCGAGGTTGGAAGCCTTTCGATCCAATTGTCGATTCCCGATGGGTCGACACGTATGGCGCCTACGACTCCACAAATGATGTTGAGCTGCGAGAGGCTGTCCCTCGCCTCCTGGAATTGAACGGGAAGCTTCTCACTTATTCCGCTGTTCCGGATTTGAGGATCAAAGAGGCGAAATCGTTACTTGAAAATCCTGCCGATAATCCAAGGTGGCGCGAGGTGGCTGATCTTTGGAATCCGATTGATCTTGAGGGAAGGCGCGAAACGATGCTCAAGTTTGCTCGAGGGTTTCTTGAGGATCCCGACTTCAGCGGTTTCAGCGAATTCCAGTTCGAACCTTCTCTATGGCTTGGTTCGACAGTTGACGGCGATCGAGCGCGCGTTTCATTGGTGGGGCGAGAGGTCGCGCACAAGAACCCAAACCGGATTGCGCCGACTGACGGTTGGGTCACGCAAGGCGATGAACAATGGGACGTCGAATTACTTCGTGTCGACGGAGCGTGGCGGCTCGTCTCAATTGCCCACTACCCGATGGTTCCAGGATCAGGCAGATAGGCGAAGATTCCACGGTCGCAAATCGATTCGACTTGGTTTATTGCTGGCCAGACTCATACCGTTGAGGTAGTCAAGCGAGTGATGTTCTGTGAACAGTCGCTGAATTCACGGCGCTTCGATGGCGTGACGCTCTAGTGTCGGCGAATGGCCAGCAAAGAATTCCACGCAATGCAGGAAGCAATGGCAGCTCGACCGGTTCCGCCGCCTCCGGCAGACATCGCCGAACAGCGTTCGCGCATCGACGACGCCATGGCACAAATGCCACTGGCCGAAGGAACAATCGCCGAACCATTCGTGCGTAACGGCGTTCCTGGCATCGAATGCCGGCCAGTTGACTTGGCCGACAACGCTCCAATCATTCTCTATTTTCATGGCGGCGGGTTCCGCATTGCATCTGCTTTGGCCTATCGCTCCTACGGCTCGCATCTCGCAGCGGTGCTCGGTGCCCGAGTGCTGCTGGTTGAGTATCGACTCGCTCCCGAGCACAAGTTCCCCAAAGCGGTTGACGATTGCTTCGCCGTTTGGGAGTCACTTCTTGCTGAAGGGATCGACACCGGCCGCATTGTGATCGCTGGCGATTCTGCCGGTGGCGGTCTTGCCGCATCGGTCACCATGCACGCGCTTGCCGACGGTGTGCTCCCTGCTGGCGTTATTTGTTGTTCGCCGTGGGTGGATCTCACGATCACAGCCGACACCTATGACGCCAACGCCGAATCGGACAAGCTGTTCTCTCGCACTTCGGCCGAAGAAGCAGCACCGGCCTATCTCGGTGGTGCCGACCCAATGAACCCAATCGCTTCACCGCTGTTCGGCGATTGGGACGGCGCACCGCCATTGCTCATCCTTGTCGGCGATGTCGAGGTGTTGCTCGACGACTCGCGCAAACTCGCCGAGGTTGCGAGGGCTGCAGGCGTCGACGTGACACTCAGCATCTACCCGGAAATGCCGCATATCTGGACGATGAGCTATCCGGCGTTCCCCGAAGCCGTCGAAGGCGTCACCGAAATGGCCGAGTTCGTCTCGCGGGTGACTGCCTGACCGTCACTCGTGCCGGCGGTTGAGCCGATCGATGACAAGCAGAGCTTTTTGGCTCTCGTTTTCGAAATCGAGCATGCGTTCCGTGTTGTCATGCAGAACTCGTTCGATATCTCCTGTCGACGCGTTTCCGACTCGCAGCCAAATCGCCTTCGGTGGTGGAACCGAGGATGCGGCGAGATCGTGAAAATCACTGTCTTTGGAGACGATGGTGAAGCCGTGCTCACCTGCCCAGTCCCAGATCTCGCGATCAGTGGCTTGGTCAAGACCAAGTTGGATGACGTGGAGACTTCCCTTGAATTCCTCGCCAACGCGTTCAACAAGAAACCGCGAGAGGTTCTGGTCGAATAGCAGCTTCACGAAGCGTTTGGAGTGTGACGCTCGCGCACTGACTCAAACTCAACCGCAGCATTCACGAGTTCGTTTGTCAGCTCGGGGAATTCAGCGACGATCTGTGCGATTGTCATTCCCGATGCGAGGTAGTCGAGGACGTCTTCAACGGTGATGCGTGTACCCGTGAAGCATGGCTTCCCGCCACGCACTCCCGGAGTTGTCACGACGACCGTAGAGAGATCCACAGAAAAAGGCTACCGATCATGGTGACTGAATGCCATGGACTTTTGGACGGTCTCTGCTGGGAGAGGGCAGTGAATCTCGAATTTGCCTATGAATTCGATGGGAATCGACCGCGGGAAGACCTTGTGGCGATCGCGGCAGCATCGCGGATCTTGGTTCCCGCGTTGATCACGGTGTCGGCATCGAGGCCGGGTGGAAATCCAGTTGCGGAAATTGCCGCGATGACGTCACCGTCTGCGCCGAACACGGGTGCGGCGATTGTGCCGACGTCGAAGCGACTGTTCGCACTCAGGTCAACAACCGGGTAGTCCTCGGTAGCGAGAACCGCAAACAATTCGGTGACATCGTTGCGAAGTTCGGCGTTGCTGGGGGAGTCCGATAACGAATAGGTGCGTTCGCCGAGTTGTCGCTGCGCATCAGAACCAGCGGTAACCGCAAAACCACGCGTGCGGGCGAGCTCAAGTGAAGCTTCGTAGCGAGCGACCGCGGCCGAAGAGTGATCGGGCGAGCGTTTCAACCATTGTTCAATCTCATGATCTTCGGACCACGCGAGAAAGACTGCGCCCAGTGGGGGCACCAACGGCACTCGTTCGCCTTCGCGCACACCTGGCCCAAACGCGCTGTGTTGACCAGAACGGGCCACAAAAATGATTTCGTCGACGGTGCGAGCTGACACCACCACTTCAACGCCGAGTTCCGCGGCTAGGGGTTCGATCACCTGGCGCGCAGCATCAATTGCCGGATGATGTTCAAGGGCAACCACTCCGGCAACAACTAACGCCGGACCGAGTGAGTACGCGCGAGTGGTCGTGTTGCGCGACACGTGGCCGCTGCCCTCGAGGACGGCGAGGGTTGCGTGGGCCGAACCCAAACTCATGCCGGTGCGGCGCACTAACTCGGTCAGCGTGAATCGCTCGGTGGGGTGGGTGACGAGGAGGTCGAGGATTTGGATCGCTCGGCTGGCGGCCGGGGCGGGACGGGCCATGACAGCGCCTTCGGGTCGATTGACCGGGTGTGACCGGTGTCCTACGGTGGCCGCAGCATAGCGAAGAGTTCTTCGCAATAGCGAAAACATGTGCTGCAACTAACGTACGCACAACGCCGCGCGTCGATGACGCAAACGAGAGGAACCGAGCAATGACCTCGAACACCGACGGCCGACCGGCCCTCTCCAACGAACTCATCGAACAGTTCTCATTGCACGGCCGCACCGCCGTCATCACCGGTGCCGCCGGCGGCATCGGTCGCCAGGCCGCTATCACGTTCACTCAGGCCGGCGCCAACGTGGTCATCGCCGACGTCGGTATCGCTGGCCTGGAAGAAACCGCCGAGATGGTCGCGGCCGCGGGCGGAAACGCCACCGTCGTGCCGACCGATGTTTCGGACCGTGATCAGGTCAACGCACTCTGCGACGCCGCAATCACGACACACGGTCGTCTGGACATTTGGGCGAATGTTGCCGGCGTTATTCGCTACATGAACATTGTCGATGCAACTCCAGAAGATGTGGAGTTCATCACCAAGGTCAATTTGTGGGGCACGTACTGGGGTGTTGCTGCTGCAGGTCGCGCAATGACCAACGGCGGATCAATCATCAACGTGTCATCGGCCGGTGGCGATATGCCGGCCCCGACACTTTCGATTTATGCAATGACCAAAGCTGCGGTGTCGCACCTCACTCGTTGTGCCGCTGTTGAACTTGGCGCCAATGACATTCGCGTCAATGCGATTGCACCGGGTTTCACCGATACGCCGATGGTCCAGGGGCGTTGGACAAACGCTGATGGTTCCATCAACGAAGCCGAGCGCGAGTCCTATACGAATACCCGAGCTGCCCAATCGCCGTTGCGCACAATTGCCACTGCCGAAGATCAGTCGTGGGCGATGCTGTATCTCGCGAGCGATGCGTCACGATTCGTCACCGGACAGGTGATTCGTCCCAATGGCGGCGTGGTGATGGCATGACGATTTCACTCAATGATCAACTCACGAACGGAACAAAGCGATGACTACCGGCGACAACTCTCCCGTACCCGACTTCCTCTCTCGCCTTCGCGTTGACGGCCGCACGTTTGTCGTGGCCGGTGCCGGTGTTGGCATGGGACGCATGACCTCGCACGCGCTTGTGCAGGCCGGCGCTAAGACGGTTGTGTGCGTTGATGTCGATGCCGACCGCGCTGCGGAAATCGCCGCCGAAATCGGACCAGCCGGTGTTGCGTGGGTCGGCGATGTCACCACTCGTGAAGGGGCAAAGAAACTCGCGGCCGATGCCGAAGCAATTAACGGTCGCATCGACGGGCTCGTTGACATCATCGGCATGGCTCGTTGGGAATCCATCCTCGACATGACCGATGAAACCTTCGATTGGGAAATCGATATTTGTCTTCGTCATGCGTTCTTGTTGTCACAAGAATTCGGTCGTCGTATGTCCAAGACCGACGGCGGCACGATGGTGTTCATCGCATCGGTCAGTGGTCTGACCGCGGCACCGATGCATGCCGCGTATGGTGCGGCCAAGGCGGGACTCATGGCATGGGTGCAGACCCTGGCCATCGAACTCGGCGGGTTTGGCATTCGCGCCAACGCCGTTGCGCCCGGAACCATCCTTAGCCCTCGGATGGAAGCGGCCTTCACCGACGAACAACGAGCCCTCAACGCCGGCAATTCGCCTATGGGCAAGATGGGTTCCACCTCCGATATCGCCTCGGCAGCACTGTTCTTTTCGAGCGATATGTCGGCCTATGTGACCGGTCGCACACTCGTTGTTGATGGTGGCGTGGACTCCAAGTTCCCCTATCCCGTCACACTCTGATCCTTCGCTTTTTCAGGGGTTCTGCGGGCTGACTAGTGTCGGCTCGTCAACCTGACGTCCCAGTGGAGGACCCCCCGTGAAGACCCCCGTTCGCGTAGCTGTCACCGGTGCTGCCGGCCAGATCGGTTACAGCCTTCTGTTCCGTATTGCTAGTGGTCAGATGCTCGGAGAAGACCAGCCGGTCATCCTCCAGCTTCTCGACATCACCCCGGCCATGGACGCGCTCAAGGGCGTTGCTATGGAACTCGAAGACTGCGCCTTCCCGCTGCTTTCGGGCATCGTGCGCACCGACGACCCGAACGAAGCATTCGGCGACATCTCCTATGCACTTCTTGTTGGTGCTCGTCCCCGCTCAAAGGGTATGGAGCGCAAGGACCTGCTCGAGGCAAACGGTGGCATCTTCAAGCCGCAGGGCAAGGCGCTTTCAGACAACGCCGCGTCAGACGTGAAGATCCTTGTTGTCGGTAACCCGGCCAACACCAACGCACTCATCGCCATGAACAACGCTCCGAATATTCCGAACGAGCGCTTCACCGCAATGACTCGTCTTGATCACAACCGTGCGATTGCACAGCTTGCGGCCAAGACCGGCACCACCGTTTCGGACATCACCAAGATGACGATCTGGGGTAACCATTCAGCAACGCAGTACCCCGACCTCTTCCACGCTGAGGTGAAGGGTCAGAACGCAGCTGCTCTCGTGAACGATCAGGCCTGGCTTGAAAGCGATTTCATCCCGACCGTGCAGCAACGCGGCGCTGCAATTATCGAGGCACGCGGACTTTCCAGCGCCGCATCGGCTGCAAACGCGGCAATCGATCACATGCGCACCTGGGCACTTGGTTCGGCCAAGGGCGACTGGGTCTCCATGGCCATTCCGTCCGATGGTTCCTACGGCGTTGCCGAGGGCATCATCTCCTCGTTCCCCGTCACCTGCGCGAATGGCAAGTATGAAATCGTGCAGGGTCTCGACATCGATGACTTCTCCCGAGGCCGCATCGACGCGTCGGTTGCCGAACTCGTTGAAGAGCGCGACGGCGTGAAGGAACTCGGACTTATCTGATTCCGTCTGCTTGGCCCGTTGCGCTCAGCGCAGCGGGCCAAGTACGTCTTCAAGCGCAGCGAACAATTCCGCGTGCTCCAACAACGCGTTGATCGACCCTTCGATTCGAAGATCGCCGGCAATGAATGCGGCTTGCGCGCTTAGTGCGCCGTTACGAATCCCTTCGGCGGTTTCGGCGTAACTGACGAAGACAATGTCGGCTGCGTCCGCTGGCCCTTCGGTCATGGAGACGACTCCATTGTCGAAACGAACATGCCAGATGATCGAGCTTGAGCCCTGTCCGACGCGCTGTTCCAGCACCAACTGAACGCCTTGCGATAGCGCGGCCATGGCCTCGCTTGCGCGAAGGAGTGCATCGGCCTCGGTGAACCAGGCGGGGGAGAGGTACGCAGGCATCGATCGGACCGTAGTCGGTGTAACTGATCACCCGGTCACCGTGGGATGAGGTCCGGTACGCTCAGGCGATCAATTGACCCGGAGGTTCTGCCATGGGATTCATGGACAAAGTGATGGAAGTTGGCAATCAGGCCGCCGCTGCAGTCAACCAAGCTGTGGATAAGGGTCAAGCCGAACTCGATCGAGTGAACTCCAAGCGCAAGTCCGATGCGTTGCTTCGTGACCTCGGCGCATTGACCTTCGTACGTGACTCAGGCCGTGGCGATGCAACGACCGACGCTGAGATCGCCCGAATCACCGCTGAGCTTCAGGCTCACGAGGCCGCAGGTGGCGTGGTTGACCTCGCCGTAAAGCCGGGCGCTCCCGAAGCGCCGACTCCACCTGCCAACGAGCCAACGACGGAAAGCGACTGAGCGTTGCTTCGTATTCTCAGCCACGTCGGGCAGCTCGACGCCATTCATATTCCTGAAGACCTCGCCGCACAGGTCGAAGTCATTGCCATTCCGATGAATGGTGCGATTGACGAAGGCGTTGTTGGTGATGTGCTCATCACCACTCCTACAAGCGTTCCGACGTTGGAAGACGCACTCAGTCGTGGTGTGAAGTGGGTGCATCTCATTGGCACCGGTATCGACAAGTTTCCATTGCATCTCATTGGCGACGATCTGATCCTCACTAATTCGCGCGGGTTGAGCGCTATTCCCATTTCGGAATGGATCATGGCGTGCATGCTTTCGTTTACCAAGCGCATGCCTGGTTCATTCGTTGCCGAACAACCGAAGCAGTGGAACATTCCGTCGCCATCGTTCGCAACGCTTGATAACGCAAACCTTGCCATCCTCGGCATGGGCGGAATCGGAACCGCGCTCGCTCAACGTGCGCTTCCGTTTGGCATGAACATCACGGCAATGCGTAATACCGATGCGCCGAGTCCGATCGATGGCGTCCGTATGGTGCGTTCGGTCACCGAACTCGTTGCTGACGCCGATCACATTGTTCTTGTTGCGCCTCTCACCGACGCAACTCGGGGACTCTTCAACGATAAACTCTTCTCCTCGATGAAGCCCGGCGTGCAACTCATCAACGTGGCCCGCGGTCCAATCATCGACGACGATGCACTCCTGCGCGCGCTCGACAGCGGCATCGTGGCATGTGCCGATATCGACGCCACTGAACCCGAGCCGCTTCCTAACGGGCATTGGATGTATTCGCACCCATCGGTGCGGCTCAGCCCCCATGTGTCGTGGAACTGGTCGGGCGCATTTCAGGCGATGTACGCCACGTTTATCGACAATTTGCGTCTGTACCTGAACGAAGAACCTCTGTTGTCGGTCGTGAATCCCGCCGACGGGTACTGATACAGGCCGCAGATTTGGTGGCCGATGTGCCACGGCGATCGCAGGGCTCACCACTAGGGTTCCCGCCATGTTCTCCGTTCTCACCAGCGTTCTGTTCGCCGTAGGCCCCGACCCTCAGAAGATGGTCCAGTCGGTAGGCCTCATCGGCCTCCTCCTCATCATTTTCGCTGAGTCGGGTCTTCTGATCGGCTTCTTCCTCCCCGGCGATTCACTCCTGTTCGCCGCAGGTCTTGTTACTGCTGGCATCACGCTCGATAACGGTAAAGAGTGGACTCTCGCTGGCGGCAACGTTGCTGTTGTCGCGGTTCTTTGTGCGCTCGCCGCGATCGCCGGCGATCAGGTTGGGTATGCCTTCGGAAAGCGCGTTGGCCCCTCGTTGTTCAAGAAGCCCGAGTCGAAACTGTTCAAGCCGGCCTATGTCGAGAAGACCGAAGAGTTCTTCGCCAAGCACGGTTCGAAGTCGATCGTGCTCGCTCGTTTCGTGCCGATCGTGCGCACGTTCACGCCGGTTGTCGCTGGTGTGTCAAAGATGCACTACCGCACCTTCGTGAAGTTCAACGTCATTGGTGGTGCGCTGTGGGGTGCCGGATTCATTCTGCTTGGCTATTGGCTTGGCTCAGCGTTCCCGGCAATCGGCAAGAACATCGAATACGCGATTGTGGCCATCGTGCTCATCTCGCTTATCCCCATTGCGATTGAGTTCATTCGCCACCGTCGCAAGCCCAAGGGCAAACACTTCGCCGAATAACACTGCAAAACGACGACCGGCGCCGCCTACTTCCATAAGGAAGTGGTTCGGCGCCGGGCGAGAATGCCGCAGGTGGGCGAATCAGAAACTGATCAGCGCTGGCCCTGCAGCTTGCGGTTCTTGATCTTTGACTTGAGGAAGTCTCGGTTCATCATTGCGATGAAGTCGATCGGGATTTCCTTCGGGCACGCCTCTTGGCATTCGCCGTAGTTCGTGCATGAACCGAAGAACATCTCCATGGTCTCGACCATGTCCTCGGTGCGCTTCCAGCGTTCGGACTGACCCTGCGGAAGCAGATTGAGATGCGCCAGCTTGGCTGAGGTGAAGAGCTGCGCGGCGCCGTTGGGGCAGGCAGCGACACAGGCGCCACAGCCGATGCACGCGGCTGCGTCCATGGCGGTGTCGGCTGCGGTCTTCGGGATGAGGATCTCGTTTGCGTCGCGAGGGCCACCGGTGTCGGAGGTGATGAAACCACCGGACTCGATGATGGCGTCGAACGCACTGCGATCGACCATGAGGTCCTTCAGCACCGGGAACGCAGCGGCGCGCCACGGCTCGATGGTGACGGTCTCGCCATCGTGGAACTTGCGCATGTGTAACTGGCAGGTTGCGGTGCCCTTTTGGGGGCCGTGCGCCTGACCGTTGATCATGAGGCCACAAGTGCCACAGATACCTTCACGACAATCGCTGTCGAAGGTGATCGGCTCGTGGCCGTCAGCAATGAGGTTTTCGTTGACAACATCGAGCATTTCGAGGAACGACATTTCGTCCTTCACATCGGATGCTTCGTAGGTCTCGAAATGGCCGGGATCGGTAGGACCGTTCTGGCGCCAGACCTTGAGTGTGAGATTCACAATGGCTCCTGGTTACTTGTAACTGCGCACGACGGGCTTGACGGTCTCGAACACAAGCGGCTCTTTGTGAAGGGTCGGGGTTGAACCCTTGCCCTCCCATTCCCATGCGCCAACAAACGAGAAGTTCTCGTCATCACGCTTGGCTTCGCCGTCTTCGGTCTGATGCTCAACACGGAAGTGGCCACCGCAGGACTCTTCACGCATGAGTGCATCACGGCACATCAATTCGCCGAGTTCGAAGAAGTCGGCAACGCGGCCGACCTTTTCGAGCGACTGGTTGACGCCGTCGGGATCGCCGAGCACACGAACGTTCTTTTCGAACTCTTCGCGCAATGCGGGGATCTCGCTCAGGGCCTTCTCGAGACCGTTCTTGTCTCGCGCCATACCGCAGTAGTCCCACACAAGCTTTCCGAGCTCGCGGTGGTAGTACTCCGGCGACTTGGTGCCGCCAACGTTGATCCAACGACGCATATCGTCCTGCACCGCCGCGACCGAGGTCGTGAACGCTGGGTCTTCGGTGGACAACGGAGCTTGACCGAGCAAACCAGCGAGGTAATCGCCGATCGTGTTCGGGGCAACGAAGTAGCCGTCGGCGAGACCCTGCATAAGAGCCGAAGCGCCAAGACGGTTGGCACCGTGATCGGAGAAGTTGGCTTCGCCGAGTGCGTACAGGCCAGGGATGTTGGTCATGAGGTTGTAGTCAACCCACAGACCACCCATTGTGTAGTGAGAGGCCGGGTAGATACGCATCGGCATCTTCATCGGATTCTCGTCGGTGATGCGCTCGTACATGTCGAACAAGTTGCCGTAACGCTCGAACACGACGTTCTCGCCGAGGCGGCCGATTGATTCGGCAAAGTCGAGGTACACGCCGTTCTTGATCGGGCCGACGCCGCGACCTTCGTCAACGACCTGCTTCGCACTTCGTGACGCGATGTCACGGGGTGCGAGGTTGCCGAAGGACGGGTACTTGCGTTCAAGGAAATAGTCGCGGTCCTCTTCCGGAATGTTCTCCGGAGCACGGTTGTCGTCGAACTGCTTCGGTACCCAGATGCGTCCGTCGTTACGAAGCGACTCAGACATAAGCGTGAGCTTCGACTGGAATTCATCGCTGGCCGGGATGCACGTGGGGTGAATCTGCGTGTAACACGGGTTCGCGAACAGGGCACCCTTCTTGTGTGCTCGCCAAGCAGCCGTGACATTGGAGTTCATGGCGTTGGTGGAGAGGTAGAAGGCATTGCCGTAACCACCGGTGCACAGCAGCGTGGCGTGTCCTGCCCAGCTCTTGATGTCGCCAGTGATGAGGTCGCGAGTGACGATGCCAGCAGCAACGCCGTCTTTGGTGACGACGTCGAGCAGCTCGGTCTTGGTGTGGAGTTCCACACGACCAAGCGACACCTGCTGCATGAGGGCCTGGTAGGCGCCGAGCAGAAGCTGCTGTCCGGTTTGGCCACGGGCGTAGAACGTTCGACTGACCTGCGAACCACCAAACGAACGGTTATCGAGAAGACCGCCGTATTCACGAGCGAAGGGAACACCCTGCGCCACGCACTGGTCGATGATGTTGACGCTGACTTCAGCCAAACGATGCACGTTGGACTCGCGAGCGCGGAAGTCGCCGCCCTTCACGGTGTCGTAGAACAGTCGCTTCACGCTGTCGCCATCGTTCTTGTAGTTCTTCGCGGCATTAATGCCGCCCTGTGCAGCGATGGAGTGCGCACGACGCGGTGAGTCGTGGAAAGTGAAGCACTTCACGTGGTAACCGAGTTCGGCGAGTGTCGCCGCCGCTGCAGCGCCGGCAAGACCGGTGCCAACCACGAGCACGGTGAACTTCCGCTTGTTCGCCGGGTTCACAAGCTTCATGTTGAACTTGTGGTTCTCCCAGCGTTCCTCAATGGGACCGGAAGGGATCTTGGAGTCGAGAGTGATTGTGCTCATCTGATGCTCCTTCAGCCGACCACGCCGGTAAGCACGGCGATGGGGAATGTGATGTTGACGCCCGCAACGAGAATCGCGAAGCCCGCAGCGAAGCCACGGCGGATCGGATTGTGACGGGGATTAAAACGAGCGCTCATGGAACCAAGGCTCTGGAAGATGCTCCAGGCGCCGTGGTAGAGGTGAAAGCCAAGGGCGATGTTGGCGATGATGTAGAGCGCGGCAACGGGGGCACGATCAAGACTCGTCGCAACATTTGAGTACGGGTTGCCGTTGACGAAGTCCGGGTTGGCCCAGCCCCACGTGAGGTCGGCGAGATGCCACAGCAGGAACAGGCCGACGATGATGCCGCTCCAACGCATTGTGCGCGCTGCCCAGTTCACGGCCACATAGTCACGTGGTGACTTGTAGTTGACCGGTCGGGCCTTGCGATTGATGCGGGTCAGTGCATAGGCCGACTGGATATGCAGCGCGAATGCGGCGAGAAGGCCAAGACGCAAAATCCAGAGGACACCTGTAGGCGGAATGATCGGCACGAGCAACTGACGCAGGAACTCGGCGTACTCGTTGAAATGCGACTCGCCCAAATACATCTTGAGGTTGCCGATCATGTGGAAGAGCACGAACCCCATCAGCATGATGCCGGTGAGAGCCATGATCCATTTCTTGCCAACCGACGACTTATAGAGGTCGATAATGGCGAACGTGCTGCGTCGGTTGGGCTTGCGGATCGTCGGAGACGAGATGCCCGGTGTGATCGCAGGTGGTTCCTTGGTTGCTGTCACGAGCAGACCTTTCCTAAAAGAGGCTGTGACTGGAAAGTGGCAAGGTCGGACGTCGTCCGGTCAAGCGAGTTCACGCTACTCACCGACAAAGGCAAGGGGCGAACTGTGCGACCACAGATTCGTCACTCGGCTCGCCCGCCGAGGTGGCCGCGGCGATAGGTTGAGGCGTCCATCGTCCGGCCATCGGGTCCGGCAGGGGAGGAAACGATGTCAGAGCGGCCAACCACTCTCGGAGAATTGCGTGCGTCGGGCTGGATAAGCCGCCCGGTCAAGGAAGAACTCCGTCAGAACGCCATTGTGCGAATCGTCGCCGGCGAACCGCTCTTCGACCGCGTTCTGGGTTACGAGGACACGGTTCTTCCCCAGCTCGAAAACGCCATTCTCGCTGGTCACGACGTGATCTTCCTGGGCGAGCGGGGTCAGGCCAAAACCCGCATGATCCGTTCGCTTACCAATCTGCTCGACGAGTGGATGCCGATCGTTGCCGGTTCCGAGATCAACGACGACCCCTACGCCCCAGTCTCCAAGCCCGCCCGCGACCTCGTGGCCGAAATGGGCGACGCCACTCCAATCAGCTGGGTGCACCGAGACGAGCGCTATGGCGAGAAGCTCGCCACCCCCGATACCTCGATCGCCGACCTCATCGGCGAGGTCGATCCCATCAAAATCGCCGAGGGTCGACATCTTTCCAATGAAGAGACCATTCACTTCGGCCTCGTTCCCCGGACCAACCGCGGCATCTTCGCGATCAACGAACTCCCCGACCTTGCCGAGCGCATTCAGGTCGGTTTGTTGAATGTGCTCGAAGAGCGTGACGTGCAGATCCGCGGTTTCAAACTCCGACTGCCGCTCGATGTCATGTTGTTCGCGTCGGCCAACCCCGACGACTACACCAACCGCGGTCGACTCATCACGCCACTGAAGGATCGCTTCGGTTCACAAATCCGCACCCATTACCCGCTCGATGTCGCAACCGAAGTCACCATCGCTTTGCAAGAGGCTCGCAATCTCGAAGTTCCGGGCATTGAAGTGCGCGTTCCTGGCTACATGACGGAAATCGTTGCGGAGTTCTCGCAGCTTGCGCGTCGAAGCCCGCATATCAATCAGCGTTCGGGCGTATCGGTGCGTCTCACTGTTGCCAACCTCGAAACGCTCGAAGCCAACGCGATGCGTCGTGCTCTGCAGCATGGTGAAACCATCGTTGTTCCGCGAGTTTCTGATCTCGATGCACTCGCTGCTTCAACAATCGGCAAGGTCGAAATCGAAACGATCGAAGAAGGCCGTGAGGGTCTTGTTGTCGAACAACTCCTCAAGGCTGCGGTGCTCGGAATCTTCCGTGAATACATCGCCATTGAAAATCTTCGCGAGGTTGTCGACTCGTTCGATGGCGATCGTTTGGTCAACGCCGGTGAAGACGTTTCTTCTGCCGACTATGTCGCATTGCTTGGCGACATCCCTGCGCTTGCACCGCACATCACTGCGCTGACTGGCGGTGACACCACGCCCGAGGTTGTTGCGAGCGCGGTTGAGTTCGTGCTTGAAGGTCTGCACCTTTCGAAGCGCCTCAACAAAGACGCAGTCGGCGCTCGCGCCCAGTACCGCGGCCGCGGCTGAGTACTGCTTGTGAGTTAGCGCTGGTCGTTGACCAGTTCGCGCACGCCATCAAGGCCGGCGATCACAACTCGTTCCACCATCGAACCGGGGAAGATCCCGTGTTCGACGATGCCTGGCGTCTGCGCAAGTGCGTCGCCAAGGGCAACGGGATCGGCAATCGAACCGAAGTGAGCGTCCATCACGAGGTTGCCGTTGTCGCTGCGGCGATCGCGGGTGGTGACTGCGGAAGCGCCGAGGGCTTCAACAGCGCTGGCCACAACCCCCGGTGCAAAGTCGAGCACCTCAAGCGGCGTTCCGAATGGGCCCAGCGCAGGAACCAATTTCGATTCGTCGACGACGATGATGAATCGCGGTGACATCGACGCGACGATTTTTTCGCGGGTGTGCGCGGCGCCGCCGCCCTTCGTGAGATTGAAGGCAGGGTCGACCTCGTCGGCGCCATCGATCGCTATGTCGAGTGCGCCGATTTCATCGGGAGAGATGACCTTCAAGCCCAAGGACGTTGCTAGTTCGTGGGTCTGCACCGAGGTTGAGGTGCACACGATGTCGAGCGCTCGATCGCCAAGCTCAACGATTGTCCAGTGCACCGTCGAACCAGTTCCGAGGCCAACGCGCATGCCGTCGGTGACGTAACTCGCAGCGTGACGTCCGGCTGCTTCTTTCGCGATGTCTTGGGGCGAACGTTCGGCTTGGCTCTGATCAGTGCTCACGCCGAGAGCATCGCACGTCAGCGAGGTATAGCGCGCAGTAATTGTGCGCTGTCGCGAGGATTGCGACTGCGGTCGAAGACGCCATCGGGAACATCGAATCCGCATTCGGGAGTCCATCCATCAATGCCGGACTCCCAGAACGCGTGCGTTACTTCGATGCCGTCGTCGGCAGCTCGCTGCAGTTCGAGCTTTGATCCGGCGATGACTTCAGCGCGCCAGTCGTCCTCTGCGGCGGTGAGTCCTGTACCGAGCAGCGCAAACTTTCGGCCGGGAAAGTTGTCGGCCAAACGTCGGACGGTGACACCAAGGCCTTCAGTCCAAGGAGCGTGACCATCGGGCGCAACTGGGGCATCGATGGGATAGGGCCCGGTGCTTCCGTCGGCGAACAAGGTCGATGCGCCTCGATAGGTGAAGCCGACAAGGTCGTAGGCGCCGGCGAGTCCGTCGATTTCACGCTCGGCCAAACCGGGAATGGAAATGACGCCGTCGTTGAGTTCGCGGATCCACGAACCGAATCGCAAACGATCGACCGACTCCGCTCTCTTGCGCGCCGCATCACGTTCGTCGGGCTCGCGCGACATCACGCCCGGCTCGACCGGGCACGTATCAATGCAAACGGCAACTGGGGGAGTGCCGCTGCGAAGAAGTCGAGTGGCCTCGAACGACGCACGGTGAAGCGTGTGCAGCGCTTCAAGAAACTTTCCGGGATCGGATTTGTAGGGCGGTCGGCTACCAACGAGGTGGCCTTCAAGGGCTCGTGTGTAGGGATCGAGAATCGGGATCCACGCCGCCACGAGATCGCCGAAGGTTTCGGCCACGCGGTCGACATGGCGGGGCCAGGTCAGGCGAAGGCCGTCGGCATCGTCGAATCCACGCTGGTCTTCAGAGAACCAGCCCGGCAAGGGGCCGTCATGGAGAACGGCCCAGACATCGATGCCGGCATCTCGAGCGGCCTTCAAGATGTCTGCGATGTGATCAACCGCATCGCTGTCCCAGTGGCCGGGGCGGGGCTCGAGCCGTGACCAGTCGATGGTCCAACGCATGGTGGGAATACCGGCCTCGGCCAGCATCGGAAGGTCAGAGCGGTACTCGAAGCCGAAACCGCTGCCGATCATGGAATCGGGGAGAGTCCCATCGGTGGTGAGGGTCGACCAATCGCTTCGATCTGAGAGGCCTTCGCCCCCTGCGGCAGTGGTGGCGATGCCCCAAAGGGCTGGGTCGGTCATAACTGCAGTATTCCCGGTACGGTGCCTCTATGGGCAGAGCCAATCGGGTTCAGTACTCGCGATGGGATGGCACACAGGTCGGGTTCGACTTCGACGCCACTGACATCTTCGGCGAAATCACCGATGATCTGCTGTATCACGGCGATATCAATGCCGCGCTGCGTCGCATGATGCAAGAGGGTTTCGACTCCGACAACGGCGAGCGCATGAAGGGCTTGCGAGAAATGATGGATGAGCTCCGACGCAAGCGTCGTGAAACCCTCGAAAGTCACGACCTCGGCGGCATCTACGACGAAATCGCAAAAGACCTTCGCGAGGTTGTCGAAACGGAGCGCGAAGCGATCGATGAACTCGCGCAAGAAGCGCGCGATTCGGGTGATGCCCGTCGCCAAGAACTCACCGAACAGGTTGCCGCCGAACGACACATGTCGCTCGACCTCATGTCGCAAGATCTCGCCGGCATGGTGCGCGATCTGCAGAACCACGACTTCACATCATCAGAAGCGCGCGAAAAATTCGAGGAACTCGTCGAGAAACTGCGCGAGCAACTGATGCAGCAGTACGTCGATCAAATGTCAGGCGCAGTCGAAAACATGACGCCCGAAGACATGGCCCGTATGAAGGACATGTTCGCTGATCTCAATCAGATGCTGGAACAGCGTCAGCGCGGCGAAGAGCCCGATTTCGATGGCTTCATGGAGAAGTTCGGTGACTTCTTCCCAGAAAACCCCCAGAACCTTGACGAATTGCTTGAAATCATGGCGGCACGCATGGCGGCTGCTCAGGCGATGATGAATTCAATGACGCCCGAACAGCGCGCACAGCTGCAGGCGCTTTCGGATCAGTTGCTCGAAGATATGGATCTTCGCTGGCAAATGGATCAATTGGGCCAGAACCTGGCGCAAGCGTTTCCTGATCTCAACTGGAACCGTCGTTATGAATTCTCTGGCGACGAGCCGCTCAACATGGCCGATGCCAATCAGATGCTTCAGCAACTCGGTGACATCGATCAGCTCGAGAACTTGCTGAAGGGCGCGGCCAATCCAGGTGCGCTCGCTGAAGTTGATCTCGATCGTGCGCGCGCACTTCTCGGTGACGATGCAGCTCGCAGTCTCGAACAGATGGCGGAACTCTCACGTCGTCTCGAAGAATCGGGCTTAGTCGAGAACAAAGAAGGAAAGCTCGAACTCACGCCGCGCGGCATTCGCCAGCTCGGCCAGAACGCGCTCGACGAGTTGTTCAACAAACTCGACATGGACAAAGCCGGCCAACACGAAATCGCGCGTATTGGCGTCGGCCACGAGCGCGATCATTCAACCAAGCCGTATGAGTTCGGCGATCCGTTCAATCTCGACATTGGCCGCACCGTCCGCAATGCGATCTTCCGCAGCGGCGCCGGAACGCCTGTCCATCTCACTCCCGAAGACTTCGAGGTGGAGCGAACCGAGCATCTCGTGCGGTCGAGCACCGTATTGATGGTCGACCTTTCTCTCTCAATGCCCATGCGGGGCAACTTCTTGCCGGCCAAGAAGGTCACGATGGCGTTGCACGCCCTCATCACCTCGAAATATCCCCGCGACTACCTGGGCCTCGTCGGCTTCAGTCGAACGGCCGAAGAACTCAAGCCTGAGCAACTGCCTGAGGTCTCTTGGGACTTTGATTACGGCACCAACATGCACGAGGGCCTCATGATCGCTCGGCGCCTGCTGGCCAAGCAGTCAGGCACCAAGCAGATCATCATGATCACCGACGGTGAGCCCACCGCCCATGTCATGCCGAATGGCCAAATTTTCTTCGATTATCCGACCCGGCCGGAAACCCGCGATGCCACCCTCCGACAGGTGATGCTGTGCACCAAAGAGGACATCGTCATCAACACGTTCATGCTTGACCCGAACCCGTATCTGTCGGAGTTCGTCGAGAAAATGAGCCAATTGAACGGCGGACGGGCCTTCTTTACGACGCCTGAGAACCTCGGCGATTACGTATTGGTGGACTTCCTGAACAACAAACGGGAAATGCTCCGAGGTCGCCGAGCGGGCTGATTTCGCCCCCGGACCGGGGATTTTGTCCCCCGACCCCAATTCTCCCTTGCGTTTGTCTCTGGGAGAGGGCAGAATCACGCCGTTGTAATTACACCCGTGGAGCACCGGCGCTTCCGGGGGAAGCTGTTCGAGTCCAGGAGGACCCCCAGCATGCCGCAATCGATCTCTCTCACCTCAGACCAGAGCACCCCGGCCGTCGAACTCGACGGCGAGGACAAGTCCTGGCAGGACATGGCCAACTGTCTTGGTGTCGACCCCGATCTCTTCTTCCCTGAGCGTGGCGCTTCCACCCGTGAAGCCAAAGAGGTGTGCAAGGGCTGTGTCGTGCGTGACGATTGTCTCGAATACGCGTTGGCAAACGGCGAGAAGTTCGGCATTTGGGGCGGCATGAGCGAGCGTGAGCGTCGTCGCATCCGCCGTCAGCGTGCCTTGGCCCGTGCAGCAGCAGCTGCGCCGGCTCGTACTGCAACCGCCTGAGTTCAAAGGCCGCCGTGTGGGCGGCGCTGCAACCGGGACTCAATGGTTGTTTCAATCGACAGGTTGAGCTGTTCCCAGCGATTCTCATTCACCGCGTCCAGAACCGACAGGGGAGCAAGTCCGACAAGTTCGGCGCGAGCAATTGTGGCTTGTGATGCCACCTGGTCGTAGACCTCGGCGGGCCCCACAGTGAGCGGATCAATGAGATTCATCGACACCTGCACCTGATCGCCGACCTGAAGCCCCAGTGCGCGAACTCCCGGTCCTCTGATGGACGACGCAATGGATTTGGCGAGGGCGAGGTCAGGCTCCGAAAGCCACAAATTCCACGCCAGCATGAGTTCACGGGCGCCCACCGCGACGGCCCCGGCGGTTGGGTGCGGTTCACTGGGTCCGAAGTCGGGTTCGAGTGACGTGAATGCGCCGCGGCGAATATCGGGCAATGTGCGCTCGGGGCCGTACACGAAGACGGGAATATGCAACTCGCGAGCGATCCACCAGCTCATTGCATCTCGATTTGTGAGTGCATCGTCGAACGTTGAACCTTCGAGGGGAACGAACGGCACAACATCCACCACGCCGATGCGGGGATGCACGCCTGTGTGGCTGCGCAGGTCGAGGCGCTGGACGGCCGCCTTGATGACTGCTTGAGGAGCAGCGGCGCCCACGACCGTGATGACCGAGCGATTGTGGTCGGGATCGCAGTGCACGTCGAGCAGACCGCTGCCTGCTGCAAGCGCAATTTCCTCGACGAGGTCAAGGTCGCGGCCTTCGCTGATGTTGATGACGCACTCAATCACGATGGATCACGAACGCGATCCTGCCCCATCCGTCTCCGGGAGGTGGAGATGAACGGGGCAGGTCGTGGTTGGCAGTGCAACGGTTTGGTTGCGATTGGTGCTCGATCGGTTGGTGGTCAGACGGTGAGCAAATGGCTGGGGGTGCGTCGACCCTTCAGCATCCGGCGTCGTTGCCGCTCGGAGGTGCCACCCCACACGCCATGGTCGATGCGGTTGTCGAGGGCGTAATTGAGGCACTCTGCCGCGACTGGGCAGTTGGCGCAGATGCGCTTGGCCACTTCTACGCCGACACCATCGCTCGGGAAGAAGGTGGAGGGGGGATGGTCCTTGCAGTTGCCGTCATTCATCCAGGGGGTGGGGGTTTCCATGTCCCGGAAGGTACGGATGGGGGGTGAAAGCAGGGGTAAGGAGAACCTCTGGTTTCCTTTAAATGAACCTTTTCCGAAGGGGGACCGTCATTGGGGGCTCTTGGCGGGTCGCCGCTAGGCTGTCGCACCTTGCAGGGTCGCTCTTGGCCCCAGATGACGAAAGTGCCGTGCCGCTATGTCGATGACTGAAATCGAAACCGAACAGCCGCCTCGAGGTCATGTCCGAGTGATCTACCTCGGCCCGGTTGCGCCGCACTGGGACGTTCAAGGCGATTCTGAAGTTCGTGGCCTTGTCGACGAGTTCCGCAACCGCGTCATGGCCCGTTTGCTTCTTCTTCCCCCGCACGACCCGCAGTTCCGCCGCAACAAGGAACGCGTCGCTCGTGACGCCGAGCGGGAGAACCTCACGCTCGTCTGGGATCTCGGCATTCCGGAAGACTGACCATGTCGCTCGGCGTGTCACGGCCGGTGGTGCATCTCACGCCTGCCGAACTCGCGGCATCGCCTGAGCGGTTCCTGAATCGAGAACTTTCGTGGCTCGATTTCGACGCGCGCGTTCTGGCGCTTGCCTCGAATCCCGATGTTCCACTTCTTGAACGAGCAAAGTTCGTTGCAATTTTTTCGCAGAATCTCGATGAGTTCTTTCAGGTGCGCATTGCCGGTTTGAAAGATCAGGTTGCTGCCGGTCTTGGCAAGCAAACTGCCGACGGCCGAACGGCCGCGCAGCAATTGCGTGAAATCCGCGAGCGACTTGCGGCACTTGTTGCCACGGCCGAGGGCGTCTTCCTCAATGACCTTGTTCCCGCACTTGCCGGTGTCGGCATCGTTTTCTCTTCGTATGACGATCTTGACGACGCCGACCGTGCCTATCTCGACACGGTCTTTGAAGAGCGCATTTTCCCGGTGCTCACGCCACTCGCCGTCGACCCTGGTCATCCCTTTCCCTACATCTCCGACCTTTCACTAAACCTTGCGGTTGTGGTGAACGACCCGGTGACGGGCGAGCATCGATTTGCACGCGTCAAGGTTCCGAATCTGCTTCCTCGCTTTGTGGTCATGCCCGACGGCGAGCGCTTCATTCCGCTCGAACAGGTCATCGCGTCGCATCTCGACGTGTTGTTTCCGGGTATGGAGCCGGGAACCCATTACGCCTTCCGAGTGACGCGAAATGCCGACCTCACGGTGGAAGAGGAAGAGGCGGACGATCTTCTCGAAACGATTGAACTCGAGCTTCGTCGCCGTCGATTTGGTCGTGCCGTGAGACTCGAGATCGACGCCAATGTCTCTGGAGAGATTCTTGAACTTCTCACTGAAGAGCTCGATCTTGATGCCGCTGACATTTACACGTTCTCAGGTCCAATCGATTTGGGTGGCCTCTTTGGGTTGATGAGCCTCGATCGTCCTGACCTCAAAGATGAACCGTGGGCACCCATTACGCAGCCTCGCCTTTCGAGCACCGATCCCGACGAACCGGTCGACATGTTTTCGGTCATTCGCGATCGCGATGTGCTCATGCATCACCCGTATGAATCGTTCTCAACGTCAGTCGAAGAGTTCATTCGTCAGGCATCGGTTGATCCTTCGGTTCTCGCGATCAAACTCACTCTGTATCGCACGTCGTCTGATACGTCGATCATCAAGTCGCTGGTTCGTGCTGCTGAGCGCGGCAAGCAGGTTGCTGCACTTGTTGAACTCAAAGCTCGATTCGACGAGAAGAAAAACATCGGTTGGGCGAAGGAACTTGAAAAAGCCGGCGTTCACGTGATCTACGGGCTTATGGGCTTGAAAATCCATACCAAGACCACGCTCGTGGTGCGTGAAGAGCACGATGGCATCCGCCGGTACTGCCATATCGGGACTGGTAACTACAACCCGAAGACCGCTCGACTCTATGAAGACGTGGGCCTTCTTACTGCCGACCCTGCGGTTGGTTCTGATCTCACGCAGTTGTTCAATCTGCTTACTGGCTTTGCTCGCGATCCTGAATTTTCAAAGCTTCTGATTTCTCCGACAACGATTCGTCCCGGCATCACTGAACTCATTGCAAACGAAGCTGCACTTGGTTCCGAGGGGCACATCGTTCTCAAGATGAACAGCCTTGTTGATGCGGCTCTGATCGATTCGCTCTATGCCGCGTCGCAAGCGGGCACGCGTGTGGATCTCATTGTGCGCGGTATTTGTTGTTTGCGGCCGGGCGTTCCGGGATTGTCCGAAAACATTCACGTGCGTTCAATCGTGGGTCGTTATCTCGAACATTCGCGGATCTATTACTTCAAGCACGGTGCCGATGGTCAGGCCGTGTACTACATCGGTTCGGCCGATCTCATGCCGCGCAATCTTGATCGTCGTGTCGAAGCGTTGGTGCCAGTCGAAGACCCACTGTTGCAGGCCCGTTTGCACGAGATTCTTGCGGTCAATCTTGAAGACGATCGACTCGCATGGGCGCTGGGGCCGGATACAACCTGGACCCGAGTTCTCGGCGTTGATCAGTTCGATACGCATCGTCGCTTCGAGGCGATTGCTCTCGAACGTCGCGTCTGAGCCCGCATGTCGCCGCGTCAAAAGATTGATGGTGACAACGAGTCATACGAGGTACGCGCCGCTGGCGGCGTGATTTCTCGCGGCGAGCGTGCCGAGCCTGAAATCGTGATCGTGCACCGTCCTCGCTACGACGACTGGACCTTCCCGAAGGGAAAAGCCGAGTCGGGCGAAACCGACGCACAGGCGGCATATCGAGAAGTACTCGAAGAAACCGGTTTTGATTGTGAACTCGGTGTCGAGTTGCCATCGGTGACCTACCGCGACCACAAAGACCGTTCCAAGATCGTGCGCTACTGGGTCATGACTGTTCAGGCGGGGA
Organism: uncultured Actinomycetes bacterium; assembly: GCA_937927725.1. Taxonomy (GTDB): domain Bacteria; phylum Actinomycetota; class Acidimicrobiia; order Acidimicrobiales; family Acidimicrobilacustridaceae; genus Acidimicrobilacustris. The sequence continues at coordinate 63,286 of CALBSE010000047.1, forward strand.
CGTTTGTGGCCAACGAAGAAGTCGATGTGCTCGAGTGGGTGAGCGCGACTGAAGCGGGGGAGCGCCTCACCTATGACCACGATGTCGACGTGTTATCCGCGTTTCTTTCGCTCGGACACGAAGAGTAAACCGCACGCTGCTAGGCCGTGAGTTCGGCGATGAGCTCGCGAACTCGGCGCTCGATGTCGTCTCGAATCGGCCGTACCGCTCTGATGCCTTGACCAGCGGGGTCGTCAAGATCCCAGTCGAGATAGCGAACACCGGGAAAGAACGGGCAGTTGTCCCCGCAACCCATGGTGATGACCACATCGCAGCGTTCAACAACATCTGCATCGAGAATCTTTGGGTGCGCGCCGCGCTCGACGAGATCGATGCCGACCTCGTTCATCGCTTCGATGACTGCGGGGTTGAGCGTGGTCGCCGGCGCACTTCCAGCGGAAAGCACCTCGATGCGATCGCCGGCGAGATGGTCAAGAAAGCCGGCAGCCATTTGCGACCGCCCTGCGTTATGCACGCAGACGAAGAGCACGGTGGGGTTCGGTGTTGTCACTTGTCTTCCTCATGGTGCATGAGTAGTTCGTCGGCAAATTGGTCTGCATCGGGGAACACAATGCGAATAGCGACGAGTGCAAGGGCCATCCCAACGAACTGGGCGATGATGAAGCCGGGCGCTGATTTGGGGGCGATGCCCGCGAATGAGTTTGAGAGTGAGCGACCAATGGTGATGGCCGGATTGGCGAAACTCGTCGACGAAGTGAAGAAGTAGGCCGCCGCGATGTAACCCGCAACGACGAATGGGGCGAGGGTCGATTTCCCCGATCGAACGACGCCGAAGATCACGAGTAGAAGTCCAAGCGTCGCCACGATTTCGCCGAGCCAGAGTCCGCCGCCCGTGCGTGTTTTGGTCGAGAGATTGATTGCAGCGAGGCCGAACATGAGATTCGCAACCATGACGCCAGCAACCATTCCGAGAATTTGAGAGGCGATGTAGGGCAGTACCTCGCGTGTCGGGATTCCTTTGAACACACGGTCAGCAATCGTCACGACCGGGTTGAAGTGAGCACCGGAAACTGATCCGAATGCGGCGATGAGGGCAATAAGTGCACCTGCAGTTGCTGCGGTGTTGCACAGCAATTGAAGGGCGACGTTGTCGGTGAGATTTGTCGCCATGATGCCCGAACCAATCACCGTGGCGATGAGAAACGCGGAGCCGAGAAATTCGGCTGCGCACTTGCGGAGTAGCGGCGACATCAACAACAACCGGGCTTTGAGGTGAGTGAAACAGATTCGACTACGGGAGTAGTGGCGCAGCACACGTCGCCTCCATCAACCGGGGCGGTTCCGAACGCAACTGAATCAGAGAGCACGGTATAGACCTCCCACCGAGCATCGTCGGGGTCACGAACCCAAACCTTGTCCTGCACGGCATAACAGCAGGTCGTTTGTTCCTCAACGTCGGTGGCGAAGCCAATTGCATCGAATCGTTGCGTTGCTTCGGTGACCTCGTCCGTGGACTCAACCTCAATGCCGAGGTGGTTAAGTCGTTGATCCACGCTGTTCTCGATAAGGACGAGCTTGAGGGGCGGATCGGCGATGGCGAAATTCGCGTAGCCCTCTCGAACCTTTGCTGGTTGGGTGTTGAACATCTTCGAATAGAACGCGATCGCTTCGTTGATGTCGGTCACGTTGAGTGCAAGTTGGACTCTCGACATTGGGTTCCTCGATTTTGGATGATCGTCGTATTGATATTCGTCGATGCGTACTATCGTAAGGATATTGATAGTTGTCAATATTTATTTTGAGGTGGTGTGGCATGTCAGCGAAAAATCTGAAAACCAAACCTGTGACAAAAGTGTGTTGTGGAACGGCTCGCGATGTTCCATTGAGCGAACGCGACGCCGATGAACTTGCTGCCGTGTTTGCAGCACTGTCTGATCCCGTGCGGCTTCGACTTCTCTCGATTATCAGTTCGGCCCCAGACGGAGAAGTCTGCGCCTGCGATCTCGTCACTCCGATTGGAAAATCACAGCCCACCGTGAGCCATCACTTGAAGATCCTGTTCGAGGCTGGTTTGGTGGAACGAGAGAAGCGTGGGGTCTGGGTTTGGTATCGCTCGGTGCCATCTGGACTCGATGCGGTTGCCGCTCGGTTGCGTTGAATGGCTGAACGAGGATTTTCCCCCTCGTTCACCTCCCGTACACCTAATGGGTGAGATTTGGACACTTTGCGTCCTTACCTTTGCGCTCGCAAGCTCAAATGAGCCTGCGGTTACCATCTGTTACAGGGAGAATCACCTTGCGTTCATCTAAGCGGAGCCTTGCATGGCTCCTGGCCATCCTGGTCGCTGTCGGTCTCGTCGCCGGCGCTTGCGGCAAGAGTTCCTCAAATTCGTCGTCCACGACCACAAGTGCAGCGTCGAAGTTTGACTACAAGTCCCTTACGGGAACCCTCAACGGCTCGGGCGCAACATTCCCCAAGGCGTTCTACGAAGAGACGATCGCCGGATTCAAGAAGGTCGCTTCTGGCGTCACCGTGAACTACAACGCAGTCGGTTCGGGTCAGGGCAAGAAGGATCTCGCCGCTGGCACCTCTGATTGGGCTGGCTCTGACAGCCTTGTGAGCGATGCAGACAAGGCCACGTTCAAGGGCCCGTTCCTCTACTTCCCGACGGTTGCCGCTCCCATCACGGTGTCGTACAACCTTTCGGGCGTGAAGAGCATCAACCTCTCGGCCTCGACCCTCGCTCAGATCTTCGTGGGCAAGATCACCACCTGGAACGATCCGGCTATCGCCGCTGACAACTCCGGTGTGACGCTTCCGAGCACCAAGATCACGGTTGCAGTTCGTTCTGACGGTTCAGGCACCACGTCGAACTTCTCGAAGTTCCTCGCCGCTGCTGCACCCACTGATTTCACCATCGCTGCTGGCGACACCGTCGCATGGCCTGCCGCTCAGGCTGCCAAGGGCAACGCTGGCGTGGCTCAGATCATTAAGGACACCCCCGGAGCAATCGGTTACGTCGATCTTTCCGACGCCAAGGCAACTGGCCTGTCATTTGCTTCAATCAAGAACAAGGACGGCAAGTTCGTTGCTCCGACGCTTGATGGTGCGACGGCAGCTCTCGCCAACGCAACGGTCAAGGATGACCTGACCTATTCGGCACTCAACACCGCTGGTGCAGAGGCCTACCCGATCACCGCTGGAACCTACGTCCTCGTCTACACGACGCCGGCGTCGAACGCTTCAGCAATCAAGGGATGGCTTACCTACCTTCTCACCGATGGTCAGACGCAGGCGAAGGATGTTGACTTTGCTCCGCTTCCGACCGCTCTTCGTGACAAGGCACTTGCACAGATCACCCAGATTCAGGGCTAGTTCCTTCACGTGACTCTGCTTACACATGACGACAGCGTCGCCCCCGCAGGTGGGGGCGACGCTTCGTCGTTGCTCGAACCAACATCAGGACGCCGGGGTGACTCGGCCTTCAAGGTCGTTGCTCTTGGCGCCGGCCTGGTAGTTCTTGCAATCCTCGGATTGATTGCCTACTCCACGACAAAAGAGGCCTGGCCTGCGTTCAAACAGGAAGGTCTTGGGTTCGTTACATCGAGCACTTGGATTCCCGCGGAGAACAAGTTCGGTGCCCTTGCGTTTATTTACGGCACGGTTCTCTCATCGTTTATTGCACTCGTATTGGCGGTGCCTGTCAGTCTTGGTATCGCGTTATACGCGAACGAAGCCGCTCCACGCCGGCTTCGTAAGCCGATCGTTTACGTCATGGATCTCTTGGCTGCGATCCCATCGGTGGTCTACGGACTCTGGGGCATCATCGTGCTCGCCCCCGCGATCCAGCCTGTTTACAAGTCAATTAGTGGGGCAGTCGGGGGCGTTCCGGTTCTCGGATGGTTCTTCAATGGTCAAAGTGGCCGGAGCTACATGACCGCCGGAATCATCCTGGCAATCATGATTACCCCAATCATCACCTCTCTCAGTCGTGAAGTCATTGCGACGGTTCCGTCTGCTCAGCGAGAAGCTGCCTACGGAATGGGCGCTACTCGTTGGGAAATGATCCGCGCGGCAGTGCTGCCGTGGAGTCGCGGTGGCATCGTCGGCTCAGTGATGCTCGGTCTTGGTCGAGCAATGGGCGAAACAATCGCGGTTGCTCTTGTCATCGGCTCCCAAGCGAAAATCACGACCCACCTTTTTGATGCTGGCGACTCGATGGCCGCGGTCATTGTGAACCAATTCGGTGAGGCATCAGGTACGCATCGAGCTGCATTGATTGGGCTGGGTGTCGTGCTGTTTGGTGTCACGATCATCGTGAATGTTTCTGCCCGCGGCATCGTGAGCCGATTCGATCGCCGTAGTCAGGGGGCATGAAATGGCTGATGTGATGTCTCCAGATGTTGATCGCCTGCTCCTTGATGCGACCACCAGTCGATCACGTCGAATCAAGAATCGACTTGCATCGATTTGGATGATTGGCGCACTCGTCGTCGCGGTAGTCCCACTGGCGCTTGTCATTGGTTACGTCCTGTTTAAAGGCATCGGCCAACTTTCACTCGCGTGGTTCACCGAAGACCTTCCAACGATTACGCGCAAAGCCGGCGGCGGAATGGGTCCTGCCATTGTCGGCACATTGCTCATCACGCTTGTCGCAGCACTCATGGCGATTCCGTTGGGCATTCTTGGTGCGATCTATCTTCATGAATACGGCGGCAAAGGTCGAACCGCCCGCTTAATTCGATTCATGGCCGACGTCATGACTGGTGTTCCATCGATCGTGATGGGCCTGTTCGTCTACACCGTTTGGACGCTTACCTTTGGCCTGAATGGCTTCGGAGGTTCATTAGCTCTTGGCTGTCTGATGCTTCCGATCATCATTCGCACGACCGAAGAAATGCTCCGACTTGTTCCTGACGAACTTCGGCAGGCGAGCTATGCCCTCGGAAATCGAAAGTGGCGCACCATCATGACGGTTGTGCTTCCCGCCGCTTTCGGTGGCATCACCTCTGGGGTCATGATCGCCATTGCTCGTGCCGCTGGTGAAACTGCACCGTTGGTCTTCACAATCGGTGCAGCCAGGAACCTCAACCTGAACATTTTCGACGGTCCGATGACAGCGCTCTCGGTGCAAATTTTTGGGAATGCCCAGACGCCCTTTGAAGCGGCGCAAGCCCGAGCTTGGGGCGCTGCCCTCACACTCGTCGCCATTGTTTTTGCCATGACCATTCTCGCCCGCGTTGTGTCGTCGAGGGTTGCCCGACGACACGCCGCCTGATCGCAATAGCCTCCTGACGTGACTGAAACCCACGGCTCCGACGCAGAGGACTCCTCAATGTCTCCTGAACTTGCTGCATCAACCGATGACCTCGCAGCGCAAGCAACGTCCCCAGAATCGAAAGCGCCCAACGTGGTGTTCGATGTTCGCGATCTTGACGTGTACTACGGCGAGTTCCGTGCGGTTCGTAATGTCAATCTTGAAGTGCACCAGCACGAAATCACCGCGTTCATCGGGCCATCCGGTTGCGGAAAGTCGACGGTGCTTCGTTGCTTTGATCGCATGAACGATCTCATTGAATCTGCTCGGGTTGACGGCAAAATTCTTTACCACGGAATTGATCTTTACGATCCCCGCATCGACCCCGTTGAAGTTCGTAAGCGAATCGGAATGGTGTTTCAGAAACCAAATCCGTTCCCCAAATCGATCTACGACAACATCGCCTTCGGACCACGCCTTGCTGGCACGAAGGGCAACCTTGACGACGTCGTTGAACACGCCTTGCGTCGGGCTGCGCTCTGGGACGAAGTGAAAGATCGTTTGAAAAAGTCGGCCATGGGACTCTCTGGCGGACAGCAGCAACGTCTCTGTATCGCTCGCGCTATCGCCGTTGAGCCTGAAGTCATCCTTATGGACGAACCGTGTTCTGCTCTCGACCCAATCGCAACTGCTCGTATCGAAGACCTGATGCAGGAACTCAAGTCTGACTACACGATCCTCATCGTGACCCACAACATGCAGCAAGCTGCTCGCGTAAGCGATCGCACCGCGTTCTTTACGACCGAGGTGAATTCCGAGAGCGATACGCGCACGGGAGTTCTGGTCGAATTCGACTCAACCGACAAGATTTTCTCCGCACCATCAGATGAGCGCACGGAGAATTACGTCACCGGACGCTTCGGCTGAGGTGGAACGCGTGCGCCAGCAGTACACGTCCGAACTTGAACAATTGGCCCTTCAGGTCGAACTGATGGGTGTTCTTGTCGACGAAAATCTTGAGCGCATGCGCACGGTTCTCAACTCCGGGAACCTAAGTGTTGCCGAAGAAGCGATTCGCACTGACGACCGAATCGATGCAATGAACGTCTCGCTCATGGAACGTTCCTACGAGCTCCTTCGTCGCGAAGCCCCAGTCGCTTCGGATCTCCGCCTTATCGTTTCAGTGCTCCGAGTCACTGCTGAACTCGAACGTATCGGCGACCTTGCCTTACGCATCGCCAAATTGGCTCCCGAACACGAACTTCTCACTCGAGTTCCAACGGCATTCGACATCCTTGAAACCCTTGCCGGCCATGCGGTGAGCCAGTACCGCGACGCATTGCGGGCATGGTCGACCCTTGATCTCGCTCTTGCCGAACAGGTCGCATCCGAGCCCCAGGTTGCCCTTGCTTCCCGTCATCTTGTTGAAGCGCTGCTTGCCTACGAAGGTCCCGACGCAGTCGTCGTCGCACTCCGTACGATGGTCGCAGGTCAAGCACTTGATCGGATCGCCGATCATTCCGCTGTGCTTGGCGCTCGGGTTCGTTATCTCATTACCGGCGATCCTGATCATCTCGCGGCGGAAGTCCGTTGAGAGCGTCAGACGGAAGTTACGACAGGAGTCACCATGCCTGAACAGCGTAAAACGTTCCATCAGGAACTTGACGAGATCCGAGATGATGTTGTTCGTCTGGGAGCGCTCGTTGGCGAACTCATTCCACGTGGCACCGAGGTCTTACTCACCAACGACATGCACGGCGCGCAGCTCGTCATTGAATCCGACGACGAACTTGACGACCTGTCTCTTCGAATTGAAGAGCAGTGTTATCACGTGCTTGCTCTTCAGCAGCCAATGGCATCTGATCTTCGCTCGATCGTGACTGGTCTGTGGCTCACTGGCGAACTTGAGCGCTCTGGTGACCTCATGGTCAATGTCGCGAAGGGTGCTCGTCGTATCTACGGCGTCACCCTCGACCCCAAACTGCGCGGTCTGATCGAGCGAATGAGTGAGGAAGCATCTCGCCTCATGAAGTTGGCGCTCGACGCCTACGCGGAGCGCAACGCGAGCTTGGGTGTTGCGATCGATGACATCGACGATGCACTCGACACGTTGCATGGGGACTACATCGAAGCGATCTTCGAATCCCATGCAACGCACGACATCGGTTTGCAGGCATCAGTGCAGCTGGCGCTTATTGGCCGTTATTACGAGCGGATTGGCGATCACGCGGTGAATATTGGCCAGCGCGTCCAGTACATGGTCACCGGTTGGCTCCCCGAGCAGACGGGTGCAGCCCGTCTCGTTGCGCGTCGTTCGTTGGCCGCAGAAATCGGCGCAGAGGTTCCTCGCCAGGAGATTGAAACCGGCCAATGAACTCAGCCGTCTTGAGTGCGCTGATTGCTGCAGTTCTCGCTGCCATTTTGGCAACTGTTATTGCGCGCTTCTTCTGGAACCGAGCCCAGCGCAACCAGGTGTATGAATCGACCATGCGCTTGGGATTCGAGATTCCCAGCGAACGAGAAATAGTTCGTTTCGAGGACCTTCTTGCAATCGTCGAACGCTCCGTTCGTGATCTTCGATCAGAGGTTCTGCAATCTGAGGGCGGGCAGTTTCGTTTGCAGTCGGCTCTTGATGCGCTCCCCGTCGCCGTGATGGTGTTCGACGGCGAGGGCGGAATTATCGAGTCGAATATCGCCTCGCAACCGTTTCTTGAAGCCCGACATGGCGATGCTCTTGTCGGAGCCGCAGTGAACGATCTGATTAGGGTGGCAAATTCGGGCACTGAAGCCTCGACTGCTATCGAACTCTTTGGGCCGCCGCGCCGCACCGTCGTTGTGACGACGGTCCCGCTACCAGAGGATGGGCAGGCGGGAGCGGTTGCATTCGTCGAAGACATCACTGAACGCCGTCAACTCGAGGCGATTCGCACTGATCTTGTCGCCAACATCAGCCATGAGTTGAAGACTCCGGTTGGTGCGATTGGGCTTCTCGCAGAAACCCTTGTTGGCGAAGATGACCGCGCCATTGTCGAACGCCTGGCCAATCGCATCAATGCCGAGGCGATGCGTATCGCCCAGATCATTGAAGATCTCATTGAACTTTCGCGTATCGAATCGGTTGCAGCGGCCGGAAGTGCAGTTGTGGAGTTGGGCGATATTGCGTCTGATGCTGTTGAAAGTCTCCGCACCGCTGCGGTCCAGGCTGACGTGTCGGTGCAGTTGGTTGTCTTGTCGGCAGACACACGCACTGTCGGGGAGCGTCGCCAGCTTCTTTCGGCGATCGGCAATCTCATCGACAACGCGATCAAATATTCCGACCCCGGCACTGTGGTCGATGTATCGGTTGAGTCGACTTCTGATGAGGTCATCGTGAAAGTCGCCGATCATGGCATCGGGATCCCAACTCGAGATATTGATCGGATCTTCGAACGTTTCTACAGAGTTGATCAAGCTCGAAGCCGCCAAACGGGTGGAACGGGGCTCGGCCTCGCGATCGTTCGCCACGCAGTTGTGAATCACGATGCCCAGATCGAGGTTGAGTCGAGGCTTGGTGAAGGTACGACCTTCACGCTGCGATTCCCGATTTCCCCTGGCATCAAAGAGTCTGCCGAGACCGAAGTTTCAACAGTGAACAAGAGGACATGAGTAAATGACCGACACCACATCAGTGCTCGTCGTCGAAGACGAAGGATCGTTTATCGAAGCCTTGGAGATTGGTTTGTCTCGCGAAGGATTCAAGGTAACGGTGGCGCGCGATGGCGCCGAAGCGCTTGACGTCTTCGATGCAGTCGATCCCGATCTCGTACTGCTCGACGTGATGCTTCCCAAGGTTTCGGGAATCGATGTCTGTCGTGAGCTTCGGTCGCGATCGAACGTCCCGATCATCATGGTGACCGCAAAGGGCTCGGAGATCGACACCGTTGTCGGCCTTGAAGTTGGCGCTGATGACTACGTCACGAAGCCGTATCGGATGAGAGAACTCGTTGCACGTATGCGAGCAGTCCTTCGTCGTCGTCCGTTCGACGAAGTGGAAACAAAAGAGGAGTCGGATCTTGCTGAGACCCTTCGTGTCGGCGACGTCGTGCTCGATCCTGAGCGCCACGAAGTAACTGTTCGTGGAGAAATTGTGCAGCTGCCGCTCAAAGAGTTTGAGTTGCTCTCGTTGCTCCTTTTGAATGCCGGCCGAGTTCTCACCCGCGACACCCTCATCGACCGAGTGTGGGGGAGCGACTACGTCGGCGATACCAAGACGCTTGATGTCCACATCAAACGCTTGCGTTCAAAGGTCGAAAGCGATCCAACGAACCCTGTTCGAATCGTCACGATTCGGGGTCTTGGCTACAAGTTCGACGTTCCCAAACGCTAAGTCTTTGCCAAACGGGCGGTTGCGTCGCACTCGGCTCCTAGCATGGTCAAAGTGACCTCCGAGTCCACAACCCCCAACGGAAAGCGTCCTCGCGGTCCGGCCTCGGCCGGTCGTGATCCTCGCCGACCATGGGCGCCATCGCCGTTTACCCGGTTGGCTCGTGCGCACGCGGCATCGGTGTCAGGCGACGCGTTGTTTGCGATCGGTCTTGCTGGCTCGGTGTTCTTTTCTCTGGACTTCACTTCAGCGCGATGGCGCGTCGCTCTTTATCTGCTGCTGACAATTGCACCGTTTGCCATCGCAGCTCCGCTCATTGGTCCCGCAATCGATCGGATCAAAGGTGGTCGACGCTGGATCATCGTGTGCTCGTTGTTCCTTCGGGCGGTGCTTGCATTCTTTGTGGTGCGGCATATGAACACCCTTCTCTTTTACCCCGAAGCCTTCGGCATGCTCGTCATGCAGAAGATCTATTCGATTTCGAAGAGCGCTGTCATTCCCAGCACAGTCCACAGCGACGAAGAATTGGTCCAGGCCAATTCCCAACTCACGACGCTTTCTTCAATAGCGGTCGTTATTGCTGCGATTCCGGGTGGCATTCTTTACGCAATCGGTGGCGGCAAGGCCACGGTCGCGCTTGGAGCGGTGGTGTTCGCCGTTGGCACGATCCTTGCTTTGCAACTGCCACCCACCACCGTTGCGAACGAACCTGCCGGTGAAGCCGAACGCGAAGAACTCCGAAGCGCGGGTATCACGCATGCATCAACGGCCATGAGCCTTCTCCGCGGCATGGTCGGCTTTCTTTCTTTCATGCTCGCGTTCGACTTTAAGAACGCCGGAGCGCCGCTATGGCAGTTGGGTTTCGTCGCCGCCACAGCACAGCTGGGTTTCTTTATCGGTTCACTTATCGTGCCCCGACTTCGACGCATCATCACTGAAGAACGGATTTTGGTTGGCAGTCTGATCGTCACAAGCGTGGCCGGTGTTATCACCGCGTTCATCGGTGGTCTCGCCGGTGCTGCGTTGTTGTCGATGATGCTGGGCATCACCAGTTGTGCGGCGAAACAAGCATTCGACTCGATTGTGCAGCGCGATGCCCCCGATGCGAACCGGGGCCGATCCTTTGCCAAGTTCGAAACTCGCTTTCAGCTGATTTGGGTGATCGGTGCGTTGGTGCCGATCCTGATCCCGATCCCTGCTTCGTTGGGTTTCGGGCTCATCGCTATTTCCGCGTCGATTGCGGTCGCGTTGTATTTGGTCGGACTGCGCAACGTTCGTGCTGGCCGAGTTCCGGTTCCGCGCAAGGGGGTGCTTCGTCGCCCGGTTGAAATCGACGAACGTCACCCTTCCGTGCAGGCCGATCTCGATTCCACCAGAGTGGTCGATCGAGGTTTTGCCGGCCCGGAAACGCCGCCCGCGTGGGGCCCACCTCTCGACCCCAACGATCTGACGGCGGCCGATATCGATATCGCCCCGCACGATGCCGCTCGTCGGTGGATGCGGCGTCCAACGGTTACAGGGCCGGCGCCTTCGTCGGAGCCCTCCGCAGTTGCTCCCGCGCCCCCGACAGTTCTTCCGCCCAGCGACCCAACGACGGTTGAATGGCCATTTTCTGGACTGTCCGACGATGCACCAAACGCAACGAATGGTCATCGCAGCGGCATCCTTTTTGATCCCGATGCATGGGACGACCCCGAGATACCCGACGGACCGCCGCCGATTCTGTGATTAGTCGGGCAGTTCGATGCGCGCCAGCCACAAGCCTGGCGCCTCGATTTCCGCCGGGGTTGGAAGAGTGCGTTCCGATTCCCATAGGCGCACGAGGCCGTCGTCGCCTGCGCGTTCGACAATGCCTGCGATGAATGCGGCGCCGCGGTCGTACGTGGCCTGAGTGAGTTCGAGGCCGAACAATCGATCAACGAAACGATCGGAATCGTCTGCCTCGACGCGGCGTCGGCGAACAGCTTCTGAAATCATCGTCGTATTTGACAGCAGCGAGGAACCAACTGCATCGACGATGTGGTCGACGTACCCGACGATCGAAGCGATAAGCGCTTCGAACTTGGGAAGCATGTCGCGCTGTGCTTGCGATTGGATTGCGCCCAGGAGCATTTCGGGATCGCCGAACATTGATTGCATGCCCGTCATCGACGATGGATCAGACATGTCGAATTCCATGGAACCGAGACGATCTTCAAGGGCAGTTGGATCGGGTTCGAAACCAGCGGCGTAGGCCGAGAGGAATTCATCGACGGTTGCGCGTACATGGGGTATTCGTAAAACCGAATGCATGGCGATTTCTTGAGCGCAGACCCAAAGTCGGAGATCGTCCGCAGGAATGCTCCACTCCGAGGCAAACGTTTCGAAATTGGCGGGGATGACCATGAGGTCATCGTTCGGAGTGCGCGGCACGGGGAGGTCGTATTGCCCGAATGACCGGCGCGAAAGATGGCCGATCATCGAACCGGCAGTCATGCCCAACATCATCGGGCCCATCATCGCCATGAGTGGGGCCATGAACCCGAGAGGGTCGGACGCGTCGGGGGTTGCGGGTGCTGTCGGGGGAGTGAGCGAACCAGCGAGTCGCTCAAACAGTGGTCGCCACGAATCGAGTGTGGTCGCGGCCCATTGGCCACGGGTCACGGGCATGATCGAAACGCCCGTGCCGCCGAAACTCGTTGGAAGCCCTGTGGCGTTCCCGACATGAAGTTCGGCAATTCGCACGAGCTGTTCAAGTCGGATGCGCTCGAGGGGGTCGACGTTGCCTTCCTCGCCGCCATCGGTGGCAATCGAGAGAGCGAGTTGGCGAGCGGCATCCCAACCAATAGGTCCTTGCTGTGAAAAGAGCTTGGCGAGATCGCCGAAGAGTGGCATTCCCGACAACGGGTTTGCGCCTGAGTTATTGGCCGGTTCGTCGCCCGAGTCGGCAGTCGGGAAGGGGTCGGGGGGTAGATCGTCCACGACGTCAGGCTAGGCCCCAACGGGAGTCATGACTCCTCGGGCGCTCGCCCGGACAGAGACCGCTGCGGACGCGCCATGATTGCGGTGTGGGAGAAATCGTGGTGGTCACCGGAGCCGATCTGCCGATCGGGCGACGAGTGGTTGCTGCCGCGCTTGTAGAACCTGGCGTCGACCGGGTCATTGCTGTTGGAGCGCAACCGAGTGCTCGTGGAAACAGTGCAGATGCAGATGGCGCGGAACTCGTGATTGCACCGTTCACGCTTGACGATTCCCGTTTGGCATCTCTTGTCACTGGGGCGACTCGAGTCTTCATGACGGGGCCACGATCGGGCCTGGACATCGACGGTACAGGTGGCGCCGATATTGACATCGTTGCGACGCGATCGTTTCTTGCATCGCTCGCGCGAGTGGGAGCAGTTTCAACACTCGTTGTGTTGTCTTCGGCGCTTGTCTATGGCGCACGAACAGACAATCCCATTCCACTCACCGAGAACGCTCCGGTGCGACCGAATGCATCGATTGAAGCTGCGGTCGAACGAGCCGAATTGGAACGCCTCTGTGGCGCGTGGTCGCGATCGCGCGGAGCAACTTGCGCGCTTGTACGTCCATGCATTGTCGTTGGTCCGGAAAACGAAAAGTGGCTGGCGCGATCGCCGTGGGCCACAGCAGGGCTGCAAATCAGTGGCGTCGTTGCGCCGGTGCAATTCGTGCATCTCGACGACCTCACGAGTGCACTCGTCGCGGTTTGTCGGTCGCGAGTTGATGGCCCTGTCAATGTCGCGCCCGATGGTTGGCTGTCGGTCGATGAAGTGCGCGCCTTAAAGGGACCAACTGCTCGAGTCCGCATCTACAAACCATTCGCATATGTTCTGGCCCGCATCGGCAAGTACTTCGGAGTGGCGCCGGGTGATCCCGACGCGCTGCTTGCCGGTTCGGGGCCGTGGGTCGTTGCCAACGATCGGATTCGATCGCTTGGATGGGAGCCGACCTTTACCAATGAAGAGGCCTACGTCGATGCCGATAGTGGGGGAATGTGGGCTCGAATGACTCCACGTCATCGTCAGCAGTTAGCGCTTGGTGGCGCGGCGGCACTCGTGGTCGGCGTAGCAGTCGGAGCGGGCGTTCTACTCCGTCGCCACCTCACGTCCGGTCGCTGAGTTTCGCTGAAGTTTTGGCGGAAATCCCGCCGCGCACATAGCCAATCGTGACGAGGTCATTTGCATTTTGGTGCCGAAGCGCGACCACGAGCGAAGAACTTGTCGGCAGATTGTGCTCGCCCAATGATGTGATGCGGTCGCCGGCGAGAAGTCCAGCCCGTGCTGCCGGGCTCTCTGGAGTCACAGATTCGATTGTGGCTCCGCCCTCTGGTGCATCGCTCGTCATGACCCCGAGCCAAGCGTGATGAACGGCGCCAGTGCTGACAATGTCGTCGACGACATGGCGTGTCCACGCGATGGGAAGAGCAAAGGAATTTGTTGCGCTCGGAAGCGCGAGCGTTGAAGAAACAGCCGCCAATTCCGCGTCTCGTATTGAGCGCGCGTTGCGAGAGGTCAACAAGCCAATGACTTCGCCCGTACTGGTGCAAAGCACAGAGGATTCGGTGGGGGGTGTGGCGTCGATTGCCGAACCGATCATGTCGTGCAAGGTCGAGCCATCGGCAGTGTCAAGCCGCATGCCTGCTGATTGAAAAACTCCCGAGGCGACCCATGACCGAGTGTCGCTCTCGGTGCGGCTGACGATGAAAATCGCATCTCCTTGCGTGACGGAACTGACGTCGCCAAACGTTGGTGTGGGCAGGCCTGCGCCATCTATATCGAGAACGGCAAGATCATCGGCCGGGTCAGTTCCGATGACGATTGCGTTATAGGCACGACCGTCGGCAGTGGTGACGGTGAGTGAACGGGCATCTGTAAGTGGGTCAGAGGCGGTGACGATATGTCCATCGGATCGGATGATGAGCCCCGTCACGATCAGTGAACTCGTCGGACGATCAACCTTGATTTGCACAACCGCCGGAGCGAGCGAGGCCAGCGCAGGTTCTGGGAGCGACGCAGCAGCAGGTCCAATAGCGAACGTTGTGCCCCGATCGGCGGGAGTCGAAGTTCCGAGAACGCCAAGAGCTCCGAGGCCTGCGGTCGTCAGAATGAGGCCGATTGCGATGGCTGCGAAAAGTCCCGTGCGCGAGGAGTAGCGGTGGTGAGCTGGGGCCGAAGGCGTGTTTGGGCCTGCCATCTCTGAGGGATGGCGCCATAACCGGTCGTCTTGGGGCAGTGGAGGGACGAACCCGGCATCGTTATCCGGGTCATCGGGGAACGGCATGGGGGCGAATGTAGCGGTGGGCCCCACAGAGTTGGCCGCGGCCCCCACTACGATGGACAACTGTGACTCTCCAACCACCTGCAACCGACGATTGGGTCGCGCTGACCGACCAATCGCTCGAGGTCGGTCTCGCTACCGACTGGGTTGCACTTCCAGGTTGCGGAGCAGTGGTGGTGTTTAGTGGCCTTGTTCGCGACCATGCCGATGGGTCTACAGGCGTTACCCATATCGATTACGAGGCTTGGGCCGAACAGGTGGAGCCTCGGCTCGCAGCTGTTGCTGACCAGGCCCGTCAGCGTTGGCCTGAAATCGGACGCATCGCAATTTGGCATCGTGAGGGTCGGGTTCTCCTTTCCGAGTCATCGGTTGTTGTCGCCGTGTCGGCGCCGCATCGCGGGGCAGCGTTTGACGCCTGCGAATTCGCGATTGACACCTTGAAAGAATCAGTACCCATCTGGAAGAAAGAATTCTTTGATGGTGGATCTCAGTGGGCGCGTGCTGCTCAGCACATCACTGATGTTGATGATCGTGGAGTGCTCGCATGAGTGGCGTCGCATTCCTGCTTCTGGCTGTTGTCGTGGCCGCTGTCGGTTCGCTCATCGTGTGGATTCGCCATCGCAAGCCCACACACTTCATGTCAAGCGTCGACGATTTCCAACGAGAGATGGACGCGTTGAGTACGCCGCCTGTTCCGTCGACTCCTCCGCGGCCTGTGCGCGGCGTGCAAGACGCGGAGAAGCGTCGATTGGGTGGTCGTTGAAATGGCACGCGACATTGCGATCGATCTCGGAACTGCAAACACGCTTGTCTATGTCCGCGGTGAAGGCATTGTGCTGAATGAGCCTTCAGTTATTGCGTTAAATAGCCGCACCCAAGACGTTCTTGCGATGGGCCACGAGGCGTGGCAAATGATTGGTCGTACGCCCAGTTACATCGTCGCAGTGCGTCCACTCCGGAAGGGTGCGATCACCGACTTCGAAGTCACGCAGCGAATGATCCGCTTGCTTCTTCAACGTGTTGGTGTCAACCGGTTCAATCGTCCTCGTGTCGTCATCTGTGTTCCTTCTGCAATCACCGCTGTCGAACAGCGCGCGGTTACTGAAGCTGCTCGTCGTGCTGGAGCTGCCGAAGCGCACCTCATCGAACAGCCCATGGCGGCTGCGATTGGTTCGGGTCTGCCTATTAACGAACCGCTCGGCAATATGGTGATCGACATTGGTGGCGGAACCTCAGAAGTTGCGCTCATTTCTCTTGGTGGAGTGGTTGCGCTTGAAGCGGTTCGAGTCGGAAGTTTCGATATCGACGCCGCGATCCAGACCTACATTCGACGTGAATACGGCATCGCCGTTGGCGAGCGGACCGCTGAGGAAATCAAAGTCACCATTGGTTCGGCCTGGCCAACGGAAAATGAGTTCGCCGCTGAAGTTCGCGGTCGTGAACTCATGAGCGGCCTTCCTAAAACCGTTGTGCTCACCGCCGAAGAAGTCCGCGAGGCAATCGACGAGCCCGTGTCGGCGATGGTTGATGCCGTCATTGCATGTTTGGGCCAGGCCCCGCCTGAATTGGCGCAGGATCTCATCGAACAGGGTATTTATTTGGTTGGTGGCGGAGGCATGTTGCGCGGCCTCGACCTCCGGATCGAATCCGAAACCGAAGTCCCGGTTCACCTTGTCGAGGCACCGCTCGAGTCTGTTGTGCTTGGCGCAGGCCATTGCGTCGAATCCTTCGACGCACTCAAGGTCATGTTCATGGACTGAGGTCTTCGGCGGCTTGCCGGACCTGCCAATCCCGATCCGTCGTTGCTCGTTGAAGTGCTGCGTCGACCTCGGGGCCATCAAACGGTGCCAGTGCAATAACCGCGCGACGACGAACTGTTGCTTTGTCTTCGGTTGCAGCGAGAATTGCAGGGAGTCCCGCCGCATCGCCGATTGCTCCTAGTGCAGCAACCGCCGATTCGCGGCACAATCCGTCATCGTGGCTCATAGCGATCTTGCTCAGCTGCTCGATGGTCGATGCTGAAGCTGGTGGTCGTTCTCCGCATGCCCAGGCGGCGACTTCTACGACGGAGTCATCGCTATCGGTAAGGAGTGCAGCGATTGCAGCAGCAATATGAGGGTCGGTTGGTTCACCAACGCTGCCTTTCCAGGTTGTCGATTCGGTACACGCGCGCCGACGCATGATTGGATCTGCATCAAGCGATGCGCGAACCAGTTCTTCTCGCGTCAATGCGCCGAGACGGTTGAGCGCACCGAGTGCAGTGGCACGTACATTTGCGTCGTCATCGTCAAGGAACGATCGCGCCGCGTTTTGATCGCCGTTGTGTCCTGCGAGTGCGGCGTCGCGTCGTCGAGCGACGACGTCGTTGAGTTGACGGCTGGACATTGTCAGCCGACTGCGGCGCCGAAGAGCCCGAAGAGCGCAACGACCGAAAGGGCGAGGCCGGCAGCAAGTGCGGTGCCAAGAATGACGAGGACCACGCCGAGGCTTACTCCTGATCTGATGCGGTCAGAAGTGGTGGGGCCGATGTCATCGCCATAGATCGGTTGCCATTGGTTGTTCGCAGTCACTTCCCACATCCTCGCACTCAACCGTCGGCCGCGCCGATTCATGGTCCCGGACATGGCAGGCTGACTCGGTCGATGGAGCTCAATCCATCGCGTTCTGTCGATGGAGCATCGTGGTCGAGCACAACGAAGAACAACCTGTGCCCACCCCCGAGGTCTTGGGGGAGGAGCCTCGGCATTGGAGTCGGCGCCGTCGTTGGTTCATAGCAATTGGGTTTCTCCTCGCGATCGTGGTCATCACCCTCGGTTTGGTTGTCCGACTCCCGTATTACGTGATGTCACCCGGATCTTCACGCCCAACCGAGGGCCTCATTTCGGTGAGCGGCGCGCAGACCTATGACAACGACGGTGCGGTCGATTTCCTTACGGTGTCTCTTCGGCAAGCGACACCTATCGAAGCGTTGGCTGCGTGGGTGAACCCGGATCTTGATCTCACGCCAGAGGAAGACATTCTGGGTAAACAAACTCCGGATCAAAATCGCGATCTCAATTTACGAATGATGTCGGATTCAAAAGATGCCGCGCAGTATCAAGCGCTTACGCGACTCGGCTACACCGTCGAATCAAACGGAACAGGTGCTGTCGTTGCGTCTGTTGTCGATTCCGGACCCTCTGCGAATGTGCTTGTGCCAGGCGATGTCATCGTGCGCGCGAATGGTCGACAGATTTCGTTTAGCCAGGAACTCATCAATGTGATTAGCGCAACGACGCCGGGGTCGACGATCACGTTGGGCGTCGAACCGTTTGATTCGACGATGGATGGCGCACGTCCGGCCCGTGACGTGCAGGTTGTGTTGGGTGCCCGTGAAAGTGATCCCACAAAGGGCTTTCTTGGCGTCTCAACCTTCACTCGCGACCTCTCGTTCAACTACCCGGTGCAGATTTCAATCGACTCGGGTCGAGTCGGCGGTCCATCAGCGGGCCTGGCCTTCACCCTTGGAATCCTTGATGTCATGAGCCCGGGCAGTCTCACCGGTGGGCTCAAAGTGTCGGCAACCGGGACGATGGCCCTCGACGGAACTGTCGGGCCGATCGGGGGTATCCATCAGAAAGTGATGGCGTCGCGTCGGGCCGGAGTCGATTTGATGCTGGTCCCCGCAAGTGAGGTGGATGAAGCTCGCAAGTACGCCGGCGGTTTACGTATCGAGCCCGTTGAATCACTGACCCAGGCATTGGAAGTCCTCACGACAGTGGGTGGCGGCAACTCGGTGCTTCCGCCCGTCGGCACCGCAATCACCGTCAACTGAACTCATTGGTATCACCAGCACGTCGGCATTTCGTCAGTAGCCTTGACTCTGATGGCAACCGACTCGTCCGGGCCGATCGATCCCGACCGCATCCTCGATAAAACCTTCGCGACCGTAAAGAAGGGCGTCGATCCCGTAGAGGTCCAGCGTTACCTCCTTCAGATCTCGAATCAGTTGAAGAACTCGCAAACTCGTGCTGCGGAACTTGAGCGACAACTTGAACAAGCTCGTCGCCAGAGTGCCGAACACGATCCGATCGACCCTTCCAACCTCACGAAACTGCTGGGTGAAGAAACCACTCGGGTTCTCGATGCCGCTCAGTCTGCCGCAGCCGAAATTCGGGCAAAGGCTGAGGAAAACGTGGCCCGCCTTCTCCGCGAGGCCCGTGAAGAATCGGTCCGTCTGCGTGAAGACGCTGAAACGCTCGTTGCCCGCCGCACCCAAGAAGCCGAGCAAGCAACGGAGCAGATTCGCGAGTACGCCGAAACGCAACGAGCCAACGCCGAAGCCGAAGCCGCCTCGATCATCGAAGCGAGCAAACAGCAGGGCCGCGAGATGGTGCAAGAGGCGAAGGAAGTTCGTCAGCGCATGCTCGACGATCTCGCGAGTCGTCGCCAAGCCCTGCGTCAACAGATCGAACAGTTGCAAGCCGGACGCGATCGCCTTTCCGCCGCATACGACGTCGTTCGTGAAACGTTGGCTGTCGCAACCGAAGAACTTCACGTCGCGTTACCCGAGGCCCGTCTTTCCGCTGAAGTTGCTGCATTGCAGAGCGTCGACGCCGAACTCGAAGCGACAATCACGCCCATCGTTGCTTCGGAAGAACCCGATGCACCAACGATCGATGTGTTCCCCGCGCCGCAATCGCGCAATGTTGAAACACCGGCTCAAGAACGATCGGTTGCTCCGAAACTCACCGTGGTCCCTCCCGTCGAGGAAGTGGTCGAGGAAATCGCTGACGTTGAGGTGCTTGTCGAAGTTGAGCCAGAGGTACCCGCAGACACCGTCATTCCCCCAGAAGATCCGCGCGAAGGCCGACATTCATCTTCCGTGCGTGTGGTCCGTACCTCAAGCGGTAAAGCTGCTGACGTCTTCGCTCGTCTGCGTCAAGAAGGCGAAGACGAGGTGTCTTCTGCCGGAGACGAGTCTGATGGCGCGGCCGAAACGGTGCTCGGCGTCATCGAAGAAGTTGTCGTCATCGAAACCATCGAAGAGGTTGTCGATGTTGTTGTTGTCGACGATGCAATCGAAGTCGGAGAGACCAACGACGCCGACCAAGCGTTCATTGCGACTCGAAACGCTGCGGTCGCATCCTTCGAAAGCTCGTTGGCCCGTCGAATCAAGCGTGAATTATCTGACGAGCAAAACGAATTGCTTTCTACGTTGCGATCAATCAAAGGCAACCTGACTGCGATCGCGTTCCTTCCCACACCCGAGTCGCAACTCGAACGGTACGAAGACATCGCACTCCCGGCGCTTGCCGATGCGGCCGAAGCGGGCGCGGCAATCGCGCCGGCAAAGGGCCGGAGTTCCGCTCGAGCGTCGGTTGGTGATCTCGCTGCTGACATGGCCGCGGCAATTGTGAGCCCACTGCGTGATCGCCTCGAGCGAGCGGTCTCAGAATCATCGGGCGATCGCGATGACCTTGCTCAGCGAATTCGGTCCACCTTCCGTGAGTGGAAGGGCCAGCGCGTCGACGACGCTGTCACCTTTGCCGTGCTGGCCGCTGCGAATCGGGGCATTCTCGATCGGTTGCCCAAGGCCTCAAAAGTGCGGTGGGTCGTTGCCGCCGGTGATGGTCCCTCGCCCGATTGCGAGGACAATGCCCTTGGTGGGCCAATAGAGCGGGGTGGGGCGTTCCCCACGGGCCACAAGGTTCCGCCCCTGCACCCCGGTTGCCACTGCGTCGTGCTTCCCGTCTCCTGAAGAGGGCGACGCCGTAACAATCGCTGAACACCCGTAGGCTGGGGGTTCATGCGCACCCCGACTGACATGCCACAACGTCGCCGCTTCTCGCGGGGCCGTCTTGCCCTCATTGTGACTGTGGCAGTGCTCTTTGCACTGTTCATGTCGTTACGTGGCCTCGCCGGCTTCTGGACCGACTGGATGTGGTTCGACTCATTGGGCTTGGGCTCGGTATTCACGGGCGTGCTCGGGGCGAAGATCGCGTTGGGCGCAATCTTTACGGCCGCGTTTTTCGTCATGGTGCTGATCAACTTGGTGATCGCCGATCGCATCGGACCAAAGGTTCGCCAAACGGGACCAGAAGACGACCTGCTTGATCGCTACCACGCGACAATCGGTCGCCGAACGAAGACTGTACGAGTCGTGGTATCGCTTGTGCTCGCACTTGTCGCCGGCCTTGGAATGTCAGGCGACTGGAACCAGTGGATTCTTTTCCGCAACGGCGGAAGCTTCGGAGTGAACGACCAAACGTTCCAGACCGATGTCGGCTTTTACGTCTTCAAGCTTCCGTTCTACTCATCAGTGGTCAACTGGTTGTTCGCTGCCGGGATCATCATCCTGATCGTCACGGTTGTCGCCCATTACCTCAACGGCGGGATCCGACTTCAGACTCCAGGGCAGCGCGTCACCCCGCAGGTCAAAGCGCATATTTCGGTCCTGCTCGGACTCTTGGCGTTGGTGAAAGCCGCTGATTACTGGCTGCAGCGTTATGCGCTTACCTACTCCACTCGTGGGACGGTCGATGGTGCGACCTACACCGATGTGAAGGCGCAACTTCCTGCTATTTACCTCTTGCTATTCATTGCGCTGTTGTCATTCGGATTGTTCATCGTGAACATCTGGCGCCGCGGCTGGACCTTGCCGGTCGTCGCAGTTGGACTTTGGGCGCTTGTTTCGGTGGTTGCTGGCGTTGGTTATCCAGCATTCATCCAGCGATTCGTTGTTGAGCCGGAGGAATCAACTCGCGAGACGCCGTACATCGATCACAACATCACTGCGACTCGAACGGCGATGGGGTTGAGCGCTATCGATACCCAACCCTTCCTCTTCAACCAAGACAAAACGGTCGCGACGCAAAACGTCAACGAAAACCCCGGAACCATTCGCAATATTCGCTTACTCGATCCGACAATCGTTGAACCGACCTACCAGCGCTTGCAGAGTCAGTACTCACAGCTTCGCTTCAATGAACTTGATGTCGATCGATATCCAATCAAAACCCCATCGGGCGACGTTGCGAACACGCAGGTGGTTGTGGGAACTCGCGATCTCAACGTTGGGCAGATCCCTCAGAATTCATGGGAAGGTCAGCACCTTGCCTACACGCATGGCTATGGCGTGGCCCTTGCTCCTGCGAATGCGACAACTACGCAGGGTCGACCCGATTTCTTGATCAAGAACGTTCCGCAAATCATCGATACCGCACGAATGAGTACCGATATTTCAACGCCTCAGTTGTATTACGGCGAAAACGTTACGGGCTACGCAATCACGAACGCGACCCGTGAAGAAATTGATTATGTCCAGGCCGATGGTCAGACGAAGTTCACCCAGTACTCCGGTTCGGGTGGGGTGAAGCTTGATTCCTTCATTAAGAAAGCCGCATATGGGTTGAAGTTCTCGGACTGGAACCTCGTTGTGTCGAACTTCCTGAAGTCTGATTCACGCATTGTGTATCAGCGCGATGTCCGCCAGCGGATCGAAGCCGTCGCCCCGTTCATGCAGTTCGATAACGATCCGTATCCCGTTCTTCAAGGTGGACGCGTCGTTTACATTTTCGACGGCTATACAACGACCGATCGGTATCCGAACGCCCAGCGGGCAGATTCGAGCGGGCTGCCTGCCGGAAGCGACCTTGGTGGTAAGCGCTTCAACTACATCCGCAATTCCGTCAAGGGTGTGGTTGACACCTACGACGGCACCGTCAAGCTTTACATCGTCGATCCTTCCGATCCGATCGTGAACGCGTACCAGAAGGCTTTTCCCGCGTTGTTCGCTGGCGTTGACGAAATGCCAGCTGATCTCAAGGCGCATTGGCGATACCCCGAGGATCTCTTCCGGGTCCAGACCAACATGTTCGGTCGCTACCACATCACCGATGCAAAGTCGTTCTACGAAAAGTCGTCAAGCTGGTCAGTTGCTCAGGACCCGGGTTCAACTGTGAATGGTGCAACGCCGATTGTCACGACAAATCAAACCTTGAACGGGACCACGATCGTTCGCACAAAGGAAGCACGCATTAGCCCGGTGTATTCCTTGATGCGACTTCCGGGACAAAACACGGAATCCTTTGTGATGCTGCGGCCATTCGTTCCGTACTCCGAAGATGACTCAAAGAAGACTCTCACTTCGTTCATGGTCGCAAACAGCGATCCCGCCCAATACGGGAAGCTGACCGTGTATGAAATGCCGGCAGGTTTCAACATCGATGGCCCGGCAATCGTCAATGCCAACATCCTGTCCGATCCCGAAGTCAGCAAGTACACGACTCTCTTGAATCAGCAGGGTTCGCGCACCCAATTCGGAAGCTTGATGCTGACGCCGGTGAACAACTCGATCATCTACGTACGTCCGCTTTACGTTTCGTCGGACAACAACACGCAGATCCCTGAGCTCAAGCAGGTCATCGCCGTGTTTGGTGGTCAGGTAGTGATGAAGCCGACCCTTCGAGAAGCACTGCAGACACTCTTCCCCGGGGCGAATCCACAAACGTTTGAATCGGGAACGATTACGCAGGACGACACCGGCAGCAACGGGTCGAACTCGAATGGATCCTCGTCGAGCAGTTCTACGACGACGACGATTCCTTCAACGGGTAATGCGACCAAGGATCAACTGATCGATCAGGCGGCGAAGGCGTTGGCCGATGCTGACACAGCCCTCCGGAACGGTGATCTCGCTGGCTATCAGTCAAAGGTCAAGGAAGCGCAAACCTTGATTAGTCAGGCGCAGGCGCTTCCCGACGGGACCATGTCGAGTTCAGGCGCAAGTGGATCCTCCGGGTCAACAACGACGACAACGACGGTTCGTTCCGGCACGCCCGCTTAGTCGCGGGCACCGTCAGAGAATTGGCCAGTTGCCGCTTTCAAGAGCGGTAACAAAGAGTGTCACCGTGGCTTGAAGCGCGATGTCGTCCTCGGCGCGCCCGAGTGGCGTACCCGGTTCGATAAGGCCTCTCACAGTGGCACTGAAGACGCGGTGGGCAATGGCGATTTGGTGTTCGTTAAGCCCGAATGAACCGAGAACGGTTCGGATTGGCTGGGCGATCCGTTTGGCTTGAACCGTGAATTCGTTGTCGTCGGTTCCGAGATGCTCGCGAAGCGCGGCCATCCGCCCTGGATGGGAGCGAGCGAAATCTCGCTCGGCCTCGGCAATCGCTGTCAAGGCATCCGCACCGCTGCGTCCGACGCTCGCTTCCCATACGACGTCGGCGACTTCAGTAACGGCGAGGACAGCGATGTCACGCCGCAGAGCATCAAGACCGTCGATGTGTGAATAGAGCGAACTCACATGCCGGTCGACCGTTTCGGCCACCTTCGACAACGTGAGTTCGTTCCAGCCGATTGTGTCGGCAAGATCGGCTGCGGTTGTGATGAGCGTGTCACGGTCGAGGTAGTGGCCTACCGAACGGTTTCGAGTAGGCGTGCTCACAGGTTCCAGACTTTGACGGCGTTGTCACACACGATCTTGCGTTTTTCGTCCTGCGGGATGTGGGCGAAAGCGCGTTCGATGAGGTCCTGAGAATCTGGCCAACTTGTTACCGGGTGAGGGAAGTCGGTGGACCACATGATGTTGTCGACACCTACGTCGTACCGAAGCGCCTCAATGGAACGCGGTTCGTCGATGAACGTGGTCCACATATTGCGTCGGAAATAGAAGCTCGGGAGTTCGGTGAGGTTTTCGTAGGCGTAACCCTGTCGAACAACCATGTCGTCGATGAGGTCGAGGTAGTAGGCGATCCAGCCAATGCCGGGTTCGACAAAGACGAGTTTGAGATCAGGGAACTTCTCGAGCGTGCCGGGGAGAATCCACATGCCCAATGCTTCTGCAGTGGACAACGCAGTCATTGTGACCATGATGCCTTTCTGCGGAGTTGGGTCACGACGTGTGAGTTCATCGAGGTTGGTGTTGATGCCGATGTGGCAACACATTGGAAGCCCGGTTTCCTGAACGGCCGACCAGAGCGGTGCGTAGCGTTCGTCGAAATAGTCAGGTTGGCCGAGTTCCGTTGGGAAAACCGGAATCTGGAGCGACTTCGCCCCCATCGCCGCAACTCGCTGGACCTCAGCAACTGCTGCATCAATGTCGTGAATCGGGATCTGGTAACTGACGACGAGTCGACGGGGATCGGCAGAAGCGAATTGGGTGAGGACGTCGTTGAACGCGCGAGTGGCCTCTGCCGCGCCGCGTTTCATGTCGCCGATGTAACGGAAGGCGCTCACTTCGGAATAGATGACTTCAATGTCGACACCATCGGCGTCCATGTCGGCGAGGCGGTCGGAAGCGGTGTGATAGCCGGGTCTAGAAAACGCCGCGTGCGGGTTGCGTTTCATCGCGTCGGCGTTCACCTTTGCCGAACTCATATTGGCAGCGACACGCGCTGCGAAGGCCTGCTGTGCATTGTCGTAATCGGCATGAAATTTGGGATCGAGGTTGGCTTTGACCTGATCTTGCGAAATCGACACATGTGAATCGGCAGAGATAACGCGTTCGCCGGTGCGGTTCAGGACGATGTTGGATTCGGTAATTGTCATCGGTATGCCTTTCGCTCAGCGGCCAAGAATGATGCCGCTACGGCCGGCGCTAACGAGAACATGCTCAGCTCCGGAGATTTGGTTTGCTGACGTGCCCCGCAATTGACGCACGCCTTCGACGATGTTGTTCATGCCATGGATGTAACCCTCGCCTAAGAGGCCGCCATTGGTGTTGACCGGTAGGGAACCGCCGCGTCCGATGTGACCGTCTTTGATGAAGTCGTTTGCTTCGCCGCGTCCACAGAAGCCAAAGGCTTCGAGTTGGAGAAACACGATGGGGCTGAAGTTCTCGTAGATCATTGCGACGTCGATGTCTTCGGACGTGATACTGGCCTGGCGGTACAGCTGGTCGCCCAGTACTCGGCCCTCCGGGTACTCACAAAGGTCTTCGTGGTAGTAGGCGAACATCTCGTGGCCGCCTTCGAGCTGTATCGCCGAGGACGCAAGGATCGGCACTGCATCGGCGCTATGGTCTGCAGCGCGTTCGGCTGAAGTAATGAGGAGAGCGACACCGCCGTCGGATTCAAGACAGCAGTCGAGCTTTCGAAGGATTGGTTCGACGATCCATCGTGAGTCTTGGTGGTCCTGCAGGGTGATCGGCCGCTCGTAGAACTGCGCGTTGGGATTGGTAGAGGCCCAGTCGCGAGCGACCACGGTGTAGCGACCGAAGTCCTCGTTGGTGAGTCCGAACTCGTACATGTAGCGCTGAAAAGTCAGTGAATAGACTTTCGCCGGCGTGTTGAGACTGAAGGGACTGGCCCAGTTCCAGGCGGGATCGGGATTTGCTTGGACGGGTTGACCGAATCGGTGGGCCGAACGTTCGTTGAAGGCTCGGTACACGAGCACCGCATCGGCCTGACCGCTCTCAACCGCTGCTGCAGCCAACTGCACGGTGGCGCTTGCCCCGCCTCCGCCACCGCGGGTGCGAGCACAGAAGCGCAACATCGGGACGCCGATCGTTCGGATGAGGGCGAGTTCGTCATTGGTGTCCATCGAGAATGTGACGGTGCCATCGACTTCGGTGGGGGAGAACCCTGCATCACGTATTGCGTCGCGTGACGCTTCGGCGGCGAGTTGCAGAGTTGATCGTCCGGAGTTCTGCGAGAACTCCGTGTGGCCGATGCCGGCAATGACTGCGCGTTTGCCGCTCATGGCTGCGCCTGTGCCAATCGAAACTGTGGGAGGACGGTGCCGTCGTAGTCAACAAAGCACAATGTGACTCGTTCGTCGTTGAGTACCTGGTCGTATGTTGGTGCGACGTCGATGAGGTTCGAAACGATTCGAGTTCCTTCGTCAAGCTGCACGAGGATCACGATGCGAGGTTCCGCATCGGGTTCAGTCGGATGTTGGGAAACAATCCACGTGAGGATTGTTCCGTTGCCAGCCGACTCAATCGTTTGATTGTTGGTCGACCCGCAGTTAGCGCACATTGGGGTGGGAGGATGGCGCAGCGTGTTGCAGTCTCCGCAGCGCTGAATCAGGAGTTTGTGTTCCTTTGCACCTTCCCAAAAGAAGGCATCGTCGAAGTCGAAGATTGGCGGACGAACAGAGGTCATAGTGCGCGCTCCTGACGGAGGGTGGATTGAAGGACGACGCCATCGGCGATTAAAGCGTCTATCTCGGTTTGGTCGATGCCGAGTTCCGTCATGATGTCGACGGTGTCATGGCCCACGATGAGCGGCGGGCCCGCGATGCGAGTTGGGGTGTCCGAGAAGGTCCACATGTGGGCGAAGTGATCGAAGCTGCCGACCTGTGCTTGGTGCGTCGTGGTGACGAGCCCGGCGTCACGGAACTGGGGATCATCGAAGAAGCGCAAACAGAACTGTTCGTCTTCAATTTCACAAGGGACTCCGGCACCATCGAGGAGGTTGAACCATTCGGCAGCAGTGCGTTTGCGGAACGTGTCGACAAGTGCAGCGATCGTCTCTGCATCGGTCATCGTTGCGAGCCCACTAAGGCCGGTGGCGGCTTCGAGCGCTCGCCATTGCGCATCGTCCTGGACTGCGAGGCATAACCACTGATCGGCAGTTTCGTAAAGGCGTGTGCGCGGGCCGATTCCATACATGAGGCTGTCGACCTTTGGGCGATCTACGCCTTCGCCGTGTATAGCGTCGACCCACGCGTAGGACGAGTTGAGTAGGCATGCGGCGAGGATTGATGTGGAGATGAATTGCCCTTCACCGGTGACCTCACGGTGAGCGATGGCTTGGATGATTGCGATGGCAGCGAGGAAGCCGTTGCCCGTATCGCCAAAGGACGTGAGGCTCCAGATGGGCTTGCCGCCGTCGGCCATTCCGCCGTCTTCGTACTCGACGCCAGCGAGGCACGCGCCGGTTTGGTCGTTTCCTGGTAGGTGGGCGCGGCTCTTATCGAAACCCGAACTGTGGCAATAAATGAGGTCGGGTTTGATCTTGACGAGAGATTCGTAATCGACGCCAAGACGAACTGCAGCCTCGTACCGCATGTTGTGTTGCACAACATCGGCGCGCTTCACGAGTTCATGGAGAACGGCGAGGCCACGCGGATCCTTGAGATTGATTGAAATCGATTGTTTGCCACGGTTTGCGGTGAACGCAATGTGGGTCGAATGCCAGAACATGTCGTAGGTGGTGTTGATCTTGATGACTGTGGCGCCCAGATCGGAAAGCAATTGCGTGCTGAAGGGGCCGGCGATGGCTAAGCCAAGGTCGAGAACGAGAATGCCTTCGAGTGGGCTGTTCAACGATTTCGACGCGTCACTCTGTAGTCGCTCGAAGGGAAGGTTGAGTTCGGCGAGGAGTTCATCGGTGTGCTGTCCAACAGTTGGTGCTGGACCTTGCACCTTTCCAGGCGTCTTCGACATTTCGTAGACGAGACCGACATGGCGAATGGGGCCAACTTCGGGATCGTCAACGGTGACAACGATTCCTTCATCGATGAGGGCTTGATCATTCAACGCGTCTTCAGGGCGACGAGTCGGTTGCATAGGAATGCCGACCTGAGCTGCAGCATCAAGCCAGTCCTGCGCGGGATATTTCGCGTAGGCCTTTTTCATTTGTGGGTGGTAGTGCGCAAGCACAACAAGCTCGCTGTAATCGGGTCCGATTCGAGAAGGATCGTCAGTGGGCTTGGTGATGCGGTCGTTCACGCTGATGGTGTCGCCCTGCGAAACGCCAAGCGCGAACGAAGGATTCGGTACCCAATTTTGGATCCAGTTGCCGTCGGCGCATTCAAAGTGTCCTTTGCTTCCGCGCGGATCAAAGATCCAACACATGTAACCGTCGGCTTCGGGATGTTCAGGTCGTTGCCAACCGCCAGCGGTACTCACAAGAACGCCCTGCAACAGTGACGTCTCGACCCATTGTCCGCGGCCGGTGTGCAGGCGGGCGCGTAGTGCTGCGCTGATTCCTGTAGTGGCCAAGAACGCGGCGCCAAGGCTTGGCCAACGCGACTGCGGAAAGAGCGGACCATCGCGATTCGGTCCATCGAAACAGCCGGGAGGAATCTCAAGGTCTTCAAGTTCGATGGGGAGGTGGCACAGTCGGCCGATTGTTGTTCCGACCCACCCGCGCTGTTCCCAGTGCAGGCCGGTACGAGCGGCAACGAGCGCGTCGATACCGGGACGATCTTTGAAATCAACGTGGCGCCCGTAGGGAGAAATTGAACACATCACAAGTCGCGGGTTGCGAGCCTGCAGCGATTCCCAGTTGAGGCCAAGTGCATCGGTGACGCCGAGGTCGAAGTTTTCGACCAGAACATCGGCCCGATCGATGAGGGCGAGGAGTTGTTCGCGTTGCGCGTCATCGTGCACGTCCAGTTCGAGGCTGCGCTTACCTCGGGCCCACACTCGCGCGCCGGATTCGGTCGCGCGGGTGGGGTCGCCACCCGGCGGCTCGACCTTTACGACGTCCGCGCCGTTATCGGCCAGCAGCATCGTTGCTAGAGGGCCAGCGATCCCCGTTGTGAGATCAATGACCCGGATTCCCCCCAGAACACCGGTCATGAGGGGCATCATGACCGCCCAAAACGTTTTTGGCAACAGCCAACAAGGTGTTGATTGAGAGGCGCAGACCTACGCTTCGGTATGGCTCGGGGGGAACGACTGGAACTTGATGTGGGCGGCGTAGGTCCCGTGGGTGTGGAAACGCTCGCTGCCGACCTCTATGTGCCCGATGACGTGAGGTCGGCCCCTCTCGTGGTGTGTTTCCCCGGCGGTGGAATGAATCGTCGGTATTTCGATCTTCCCTATGGATTGCCGGGGGAGTGGTCGATGGCTCGATACCTCGCTGATCACTTTGGAATCGCCGTTGCAATTGTCGATCATCCAGGAGTCGGCGAGAGCTCAGTGCCCGACGACCCGTACACGCTGAACCCGCGTGTCGTTGCTGACGTTGATCACGGCGCGTTGTCGGAGCTTGTTGCGCACGCGATGGATCTGTTCGAGCCGACGAGGGTTGTTGGTCTCGGACATTCCATGGGAGCACTCATCGTGGCTCACGCGCAATGGCATCACCGTTCGTTTGAAGCGGTTGCGCTCTTAGGTTTCGGGGGAGCGGGACTTCCCGAGTACCTCACTCGCGGCGAGTTGTCGTATGGGAATGACTACGAGCGTCTTGAACCCGTGCTCGCTGAGTTGGCTCGAGAACGCTTCGGTACGGCATTGGTCTCCGGTTCGTCGACGAGTTCCGACATGTTGAACCCCGGTGCAATTACAAGTGCTCGTCAACTACTTCGCGCAGCTTCGAGTCCGCTACTCGCGCTCTGCGGCCTCGCGTCAATGATCCCGGGAACCTCGAATCGGGCCCTTGCCTCTATTGAAGTTCCCGTGTTCATCGGTGTGGGTGAGAACGATATTGCTGGCGGCGTGGCGTCAGTTGCCGCGCTGTTGACCGCCGCTCCGTCTGTCGAAACATTTGTGCTTGCCGGTGCAGGGCACAATCATTCGATTTCAAAGAATCGAACGGACCTTTGGGACGCACTCGGTGTATGGGTTGTCGCTCTTGATGAGCACGACAACTAACGCTTATTCCTCGACGAAACCAGCTTCGCTTCCATCGGCAAGAACATGCTTGAGAATCTTGCCGCTGGGATTGCGGGGAAGTCGCTCGGTACGAAGTTCGACGTAGGCGGGAATTTTGTAAACCGAGAGCGACTTTTTGCAGTGCTCGTGCACGTCGATGTCGGTGATGTTCGAATCCGGAGCGACGACAATGATCGCCTTCACTTCCTGGCCGAGAATGTCATGGTCGACGCCAATGACGGCGGTCTCAATGACCCCAGCCATTTCCTCGATGCAGTTCTCGATTTCAAACGGGTAGATGTTCTCGCCGCCGCGTATGATGAGGTCGCGCTTACGTGAGGCGATGTAGATGCATCCACCTTCGATACGGCCGAAATCTCCGGTATTGAACCAGCGGCCGGGAAAAAACGCTTCGGCGTTTGCTGCCGGATGGCGCCAGTACTCATTCATGAGAAGCGGACTGCGAACGCAGATATTCCCTTCGCCGCCTTCGGGCAGTTCGTTTCCTTCGTCGTCGGTGATCTTTACTTCGCAAGTGGGAATCGCGGGCCCAATGCATTCTGGTGACGCTTCAAGCATCCAGTTCGGAGCGAACGATACGAGAGAACCGGTTTCGGTGGAGCCGTAACCGGTGGACATCGTGTGATCGAGGTGTGGGAAACGATTGGCAAGACGACGCATGATCTCTGGTGTTGTTGCCGAACCACCCATGCCGACCGACATGATTTGCTGCGGCGGAATCTCTGCGCATCGAGGACTATCCAGCAGTCGAAGGATGTGCGTACCGGTGCCACCGACGATGTTGACCTTGTTGTCGATAATGAAGTCGATGACCTCGTCCGCTTCGAAGCGGGTGAGGAACCACGCGCCGGTGGAGCCGGTGTGCAGTCCATTGACCGTCGCTCCGAGACCAGAAACATGGAATAACGGAAAGACCACTAGGCGGATTGGTGGTGGGCCTTCAGAGGGACCACGGCCAGCCATGACCATGCCGCGCGCGCCCAGGAAGTTCTGCAGCGTTGTGTAGTGAACGACACTGCGATGCGAAAGCACTGCTGCCTTCGGCCGGCCAGTCGTGCCACTGGTGAAGATGAGGATGGCCGGATCGTCTTCGTCGATGTGATTGGCGGGAATCGATGCTTCGGGCGCGTAGGCCAGCATCATCGCGAGGTCTTCGTCGAGATCAAAGCGGGGGATCGTGATTTCAGCGGAAAGTCGCTCGGCGCGCTTGGCATCAAAAAGAAGCAACTTCGGTTCGGTGAGATCGATCGCGTGCTGCATTTCAGATTCGGTCCACCAGCCATTCATGGCGACGGTGATTGCCCCCATGGAAAGACAGGCCCAGAAGGACACGATCCAACCGTAGGAATTGGCGCCGCACAGAGCAACACGGTCGCCATGACCAATGCCGTGCTCTTGCTGAAGCCAAGCAGCGACCGAGGCAACGTCCTTTTCGAAACCAGCGAAGGTGACGCGGCGGCCGTCGCTGAAGATCATCGACTCGCGATCTCCGAACTCGAAGGAATTGACGAGAATCTCACGCAGTGAGCGGGCTCGATTGCGGAGAACCCCCATGGTTTCGCCGCGGACATCTTCCTGAACGACCTCGAAGGGAGCGCCTTCGCCGGTGAGACGCGCGGTGGCCTCGTGGAGCGCAGTCAATTGCGGCAAGGTGTGGGCGGGGCCAGTCTCAGTCACGTTTCCTCCATATCGATCGCGTCCTGCGTGACAGGAGCCGATGCGTCGGCGATGCTAGCGGTCCATGTCAGGGATGCTTGAGGGAAAAGTGGCGCTCATCAGCGGATGCGGCGCTGGTATTGGTGAGGCGTCAGCTCGTCTGTTCGCAGAGCACGGTGCCACGTTGTGGTTGAACGATCTACGAACCGCTGAACTCAATCGCGTCGTTGACGAGCTCAACGGCTTGGGCGCCGATGTCGCAGGTGTCGCTGGCGATATGAGCGATCCAACATTTGTGAATGCGTGGGTGCAGGGTGCGGCCGATGCGTATGGTCGCATTGATGTGCTCTACAACAACGTTGGCGTGTCGCGTTCGGGCCTCATTGGTGATTTGAGTGATGAGGATTGGCGATTCCAGCAATCGGTCACGCTTGATTCGGTCTTCTTCGCGACTCGATCCGTGATTCCGCACATGATTGCCAACGGCGGGGGCTCAATTGTGAGCATGGCGTCAGGGGCAGGCATTGGCGGCAATTACAACCTCGGTGGATACGCGGCGGCAAAGGCCGGCGTCATCAATCTGATGGAAACAGTTGCGACCGAATATGGCGGCGATGGCATCAGGGCGAACGCCGTAACGCCTGGCCCAACGGCGACTGCGCCACTGCTTGAGTATTTGGCGACACAGCCTGGTGGCGTCGATGCACACGTCGCCGATCTTGATCTCAAGCGACTCAGTCAACCGGAAGAAGTTGCACAAACAGTTTTGTGGCTGGCATCAGATTTTTCATCGAATATCACCGGCATCTGTGTGCGCAGCAATATTCGAGCGGCAAGCCGACGACCGCACGGATCCTGAAGGAACGACTGTTATGGCATCGAATGAAAGCGTTGAACTCACAGCGTGGCGCGATTTCTGTCGCCGACTTGAGTTGGTGGGCGAACAACTGATGGCCGAACCATTCCCGGCCGATGCTGAGGTGCGCGCCGAGGGATACGACCACATGGCCGAACAGGTGCTGTGTTGGTTGGGTTGGTCAATCGGATATCCGAATGCCGCCCGGCCGTTCTTTATGCGTCAGAACGATCTGGTTACGCAGTGGGGTGGGCCAAATGCTGACAACGCGTACCGTCACGCGCGCATTGACCCAACGAAGCGCTATCGAGTGCGCGGTCGGATGCATTCCTGCGAAGAGTTCATTCTCGCGATGCGTGCAGGATTTATGCATCAGGAGAAGTGGGGAACGCTGGCAGAGCACAACGGTTCCGACCTTGGAATTCGCAAAGGCGACGAGTTCGAGTTCTTCCTCGGTGGCGACGGCACCGAGGCGGGTTGGCTGCCGATTCCCGAAGGTGCAGTCATGTGCTCAATCCGCGAGTACTACTTCGACTGGACCGAAGAAGAACCAGCAACGTTCACGATCGAATGCCTCGATGGCCCGGATCACCTCCCGCGACTCACCGCCGAGGACTTTGCCGCAAAGGTGGCCGATGCGGCAGCAGGCGTTGAACGATCGATGTCGTACTGGAACCAGTACATGATCGATCAGCGTGCAATGCGCAACGACAATTCGTTTCATGGTTCGTTTGCGCAGGAAAAAGGTCTCGCTGCTGCGCGTTACGGCTTTTGTTTCTGGGATCTCGGCCCCGATGATGCGCTCATTATCGAAAGTGAAGTTCCCGACGCTCGGTATTGGAGTTTGCAGCTCTATCCCGAGGGCTGGTTCGAGCTTGCTGATCCGGTTGAACGCATCACGAGTCTGAATGATCGCCAGTTGCGATTGTCCGATGACGGCCGCATTCGCGCGGTTGTTTCTCATCGTGACCCTGGTGTCGACAATTGGCTTGATGCTGGCGGACGTCAACGAGGACTGTGCACCTTGCGGTGGTTCTGGCCGCTGAGCGACGCAGCGCCTGAGCCAGCGGCGCGACTGGTGCATGTCGACGAAGTCTGGGACTGTCTTCCAGACGACACTGTTCGTGTCTCGTCCGAGGAGCGAGCCTCACTTCTCGACTCTCGTCGACGTCACTTGGCCTGGCGATTCCGCACCTGAGAGTCAGGGGCGCATAATGCCGCCACCGTCGACCGAAATGGTCTGACCGGTGACATAACGACTTCCGTCGCTCAATAAGAAGGCAACGGCAGGACCGATGTCGTCAACCGCGTTGCCATCACGGCCGACGGGGTTGTCGTCGTACATTGACGCAAACGCCGCTTCGCGCGCTGGGTCGGAACCACCAACGGGTGCGCGGTGGCCGGCGGAGGCAGGCAGCACGCAATTCACGGTGATGCCGTCGCGACCCCATTCGCGCGCGGCGGTGCGAGTAAGAGAACGAATGGCTTCGTTTGATGCTGCGTAGGGGCCGTATCCCGAAGCGCCAGTGAGACCCATCGACGTGCCCATGGTGACGATGCGTCCCCAGTTGTTTGCGGCCATGTGCGGTTGCGCCGCTTGCATGAGCCACAGTGCCCCTTTGGGGCCGGTATCGAACAACAGGTTCATGTCGCTTTCGGTCACGTTAAGGAGGGGAGTGACGGGCCGGAACGATTGCGCGTTCAGTACCAGTCCATCGATTCGCCCAAAGCGAGCCAGAGTTTCGCTGGCAACTTCAAACGACCTTTCGCGATTTGCGACATCGGCGACGAGTCCGAGGCAGTCGATGCCCTCTGATTCGAGGAGCGACACTGCTTCTGCGAGCCGTTCAGGCTTGCGGCCCGTGATGACAACCTTTGCATCCAACGCACCAATGTGGCGCGCAACACCGAGGCCGATGCCTCGTGTTCCGCCGGTGATGATGACAACCCTGCCGGCAAGGTCGTTGAGAGGTGCGCTGGTCATGTGGGCAGCGTAGTTTCCTACCCAATGGCTACGACTTGGGATCCAGGACCGCGTCCTGAATGGGTTGAAGCGGTGAACTCCGGCCTCGTGCTGCCCATCGCAGCCGAAGCTGCGCTCCCACTCGATCGTGAATCCCTTCTCGGTGAAGCCCTCGCCCGTCAAGGTCGTTCGAACGTAGGCATCTCCGCGCTCTGTGCGCCAGGACCGGGAACGGGTGAGGACTTCCTCGAAGGTCTCGACATCGCTCTTGCATCGTTGGAGGACGAAGCAAACCTGCATGTTCTTGGCCGGTGGATGACTCGTCGTTTCTTATTGCGAATCCTTGAAGTCCGACTTCAGATTTGTGATTGGGTTCGCAGCGACCCTGGCGTGCGCGACGAACAGATTGTCGAACCGCTTTTTGTGGTTGGCGCACCGCGCACCGGTACGACGGTGCTGCATGCTTTGTTGTCGGCCGATCGCCGTCACCGAGTTCCGCTTGGTTGGGAGTTCTTGCGTCCGGTTCCGCCGCCAACGCCCGAAACATTCGACAACGATCCCCGAATCGCGCTTGCCGACGTCGAACTGCGCGCACCGCAACTCGTTACTGGCGGGCTCGATGCGATTCACGCCTATGCCGGCCGTATGAATAAGGAATGTCTCTCGGCGATGTCGTTCGCGTTTCGCGGCGAGGAGTTCATCAGTCGCTACAACACGCCGAGCTACATCGATTGGCTGCAGTCGTGCGACATGACTCCGTCCTATGAGATGCATCGGTTGGTGTTACAGATCCTCCAACGCCACATGCCGACCGAAAAGTGGGTGCTGAAGTCGCCGGTGCACCTTCACAATCTTCCCGTGTTACTTGACACCTATCCAGATGCCCAATTGGTGATTACGCATCGTGATCCACTGGCGATTCTTGGCTCTGTCACAAGTTTGATTGCGACGCTGCGATGGGCCCATAGCGACAAAGTTGATACTGCGGTTATCGGTCGCTATCACGCTGACCTCTATCACAGTGATCTTGATGGGCTCGTTGATCTTGAAGCCGAAGGAATGCTGCGAAAAGGTCGCGTCGCTCACGGGTCGTTTGCGGAGTTCAATGCTGACGGCGTTGGCGTTGTGGCACGCATCTACGAAGAACTTGGCATCGAACTTCCTGACGATGTTCGTGACGCAATGGCCGCGGCCCTCGCAGCGTCTCCGCGTGAGAAACATGGTGACCACTCTTGGTCGTTCGATTGGCTCGGTCTTGACGCCGATGAACAGAGCGAGCGCTTCTCGCGATATTGCGCGGCGTTTGGTCTCGCAGATTCGATCAACTGATGGTTGATCTTCCTCAGTCATTGCATCAGGCGGTGCGCGATGAATTTCGAATCGCGTTTCGATACCCGTACACGGTGTTGCAGGTCATTCTTCTGAACGCGGTCTTGGTCGTCGTGCTTTGGTATTTCGCTCCGCCGAAAGTCGAAGCATTGGTGTTTGACATCCATAGTCCGGCGCTTTTCACGATCGTGCTCGCGGGATGGATGTATTCCGATGTTCCTGCCACCAATGTTTTGGCATCGGACACAAACCGAACGCTGCCAGCGCTTACAGATCGAACGATGACGGTTCGACTCATGAACGCGAAACGAATTGCGCTGTGGATTTTGGTTGCACCGGTGTGCGCAGTCATCACACTTGTGATGGGCATTCACGGGCAGCATTGGTTTACCGAGGTGGTTGCAATTTCGTCGATCGTGATTCTGCCATTCGGAACACTCGCGATTGCGGGGTGGGTCGGAATCCTGTGGCCGTATCACCCGCGCAGTCTGAGGTATCGGTGGCGTCACCGACGCGACTGGTTTCATGACCTCGTGCGGTGGGGGACACTCATCGTTCTTCCCTATGGACTCGTGCCGGTCATCGGCGCTGTGTTGCTACTCCCGAGTTTGTTGGTGTGGAACGTGAAGTCCGAGCAGCAAATTATTGAAGTGTCGACGGTGCCGCATTTGCTGCTCGGGGTGATACTCGTCATTGGAATGACGATCGGCGGCACGATCATGGGCGATCGCGTCGCTTGGCGCTTGATCGAACGGCGTCGATCCGCACTGACGCACTATCTCGAACACCCCGAGTTGGGCTGAGTTTCGTCGCCTCAGTTGGCGTTCTAGGACAGACCCCGGTACCCTCTCCATCACGCCGCGGGGTGGAGCAGTCTGGTAGCTCGTCGGGCTCATAACCCGAAGGTCACGGGTTCAAATCCCGTCCCCGCCACCATCGCACAACGGTCGCCCTAGGGCGGCCGTTCTGCGTTCTCGGGGACAAGGGATTTGGGAGGAACGCGCGAAGCGAGTGACGGTTCCCGTCCCCGCCACCATCGAAATGGGAAGAGCCGACCTCTGGGTCGGCTCTTTGCGTTTTTGAGTTCACCTGCGCAGATTTCGACGGACCGATCAATCTCTTCGACGGAGTGCTGGCGGGTGCCGCGGCCGCTCACGAATCGTTCGCCGAGTTCAACCCCGACGAGAAGCGAGCGCGGATCACGCAGTACGTCGTCGGTTTCTCGGTACCCGACGAGACTTGACCGCGAGTCGGCCCTCTCACGGAATCGGGGCCCGTCGCGTTTGCTACGTTGCCGTCGACGGGAAGGTGTTTATCTTCCTGCGGGTCGGGGCCTTTGGGGGCACGAAGAATGTGGTCGAGAATCTGGGCGTTCGTGCGCGCGAACCCCGTTATTGCCGGCGTCGCCAGTGTCGCTGCCGTGGTGGTTGTGGTTGGTGGCACTTGGCTCGTCACTTCCGACGATGGCGGGTCGTCCCGATCGGCATCGACTGATTCCCAGGTCACGGCGCCTGCGACCCCGACCAGCACGTTGGCGAATGGAGTCACGCTCGACGGCCTCTCGGACACGTGTGCGACGACAGGACGAGTCGAGGTCTCGGCCCCCAACGGGATCAAGATCTCCGGTTCCTGCGTTGCGACCGACTCGCGTAACTGGTCCGTCACGATCGATGGTGGAGCCGGATCGTTCGGTGGTTTCGAACTCGCTTCCGCTGACTTCAGCGGAACGATCACCTCAACGGACGGCGTAATCGTTTCCGACGTTTCGGTGAACGTCCCTCGTCAACCGAGGATCGTTCCCGAGTGGTACCAGTCATCGGTGCTGAAAATCGACTGGTCGTCGTCGTTGAAGTCGCTGCAGAACTCGTTCAGCATCGACACCGGGCGCGGAAGCGGTCGTCTCGCCGGCTCGGCTCCGGTCGCCGCCGACGGCACTTATCAAATGGGGATCTCCGGTCACGTCGTATTCGGCGGCACGCCAATCGCTCTTTCCGGTTCACTGGCGGGCAATGGTCGTGACGGCGTGCGCGGAGTGCGCTGGTCGATCGACGGGACCGCGCGAAGTGCAACGATCGATGGAGCGAAGGTCGTTGCCACTCGCATTGCGATGACCCAGGGTGACCCCGGCGTCACCGGATCGACGCAGATCGATGCCGGCCAAGTGATGCAGATCCCCGTCGATGGCTCGTTGCGCTTCGTTGATGAGGGCAATTGGTTGTTCGAGGCGTCGGGCTCGCAGGTGACTACATGGTCGCCGGACGTGCTGCCGGCGCTCGCCGTCCGCACGGGCGAGATGAGCGGCACGATCGAGAGTGTCGACAGCACTGTCGGATGGAAGCTCCTCTCGCCGATGGTCTTCGCCAGTGGGGGGCTCACCATGGACGGCTCGGTGACCTTCGGTGGTACCGAACGGTTCACCATCGACATCTCCGGTGGTAATGGCACGGTGTTAGGTCTCGCGCAGCCACTCGCTTCTCCGGTGCTCGCCGGTCAGATCACTGTCGACCACGGCGCCGTCGTCGGCGCGGTATCGGTGACCGCCGGCGGAAATCTCTTCCTCGACTTGCCCGATGGTTGGGAAGCCGTGAACCGGCTGTCCATTGACTTCCACAACGGACCTGCCGGGTTCTCCACCTCTACGAACGTGACCTCAGCGCTCACCCGGGGTAACAGCGTGATCGTGGTGAACGGCACCGCGCAAGGTGCCGACGCGTTCGCCCTCACGGTGGGCGGCGCGCTCCGGATGGGGGCGACGCCGATTCCGGTCTTCGGACGCTACGAGAGCGTTGGGTTCGTTCACGACGGGGTGGCCCGAACCTCCCCGTACTGGAACTTCTCCGGCGATATCGCGTCCGTGCCCGGGGGCGTTCCCTTGGCTGCTGGTGGATTCGGCCTGAAGGGCGGCTCGATCGGCATGGCTAGCGCAGCGACGCCGGCGTCGGTCCCGCTCGGGGCTGGGGTGCGGTCGAAAGCGTTCCAGCCGAGCATCTTCGACCGGCTGTCGACGATGTCGAGTTCCTCGCTCGAGGGCACTGTCGATCTCGCGATGGAGGACATCACGGGCTTCATGAAAACGGGTGACATCCAGTACACCGATGAGAACAACTGGACGGTCACCGCCACGGCCGACGGCGGTCCGGCGTGGCACGTACCTGGATTCAACAATCTGATCATCGACGCCAACACCATCACCGGAACGGTCACCGACACCGATGGCGAGATGACCTTCGATCTCACGATCGGCGAACTGGTTTGGACGAACATGACGACCGGAGTCGTGCTCACCACTGACTTCTCGATCGGCAACACGTGTCCACTGGAGGACAACTGCCCAGATGCCAGCGGTATCTTCGTGGGCTGGACCAACGGCGAGATGGATCTGCCCAACGGTCTTCCCACTTTGGCGGTCGAGGGGGCGTTCCTCACCGATGGTTCGTGGGCCCGCATGACCGGAGTCGCTCCTGACGCGACTGGTCTGACGGTCGCTGGTTTCGCCAGTTTCGATATCACTGATCCCACGCTCACGATTTGGAAGGGCGAGCGAAGCGATTCGTTCGACGCAAACATGCAGTTGCCGGATTTGAGTTCGTCGAGCAACGGACTCAGCTTCGAGTTCTGCGGCGGCCTGCAGGTCTCCATACCCGACCTCGGTTCACATGGAACCAGCGGTTGCGCAGAATGGACACCAGACGGGTTCGTGATCGCACAGGTCGCAGTCGCCGCTGACATCGACACCGATGTGTCCTCGGGTGGCCTCCAACTCGACTCCTCGGCGCTCACGGGTTGGGCCTACACCTCGCTCAGCACCATGCCGACCGTCGATCTTTACGGGACCGCGCTGCAGTTGCTACCTGATCTCAACCAGATCACCGCCCAACTGGTGATGCCCGGCATCCTGATGAGCAAGGTCGGGCTCGACGACTCGTTGTCGAACATCGGCGCGACTGGTTGGTTCGACGGAACGGACTTCTCGCTCGACGGCGCGCTCGACGTCAACATGACGAACGGCGGATTCAGTCTCAACACCATCACCGTGCACATCGGCAAGGACGGTCACGACTTCACTCTCGGGTTCGGTGCTGAGTCGACCGTGTCGGTGAACGGCAACAAGTTCCCGATGAACGCGTATGTCGGTCTGGCGCTCGGAAGCACGACCGAGGTGTCGATCAGTCTTGACATCACCGGAACCCAGTCGGCCCAGCCCAACGGTTCGTTTGACATGCCGGCCCTTCTACCGACCGGTGACTTCGAGCCCAGCAACACCTCTGCTATCGATGGCTCATTCGACAACCGCTCCTCGAAGGGCCTGCTTTCCCACGGCGACTTTGAGAACGCGAGCGGGCAGCAAAACATGCTGACGAACTCCGACTTCGAATCGGGCACGGGCGCGACGCTCGTCACCAACCCCGGCTTCGAGGACGGGTCCACGAGTGACGTGCTCTCCAACGGCGACTTCGAGTCGTTCGACATCTCCGCCAACGGCGACTTCGAGGATGGCAACTACGGCAGTTGGTCGGTCACCAGCAACTACCAGATGACGCAGGTGAACGACACCGCCCCTACCTCTGACGAGGGCGTCTACGCCTACAACCTGAAGAACAACTTCAGCAGCAGTACGGCATCGCAGACCGGCTACGTGGGCCTCTACCAGAACATCTCGTGGACGACCGTGCAGAACGCGCAATACACGTTTTCGGTGTGGGCGAAGTCGAACGACTCGTCAAACGGTCGCATCAAACTTTGGATCCAGCAGTCGGGAACGGCCTCGGGCTGCAGCTCGCAGTCGGCGATCCAGTCGGCCAGCGACATCTTCACCGTCACGCCCACGTGGCAACAGTTCTCGTTCACGATCACCGGCAATAACTCGTGTCGTTCGACGCTGTCGACGCTTGTGAGCGTCATCGACAGCCAGGACACCGTCGAACTCGATGCCATGACTTTCGAGCCGAAACTGACCAACTCGGTCACTTCGTTGTCGGGGCTCCCCAACGTCGAAGAGCCCAACGATCAGCTCTCGGGGATCCCGTCGTCGAACGTCGTCGTGCGACGAGATCCGTCGCTGGCCCATTCGGGCGACGGATACCTGGCTGCGACCGGTACGTCGTCCAACTGGGACTTCTACTGGTACACCCTCGAGTCGCCGGCCCAATACACAACGTGGACGTTCACGGCATGGGTGCGTTGTCGCACGTGCAGCTCCGCGACTGGCAATCTCTACATGTTCACCTCGGGTGGTTCGGAAGACAACGCGAAGTCACCCGCGCCGGTGACGATCAACCAGACGTGGCAGCGAGTCACGCTCTCGATGTTCATGCGCTACTCGGGCCACACCGACCTGCGCGTCGGCTTCATGGACATCTCCGCAGCGAACACCGAGTTCATGTTCGATGACTGGTCGTTGCAGCAGGTCGGTTGGACGAGCAGCCCCGCGCCCACCGGCAACGGAACGCCGCAGGGCACGGTGTCATTGGCGACGATCACCGACGGATCGATTTCGCGTACCGACAATGGCGCGCTCGAGTTCATCTCCCGTCCCACCACTGCGGCCTCGGGCCAGTCGGCCTATGTCGACACCCCCGCTCCCACTCAGGGAGCGACGTACACCGCTTCGGTGTGGGTGAAGTCACCCACCGCAGCGGCGGGCGGCGTGCGTCTCGATGCGATTGCGATCGGCGGCACCCAGGAGATTTTCTCGGGTGCGATCGACAACATCACCACCGGATGGACGCAACTCACGAAGACCTTCACCGTTGCCTACGGCGGTCACACCGCACTGAGGCTCGCGGTTTACAACCTCGTGCCGGCGAGCGCGGCAACACCGAAGACGATCTACATCGACGACGTCTCGCTCACGGGGACGCCACTAGCGATACCGCAGGATTCGAGTTCGATGTGGAGCGGCCTCGGGTCGACGAACATGGATACCTTGCCGCCGATCACTCGTTCGTCGTCGGGCAGCGTGTACCTGACGAACGATCTCGGCAACACGGGCAACTCGCTGCGCACCGACGGCAACGGCGACTGGTGG
The DNA here is from genome assembly GCA_937927725.1 of uncultured Actinomycetes bacterium. Taxonomy (GTDB): domain Bacteria; phylum Actinomycetota; class Acidimicrobiia; order Acidimicrobiales; family Acidimicrobilacustridaceae; genus Acidimicrobilacustris. The sequence continues at coordinate 105,568 of CALBSE010000047.1, forward strand.
TACTTCAACAACGACAGCTATGGCTACGTGAACGGTGACTTCGACATGTCGGTCGATGTGTTGTTCGCCAACAGTTCGAGCCGCGACATCGCCGACATCGGATTCTGGATCACGTCACCGGGTTCGAACTCGACGGGCTATGCGTACCGGCTCGACACCAGTTCGTCGTCCAACTCCGGATTCATCGCCACGAACAACGGCAGCCTCTCGTGGGTGTCCGGTGAAAGTGGTTGGCGAACACCGGCGCGCAATGTCTGGTACCGAGTGCGCCTCCAGGCTTCGGGTGACTCAGTTACGGCTACCGTTACACGCCTCGACAACAACACGGTCGCGCGCCAGAACACGGTCACGCTCTCCGGAGGCAATCGAGCCGGTGTGTTTGGTCAGGTCCGCGATAGCGCCGGATCGAGTGAGGGCAGCCGCTGGGACAACTTCCAGCTCAACTCTGGATCCAACACGACCAACGTCTATGACGACGCGGCGAAGGCTCACGGCGGGGCCGGATACATGCAGATCCGCGCCGGAAGCTCGAGCTCGAGTGCGTCGCGCACCACTGCGAGCGCCCCCGTGTTGGGCAGCACCTACACCGCGTCGGCGTGGGTTCGGTCCTCGAGCGGCACCAACGTGTCGGGAAAGTTGACGGCCAAGGGCGCCGGTACGAGTGATACGGCCAACACGACGTTCACGGCCACGGGCACTTGGCAACAGGTGAGCGTCAGTCTGCCCATCAACGCGTCGGGCGCGTCGGGCATCACGATGCAGCTCGATAACAACACCGCTGGTCAGGGCCTGCTCATCGATGACGTTGCCATTGAGCTCCAAGGTCTCACTCAGTCGAACCCATGGGGGATCGCCGTGGGAAGCGGCGGATCGGTCAACAACGCGATTTGGAACGACCCGACGAAGGCCCATGCCGGCAACGACTACATGGTCTTCACGGCGAAGACGTCGGCCGGTTCGGTCGTCAACACCAACGCCTTCACACCTGTCGCTGGTGACCTGTACACAGCGGCGGTATGGGTGCGCTCCGATTCCGGGTCGAACCTCTCGGGCCAGATCGGTCTCAGCGCCGAGGGTGGAACCGTTGAACAACGATGGTCGAACTTCACGGCCAACGGCACATGGCAGCAAGTGTTCGTCTCATTGCCAATCACGCAGACCAACAACACGTCGCTGAATGTCTATGTGAAGGCCACCACGCTTAACTCGGCACTTCGGATCGACGATGCTGAGTTGAACAAGGTGTCGACCTGGGTGCTTACCCAGCCGTCGGGCACGACTTCGAACATCATCGTGATCAACGATCGTTCGATGGCATCCGATGGCACCGGCTATGCCCGCATCGCGACGACGGGCGCGAACGCCGGCATCAACGCCTCGGGCAATGAGACCATCACGGCCGGTTCGACATGGAAGATGCAGGCCCGAGTCCGTTCGACCAATGGGTCGAACCTCGCCGGTCAGATGAAGCTCTGGTTCCAAGGTGGCGCGAGTGGCGAGGTTGGTGTCGCGTCATTCACCGCCAACGGTGACTGGCAGGACGTCTACATCACCTATGTAGCGACAAAGTCGAACACCCGCATTACTCCCGAGATCGTGCTGAACGGTTCCGGGTCGCTCGACGTCGACGCGATCACGGTCGTACAGGACGTCATCGTGCAGAGCGACCCGTGGACCGCCACGGGCGCAGCGTCGACCTTCGTCATCAAAAACGATCCGTCCCGTGCACATCAGGGCGACGGTGAATTGCAGCTCAAGGTCACCGGCTCCGGCGAGGGCGGCATCACCCACGGCATCACGGAACGTCCCGCCGTTGGCATCGTCTACACGGGCACTGCGTGGGTGCGTTCGTCGACCGGCGCTCCAGCCAACGGCCGTTTCGTGGTGACGACTCAGGGTGGAATCACTGAATCGGCGCAGGCGAACTTCACGGCGACGAACACGTGGCAGCAGGTGAGCTTCAACCTCACGATCGCAAACTCGAACCACACAGCCATGACGGCTCAGGTTCTGTTGTCGACACCGAACGTCACCGTCGACATCGATGACGTGAACCTGCAGAAGTTCGCGTGGTCGAGCTTCGGTGGAGCCACGCAGACCCAGATCAACGACGCCGCTCTCGCTCAGTCCGGTAGCGGCTATGGGCGCATCAGTAAGTCGTCGAATAGTGATGCGGGTATCCAACTCGATACGCCGGGAAATGTCGCTACGGGATCGAGGCAGACGATGGTCGCCTACGTCCGGTCGACCAACGGTTCACGGGTGAACGGCCACGTTGCGCTGAGCGGTCTGGGAGGTTCGAGCCAAGACTCGGCGTCGACGAGCTTCGTCGCCACGGGCTCTTGGCAGAAGATTTCGGTCACGGTGTCGATCTCGCACGCGGGTCAGACCGGTCTGCGTTCGAAGATCTTCGTCGACTCGACCAACCTTTCACTTGACGTCGATTCGGTGCTCGTCGCGCAGGAGCCCATCGGTGCGCCCGATGGCGTGTCGTCGCCCTTGCCTCATCCCGAGTCTGGCTACGTCTACATCTGGGATAACGCCTTCGGTATCCCCGGTGCTCACCTGTGGGCCATGTCGGCCGAGGTCGCCATCATCAATGGCCGCCCCGCCCTCGGGGTCGGAGCCACGATGTATTTCGATCCGACGAAAGCTTCCGGAGTCATGACCGGCACTGACTGGATCAAGGGCGACCTCGTCGCCAACATCAGCACGGTGGAGCCCTGCTTTCAGTTTGGCTTCGACGCCACCGGGCTGAATTCGGCTGTGCAGATCAACGGTGGTGTACTGCGAACGACACAGTTCATGCTCAGCTTCGCGCCTCGCGGATGCACCGTCGGCCAGTACACCGTGTCGCCCGGCTCAATGTTCTCGTTCGACGCCACCCTCGGTGATTCGTCATTGCACTTCGACCTCGAGATCGGTCGTGATGACGACAACCTACCGACCTTCTACACCGACATGCGGGTGCAGAACCTCAAGCTGGCCGGCGTCACGTACAACAACATGGAGTTGGTCATCGACATCTCCCAAGCGGGATCGACGACGAGCTTCGACGGCGACTTCACGCTCCCGATGGGACGCATGACCGGCAACTTCCTGCTGTCGGTCAACAACTCGATGCTGCATCAGGAGGGAGACGTCACCCTCTCCGACTGGCAGATGGTTGGCGGTACGTTCGACATTTACACGTTCAACTACCACCAAGTCGTCGATATCCCATTCGGTTCGGGGTCATGCGCTGCGTTCTCCGCCGGTACGTCCGGTCGAATGACGATGGGGAAGAAGAACTACAACTTCAGCGGCAACATGACAATCGATTGCGGTCGACTGACTGCGCTGCACATTCAGTACCAATACTGGAAGAGCGCAATCTCGTATCAGTTCAACCTCGACTACAACTCAAGCACGCATGTTCTGTCAGGTGGTCTGCAGTTCAAGTTCGAGCGCAGCACGTCGTGGAGGTTCCTGTCGCACCGCTATCGACGTCATCCGAAGTTCGTGATCGATATGAACTTCTCAATGGACTTCGATAATCCAGGCAACGGACATCTCGACTTTTACGGTTCCATCTCGGTCTCGGGCGGATCGGGAAGTCTCGGCTGTTCGTTGAACGGCAACGGTGATGACTCGTGTTCGATCTACGTCCGCGTCAACATTTTTGGTGGACACACCTATCGCAGTTCCTGGTAGGCCGACACTCTCTCTTCCCGATGGTTGTGCGTTTTCGGGGAGGGGGAAATGTCTGGCGTTCGGGTGATAGGCCACTCAGTTTTTGACCTATCCTCCCGACCAATCAGTTGATCCTCACGTCCGGCGGAGTCTTGCTTTGTCGGTCGTTGCGGAAAGGACCGACGGATGCCTTCCAACCCGTGTCTTCCCACTACTGGCGCCAGTGGCAGCTTGTGGCTGATCCTTGCGATTGGGGTTGGGCTGGTTGTTGTTGGTGTCGCTTTGGCGCGACTTCCGCGTCGCGTGCGTCTTGGCGCAATCTTGGTGCTTGCGGTGTCGATGTCGGGTCTTGCGTTGAAGGCGACGCCTGCGCATGCAGAGTCAGCCAATTGCGATTCATCAACGACCATGCCCGTGGTTCCTGCGTGTCTTGATGAAATTCCGCAATGGCTCGATAAAAACTCGCTGTTCCTCACGTCTGTGAACTTTGAGGTCGCTCCAGTAGTTGCGCGATTGGTTGACGAACTTCCGCAATGCGCAGGTGAACCGCTTGTTGGCGACGGCACCGCGAATCATCCCGATGCCACCGGTGTGTTCGGCGCTGGATTTACGTTTGACTCCGAGTCATGCTCGGGAATTGTTTCCTGTGCAGGCGGCAACGGTGGTTCGTTGCTCGGTAACGGTGGCAACGGTTACAACGGCGGCGTTGGTGGTAACGCCGGAAACTACGGCAATGGCGGTCGCGGTGGCGATGGCGCCGTTGGCACGATGGGTATGGCTGGTGTCGCTGCAGTTCTTCCTGGCGGCAACGGTGGCAACGGTGGCAATGGCGGCGTTGGAGGAAA
>CALBSE010000048.1 GCA_937927725.1 uncultured Actinomycetes bacterium
TTCATGTCTTCCACCACTGCCATCATCGCCATCGGCTCAATGCATCCCAACGACGGGTGCATCAACGCCAGTCACCTCGTGCAACTCCACGAGGGCAGCCGCGCCACCTGGACACTTCACGATCTCGGCGAGCACCCAACCGCTCGACGCATGTGGAAGCCCGAGTCCCCCGACCTCATCGCGCCGACCTTGATCATCGAGATCCTTCCGCTGTGTGACTTCCGCGCTATTTCCGCCACCATCTTTCAAGGAAGCTCACTTCGGGCCGAAGACTTGAAAGCGCTCACCGATCGCGATGTCGAAATCAATCGACCAACCTGGTCGCGCATCTTCAGCGGATGGTCGAACGACTGGACCGTCAAAGACAAAGAGGATTGACGCACCCGAGCCCGGAAACAGCAACTGTCACAGCCTGATGGTTCCATGGCGGCAGAGCCCTTGCGCTGCCCACTTCCCCGTGACCCCCACTGAATCGAGGAAATGGCCATGGATCCGCAGCTTCCGAATGGAAACGGCCTTCGGGCCTTTGACGTACATCACGTACTTGACGTACCTACTGACGTCGGTAGCCTTGAGGACATGACCATTCGCCACTTCCCCTCCTATTCCGAGGCCCGGGCCAATCTCCGTGGTGTGCTCGATGCCGCCAACACCGGCGTCGTCACCACACTCGAGCGCGACCACACCCGCTTCGCTGTTGTCGATGGCGAACTGCTTCGGTCGCAACTCGCGGCGCTTCGGCCAGCACATGCAGTCGTCACTGCCGAAGGCGGCGGTTGGTCAGCATTCCTGCCCGGGCTTCCCATCGCCGGCGAAGGCGAAGACCTCGACGCCGCCATCGACGATCTCATCGATGCATTGCGCGACTACGCGTCTGATTGGAACGACCGTCTGCATGTCGTCGCCAACCACGAGGCGAATTGGGCAGTCGCGGCGTTGGTGGAATTGAGTACCGACGAACAGTTGCGTTCCTGGTTACTCACCATTGACACCATTGCCGAGCAATGAAGCGCCGCGCCGCCACTCGGCGCGAGCACGTCCGCTTCTGTGAAGTCGAAGGTTGGCGTGCAGTGCAAAGCGCCCGCGAGAGTTCCAACCGCCACCACCTCACCTTTGAGCTTCCACTCAACGACGGACGCATCCTGCGCACCCGCATCTCACGACCACCTAACAACGACATGTACGGCAAAGCATTGTGGGCGCACATCCTTCGCGATCAACTCTGCATAACTCAAAGGGAGTTTTGGAAGTGCATCGACGACGGCGAAGTTCCTGTTCGATCCTCGTCTGTGCCGTTTCCTCCGTCGGCTGCGCTTCCCGCGGGCCTCGCCCACCAATTGGTACATGTCCTTCAGCTGTCTTCGGCTGAAGTCGCTGCTCTTTCACTCGACGACGCAATCGCGTTGATGAACGATCACTGGTCCACACAACGCGAAGACTAAATCGCGTCAGGTCACACTTGGCCCTGCGTCGTGCGTTACTTCTGCATCGAGTTCGGATGTCACGTTCCGTCTCGTCCGTTTTCACACTCACGCGTTCGAACGCTGTTCGTCGCGTTCACTCAACGACCGCTCAAGGAGTCGCCCATGCAACTGAACGATCTTTCGAATCCCCATCTGTATTTCGCTTACGGATCGAATCTTGATCCCGAGCAAATGGACTGGCGCTGCCCCGACGCCATCGCCCTCGGCGCCGCCCGCCTCGACGGCTGGGCCTGGCGAATTGGCGGGCGCGGCTATGCCACCGTCTCCCCCTCACCGAGCCACCACGTGTGGGGCGCCATCTGGAATGTTTCCGATTCCGACCTCGCCAGTCTTGATCGCTACGAAGGCGTGGCCGGCGGGCTGTATCGCCGGGAAATCACCACCGTCATGGCCCAAACCCAGCCGATCGACGTACACCTCTATATAGAGAACTACGACGACCACGGA
>CALBSE010000049.1 GCA_937927725.1 uncultured Actinomycetes bacterium
GTACGTCGTCACCGTGCGGCCGTCCAACATCGTTCACAACAATTCGGCAACCTCGTTGACCGAGCATGTGCGCGTAGGCGCGACCGAGTCCGCCGCCCGCACCGGTGATAACGGCGACTTCGCCGCTAAAGACGATGGCCTCAGCCACGAGGCATACCACCAGCGACAACGATGTCGTCGCCGGTCACAAACGAAGAAAGATCGCTGGCGAGATACAACACAGGGCCAATGATCTCTGCGGTCTCGGCTACTCGCTTCAGCGATGTCGCCGAAGCAGCACGATCGTAAAAGCCTGGTGCCATACGTTCGGCGCCTTCGGTGAGTTCACTCTTCACCGGGCCCGGACAGATCGTGTTGACGCGGATGTTCCATGGTGCGAGTTCCTTCGAAAGCGTGCGGCCCATATTGATGAGTCCCGCCTTCGATGCTCCATACGCTCCAACACCAGGACCACCGCTGTAGGCGCCGACAGTTGCGATATTCACGATTGATCCGCCGCCGACTTCACGCATGTGCGGAGCGACACACGTGGCCATGCGCAGCGGACCTTCGAGGTTTACCGAAAAAACCTTGCGCCACAGATCAATGTTTGTGTCCATCAGCGAATCGCTGGTGGGATTGATGCCAGCGTTGTTCACCAACACATCGATGCGACCGAATCGATCGATGACCTTTTCGACGAATGCGGGAATCGCCTCCCAATCACCAACGTGACAGGCGAGCGGCAACACTTCAGCACCTGTTCGCTCAGTGAGCTCCGCCGCAACCTGATCGCAAAGATCCTGTTTGCGACTACTCACGACGACCTTCGCACCGGCATCGGCGAATCCGTCGACCATCGCGCGACCCAAACCTTTGGTCGACCCGGTGACGATGACGACCTTGCCGCTGAAATCAAATGCTGCTTGCATAACTCCCCCTTGATTAGGCACCGAACGTAGCCGGTCCCGAACGCGGAGAGGCCCGGTCTATGACCGGGCCTCTCGCTACAACTGATCTTGCGTTGAGATCACTTCGCTGCGGCGAAGCCCTTCTCAAGGTCGGTGATGATGTCTTCGATGGCTTCGATGCCAACCGAAAGGCGGATGAGACCGGAGTACACACCAGTGGTGCTCTGCTCTTCTTCGGTGAGCTGCGAATGCGTCGTCGATGCCGGGTGAATGGCAAGGCTTCGCACGTCACCAATGTTCGCCACGTGGCTGTGAAGTTCGAGACCTTCGACGAACTTCTGACCGGCTTCCTTACCGCCCTTGATGACGAATGCGGGCACGGAGCCATAGCCCTTGCCACCGCTGTACTTCTTTGCACGCTCATGCCAAGGCGAGGACGCGAGGCTGGAGTGCTGCACGGCTTCGACCTGCGAATGACCAGCGAGGAACTCGGCCACCTTGAGGGCATTTGCGTTGTGACGCTCCATGCGGAGGCTGAGCGTTTCAAGACCCTGCAACATCGTCCATGAGTTGAACGGCGAGATCGCTGCACCCATGTCACGAAGAAGATGCACGCGAGCCTTGATGATGTAAGCGCCGGCGCCAAGAGCAGGCCAGTACTGGAGGCCGTGATAGCTCGAATCTGGTTCGGTGAACATCGGGAACTTGTCGTTTGCTCCGAAGTCGAATGAACCGCCATCGATGATCACGCCACCGATTGAGGTGCCGTGTCCACCAATGAACTTGGTTGCGGATTCGACGACAATGTCGGCGCCGAGTTCCAGCGGACGAATGAGCCACGGCGATGCGACGGTGTTGTCCACGATGAGCGGAACGCCGCCTTCGTGCGCAACCTTCGACACACCCTCAATGTCGAGAACGTCGTTCCGAGGATTGCCAATGGTCTCGCCGTAGAAGGCCTTGGTGTTCGGCTTCACGGCATTACGCCACGCGTCGAGGTCGTCGGGATCGTCGACGAACGTGACTTCGATGCCGTAGCGAGGAAGTGTGCTTCCGAGAAGCGTGTAGGTACCGCCGTAGAGGGCTGCGGAAGCAACGATGTGGCTTCCCGCTTCGGCGAGGTTCATGATCGCCATGGTTTCGGCAGCCTGACCTGATGCAGTTGCAAGCGCACCGGGAATGCCCACAGCAGTGGCAGTACCACCCTCAAGCGAGGACATGCGGGCTTCGAACACACCAGTGGTGGGGTTCATGAGGCGGGTGTAGATGTTGCCCATTTCGGCAAGCGCGAAGAGGTTCGCAGCATGAGCCGAGTCGCGGAATTGATACGAGGTCGTTTGGTAGATCGGGACAGCGCGCGCACCGGTGGTCGGGTCGGGCTCCTGGCCGGCGTGGATCTGACGGGTATCGAAACCCCAGTTGTCGCTCATGGTCACTCCTCATCAATGGACCGGCACGTCCCGGTCGCACAGAAGCGAAACCCTAGATGCCTAATCCCGACCAATCAACTCAACAATTCAAGCCAGGCGGGGATTTTGTTCAGAGAGAGGACCAATTGACCCCTGTCGCACTGTGTCGCACATGTGCTACAACTTCGACATGGCCCTCACCTCTGACCCGCCGACGGTCGGCGCACGCGAACTTCGTAACGAAACCCGATCGGTGCTGGATCGCGTGCTCGAGGGCGACACGGTCATCGTCACCCTCGACGGGCGACCGGTTGCCCGCATCGAGCCCATCAACACCAAACCACGCTGGGTCAACACCGAGAAGTTCCTCAAGAACCTTCGCCAAGCCGACCCACGGCTTCGTGATGACCTTCGCGAGTTCGATGAACTCATCGACAACAACGAGTTCGACTGAAATGCAGCCGGATCAGGGACTACTCGATACATCGATATTCATTGCACTCGAGACAGGGCGACCTCTCGACACCAACCGTTCCCCCACCAATGCTTCCGTCAGCATCATCACCATTGGCGAATTGCGACTCGGGATCCTCGCAGCTCGCGATGCACCTACCCGCTCTGCTCGTCTCTCAACATTCCTCGACGCGTCTGAACTCAATCCGCTCCCCATCGACGAAAACGTCGCTGAAGCGTGGGCCCAACTTCGCATCACTCTGCGAGAGACAAAGACAAAGATGAGTGTGAACGATTCGTGGATCGCTGCTACCGCCATGGCTCACGCCATTCCCGTCATCACTCAAGACGGTGACTTCGTCGAAGGGCTCGGCTTCGACATCATCCGAATCTGACGTCGTCGCAACGTTCCACCCCGGACGCGACGGAGGGGCCCGAAGGCCCCTCGCGCACTCCACCCGCTGAACTTCACACCAAATGGTGCGTCGTATCGATCCGTCGCCACCGAACAATGTCGGCGAGAATCAACCCGTAAGGGTCAGTCCTGCGCGCCACCGGAAGTTTCGGCGACGCTCTTCCGACCGGCGGAGATCCACGGCATCATTGCGCGCAGTTCCTTGCCGGTCTTTTCAATTGGGTGCTCAGCACCAGCCGAGCGCAGGGCATTGAAGTTCTTGCGACCCGACTCTGATTCGGCGATCCACTCTTCAGCGAACTGACCAGACACGATTTCGTCGAGGATCTTCTTCATTTCAACCTTGGTTGCCGGCGTGACGACGCGCGGACCACGAGTGACATCGCCGTATTCGGCGGTGTCGGAAATTGAGTAACGCATGCCGCTGATGCCCTCTTCGTACATGAGGTCAACAATGAGCTTCACCTCGTGCAGACATTCGAAGTACGCCATCTCGGGCTGGTAGCCAGCCTCGGTGAGGGTTTCGAAACCGGCCTGCACAAGTGCAGCAACGCCGCCACAAAGAACAGCCTGCTCGCCGAAAAGATCGGTTTCGGTTTCTTCGGTGAACGTTGTTTCGATAACACCGGCGCGTGTGCCACCGATGGCATCGGCGTAGGCAAGCGCAACGTTGCGAGCGTTACCGGTTGCGTCCTGCTCGACAGCGATGAGGCAAGGAACGCCGCCGCCCTCGGTGTAGGTACGACGCACAAGATGACCTGGGCCCTTCGGGGCGGCCATCACGACATCAACGCCAGCCGGCGGAACGATGCGATCAAAACGAATGTTGAAACCGTGAGCGAAGAACAGCGCGTCGCCTTCGGAAAGGTTCGGTGCGATCTCTGCGTCGTACACCGACTTCTGTTCGGTATCGGGAAGAAGGATCATGATTGCGTCGGCCCACTTGGTGGCCTCGGCGATTGACATGACCGTGAGGCCCTCAGCTTCGGCCTTGGCCTTGGAGGAGGATCCGTCGCGCAGACCAACGACAACGTCAATGCCCGACTCTTTGAGATTGAGCGCATGGGCATGGCCCTGCGAGCCGTAACCAATGACGGCGACCTTTCGGTCGGCGATGAATGAACGATCGGCGTCGGCTTCGTAATAGACGGTGGCCACGGGAACTCCTATTTCGGGATCGGGTCGCCCCACGGGGCGGATTGGAGAGCGTACGACGAAAGGGGCTCAGGACGAAAAAGCGCCAGAACCCCCGGGACTGACTAGGGATCAAACGATGCGAGGAAGGGCGATGCGGCCGGTGCGCTGATAGGCCACCACTGCTGCACCCATACGGGCGGTGAAGGCATCAAGCGCTTCGGGGGTTCCACCCAGAGACACCGTGATCCGATCACCGGCTTCGTCGAGAACCACGCCGCTGTACTCCTCTGTGAGAGAAAGCAACTCAGGTTTGGATTCGGCGGAAACGGTCACGGTCACGATCATGAGTTCGCGTTCCACCGCATCGATGGGAGCGAGTTCGTCGATCTGCAACACGTTGATGAGCTTGTCGAGCTGCTTGGTGATCTGCTCGAGCGGAGCCGATTCAACGTCGACAACAATCGTGATGCGGCTGCGAGTGGGATCGTCGGTGGGCGCAACAGCCAACGAAAAGATGTTGAAGCCGCGTCGGGCGAACAAACCCGAGACGCGAGCGAGAACACCGGGCTTGTTTTCGACAAGGACGGAAAGGATGTGATGACGCGTCGCCGGGCTCATCGGACATCCTCCGGTCCGACGACGATGTCGGAGTTGGACTTGCCTGCAGGAACCATCGGGAAGACCTTCTCGCGCGCATCGGTGCGGAAATCGATGACGACGGGACGGTCGTCAACTTCGTTCGCACGCTGAATCGCGGGAAGGACATCTTCGGGAGCTTCGACGCGCATACCGACACAACCCATGGCTTCGGCCCACATCTTGTAATCGGGGAGGTCGGGTGAGAGGTAGACCTCGCTGTAACGCTCTTCGTAGAACATCTCTTGCCACTGACGAACCATTCCGAGATACGCGTTGTTGAGAATCGCGATCTTGACGGGAATGCGTTCGGCTGCAGCGGTAACAAGTTCCTGAGCGGTCATCTGGAAACAACCATCGCCGTCGACAGCCCACACCATGCGGTCGGGACGACCGACCTTGGCGCCGATTGCCGCCGGAACCGAGAAGCCCATTGTTCCGAGGCCACCAGAGTTGATCCAGGTGTACGGATGCTGGAACTTCCAGTACTGCGCCGTCCACATCTGATGCTGGCCAACACCCGATGCAACGATGCAGTCGTCGGGAGTGTTGTCACGAAGTTGTTCAAGCACGTATTGCGGCTTCAACAAATCGCCCGGTTCGGATTGCACGTACGACAGCGGGTACTTCTCTTGCCATCCGCTGATCGTGGACTTCCACGAAGAACGATCAGGCTGAACCTCTGGCGCACCGATCTGCTTGAGGGCCGTGATCAGTTCGTTAATGACCAAACGACAATCACCAGTGATGCCGACGTCTGGTCGGCGAACCTTGCCGAGTTCGGCAGGATCAATGTCGACGTGAATGATCTTGGCGTTCGCCGCGAATGCGTCGAGCTTGCCGGTGACTCGGTCGTCGAAGCGTGAACCGAGGGCGATGAGCAGATCGGATTCCTGCATCGCGGTGACAGCGGTGTAGTTGCCGTGCATACCCGGCATGCCGAGACACAACGGGTGATCATCGGGAACCGCACCTCGAGCCATGAGCGTGGTGACTACGGGGATGTCGAGCAACTCGGCAAGCGCAAGCAGGGATTCAGCTGCGCGCGCCTTGAGGATGCCGCCACCGGCGTAGATGACGGGACGTTCGGCAGCGATGATCAGTTGCGCTGCATCCTTGATGAGCGCGGGATCTCCGTCGAGACGCGGTTTGTAACCGGCGAGGTCGACGGAGTCGGGCCAGTACCAATCAAGCGCCGAATTCGGATTCGTGGGATCAACAAGATCTTTCGGAATATCGATAAGCACGGGGCCGGGGCGACCAGTCGTCGCGATATGGAATGCCTCGCGGACAACGCGCGGAATGTCAGCAGCGTTCGTCACGAGTTCGTTGTGCTTGGTAACCGATCGGGTGATGCCGACGGTGTCGACTTCCTGAAACGCATCGGTACCAATGCCTGCGGTACCGACCTGACCGGTGATGACAACCATCGGCACAGAGTCCATGTAGGCATCGGCGAGCGGCGTGATGATGTTCGTGGCCGCCGGACCACTCGTCACCATCGCGACGCCGGGACGCCCCGTTGCGTGCGCGTAACCCTCGGCCATGTGACCTGCACCCTGTTCGTGACGAACGAGAATGTGGCGAATTGGCGAGTCGATAATCGGGTCGTAGACCGGCAGGATTGCGCCACCGGGCAGACCAAAGATCACATCGACGCCCTCGAGTTCGAGAGCCTTGATGAGTGCGGCACCACCGTTGGTTTTCATGGTTGTCCTCCCCGATGCCTTGGCATCAGCGGGATCGGGCCGGTTCGAACGGGCGGAACGTAAACGGCCTCCCGAATGGGAGGCCGGGGGCGCACACGCGACGGACGAAGCCGGCGTGTGCTAGCGGAGTACTACGAGCGAGGTAAGGACCGTCGTGCTCACAGGGTCCTGAGTCTTGCCGCCCGGAGCCCCTAACGGCAACTCGGAGCTTTTCCCCTATCAATCGCAGCGGCAGGTCGTTACGGTCGACCCATGACGACACAAGAGAATCAGCCCGCAGGTTGGTACGACGACGGCAGTGGCCAGCAGCGCTGGTGGGACGGAACCCAGTGGGGCGACTATGCCGCACCGGCCGTTTCCACCGCCCCGGCCGGCTACCAACCCAAATCCCGCATGGCCGCCGGGCTCCTCGGGATCCTTCTCGGAGGCTTCGGAGCCCACAACTTCTACCTGGGGTACACGAACAAGGCGATCCTGCAGCTTGTGCTCACAATCTTCACCTGTGGCATCGCGTCGCTCTGGGGCTTGGTCGAGGGAATCCTCATTCTCACGAAGAACGAGAACTACCTCACAGACGCGAACGGCGTCGCTCTCGTCGACTGAGTCTCCGGTTACTTGTTCGCGTAACTCGGGCAGTTCTTCGCCGTCCACGCATCGATGTTGTTCGTGGCTTGCAGGAACTGCGCATCGTCCATCGCCGCTGACGCGTCCATCAGATTCTGCTGCGTTGCTGGATCAGTGATGTTTGCCGTATCGATACCCTTCACTGCATCGGCATAGGTTCTGATGCCAGCGACGATGGTTGTCCAGTCGCTGCGAATTTCGCTCGGAACGCTCGCGGTAAACGAATCAAGGGTCGACACAATCGAACTGAGGTCGAGTGACGAACTTCCCGAGGTCGTCGTCATTGACGATTCCATGCTTGCGGAAAGTTCCTGCGTCTTATTGAAAAGATCAGCGCAGCTACTTGCATCGCCGCCACTCGTGACATTTGACCCAGCAGTTGTCGCTGATGAGTCAGACCCTCCCGATGTTGCACTGCTCTTGTCGGAAGAGCCACCACACGCGGTGCCTACAAGCATCAGTCCCGACACGAACAGTGCAGCAAGCGCCGCACCTTTCGTCGATGTACGCATGTCGTTTCCTCCAGGGGGGTTAGAGACACCCTCAGCGTACGG
>CALBSE010000050.1 GCA_937927725.1 uncultured Actinomycetes bacterium
CACTGCCACTGCCACTGCCAGCAGCCCTGCCCCCCCACAGGCGCCCTCTGCCCCCAGTGGCCTACGTGGCTGCCACTCGCGCCCAGCTGCAGGGCGCCAGCCTGGGGGCACTGCTCAGGGAGCTCAGCCAGCTGCGCGTGCACAGGCACAGCACCCTGAGCAGCAGGCAGGCCCTGGTGGCAGCAGTGGTGGCTGCTCGCTATGAGCAGGAGACGCTGAGGGGCGCCAGCCTGGGGCAGCTGCAGCAGCCTGGCGGCGTCCGCACGCAGCGATCCCGATTCCCCATGTTTCACACACTTTTTCTTTAATGCTTTTTCCGCAGGAGGTGACCATCACCACCGACCACTCCGCCGCCGCGACCTCCGCTGTGCTCCCCATCAACTGCGCTGCCTTCCCGCACCTGGTGTCCCCGGGGCAGGTGGTGCAGGTGGCGCGGGTGGTACCGCAACGGCTGATGGCGCCGGTTCGAACTTTGCAGTGGCAGTGGGTGGCACTGGTGGCGCTGGCGGTGACTCCACAGTCGCTGGCGCTGGTGGTGCCGGTGGTAACGGTGGTGATGGATTGGCCAACGTCGGAGAGGGCGGAGGTTTCGCAACCGGCGGAAATGGCGGAAACGCTGGTCAAACTGGCGCCGTGGGCGGTGCGGGCGGCACGGCAACGGCAGGTGCTGGCGGCACGGAAACAAACGGAACTCCGGGCACGAACACCTGACCTCCGTCGTTCAGCAACCCAACGAACCGAATGGGGACCGGGAGCGCATCAGCGCCTCGGTCCTCTTCGCGTGCGGGTGACCTCCATGAGTCCAAATTTTCGCCGGCGACAATCCTCAACTCACCAAGTCGAAAAAGAGAGACGATTCTCTGAATTTGTGAGGACGCTGTTACCAGCGTGGTGACGGCCGACCTCAATCCACTTTCTGATGATTTCTGCACAAACCGAGGGGCTGTCTTCCGGCAGCTGCGCGAAATCGCACCATTTCTTATGACTGACCAACGCGTTCCGCTGATCTCGGCTGTCGCCACGAAGAGTGAATTCGATCTCGGGAAAGATGTTGTTTCCCCGTCCATGATGAACGCGACTGGCGTACTTCTTGGTCGTACCGAAGCGCAGGTTGATGAGATTCGAGAGGTCGACAGCAGGGTTCAACATCAGGGAAATGGCGATCAGCGGGATGGCCCCTCGGCTCGGGGACCTTCGGCCGCCCTCTTTTCCAAGGTTCTTGTGACCGACGATCTACCCCCCGGTAACGATCATGTGAGTTCGCAGATTGCGATCGACACTCATGGTGCCGGGGCGGTAACCGAAGTCGAACTCTTGGAGCACCTGCTTCGTTTCAACAATGGCAATGCCGTCACGGCATGCGGGGCAATCGGAAATGTTGGACTGGTTTGAGGGATTGGGAAATCGTGAAAACAAGGTGTGGGGTCGCGAGAACAAGGTGTTGGACTAAGGGAAGTTCGAAAGACTTCGCAGTTTCCAAGCACTTGAACTACTTCACAATGTTTTGATCGAGACTTTTTGGTGGTAGCGCCGTGCGCTCGATGGAAATGAACGCTCCCCGTGCGATGAGTGCGATTCCAAAGCCCAGGAATGCGTTGCTACCGACGCCTATCGCGTTTCCCCCTCTGATGATGATTGGTCGGGAGATCGCTCGTAGGCTTGAAAAACTATGGACGCTCGGTTTGAACGCTCTCTTGCCTCATTGAGTGACGCGTTGATGGAGGCGGCGATCGCACCGAGTTGGAGTGGCCTTGGCTATTCCGCCCGACGTCGACTCGAGCGGTGGGACGAACAAGTTCCGACGCGGATGGATGGCAAAGTCATCGTTCTCACCGGCTTCACCTCTGGTATTGGTTTGGCGGCAGCGACCAAGTTCGGTGAGCTCGGGGCGACACTGCATCTCGTTGGCCGTGATCCGGGCCGGACGTCTTCGACAGCCGAAACACTTGGCAGCCAAGGTTTCGACGTGCGCACGAGCATCGCGGACATGGGAGATCTCGATGCAGTTCGGGCGATCGCAACCGAGATCACCAGCGCCCACCAGCACCTTGACGTCCTCATCCACAATGCGGGCGCACTCTCGGCGGACTACACGGTCTCTCCGCAGGGGTTCGAGATGACGGTGGCCTCGCAGGTCCTCGGGCCCTTTCTGCTCACTTCGTTGCTTCTCCCGCTACTTGACGCGGGAGCGTCGAGTGGTCGTGTCATTGCGGTTGCCTCGGGCGGCATGTATCCCGAAAAGCTCGACGTTCAGAAACTCCTCGCTGGTCCGAATTCGTACAACGGCGTGCGCGCCTACGCGCGCTCGAAGCGGGCGCAGGTTGAACTCAATGTCGAATGGGCGAGGCGCTGTGGGTCCAAGCCAATCTTCCAAGCGATGCACCCCGGTTGGGTTGATACCCCCGGTGTGGTGAAGTCGCTTCCTCGTTTTCACTCAATGACGAAACCCGTGTTGCGGTCGGTTGAAGCGGGTGCCGACACGATTGTGTGGTTGGCTGATGTGGACGCAGAAGAACTTGGCGCAAATGGTGGCTTCTGGCTTGATCGACATCGGCGGAGCATCACAAAGATTCCTGGTACCAGCGCATCGCAGAGCGAACGCGACCGGCTTTGGCAGTGGTGTGAAGACAACAGCGGGTCAGGTCGACAACCCTCGTGAAGATTGCGATTATCGGCTCCGGTATCGCAGGGCTTACATGTGCACACCTGCTCGACCCTGATCACGATGTAACCGTCTTCGAAGCAGGAGACCGCGTTGGCGGTCACGCAAACACTGTCGATGTCACGGTCCCAGACAGAAGCGGTCAGTTGCGTTCCGTCGCTGTCGATACCGGTTTCATTGTTTTCAACGAGGGCAACTACCCAAACTTCATCACGCTGCTAGATCGACTTGGAGTTGAAAGCCAGCACAGCGAGATGAGTTTCTCGGTGATGTCTGAATCGACTGGGCTCGAATACCGCGGCACCAATCTGAACACGCTGTATGCGCAGCGACGCAACATTCTGAGTCCGTCGTTCACGCGCATGCTCTTCGACATCATCCGATTCAATCGTGCCGGTCGCTCTGCACTCACCACTCTGGAATCCTTGAACGATGGATTGTCGTTGCGTGAATTTGTCAACGAACGTAAGTACTCGAAGCGCTTCGCCAGCGAATTTCTTATTCCCTTTGGGGCGGCGATTTGGTCGGCAGATCCTGCGACATTCCCTGAGTTTCCGGCGTCTACCTACTTCAGATTCATGGAGAATCATGGACTATTGGGTTTGCAGGGGATACCCACGTGGCGGACGGTAACTGGCGGTTCACGTGAGTACGTGCGTGCGCTCACCGCTCGTCTCAGGCGACCGGTGCAGCTTTCGTCTGCGGTCCGATCAGTACGTCGAAATAGCGACCCAATTCGGCCGCTTGGTGTTGAAGTTGTCATTGAACTGGTCGACGGTAGGTCGGAATTGTTCGATGCCGTTGTGCTTGCGTGTCATTCGGGACAAAGCCTTTCGATGCTTCATGACGCGACGACTACCGAGATCGAAATCCTCGGCGATATTGCGTTCCAACCGAATACGGCGACTCTGCATACCGATTCAGCGCTCCTGCCGAGCATCCCGCGTGCTCGCGCGAGTTGGAACTACCACCTCGGCGCCGGTTCGGGTGAAGTGGCGACGCTTACCTATTGGATGAACAAGTTGCAGTCGATCGATTCCACGACCGACCTACTCGTGACGTTGAATCGTTCAAGCGAGATCAAACCGGAGACAATTCTCGGCGAATTCGACTACGAACATCCCGTGTTTGACGCCGCCGCGATTGCTGTGCAAAAGCGCCGCCCCGAAATTCAGGGGGTTCAGGCAACATTCTTCGCCGGCGCCTATTGGGGGTTCGGATTCCACGAAGATGGAGTGAACTCGGCTCTTGATGTCTGTTCTCATTTCGGGGTGCAACTATGAGTGCGGACGCGCTTTATGAAGGCGTGACACGGCATCGACGTTTTTCACCAGCCATCCATGAATTTCGATTCCCGCTCTATCTCTTTCTCCTCGATCACGACGCTTCGGGATCGGACGGAGCAACATCTGAATCGGTTCGTGCTCTGGGTGGATCGATCTGGCCAGCGATTCGATACGAACGATCTGACTATCTCGACGGTGATGGTTCCCTGCCGCTCGGCGATGCGATCCGGCGTCTCGTCGAGGTTCGAACGGGACGCGCTCCAGAGGGTCGAGTGCTCACGCTCACCCAGCTACGCGCCAACGGTTACGTGTTTAACCCGATCACGGTGCACTATTGCCTCGCAGTAGAACCCGAGAACGACGGACCTGAACGAATCGATGTCGTAGTTCTTGAAGTGACAAACACGCCTTGGAAGGAACGCCATTGGTATGTGATCGATGCCCGACCTGGTGCAGCGACTGATCATGATCAAAGTGTTGCGGTGGCGGTAACCGATGAGCGCGGACGGATCAGATCAGAATTCGCGAAAGCGTTCCATGTCTCACCATTCCTTCAGATGGAATCGACGTATCGATTCACCGCAGTTCCGCCTGATGATCGACTCTGGTTCCGGCTCGAAAGCATTGAGTCGCACGACGGTGAGGACGTAAAGGTCTTTGATGCAGATTTGAGTCTGAAGCGCCTCCCGCTGACAGCACAGTCGCTGCGTGTTCAGGTTCGTCGCCATCCGTTTCAGACATTTCGCGTGTGGTTGAACATTCATGTGCATGCAGTTCGGCTCGCGCTGAAGCGAGTGCCGTTCGTCCGCCATCCGAATCGGGGAAAGTAAGCATGTTGAGAAGCGCTCTTCTCTCTTTTCATCAGCGGTTTTGCAGGTTTGTCCTGCTTGCTCTCGCACGTTCTTTTGTCCGGGATGAGCTTGAGATTTCCTTCGATGGCACAACGCATCGAGCTTGTCGACGCAAAAGCAGCCGCGCCATTCAAGCGACGGCGTTGCGCGCCCGCATCGAGATCGTCGACGCTCGCGCGTGGCCTCTCGTACTGCTCGGTGGAAGCGCAGGACTAGGCGAGGCATGGTCGAAGGGATTTTGGGAGACCACTGATCTGACGGCTTCAATTCAGATACTTGCTCGAGCAACGAGCGTTGCCGATGGTCCGCGTTCGTTCATCCAAGCAGTTGCCGGGCCAATTACCGATCGACTTCGGCGTTTGCGCCCGCAGGACAAACATCGGGATCGGCAGAACATCGGTGCGCATTATGACCTTAGTAATGCGTTCTTTGAACAACTCCTTGACCCCACGATGATGTATTCCTCGGCGCTCTTTTCTTCCCCGGAGCTCACGCTTGAAGATGGGTCGATCGCAAAACTCGATCGGCTCTGTCGCATGATCGACATCCTGCCCGGTGATCGCGTTCTCGAGATCGGAACCGGATGGGGAGGTTTCGCCATCCACGCAGCCACGCGTTTCGGAGCCCACGTCACGACGACGACCATCTCCGCTGAGCAGTTCATCTACGCAACGAATCGCGTTGCAGCAGCAGGTCTTGAGGAACAAATCACGGTGTTGAACGACGACTATCGCGACCTCACCGGCTTATGGGATCGTTTGGTCTCAATCGAGATGATCGAGGCAGTCGACTGGCGCGACTACGACACTTTTTTCTCCGCTTGCTGCAAGCTTCTCGTGCCCGGGGGAATCATGGGACTTCAAGCAATCGTTATTGAGCCCGATCGTTTCGAACGAGCAAAGAACACACGCGACTTCATTAAGGCGCACATTTTCCCAGGAGGTTGCCTTCCGTCGATCGAAGCGATTGAGCGATCCCTTGAGCGGGTGACAGATTTCAGCGTCAACGAGCACTTCGGGTTCGGTGCTGATTACGCCGAGACACTCCGGCGGTGGCGAGTGAATCTTCATGCTGATGAGGAGGTTCTCGCCGCAATTGGGCTCGATCAGCAGTTCATCCGTCTCTGGGATTTTTACCTCTGTTATTGCGAGGCGGGGTTTGACGAGAAGATGATCGACGTCGTGCAGATGAGGCTCACGCGTTCGTCGAACTGATCCTGGTGCGATCAGCCGAGAGACTGAATGAGGGCTCAGAACGAGAACGCTGCGAGAGGCGAATTCTGGTCCTGCGCGAGTTGTCCGTTGCTGCCGGCAACACGATGTCCACTCACAAACGCACCAAGCGTGTAGGGACATGAGGTAGAGGTCTGCGTACCGTAACCATTCGCAAAAACTTGGTAGGCGCCGCGGGGGGCTGCGCCGGATGCCCAGAACACGTTCTCGATGTGGTTGCCCGTTGCTCCTGAGTTGGGGATGTCGTCAACGTCGAGTGCTCCGCCAGTTGGCGAGGACGGACTTCCGTAAGAAATCTGAGCGCCTGAAGGATCGGTGACGTGGAGATCAAGGTCGCAATCGCCTGTCCACTGCAAGGTGATCTGAACATCGCCGGTGCCAAGCGTTTGACCATTAGGGCCAACAACGGGCGGGGGTCCTGGTGTGTCGACACCGGTAGCTCCCGCAGTTCGATCAATGAAGCCGGGGCCAGAGAGATTTGTGATGACGAATACGTCAATCACGACCGTTGTTTGATTCACCACAACAATGCTCGTCGGATTGAACGTCGGCCATTGCGGGCCTGTGTAGACGGGAGTCACAGTGACGGCGATCGGCGGCGTGAGGGGGTTGCCGCAATTGCACTTCACGCGCGGCACGCCGTAGCGATCGACCATGACTGCAGTTCCGGCTTGAAGCACCGATTGAATGTCGGTTGCTCGTCCATTTCGAAATCCATGATTCGTCACGCGCGTATCGCGAACGAGGGTCACGGAAGTGAGCTCGCGGATATATGCCGGGAGTTGGTCGTGACTCACCTTGTTCCCTCCGCTCCACTGCAGCGTTTGGTCGCGGTTCAGGGCAGCGACAAACGCGTCAGCTTGCGATCTGTTTTGGTTGAGAAAAGCAATTTGGGCTTCCGGGTCACAACGGCCGGAATCGAGTGAACCCCCGTACAAGCCGCGGCTCGCCGCATTGACTGTTTGACCACTGGAGGCAACTGCGCTCGTTGTGCTCGAGTTTGTTGTTGTCGACGTAGAGGAGACAACGACGGCTGGGCCGGGGAGAGTTCCGAAAGGGTTGTCGCCCAGACTGCTGGCTTCCTCGAGGAAGATCTCGCCTTTGTTTGCCGATGAGGAAGACGAGTGCGTGAAAACGACAATGCCCGCGGTTGCGCCGCCCAGAATCGCTACGAGAAGAACGATGGCGGTGATGAGTAAACCGACATGACGTTTCTTGCGTCGTGGCTGTGGCGGCAGGTCGGCGAAACTCGGTCCCGAGGGTGGGGGTGGTTGAGTCAGTTCCATCGGGTTCCCTTCAGCACGGATGCACGAGTTGTGCAGTGAGGTGCCGTCGTGCCGCTTCCGATTGTTTGGGGAGCGGACGGGTGTCCGATTCAGACGCAGGGAAGGTGCAGACCCCTATCCGTACTGCGACAACATTGCGCGACGGGTGCGGGAAGGGATGGTTTGGGTGATGGTCGTTAGCTGGTTACTGATCCGCCGTTGAGCGAAATGGTTTGGCCGGTAATCCACGACGCCTCGTTCGACGCGAGGTACACGCACGCGTAACCGACGTCGCTCCCGTTGCCGAGTCGACCGACAGGAACTGTCTTCGCAATCTTTGCGGTAACGGTGCGCTGGTCCTCGGTGATTCCGGGGTCGTTTCGTTCCATGAGGCCAAGGGCAAGAGTGTTCGCAGTGACGCCATCACCAGCATTCTCAACGGCGAGATGACGCATGAATGAAATG
This sequence comes from uncultured Actinomycetes bacterium, assembly GCA_937927725.1. Classification (GTDB taxonomy): domain Bacteria; phylum Actinomycetota; class Acidimicrobiia; order Acidimicrobiales; family Acidimicrobilacustridaceae; genus Acidimicrobilacustris. Next base: position 7,762 of record CALBSE010000050.1, read on the forward strand.
CCTGCGCCCTTACCGGCCCCGTAAAGAGAGACGCCGATAGTGAGCCCTTCGGTGCCTGCCCCAGAAGAGATCGTGATGATGCGACCCCATTTGCGTTCGCACATTCCATCAATCACGGCTTTGGTGCAATTGAGGACCCCGTAGAGGTTGACGTCGACGTAGGGATCCCACTCTTCCCGCGGAAGATCACGGAACTTCACTGCTCGCATCGAAGGAGGAATGCCTGCGTTGTTCACGAGGATGTCGATCGGACTCGCGCTTGCGATCGCAGCCTCTACCTGGTCGAAGTTCGCGACGTTGAAGGGGAGTGCCGTTGCATGTGATCCCAACTCTGCTGCTGCTGTCTCGGCGCGTTCCGCCACGAGGTCATTGACATAGACCTTTGCGCCAGCGTCGATGAGTGTGCGAGCGATACCAAGGCCGACGCCTTGGCCAGAGCCGGTGACGAGTGCGGTTTTGCCAGTGAGATCAAACATCTCGTCAGCCTTGCACTTGCCGGCCTCGCGAGGTGGTTATCGGCGGAATCGCTCGCCGATCGAGGTGCGAGTTCGCGCCAAAGCTGAGCGGACTGTGTAGGGACAACGTTTCCAGATCGATACTTTCGCCCCGGCCTCGAAGTTCTTCGCCGCAGGACCGGTCCGGGTCTCCTCAATGGTTCGAGCGGTGCGTTGTGCGCCGAGCGAAACGATTGTGGAAAGGCGAACATCGAGTGCGGTTTGCTCGGACGGACTGAGCTCGGGCTTGCGGCCAATGACCATGAAGTCTCCCCACTCAATTCCCGATCCCTTACCCCAGCGTTTGGTTTCAACATGAGTTTCGACTTGCTCAAGGCCGGCCCACGAGAGCATCGCAGGACCTGCATCGGCATAGAACCGCCAGCAGTCGAGCGGATATCGGTGCATTGGGCCGGTTGATGGAGCAATCAGACAACACAGCCCATTTGGTCGAAGAACGCGTGCGATCTCGGCGATTGTGATCCAGAACTCCGGATCGTGCTCGAGGGTTTGCCCAGAAATCACGACGTCGAATGAGGAGGATTCAATTTCGGACCAATCGTGGGGGTCGGTCAGAACGAGGTCGACGTTGTTGCCTGGCTCCATGTCGACGCCGACGTAGTCGAATGCGATCGATGAGAAAAGATTTCGATACGAATCTTGGTCGCGTACGGAACGGGCGCCTACGTCGAGAACGCGGAGAACACTCGGTCGAATTTTGGTGCCGAATCGCGATTCCTGGAGGTACGTATCCCGGAATGCGGTCATTTTTCGATAGGAGCTTCGGTGCATCAGAAGTCTCTGTCAGTGGTCGGAACTCGAAGGATCATGTCATGACCGGCATCGGCTACTCGTTATGGTCAGTGCATGACTGACATCCCTAGCGTCATTTCTTCTGTGCCAAGCAAACTCGGTACTCAACTCACTCTTGAAGATGGTCAACTTGTTGGACACCTCTACTCGCCGCCGGAAATAGCGGCTCGAGGTGCAGTGTCAATGGCGGCTGTGGCATTTCTGATTGATGTCGTCGGCGGCCTGACCATCGATAACGACCCAAATATTTGGGCATTCACGTCTGATCTCGTTATTCGACTGCCACTCGCTCCGGCGCCCGTATCCGTAGATACCCGAGCCGTGATCTTGCGGAATGGTGCCCGTTCGGCAATCTGCGAGATGCCACTCACCGTTGGCGGTGAAGAGTGGGGGAGCAGTCTGATCAGTTTTGCCAAGGTGCCGCGCCGCGAAGGCGATCCGGTGAAGCTGCCGTTCGATGCGCATGCCGCCACCACGCGAATGCCAACCGAGCCGCTCAAAGAAACTCTTCGAGACGCTGCTGGATTTGTTTCTCGTGATCGTGCTCACGGAGTTGTTGCTTCGGAACTGCGAACTGAACTTTTGAATCCCGCCGGAGCAATGCAAGGCGCAGTGGTCGCCGGTTTGATTGAGGCAGCAGCAGAGGACTTCGCCGACGAACGACTCGGTAGCGATCGCCCCTATGTCGTGACGGAAATGGAAGTGCGCTTCCTTGCCCAAAATCGTCAAGCACCCATCGTGAGCGCGGCTCGATTCGTGGGCGATCCCTCTGATGGCCTCCTACGCGTTGATCTCTTCGATGACAACGGCACCGGAAAACTCACGACTGCAGCCGTAGTGCGAGTGGCCCCCGGGCCGTAACAAGGCGCAGTTGCTGTTCCAGTCCTGGGGTTGCGGGCCGAGTTCCGAAGCTACGTGGCCGGAGTCACAGGCGTTTCAAATGCAGTCCGGAACCGCCTCGCCGGTATCGTCACTCGGGTCGAGGAGCCGTTCGCGCTTCCCGAGAGGATCTCCCCCCGAATGTCGAATTTCCTGTATCGAATCGGCCGCGTCTGCACGAGGCGGCGCTGGCGAGTGCTGTTCGCTTGGCTGGCAATCGTCGTAGCGCTCGTTGTCGTTGGCAAAGCCGCCGGAGGTCAGTTCATCGACCGTTTGCAGATCCCGGGAGTCGAATCGCAGAAAGCGACTGATCTGCTTTTGAAAACCTTCCCGACGCAGGCTGGCGGTTCAATGCAGGTGGTCTTTCACGTTTCGAATGGAACTGTTGCTGACCAGCCTGCGGCCTCCGCTATTGCGGCGTCGATGGATGCAATGGCCAATGTTCCACATTTGGTGCAGCCGTATCCAGCGCTCTTGAAGCAAGTATCTGCTGACGGAACAACTGTTCTCACGACGGTGCAATTCGATGATGAAGTTCGAGTGTTGCCTCGCTCGGTGTATCACGAGGTTGTCGCAACGACCGACATCGCAACCGCTGCCGGAGTTCAAGTTGAGTTCGGCGGTGAATTCCCACGGCTCATGGAACAGCCGTCACTAGGTGGAACGGAAGGCATCGGCCTTCTCGCTGCAATGGTGATTCTGTTGTTTGCATTCGGTTCCGTCATTGCCATGGGCCTCCCGATTGGGACTGCATTGTTTGGCCTTGGCGCGGGAATTGCGACGATCACATGCTTGTCGGCGTTTGTCGATATGCCGTCAACTTCGGAAATGCTTGCATCAATGATTGGTTTGGGCGTTGGTATTGATTACGCGCTGTTCATCATCACTCGCCATCGCGCAGGACTCCATCGCGGCCTTACCGTTGAAGATGCTTCAGGCCGCGCGATCGCAACGGCAGGTCAGGCGGTCTTGATTGCTGGTGGAACTGTGGTGATCGCAATTTGCGGCCTCGCAGTCGCCGGCATCCCGATGATCACATTTATGGGAATTGGCGCTGCGATTGTTGTCGCGGTGATGGTGCTTTCATCGCTCACGTTGCTTCCCGCGCTTATGGGCTTTGCTGGGCACAACATCGATCGCTTCGGGCTCCCGGGAACGAAACGAGTGAGTGAAGGCTCAACAACCAACGTCGAGGGCGAGTATCACGGTTGGGCTCGATGGGCTCGCCATGTGTCGCGTCACCCCGTGATCTACCTCTTGGTCGGCCTCGCTGCGGTGCTTACGCTTGCTGCTCCGATCCTCGACCTTCGTTTGGGTCAGACCGACTCCAGTCAAAGTCCAACCTCATCGACGCTTCGACGCAGTTACGACCTTCTGGCCGATGGGTTTGGTCCCGGCTTCAACGGCCCGCTCGTTCTTGCCGTTGACCTTCGAGGAACGACGCTTCCATCCGATCAAGCCGTTGAGCAGCTCAAAAACGCTGTGAGCGCAGATCCAAATGTTGCGCAGGTAACGCGGGCTGTGGTTGGGCCCGATGGTAAATCTGCGGTGATCCAGGTCATCCCCAAGAGCGCTCCACAGGACAAAGAGACGAGCGAATTGGTGGCGCGATTGCGTTCGTCGGTGATTCCTGCGGCGCTCGTCACCACCGGTGGAACCGTCTACGTCGGTGGTCAGACTGCGACATTTATCGACCTCAGCAATCGTGTGGCAGATCGACTGCCATTGTTCATTGGCTGCGTTGTTGGTTTGTCGTTCATTTTGTTGATGATCGTGTTCCGTTCAATTTTGGTTCCGCTGAAGGCTGCGATCATGAACCTGCTATCGATTGGAGCGGCGTACGGGGTCATCGTCGCTGTATTCCAGTGGGGTTGGGGCGCTGAACTCTTTGGTGTGCATCAATCGTTACCAATCGTGAGTTTCATCCCGATGTTTATGTTCGCGATCTTGTTTGGTTTGTCGATGGATTACGAAGTGTTCATCCTCAGTCGAATTCGCGAGGAGTACAACCACTCGGGAGACAACACTGAGTCGGTGGTTGTTGGAATCACTGCGACTGCGCGAGTCATTACATCCGCCGCTCTCATCATGATCTCGGTGTTCATCAGCTTCGTCTTCGGTGGTGAACCGACCATCAAGATGATGGGTCTCGGTTTGGCGACTGCGGTCTTTGTTGACGCGACGATCATCCGCATGGTGCTGGTGCCATCGTCGATGCGCCTTATGGGTAACGCCAACTGGTGGCTCCCCAAGTGGCTCGACCGGATCATTCCGAACCTCGATATCGAGGGCGAGAGCAGACTGCCTGCGTCCGAATTCGAGACGGTTGAGGAACCAGCGAAAGAACCCGTTCTGGTCTGACACAGCCTCTACGCTCATCGACCGTGATCGGTGAGCGAGGTCCTTTCTGATGGTGTTTGCCTACGTTGCCGCGATTCTTTGCGCCGTGTGTTACGGCCTCGCCTCCGTGCTTCAGAGCATCGGCGCGAGGCGAGTCGAAGCGAGCGAGTCCATCGATGCCCGCTCACTGGCTCGTATCGCCACGCAGCTTCCGTATCTCGTGGGGCTGGGCCTTGATGCCACCGCGTGGTTGCTCTCACTTTTGGCACTGGCCCGACTCCCGCTTTTTGTCGTGCAGGCGATGGTCGCTGGTGCAATCGGTTTCACAGTGTTGTTTGCCGCACTCTTCCAACACCTCCGACCAACTGGCCGGCAAATTGCATTCATCGTGGTTCTGGGTTCCGGACTTCTCGGCCTCGCTCTTAGCGGAGCACCAGAAGAAGCGCGGGCAACTCCGCCCGCCTATGCGTGGGGAATGTGGGCTGGCGTCATCGTCATTGCAATCGTTGGTGCCGGCGCCGCAAAGAAAATGAGCGGCGACAAGGCTGCAGCAGCATTGGGCTGCATGGCGGGATTGGCGTTTGGTGGAACAGCGCTATGTGCCCGTGCTCTCGTTGCCGACGTTTCAATTTCCGACCTTCGAGATCCGTTGCTGTGGGGGATGCTTGCCTACGGCGCGCTTGGACTGATTTTCTTCGCGTCGGCTCTGCAGCGGGGTTCGGTCACGGTCGCAACCGCGTGGCTCTTCACCGCTGAAACTGTTGTGCCGTCAATTATTGGACTGACGATTCTCGGCGACAGCGCTCGTCCTGGTTATGCCGCGATTGCGGCGGTCTCGTTTGTCGTGACGATCGTGGCGGCAGTTGGATTGACGTTGGTCTCGCCGCCACTGGAGTGATTGACAATTCCCGTTAGGTCTTCAGCGGTGTGGCCTCTACGCTGAAGATTCTCGAGGAGGGTCATGGGCGACATTTGGAGTGGAAACGTCGATAGTGCAAGCAAGCTTCCGCTCTTGCTCTGCATGATCACGTTCATCGTCACATTCGTGGTGACGCGGATCATTGTTCGCATGATTCGGTCCGGACGCGGCCCGTTCAAGGACAACTCCGTCGGAGGAGTGCACATCCACCACGTGGTGCCCGGAATCATCCTGATGATTGTTGGCGGCCTCTTGGCCATCGGCGGTATCGGATCCGGATGGGATAACGCTGCCGGTGTTGTTTTTGGGATGGGGCTTGCTCTCGTGCTTGATGAGTTCGCGCTCATCCTGCATCTTCAGGACGTCTACTGGGAACAAGAAGGTCGCCTTTCCGTTGACGCGGTCTTTGTTCTTGCCGGAGTGATGATGCTGCTCTTAATCGCCGACTCGCCGTTCGGTATTGATGTCAGCCGAGATCAATCGCATTTGCGGATTGGGCTTCTTGCACTCATCGCCGTCGACCTGACCATGGCGGCGATCTGTGCGGCGAAGGGAAAACTTGGCACGGCGGTGGCCGGAATCGCTGTGCCATTGATCGCGTACATCGGGGCGCTACGGATTGCTCGACCCGACTCGCCATGGGCAAAGCGGGCCTATGGCAAACATCCGAAGCGTATGGAGAAATCCAAGAAGCGTGAATCGGAATTCGACGCGCGCTGGCGTACAAAAGTCTCGAAGTTTCAGGACTTTGTTGCTGGAACGTTTATTGGTGAAGGCTCCTGACCTCTACGAATTGACTGTCGGCTTCGCCGCAACGAATCCGTGTTCTAGATGTCGTAGTCAACGACAACAGGAGCGTGATCGCTCCAGCGCGTGTCGTAGGAAGGTGCACGGTCGACTCGCGGATTCATTGCGAGCTTTGCAAGTTGCGGATTCACGATCTGATAATCGATGCGCCAGCCGGCGTCGTTATCGAAGGCCTTTCCTCGATACGACCACCATGAGTAAGGCCCCGCATCGTCTGGAAACGCAGCGCGCACAACATCGACCCAGCCAAGTTCGTCGAACCAATTATCGAAATAGGCCTGTTCCTCGGGAAGGAATCCGGCGCACCCAATATTTCCTTTCCAATTCTTGAGGTCGGCCTCTCGGTGGGCGACGTTGAGGTCGCCTGTAAAGACAATGTGTCGACCGTCGTCACGGAGCTCGGTGAGTCGAGCGGTGGCGGCATCGAACCACGCGAGTTTCTCTTTCATCTTCTCGGGAGACGTTTCATCTCCGGTGTGGGCGTAAGCGGAGATGACGGTGAACGTTTTGCGTTTGCCCGTTTTAATATCGGCCTCGATCCATCGACCTTTGTCGGCGAACGAAACAGAGTGTTCGCCGCTTCGGGAATCGGTAATCGGGAGGCGACTGGCAACGGCAACGCCGGCTCGACCTTTCACGGAGCATTCGGCGTGGACGATGTGCCATCCATCGCCCATGAGCCCGGCGATGAGCTCGTCGGGGGCACGCACTTCCTGAAGGGTGACGACATCGGGCTGGGTCTCGGCCAGCCACTCGTTCATGCCTTTGCGGGATGCGGCCCGGAGGCCATTGACGTTGACGGTTGCGATTCTCAGCACCCGATGATCGTGGCACGTTCCGGGTTCCGTTGGGGCCGTCTCGCTCGCTAGTCTCGGACCATGACTTCACGTGGAATCAAGGTGTTCATCGCTGCCCTCGCCCTGAGCGCTGCGGTAGTGGCAGGTTGCTCGAGCTCGAAGAAGCACCAGACCCCCATCACGGGCACGGTCCCGCCGACGACGATGGCCTCGACCACGACGACTGCGGCCGCATCAGGCTCGACCACCACGGTCATGGGCACGATGTCGGGCATGGCCAGCACCACCACTGTCGCCAAGTAGGTCCGCGCCGGGGTTCCCCGGTGTTCCTGACCGGAAGTGGCATCGGTCACGTTGATGGTGAAGAGTGTCGCCATGGCGACCGAACGCAACCCTCACGCTGGCCTCCCGTTCACCGATGACGATGCGGCAATTGCCGCAGCACTTGAGGACGTCTGTGTCCCAGCGCTGATGTGCTCGATGGTGCATATGACGGGTGATCCCTCATGGATTCGTGGCGAGATTCGGCCTCGTGTGGCGATCCTCAATAACTACGAAAGTGGCCTGACGGCCGAAGAGCGGGCCGAGATCCGTTCTCGTGCCGTACCCGTCATTGCGCAATGGCGCGATGCAGGCTGCCCAGAACCTCAGGTGCCCTCACCAGAACTCGTCAAGGAACTGATGGATTTCATGGCGGCCGCGCCGGTGGATCCTGCGGTCGTGCCGATGTTTGCCGACGACCTTCATTTCGATGGTGCTGACAGTGGGGCGATCACGTGGAAGGACGAAATTCCCGCAGAGGTTCGCAACGCGTTCCATGTTGTGGTGATCGGCTGCGGCGAGTCGGGTCTCTTGACGGGCATTCGTCTCGATCAAGCGGGAATTCCCTACACGATCGTTGAAAAGACTGATGGCCCCGGCGGTACGTGGCGAGACAATCGCTACCCCGGAGCTCGTGTCGACATTGGCAGTCACTTCTATTGCTATTCGTTCGAACCCGCCGACCATTGGAGCGAATACTTCTGCCGACAGCCCGAACTGCGTGCGTACTTTGAGCGCGTGATGCGCAAATACCGCGTTGATGAAAAGTGTCGCTTCAATACCGAGGTGACGAAGGCGACCTGGAATGAAGCGACCGCAACATGGTCGGTTGAGGTGCGCACGCCTGATGGTGGGACGGACGTTATTGAGGCAAACGCTGTTGTGAGCGGCACCGGCGCACTTAATGCTCCGAGGATGCCCGACATTCCCGGCATGGAGGAGTTCAACGGACCGTCGTTCCATTCGGCTCGTTGGCCCGATGGCCTTGATTTGGCTGGCAAACGCGTTGCTCAAATCGGTGCCGGTGCTAGCGGATTCCAAATCTCACCAACCATCGCCGATGAAGTTGCACATCTCGACATCTATCAGCGCACTGCGCAATGGATGTTCCCAAATATGAACTATCACCGTGAAGTTCCACAAGGTGATGTTTGGGCAATGCGTCATCTTCCGTTTTATGCGCGCTGGTTCCGTTTCCTGATGTTCTATCCAGCATCGGGCTTGAGCATCGAGGGATCACGAGTCGATCCGAATTGGCACGACCCTGAAGGTCGTTCAATCAGTCAGGCAAGTTTCGAACGCCGAACGATTTTTGAAAACTGGATCACGTCGCATCTTGAAGGTCGACCTGATCTCGTCGAGAAATCAATGCCGCACTACCCGCCGTCGGCAAAGCGCATGCTTCAAGACAACGGGTCGTGGTTGAAATGCTTGATGAAGCCGAATGTCGAACTCATTAAGACCGGAATCGAGCGGGTTACTGCCGATGGCGTCGTCACCGAAGATGGCGAATTTCGACCTGCTGATGTGGTCATCTACGCAACGGGCTTCCGTCATAACGATTACTTGTTCCCCATGACCATCATCGGTCGCGACGGAATCAACCTTCGTGAACAATTTGGCGACGAGCCAACGGCATATCTCGGAATTTCGATCCCGAACTTTCCGAATCTGTTCTGTCTGTACGGTCCGGGAACGAACCTTGCTCATGGGGCCAGCCTCATTTTCCAGTCGGAATGCCAAGTGAATTACGTGATGAGCGCAATCCACGAGCTTCTCGCTACTGGTCATCGCTCCATGGAGCCCAAACTTGAAGTGCACGACAAGTACGTCGAGGTCTACGAGTCAGAGATCAATCAAATGGTTTGGGCTCACCCGACGGTGAAGCATTCTCATTTCAAGAACAAGGACGGAAAGATCTACACCCTTTCGCCGTGGCCAATTCCTGACTATTGGGAATGGACGCGAAAGATCAACGCTTATGAGTACGACTTTGCCTGATTCAAAGCGTTTCTTTGGTTCTACGAGCGAGTCCATCTTTCTCCGAGGTCCGCGACTTCGGCGCCATGAACTTGGAACGATCGTTCGAGTTGCGAGCGAGTTCTTGCGAGGATTTCGAAAACTTCACTTCGTCGGTCCGTGCGTCACCGTCTTCGGTTCAGCACGAATACCGGAAACAGAGCCGGCATACGTTGCTGCGCGGGCGGTCGCAGCACGTTTGGGTGAAATGGGATTCACGATCATGACCGGCGGCGGTCCCGGAATCATGGAAGCAGGGAATCGCGGTGCCAAGGACGTGGGCGCCACCAGTGTCGGTTGCACGATCGAATTGCCCCAGGAGCAGTCCTCGAATCCGTATCTTGACGTCGAAGTCTCGTTCGAACATTTCTTCGTGCGAAAAGTGATGCTGGTGAAGTACTCCTACGCCTTTGTCGTTGGGCAGGGGGGATTCGGAACCGGCGATGAAATGTTCGAAGCATTAACGCTCATTCAGACGGGGAAGATCGAGCAGTTCCCCGTGGTGCTTTTGGGAGTGGGGTACTGGTCGGATCTCGTTGGTCAGATTGAGGAAATGGTCAAGGCCGGGATGATTTCCCGGTCGGATCTCGATCTCTTGATGGTGACCGATGATCCCGACGAGGCCGCCGAGTACATCAACGATCATGCGGTTCAGCAGTTCAAGATTGGTGACAGGTTGCGGCCGCTGCGGGTGCTCGGTGAAGCGCCCCAAAGCGGGAATGCCTGAGGCTTCTGGGTTGAAGCGGGACCAACGTCCTGCCCACTGACCGTGAATGTGGGCCTCGGATGGGGCAGACTGAAGGTCACGACCTCGCACTCGAGGCGTTCCTTAGACGGGTAGTCATGAACATCCTGGTGATTGGAGCAGGTGGTGTCGGCGCCTCGATGGCGTCCATCGCTGAAGACCGTTCCTTCTTCTCATCGTTCACACTTGCCGATATTTCGGTTGAGTCTGCACAGCGAGCGATTGATGAACTCGATGATCCTGGGCGGTTCCGCGCTGCTCGAGTCGATGCTCGTAATGAAGCCGACATCGTTGCTCTGATTGCCGAGACGAATGCCGACATCGTCGTGAACGCGTGCGACCCACGTCTCAACGAACCGATCTTCAATGCGTGTTTCACTGCGGGCACGAACTATCTCGACATGGCGATGAACCTGAGTGAGCCACACGCCACCGATCCGTACAACCAGGTTGGTGTTCCACTTGGCGCTGCACAGCTTGCCGCCGACCAAGCGTGGCGAGACAAAGGCCTGCTGGCGATCGTTGCCATGGGTGTTGAGCCCGGCCTTTCTGACATTTTTGCTCGCTACGCCGCCGACCATCTCTTCGACACGATCGATGAAATCGGAATCCGCGATGGTTCCAACCTTTCGATCGACGGCTACGACTTCGCTCCGACGTTCTCCATCTGGACGACGATCGAAGAGTGTCTGAACCCGCCACTTATTTGGGAAAAGAAGCGGGGCTTCTACACCACCGAATGTTTTAGCGAGCCCGAGGTTTTCAACTTCCCTGCGGGTATTGGCCCGATTGAATGCGTCAACGTTGAGCACGAAGAGGTCCTGCTCGTTCCTCGCGAAGTCGACTGTGAGCGTGTGACGTTTAAGTACGGGCTTGGCGCCGAATTCATCGACTGGTTGAAGACCTTCGCGTATTTGGGCTTGGACTCAACCGAAAAAATCAAAGTTGGTGACGCCATGGTGGCGCCACGCGATGTTCTTGCGTCGTTGCTCCCGAACCCTGCCGAACTTGGCCATCTGATGCACGGAAAAACATGTGCAGGTACATGGGTGCGCGGAACGTTCGATGGTGCGCAACGAGAGGTGTACCTCTACCACGTCGCCGATAACGAAACGACAATGCGCGACTGGGGTTCGCAGGCAGTGTTGTGGCAAACGGCCATTTGCCCGGTTGTCGCGATCGAACTTCTCGCGAGTGGTGGTTGGGTTGGCACTGGCGTTCGCGGCGCCGAAGCATTCGATGCTGCCCGATACCTCAATCTGCTGGGCGAGTACGGCTCGCACCACGGCATTCTCGAAATGGGTCCGGGTCTCTGGCCGAGCCCGAAGTCAACGGGCCAGCCGGGCTGGGACCGTCCCGTGAAGCGGGCCATCAAGCCATAAGGGTTTGATTCAGCGACCGTATGTCGTTGTTTGCGTAGAGGTCTGAGGGACACCCAGATTGTCCAGCGCGGCCCACACCCAATGCATTTCGCGTTGCGATTCGGGTACGGCAACGTCGGAGCCGCGTTGATCGAAGACGAAAATGATTCCGTAGCCGTTTCGTGATCGGTCGACCCACGGGTAGAAGCCGTACGCCCCGTTGCCGCTCGTGATGACACCAGTGTCATCAGTCGTCGTGACGTCGCGCCAGGTTCCCAATCCGTAGGTGGGGATGCCCGTTGTTTGCACCGCGGAATCGCCACTCGTGTTCAAACCCTTGACGGAATCGGTCTCCATTTCAAGAACCGAATGTTCGGTGAGAACCTGAACTCCATTGAGTTGGCCACGATTGAAGATCATCTGCACGAATTTCGCGTAGTCGTTCATCGTCGATTCTGCTGATGCCGCAGGAACAGGATTCGACTCGGTGGGGTAATAGTTGCCATCGAATCGGGTGTGGATCATTCCGAGTGGATTCGCAATTCGTGACTCGAAGGCTTTTTCAAACGATTGCCCCGTGACTACTTCGATAACGCGCCCAGCAACCGAGAAGCCGGTATTGCCGTAGGAAAACTTCGTTCCAGTTATGTAGGCCGGTTTCTGTGCGGCGACTGTTCGCACGCACTGCTCAAGAGTGTGCTGTTCTTCCCAAATGCAACCTGCCTGAGCAATTCCCGATGTATGTGAAAGCAACTGACGAATCGAGGCATTTCCGGTGGCGCCGGTGAACTCGGGGAGAAACTTCGACACTGGATCGTCGAGTGACACTTTTCCATCGTCAACGAGCGTCATCATCGTGGCTGCGGTGAGCCACTTACTTGCCGAGGCGATGGGAATCACGGTTTCATCGGTGTACTTCCCATACACCGTGTTTCGGTACTCGGTGCCATTCGCCACGACAAGTAGTCCGGCGCCGTCGAGCCCTTCGCTATCGACGCGAGAATTCATCGCTTCGTCGATTTCAGCGAACGTTTTCAGTGTCGATGCTGAAACGGTGTGACTCGAGGACCCGCAGCTCGCGGCAGCGACCGCGACAAGTGCGATGAAGGACGCAATCCGTAAAAGGGATCCGAATGGTTGGCGGTAAAAAGACTGGGTGTGAATGACGCGAGTCTTACCGCTCGTGCGCGTTACGAAGTGGCGCTCGTCGCCATCGGTGTGGTGGGAGCCGTTGTCGGCGCCGTAGTGCTCGTCGTAGATGCGCTTCCGGGCAGGATCGGACATCCGTTGTCATCGAAGGTGATGCCGCCTCGGTCGATCGGGCCGTTCGGGGGCACTCCAGGTCCAGTGCCTGGTTGCCGCTGCGGTTGCTGTCCGCTTCCGGGCGGGGCGCCACCTTGGGGCATTTGAGGAAGGTTGGGGCATTTTGACGGGTCGAAGTGTCCGAAGTCGCCTGGTCCGGTTTGGCCCCCTGGATCTCTGTTGCCGTCGGGGCCAACCATCGAACCCCGGCCACCACCCATGGACATTGATGCCCACTGGCTATTGACCGTGTTGATGAACTCATGACCACCGAAGGCAAAGAGGGCAATCAGGGCAACCACGCCGATGACTGCGGGCATGCGGGTGAAGAGCCACGCAACGAGCAAGGCGATAGCGCCGAGTGCAGGGAGATAGAAGCGAACAGTGCTGTAGACCGGTTGTGACATTCCACCCATGGCAGGTCCGCCTCCGGCGCCGAAGCTGGGGGCTCCACCAGCTCGACCTCCGCCGAAGCCGCCGCCAAGGTTGGCGGTCCATTCATACGCCGAGTACATCACCCATGTTGCGGCCCATGAGATGGCGAGGAAACTTCCGATCCAGCGATCGACCGTCGCAGGGGAAGGACCGATGGGCTGTTCGGTGGCTGTGAGCGCCGTGGGTTCGCCGGTGTTGTCAGTGTTGGCTGTGTCGGCTTTGTCGACCACTAGAGATTTTGCCGAACGACTTCGAATCGCATGAATGATCTGCACAGCAATCATCACGGCGATTGCGGCGAGTCCGACAACAAAGACTGGCATTGCCTGCCAAAGTCGACCAGGCATGATGCGCAAATTTGGTGAGATTGCGCTCGTTGAAAACTGCACGGTGCTCGCGTTGTAGCCCGTTGAAAATGGTCCGTCGAAATAGACCGCGTTATAAGCAAGCGACGCAAGGATCGGGGGAAGCGAGGCGATCGCCCACCACACAAGTGTCGACCAACCAAGTTTCCACTTGGGTCGGAGACAGACGATCAGAGCAAAAACTGCCGCAACCCCGAGTACCGCAGCACTCGTGTATCGGACGGAGACGGCAAGACCGAAGGAGAAGAAGGCCAGAGCGCCGACGATCGTCCGGAGACGGCGGGATCGATCAAGAGCAACGACACTCCAAATGAGTAGTCCAAGGCCGGCGGCGATGAGCGACGCATCGGTAAACGTCGGCATCGTTGATCTCCATGCCATCACCATTGCGAGAGCAGTTGAACAGTACGCGCCTACTGCGAATGTTCCTCCCCAACGGCCAAGCCAACGTCGCGCACCGAACCACATCGCAAGACATGCGAGTGCGCCATAGAAGAGGGGAGCGAGACGAAGCGCGCCTGCTTCATCAAAGCCAACGGCGAGGAATGGGTAGCCCGGGTTCTTTTCGCTGACCCATGAGCCGTCATCGTTTTGATGCCACTGCATGATTCCGCCGCCTGAAGACGACTGCTGAAGTTTCAGAGCGAGAGCGTCGTATTGCTCTTGGCTGAGCGAAATATTTCCTTCTTCAAGGGCAGCGATTGATGCCCGGTAGGCGTAGGGGTCAGGCTCGATCATTTTCTGGGTCTGGCTCAGCACGAGTGCCGAAAACGCAACAAAAAACAGGACCGCAATGATCGCCGGGAGCCACTTCATGGTGAACTCACGTGGAGTTGCGCGAGAAGCCGATGGCGGAGTCCCTGCGATCGTTTCGTCCGCAGGGATGGTGGGGTTCGTCAAGGCGGTCTCCGGAGTCCTGCTCGATGGCCGCCATCTTCCTAGTCCATGAAGGTGAGAAGGGGGTGAGACCTGTCCTCTTCATGGCGGTTACTCACCGGGTTCTCACCTTGTTCGGGCATCCTTTTGCGATGCCAGTTGTCCGAAACTCCCCCAGCAGTCGATTGCGGAAGCGGGTGATGGTCGCGGGGTTCGTTTCTCTCGCTTTCGTGGCAATCGTTTGCGGTGTGATTCTGCTGAAGTCCGGACATGGATCCCCGGCGGAGATCGCCCAGGCGGCTGATGCGGTTGTCGTTCCCGAGACGCCAGTGTCGGTTGCGGCCGTGGCGCCATCGCCGCCAAAAATGACGGACTACGCGTCTCCCGATCAGCCCACCGCAGTAGGGGTGATGACGATGACGTTCACCGACCTCACGCGTTCAACGCCCGCCCGCGGGGATCGCGAGGCGTTGTCGACGCGTCCTTTGACGGTGACAGTTCGCTATCCCACTCCGGGAATGCCGGGTGAGGACGAAATCCCAAATGCTCCGGCGTACGAGCCAGCACCGTTGGTCTTGTTTGCGCACGGATTCGATGTTTCGTCAGACAGATATGCCTCGCTTTTGCATGAGCTTGCCGCTGATGGCTTTGTTGTTGCGGCGCCCGAGTTTCCAATGTCAAGCACGGTGTTCGATGGGGCTGCCGATGAATACGACATTCCGGATCAGGCGCGCGACCTTTCATTTCTCATAACGGCGATGACGTCCCCTGATGCGCCAACGCAACTTGCGGAAATGATTGCTCCCGGCCCGGTTGGGGTTATCGGGCACTCTGACGGCGCAGTTACTGCCTTGTTGGCGGCGTACGCGCCTCGATACACAGACAGTCGTATCGCAGCAGTTGTCGCCGTCTCCGGCGATTTCGATACGTTCGGCGGCGAATGGTTCTCAACGAATGATCCGCCGCTCCTCGCGATCCACGGGGAGTATGACGAAATAAATCCGTTTGAGAGTTCGCAGCTTCTTGTTGGCAACGACCCCGGCCCGGCCATGCTTGTGGGCGTTCAGGGTCAATCGCACCTCGGGTCAGTAACCGATTCACAGGTCGTGCCGGTTGTGGCTCAGTTGGTTGCGAACAATTTCCGTTGGCGACTGAACGGACTTCCAGATGCAGAGGCCGCGACGATCGCAACGGCATCAACGCCGCCACTACAGCTTGTTGCCAGTCACGACTGACGAACGATCAACCTGCCCTCAACAACGTCATATGTCGCGTCAACCTGATCGAGCGCATTGGCGTCGTGCGCAAGGATGATCGTTGTTCGGCCTTTGCGAGACGCGAGGATGGCGTCGACAACCTCCGTTCGTCGCGTCGGTTCTAAATGTTCAGTGGGTTCATCAAGAAGGAGGATCGGCGCGTCGGCGACAAGCGCCCGGGCAATGATGAGCCTCTGACGTTCGCCTCCGCTGAGCAGGCCCCCGTTTTGTCCAACCGGAGCATCGAGACCTTCCGCTCGATCATCGAGAAAGTGCTGAAGTCCCGCGATCGAGCATGCTGCAAGAAGACGTTCATCCGTGGCATCGCCATCGCCAACAAGCAGGTTGTCGCGAATGGTTGTATCGAAGAGGTGGTCGTCTTGCAGAACAGCAGCAATGCAAGGCCGATCGAGGCTCTGAACTTCGTCGGGTCGGAAACCACAGACGGAAATCGTTCCTCGTTCAGAGGGCAGCAAACCAACAATCAACTCTAAAAGCGTTGTCTTCCCTGTTCCGGAGGGAGCGGCAATCGCGATGGTTGACCCAAAAGGGATGTGGAGTGAGGCATCAACAAAAATCGGTGTTGCGCCGCTATACGCGAACGAGAGGTTTGTGATCTCGACGTCGGGAGATGGTGGCGACTCTTGAAGACTCGAGCGATCAGCTCCCGTGATGGTCAGAGCAGCGGCGGGGCTCTGTGCGATCGTGAGAATTCGTTGGGCGGCCGCGTCGGTCTGCGCTCGAAAGTCGGGCGCGGCGAGAAGCGGGCCGAGAGCTTCGAACGAAGCGAGTGCGATCAGCGGAACTGTCGCAAGCCAGTAGACGTTCGTGACCGAAACCTGTGTGGTCCGAAGGGCCGTAACGATGGCGAGAATGCAAATACCGGTAAGGGAAACGACCGCAACGTCGAGAAGTGCGCGAGTTCGTGTCAATTGACGAGTGACGACCGACTCTTGTGCGTCGAACTGGGCGAGCGAAGTCGCAAGTTGATCGGTCCTTCCCCAAATGGCGAGGGTTTCGATCCCGTTCATGAGTTCGTTGGCTTCGGCAAGTCGTTTGGCGCGTAGACGGATGAGTTGGCCTGAGAGTCGACGTGTTCGTGACCACAGGAGAGGAGGAAGCACGACTCCTCCAACCAGAAAGAATGCGGAGAGGATGACTGCGCTTTGAAGGTTGATCGTTACCAAAATCGCTACGGCGATGAGCAACGTCCCGAGGGCAACAAAAGGGGGACTCGAGACTCGCAAGAGCCGGTCTTGCATCGTGTCGACGTCATCAACCAAGCCGGTAACGACGTCTCCACGGCGTTGTTCGGTAAGCACAATCGTGTCGGTATCGATGAGTTGCTCAAAGAGCCACACCCTGAGCCGGGTGAGAACCCGAAATGTTCCGAGGTGGCCGAGGTAACGCTCGCAGTAGCGGCCGACAACACGAGTGAGTGCGAAGAATCGAACTCCGAGAATCGTGAGCGACAGCGAAGCGGCAGTTCCCAAAAGCGCTGATTTCGTGAGGAGGTAGACCGCCATTGCGAGCAGTCCGATGCTGGATCCAATCGTGAGGATTCCGAGCAATGAGCTGAGTGCGACCCAGCGATGTGTGTTGCCAATCTTCTGAAAGAGGTTTCGACCTGAGGACTTCGTTGTCATCGATCCACCTCGACGACAGTCCCTTGTTCAATACGAAAGATTCGATCAGCAAGTGAAAGCGTCGCTTCGCGATGAGCGACGATGACGGCGGTGCGATCCTCGAGAAAACCGCTCATCGAGTCGATGACATCGCGTTCGGTTTCATGGTCAAGGTGAGCGGTGAATTCGTCAAGCAGTACGAGCGGCGCGTCGCGAAGCACCGCGCGAGCGATGGCTAAACGCTGTCGCTGGCCGCCACTGAGCGTTGCGCCTTCCTCACCGATGAGGGAATCAATCCCAAACGGAAGTTCAGTGACAAAGTCAGAAGCACGAGCAAGATCAAGGGCTCCATGAATCTGGTCCGTTGAAGCATCTCGCAAAGACAGTGCAACGTTGGCGTGGATAGAGGTGTTGAACATGAATGGGTTCTGAGGAACGGACGTGATCGCTGCCAGCCAGTCCTCAGCCTGGATCTCGGTAAGCGGTTCGCCATTGATCGTGATTTGACCACTTGTGGGCTTTAGGCGGCCGTGAAACAACTCAAGAAGAGTGGTCTTGCCTTCGCCGCTAGGTCCCAAGACGACGACGGTTTCGCCGGCAGCGACCGTGAACGAGACATTGCGCAGAACGAGCTGACTCGTCCCTGGGTAGGTGAACGACACATCGTCAAACCGGATGCTTGGAGGTCGCGCACCCGTTGTTCGGGCAATCGGTACCGCCGGTGTCGGCTGATCGATTGATGTGGTGAGGTCGGGGAGTTGAGCAAGCACTGCATTCCCGGTCTGGCCTGCGTGGTACTCAATCGCCAAGTTGCGGAGGGGTGAAAAGAACTCGGGAGTGAGCATCAGGACAGTGAGGGCCGTCGCGAACCCGATCTTGCCATTCACCATTCGGAAACTGACCTGAACGGCAACGAGGGCGGTTGCAGCGGTGGCCGCCCATTCGATGACGAGTGATGTCTGGAATGCGGTGCGAAGCACGCTCATCGTTGTGCGTGCGAACCGTTCGCTGATTTCCTCAATGGTCATCACGCTTTCGGTGGCGCGACCAAAAACTTTCAGCGTGGGAATACCGCGAACCATGTCGAGATAAAAGGAACGCAACCAGCCAAGTTCCCGAAACCGTTGTTCGGAGAGTTCGCGGGTTCTCGATCCAATAACGGCGAGCAGGAGAATCAGCATCGGTCCGGCAAAGACCAAAATTAGTAACGACCACGGATCAAGAATTCCGATCGTCAGAAACACCACCACGGGTATGACGCCAGCAACGAAACGTGACGGCAGAAACTTCGTCACATAGTCGTCAAGCGCGTCAACGCCGGGGCCCAGAAGTGTGCTGTCGACTCCCGCGGATGTCAGCAATTCCTGATTTCCACTCCAGCGTGATAGGAGAGCGCCCCTGACTCCTGCCCGAAGGCGACTGCTCGCGTTGGCAAGCGACAGAGAACTCGTGAAACGAAAGACAACTCGAAGAACGAGAAATGCCGCGAGAGCGACAAACGCAATTACCGGTGGCTTCTGCAGCACGAAGGCTGAAATGGATGCCGCGAGCGCAATCGTCCATGCAATGAGGGCGACGGAACCTAGGAGGCTGAGCGCTACCCCGAAGGCGTAGAGCCGCCGAACGCCGGGAACGACGGTCAGCAGTTCCTTAGAGTGCATGGGTTGTGACGGTACTTCGTCGCTCGGAAGCAGGGCTCAGTAACTCTCGTCGTCGAGTTCGACCTTGCCGCGGAAGAAGTAATAGACACCAGCGGTGTAGAGCAGAACAAAAGGCATTCCGATCAAGGCGATGACGAACATCACGGTGAGGGTCTCTTTGGCAGAAGAAGCGTTCTGGACGGTCAGGTCATAGGCACTGTTCGTCGTCGAATGCAGCATGACCGGATACATGCCACAGGCCACCGCTCCAAGAAGTAAGGCGATCATGGTGGCGGATGAGAGAAATGCGCTCAGGTAGGCGCCTCGACGAACAAAGAGCCATGCAGAAACAATTGCGACGAAG
Source organism: uncultured Actinomycetes bacterium (assembly GCA_937927725.1). Lineage (GTDB taxonomy): Bacteria > Actinomycetota > Acidimicrobiia > Acidimicrobiales > Acidimicrobilacustridaceae > Acidimicrobilacustris. Next base: position 27,120 of record CALBSE010000050.1, read on the forward strand.
GCGAGTACCGGAAAGATCACGGTCCACGGTCGGTCCTTAAAGTTCTGCGTGAACTGCTCGCTGCGGAGGAGCGTCCAGACAATGAGGATTGTCATCAGGACGAAGAATGCGATGAGCAGTTTCGGGATGAGATTCTTGATGCGCTGAAGCAGAGCTCCCTCGGCTTTTTGTGTCAGGAAGATTGCCCCATGCAGAGAAAGCATTGCGACAGCAACTAGGCCGAGCGTGATCGAATACGGATTGAGAAGGTCAAGGAGGTTGACATTCATGTTGCCCTGTTGATCGAGAGAGATTCCTCGAATCACGTTGCCGAGCGCAACGCCAAGAAGAATTGTGATGCCAAAAGAGGAAAGAGTGAAGGTCCAGTCCCACAACGACCGCCACCACGACTCGGGTCGCTTCGAGCGGAATTCAATGGCCACCGTTCGCATGATGAGTACAAGCAGTACGAGCATCATCGCGAGGTAGAAGCCACTAAAGAGCGAGGCATAGACAAGCGGGAAGGCGGCAAAAAGTGCACCGCCGCCGAGGACGAGCCATACCTCGTTGCCGTCCCAAACCGGGCCGATCGAGTTCAAAAGGATTCGACGGTCGTAGTCCGTGTGGGCGATAAATGGCGAGAGCATGCCGACGCCGAGGTCGAAACCGTCAAGGATGACGTAGCCGCTGATGATGGCGATGTAGAGCACGTACCAGGTCGTTTGCAGCCACATGATCAGTCGCCTCCGCTTGAAACTCGTGAACGACGACGGAAGATCTCGCCGAAAGAATCGGGGAGTGAAGTTGTTTCGTCGACTTCAGTCGGTGGCGGTGGTCCCTCTTTGATCCGTCGATCAAGAAGTCGAATGAAAACCACAAACACGATGATGTAGAGAAGGATGAACATCGCAATCGAGAAGACGACCTGGCCGAACGAAACGTTTGGCGAGTACGCATCGGTTGTCTTGAGGACTTGCCAGACAATCCATGGCTGACGACTGAACTCTGCCGTCCACCAACCTGTCTCGGTGGCAATCTCAGTAAGCACGACTGAGGAAACAAGGATCCAGAGGAGCCAGCGCTGATTCCAGATCTTTCGCTTCCACACCCAGAAGCCGCATGCAACCACTCCGATCGCAATGAACAGCATCCCGAGGTTGATCATGATGTGGTACACCTGAAAAACAAGGTTTGTGTTGGGCCAATCCTCACGTGGCGTTGCTTCAAGCCCGGTGACCGTTCCATCGAAACTCTTGTCAGTGAGGAAGCTCAGCAAGCAGGGAATATGAATTCCCGTTGTCTTTTCTTCATTCGGATTCGTCCAACCCAATAGGAACATCGGTGCACAGGATCGGGTTTGGTAAAGCCCTTCCATTGCCGCCAATTTCGCCGGTTGGTTTTTTGCGACCTCAGTGGCTTGGTTGGCGCCAAAGACGGGAACCTGAAGGAGGGCAACCACGGTGAAGACCGGGAGCGCAACTCGAATCATGGTTTTCGCAAGTTCAACGTGGCGCTTCTTCAAGAGATAGAACGCGCCCACACTGAGAACGAGCGAAGAGCCAACCATCCAGCACGCGGCGATGACGTGAAGGATGCGGGGGAGGAACGAAGGGGTGAAGACGACGTCGTAGAAACTCGTCATGAATGCTTGTGGGCCCTGGCCGACATCTTTAATTTCGAATCCCTGAGGTGTCTGCATCCAGGAGTTCGCCATCACGATCCAGGTCGCGCTGAACGTTGCGCCGACAACGACCATCGTGGTTGCGAACAACCACATTCGGTTGCCGAGGCGGGTGCCGCCGAAGAGCATGAGTCCGAGGAATCCGCCTTCGAGCATGAAGGCAAAGATCCCCTCGGCAGCAAGAAGGCTTCCGAAGATGTTGCCGACGAATCGTGAGTACTGCGACCAGTTCGTTCCGAACTCGAATTCCTGCACGATGCCCGTGGCGATACCCATCGCAAAGATGAGCCCGTAGATCTTCACCCAGAAGGTAGAGAGCTGGCGCC
>CALBSE010000051.1 GCA_937927725.1 uncultured Actinomycetes bacterium
GGGAGTTGGGTGCGAAGACGGTTGATCTCACATCACGACCCAGCCGTGAAGCAGCGAATCGTTTGTATCAACGCATCGGCTTCATCGCCCGCGACACAAATGTGTACAGGTTCAGCCTGGACTGATGTTCGTGCTGTTGGGTTAGGCGTGAACAGCTTGGGCGCGGACCTTTACCGAGTCGGGCGCGGCCGATTCACGTCCGGCAAAGTACGCTTCGATCGTTGGTGGATCACATGCTGGGGGGTCATGCGGTGATCGAACTCATGCGGCTCAGGTTGTTCCGAGAACGGTGGCGGTTTGCGGGGGCAATCGCGATCGTCGTTGCGCTGGGTGGGATGTCAATCGTCGGCGATCGGGTCGGGGCGGATCAGATCTCGCCCGCAGTTGGGGGTGCAGCAATCTTTGCCTCGCCCTCGACGGGGCTGATCGACGGTCAGACCATCTCGGTGAGCGGCACGGGATACCCGGCCTCCGCTTACGTCGCAATCATCCAATGTCACCATGGTTCGATCACTTCCAGCGGTTGCGACATGAGCACGCTCGGGTACTTCACTGCCGGGACGGACGGTTCGATCTCGACAACAACGATTGCCCGCTCGAACATCTCCACCGCAGACGGATCTTTCGATTGTTCCGCGCCAGACTCGTGTCACCTCGGAGTTGGGGTCGTACCCGATGGAAATCCGTCTGCGATCGCGCCGATCGAGGTCGCGCCGTTCTCTTTCGATCTCCCGACCATGCCTGACCAGAGTGATCTCACCTGCTCGAGTCCATACCGCGCCTACAGCCACCGTCTGACCTCCGATTCGGTCAACCAGACACCGCCGGGGATCTCGGGTTTTGTGCAACCTTTCACCTCGGCTGGAGCAACGATCGACGTCGTGCGCTCAGGAGCTGCTGTTGAGTTGACGGTGACGCTTGATGGGACCACTCGTAGGTTCACGACTGCTCCCTATGAGCTCGGAGGGAACGAGGACAGGAATCCCTATGGAGCGAGAACCCCGTTCGGAAGGATCGACATCGTTCACTCTTCGGGCGGAGCTGTGTTCGTCACTTTGTCGCAGGCGGCGAGCGGCGCGTACACACAGGTTGGCTGGAGATTCGATGACCCCTGCGACTCGTTGATCGCCTCGAACTTCACCGGCTGAGTGTCTTCAATGTCGCTTGGTCACCCTGGGCCGAGTATTCACTTGTGGTCTCGGGGTAGCGAATCCGAACCGACCATGGCAGAGGCTGGAGCTTCGGGACGTTCTCGTCAGGTTGATGTGCGCCGATCAGTCGCTGACGTCAAGACCAGCGAAGCGATCCATTTCTAACGACGGGCCGAATACAAATGTGTACAGGTTCAGCCTGGATTCCTGAGGTTCGCCTCGCCGGGTCATTCGGCCATGGCTCTGCTACAGCTCCTTCCCGTATGCTTGCTGCGTGGAACTCACGGCCGCGATCACACACGAAGGCGAACTCTTCGTCGCGCGCTGTCTCGAAGTTGATGTGACGAGTCAGGGCAATTCGATGGATGACGCTCTCGCGAACCTCAAAGAGGCCCTCGGGCTTTACTTTGAGGACGAGAACGAGCCTTTCGATCTCAGCCATCCGTTCGTCACCACCTTCCAACTCTCTGCGTGAACCCACCTCTCCCCGTTGTAAGCGGGGCCGAGGTTGTCAAGGCACTCATCACTGCTGGTTTCTTCGAGGTCAGCCAACGAGGAAGCCACCGAAAGCTCCGTCACAGCAATGCCACGGTTATCGTGCCGATGCACAAGGAACTTGCGGCGGGGACGCTTCGCTCGATCATCCGTCAGTCGGGGATGTCAGTTGAAGAGTTCCTCGTGCTTCTTTAGTCGGCGGTGCATGGATAGCGAATTCAACCGACTGGACTCAATCGTTCATGCAACAATCAACCGTGTGGATAGAGAGGTTTTGATTCCGAGTTCGGTTCCGAATCTCGCTGCTTTCGTTTCGTCCACGGTCGGTCGTAGTGGAGCCATTTATCGTGGCGATGGTGTCGTGTGCGTTCGAAGCCCGGTGCCTGTCGCAAATGGATTCGTGAATGCCGCGTTTGTTCTCGAAAGCGATGTTCCGCACTCCGCATCGATTGCCGAAGCGGTTGCATTCTTCGGCGAGACGGGATCGCCGTTCGTGGTTTGGGTGCCTGAGGAGGACGAGGAACTCACTGCCGCCGCTGAACAGGCGGGCGGAGTTTTGGAAAACGATTCAGCGCCCGACATGTGGATCTCCGAACTACTCATCGCGGAGAGTTCATTCGAGATGCGGGTCGTGTCGCGTCCAGATGAATTCGCACTTTGTGCTCGGTTATGCGAGGCGGCGTACGAAATCGATGGAATGGCCTGGCTCATGGAGCATCACAACATGCTTGAATCGACTGGCGTGACATGGGTCATCGCGTGGGATGGTGATGAGCCCGTAGGCGCCGGATGCTCGTTTCTTGAAGGTGTTACGGGTGGGATCTATTACGTCTCCACGCCACCAACGAGCGCGCGACGAGGAGTAGCGGGCTCTGTTACGAGTTGGCTCACCAATCTGATGCTGGAAGCCGGCGCGCAGTCTGTGGTTCTCCAAGCGAGCGCCGCCGGCTACCCGGTCTATCAACGACTTGGCTTCAAAAACCGTGGACATTTCACTCGTTATCGCTTCGAGTAAGCGCATTTCTAACGGGGAAATGACGACGAACGTGGATCGATTCAGCCTCGAAACGTGAGTGGCGCCCCTGCCCACGAGCGGACTTCGAAGGTAGGATTCGGACATGACATCGGTCGATCGAGTCGTGACGAAGAAGGTCGTCGGTGATCCCGATGAGCCTTGGCGTTACTGGTTGACGCGACCCATCGAGGAACGCATCGACGCGGTCGAGGAACTGCGTCGTGAACATCACGGGTGGGCACGTGGAACTGAACCGGGACTTCCAAGAGTTTTTGAAATCGTTCGCCCGGAATGACGTTCGCTTTTCGCGATCTGGCCGATGTAGAGGACCTTCCTCCGAAGGATTCCGATTTCTGACGACGGGCCGAACACAAACGTGTACCGATTCAGTTTGGATTCCTGAGGGACTCTTCTTCTTGTCGAGTTGAAGATCAGTGCGATCTTGGATTGCGCGGTGTGCGGTGCGAGTCGAAGGTCTCGTGAACATCGAACGTCATTCGATCTCGGGATGGGCTGTCGAACCGTTCGTGTGGGATCTCGTTGTTGCGGATCCGGTCGATGAGCTGGGCTGGTCCCTGGACCAGCGTTCCCCATGAATCGGCGTCGGTAGTAATGAACCAGTCGCGATCTTCGGGCCAGACATTGTTTGGAGAGCAACCCGCGCTGGTGGAGAACCATGCGAGTTCGTCAAGGGGTCCGACAAAGAGATAACCGTTCAGGCCAATGTTCGCGCCTGGTGTTAGTAGCGGATGCGTGATCGGAGCGTGGAAGCTGAACCATGCGAACACCTGTGGCTCGGCGATCGGAGAGCGCGTCAACTCGTGATTCATCAGGATCGAGATGAGGGGCTCAAGCTGTGCGAGATCGAGTGAGCCCTCCGCCGGTGGGATCACGTTGGTGGTGAAATCCGAACCAAGCCACGTTGCGCACGGGATGTTCTTCGGATCGGGAGTGAGCCCGCGGCGCCCCATGTAGTCGCTCCAAAGAAGTCGCGTCCACGGTTCATCGGGTCGGACGCTCAGCCCCCAGCTCGCGCCTGTGTCGAGCCCGAACGAGATCTCACCGGTGAACAGCGCGTCACGATCGAAATCGGCGACGTCGGTGACGATCGGCGGGCGCTCGCCGAGAACGCTCAGGATCTGGTCCGCCTCTGCATAGGTGATGGCCTCGGGAATGTCAGGGTGCTCCCACATCGCGTGGAGGATCCAGAGCTGGTCGTCCCACCCGGTCAGGAAGTGGCCTCTTCCGCTGAATGCACCGGGGTCACTTCGCCGCGCGTCCATCCAGCCCATGTGGTGGTCAATCGCCTTCCGCTCGAACCGCATGGTGGGACCCTAAGGACTGCCTGCGACAGACACCCGGGAGAGATGCTGACTAGAATTCTGGTCATGTCAGATGTTCTTCCCCTCGCCGAAGTCAAAGCCAAGTTCTCAGAAATGGTGGATCGGGTGGAGCAACAACACGAACGAATCACGGTCACTCGTAATGGTCGTCCTGCAGCAGTGCTGATGAGTGCCGAGGAACTCGAGGCTCTTGAGGACACCCTCGAACTCCTTTCGGACTCGAAAGCGATGGCGGAGATCGAACACGCGCGTCTCGAGGTTGAGGCCGGGCGAAGCGTCTCTGCCGATGAGTTGCGCGCGAAGTATCTGAGCGAGTGACCGAAAACGTCTGGATTCTGCGCGTCGCGGCTTCCGCTGAGAGACAACTTGCGAGGCTGCCGGAACGTCTCGCAGCAGCCGTCGTCGAGTTTTTGCTTGGTCCCCTACCAGACAACCCTCGCCAGGTTGGACATCAACTGCAGCGCGAACTCGCCGGACTCTGGTCGGCGCGGCGCGGTGCCTATCGAGTCATCTACGAAATCGACGACGAAGATCGGACCGTCTCCGTGCTTCGCATCGAACATCGGTCAGATGTCTACCGACCTCGATAGATCAATGAATTGGTTCTACCGGCGAACTGACGAGCGGAGAGGCATAGGCAACTCCGAAACACGAAGCTGTCAGTGAATCTCTCGGCGCTCCATTTTCGGAATGCCCGGTGATGTGTCATTGATCGCCCAACTAATGATCACGTTTGGCGTGATGCGAAAGCGCGGGGATCCATCATGCTCTTCGATGCTTGCAGTTCCAATGATTTTGACGCCGCGAGGTGACCACGGGTCGATCGTTGCAAGATCATCGATAACAAGCGTCGCTTGCGGATTGCGTTGGATGTTTCGGTAACGCGCAGTATGAGTGATGTTGAACCCTGCGGTGACAATGTCATCACCATCAAGTTCGAAAATCACCGGTGCGACATCGGGCTTACCCTCGGGAGAGGCACTCGCAAATCGCATGAGTGGTTGCGACCTGAGGTACGTGATCTCGGCCTCGGTAAACGCGCCCATCACTCGGCTCCTGGAATCACGGGAGCACCGATGGGAAAGAGGTCAATGTCCCACCAGGTCGCCATGGGCAGCGACCCGACTGTGTCTGATGCAGCGTTTTCATCATCGGCAAACGTTTCGATAAAGACCGTTCCGCGTGAAAGCGCGAGGTGGATCGAACCGATGCGTCCCTCGGCAACCAGGGTTGCGACCATCGCCTGTTCCTCGGCGACAACGGCAAAGACATCGGCCATATCGGTTCCATCTTTGAAGGTGCAGACAGCCATGAAGGTCGTCATCGTTCTCTCTTTCGATCTGTCGTGGCCTAACTCTCACACCTCAACCATTGTTGAGGTCAAGCGGTACCATCCGGTGATGGTCACAAAAGAAGAACTATTCCGCCCTTGGACGGTCGGTCAGGTCGCAGAGAGGAGCGGACTTTCGATCTCATCACTCCATTTCTATGAGCGTGAAGGACTGATCTTCTCCACACGCAACGAGGGCAATCAGCGAAGGTTTGGCCGGGATACGTTGCGCAGACTCGCGTTCATACGAGCGGCGCAGTCCGTTGGGATTTCACTCGCCGACATTCGCGACGCACTCGAAAAGTTGCCGCAGCAACGAACGCCTCGCGAAGGCGACTGGAAGAAATTGGCAGCAGGTTGGCGCACTCAGCTTGAGGTTCGTATCGAACAACTTGAACGACTTCGAGATGATCTAACGACCTGTATCGGATGCGGATGTTTGTCCTTCGAGCGGTGCAAGTTAACCAATCCGGCTGATCGTCTGAGCGCAGAAGGTCCAGGAGCCCGCCGCTTTGCTCCTGGAAGTCCTCGTTCGAAGTGAAGCACTTCGGATGCATGACTGTCGTTCATAGACTGAGTTTCCGTCTCCGACGAAGAGGTCGAAATGTCCCAAGTTCGAGTTCATAACTTTTCAATTTCCCTCGACGGATTTGGAACCGGTGAGGGTCTGACCTTCGACGCGCCATTTGGCCATGCTGGCCATCGATTGCACGAGTGGTATTTCGATACTCGTTTCTGGCACGAGAAGATTGGCGACGGCGGTGGGTCCTCAGGTGTTGACAATGCATTCGCCGAACGCATTGATGTCGGATTCGGTGCCGAGATCATGGGACGCGGCAAGTTCGGACCTCAGACTGGTCCGTGGGCCGACCTCGGAACTGATGATGAGTGGCGCGGTTGGTGGGGACCGAACCCACCGTTCCACACGCCTGTGTTCGTGCTTACGCATCATCCGCGTCCTTCCATCGAGATGGAAGGTGGGAATGTCTTTCACTTCATCGACGCGACTCCCCACGAAGCGCTTGCACTTGCGCAAGCAGCGGCTGGTGATCTCGATGTGCGAATTGGTGGAGGCCCAACGGTCGTTCGCGAATTCCTCGACGCAGGCCTTATCGATGTGATGCACGTTGTGCAGGTGCCGATACTGCTTGGTCGAGGTGTTCGCCTTTGGGACGGGCTCGAAGGTTTGGAGGAGCGCTATGCGATCGAGTCGGTTTCGTCGCCGAGCGGCGTCACCCACATCACTTTGAGTCGTCGCTCGCCGTCGCTCGGCCTCTGACTGCGTGCGTGGCGGTCGAAGGTCTACACTGTTGACTCTTAACTGCGACGTTGCCGTCGTGGTGTCCGAACTGTCCTGAGGTCTTTCCCGATGTCTCAACACCGTCGCTCCTGTGTCGCCGTGACCGCCGTGGTGGTCGCACTCGCCCTGCTCGCCACCGCCTGTTCGGGTGAGCCCTCGATTCGACGTGGGGCCAGTGCTGCCGGGAACCCAGTCGATCTTCCCGCCCTAGCGCCCGCCGCCGGTGCCGGTGAGCGGGTCCCGATGTGGGTCCGGTCCGAGGTGACGCCCTCGTCGTGGGTGTCGAGTTCCACGGTGCCGACATTGGTCGTCCCGGGTGCGTCGGGTGCATGGACGTTCAAGATCTCGGATCTGTCCGATGGCACGTCGTCGTTCGGGACGCGCACCTACGCCGAGTCGGGTTCGACGGCACGGATCCCCGCCGGGTTGTTGCAGAACGGCAACGTCTATACGTGGGTGGCCGAGAGTCCGGGACAGACGCCAGTGGGTGGATCGTTCACGGTGGATGTGCAGTTGCGCGATGTGCAGGTGACCGATTCGGTTGGCAACGTCGTGGTGGCGTTGTCATCGGGTGAGGCGTCCTACGCCTGGTCCTCGCACTCGATGGGTTCGTTGGGTGGTCCGGTCGGAATTTCGTTGCAGTTCCAGGGGTCGAACCGTCCGTCGCCGGGTGTTCCGGCCGGTTGGGTGCTGACCTCGTCAAGCGGCAGCCCCTACGAATCGGTTGTGACGCGTCCCGACGGCAGTGTGGGTCTCGTCGCCAAAAATGGTCAGGTGTCGAGCTACCGCCGCGGCACCGGTGGGGTATGGAATCCGGTGAAGATGGCCGGTGACGGTCTTGATGCCAGCGGTTTGGCGCCGGTGTTGATCGAGAATGCGGACGGATCCTGGTCGGTCACGTCGAAGGCGTCGACGACGAAGTTCATCGACGACAACGGTGACGGCACCGCCAACCTCGCTGGGGTGTCGGCTGATGGCGCGCCGATGTTGCAACAGGATTGGAATGGTGGTCTGTTGCGGTCAATCACCGATCCAGTGTCGGGACGTTCGGTGGAACTGGTCTACGGCGGCGGTTCGTGTCCAGCACCTGTGGGTGGTTTCGTGGCCGCTCCGGAGGGCATGTTGTGCCGGGTGAAATTCTGGGACGGTTCGACGAGTGCGTTCATGTACGTCGACACACCAGATGGTCCGAGTATTGGTCGACTGATCGATTTTCCTGAGGCGGCCGGTGACGGCGCGCAGGTTTCCGATGTCGCGTACGACGCAGCTGGGCGCATCGCCACGACGCGTTCGCCGTTGGTGGCCGCAGCGGCGGCGTCGGGTGTGGTGGCGGCCGACGACGCGCAGTTCTGGACGGATGTCACCTACTCAGCCGACGGTCGGGTGGAGCGGACTACCGACGCTGCGCCGACTCCCGGTGCGACTCGCTGCGCGCGTTCGTTCCAGATCGAGGGCACGCTCGCCGCAGTTTCCGATTCGTGTCTGGGTCGGACGGTGACGACGGTTGTTTTCGACGGCACCACCTTCTTCCCCCTCGCGACCACCGACGTCACCGGTCGGACCTCTACCAACACGTGGGACTTTGCCACCGGCAACTTGCTGCGGTCGGTCGACATGACCGGTCGAGTCACGGTCAACACGTTCACTGACGGGAACCTGGTGCAGACCCGCGGTCCGTCGCGTGATCTCGCCACATCGCAGACGACGGTGCACGAGTACGACGAGTCGTACGCCGCGTCGTCAGAGGGCGTGCCCATGCGCGGACTCGACGTCGTCTACTGGCCGTCGGCCACCAACCGCGGTACGGACGCAGTACAGGAACTTGGTCCAACCCGTGACGGCGAACTTCTGTCGTCTCTTACCGTGAACTGGGACAACTCGCCGGCAGGGAATCGCACAGGCGGTTGGTCGGCGATGATGACGGGGTTGTTGACCATCGACACCGCCGGTACCTACGCGTTCGCGTCGAACAACTCCACAGCCCGCCTGCGCATCGCCAATAACGCCTGTGAAGACGGCGGCTGTCGCGAGCTCAACCTGCCCGCCGGTCCGGTGTCGATTCAGGTCGAGGTGGCCACCGACTCGCCGACGGCATCGATGGACCTGACCTGGTCGGGCCCCGACACAAGTGGAGTATCGAAGTCGATTCCTACCGATCGTCTGCGCCCGCAGTACGGATTCGCCACCGAGACGAAGATCGTCGACCCCACTGCTGAGCGGGCCAACACCGACAGCATCTCGCGCAGCGCCTACGCCAACCCGGCCAAGGGTATCGTCACCTCGCGGACCTCTACGGGTGGTTCGCAGGTCCAGCTCTCCTACGAGGGGTCGGGGTGGAATCGTCCAACGGCGTCGACGCTTCCGGCGGGCAACGCAATGCGTCAGACGTGGTGGGGTGACAAAGAGTCGGCCACTGCGCCGTGCCCCGGGGCCAAAGGGGCAGTGCAGGGCGGCGCGTCGAAGGAGTCGATCACGCCCGGTCCCGATGGGGGCGACGGTCCGTCGGCCCAGCAGTGGTACACGGCATCGGGTGCGGTGGCTGCGAACCGCCTTTCCGGTGGCGGCGCCACTCAGTGTCTGACCTATGACCAGGCCGGTCGGGTAGCAACGGTCGAGACCCTCGGAATGGGCTCGATGTCGAAGTTGACGATCGACTACGCCGTTTCCGGCAATCCGTTGGTGACGTCGCTGACCGAAACGCAGGGCGACACGGTCACGACCTCGACCACTGAAGTCGACCTTGCTGGTCGCACCATCCGCTCAGTTGATCGGTACGGGATCGTCACGCTCACCACTTACGACTCCCGCACCGGGGCCGTGTCCACGGTGACCTCCACGCCGCCGGGCACCGCACCGGTCGTGGCCACCTATGGCTACGACGAGTTCGCGCGTCCGATCTCTGTCGCCGTCGATGGTCGGGTTTTGTCCGCCACTGCCTACGACGAGCTCGGCCTGCCCGCCACCGTCACGTACGGCAACGGCGCGGTGTCGAACATCACCTACGACGCTCAGGACCGACCGATTTCTTTGGCCACGGCAACGGGAGGCCGCAACTACACGTCGTCGATCGCCATGTCGTCCGCTGGTGTGCGATCGTCAACGACACTCACCGGCGAGGGTCGGACGTCGACGTTCGACTTCTCCCACGACACCAACGGCCGACTGTCGGCAGTGTCGGTGTCGGCCGGACTCGTGAACGAGGCCCGGTCGTGGGTCTACGGCTACGACGCCAACTCCAACCGCACCACCCAGACCGTGACTGTCGGCAGCAGCGCACCGGTTACCTCAACCTCCACGTACGACGCTGCCGATCGTTTGGTGGCCACCACCGACCCGACCATCGCCGGTCCCATCACGTACGACAAGCGCGGCAACGCGACCCAGATTGGTCCCGACCGTTTCACCTACGACGCGTCCGACCTGCTGGTGTCGGCCACCGATGGCACGACCACCGTCGCGTACCAACGCTCGGTCACCGGCACGGTGCTGGCCAAAACCACGACCGACGCCAAAGGATCCACCACTATTCGATTCGGCTCCAGCGGGTTCATCCTCGACGATGCCGCACGCCCGACCCTGTTCCAGATTCCTTTGCCGGGCGGCGTGCAATTCAGTCGACCGATCGGCGGATCGGCGACATGGGACGTCACCGCAATCACCGGCGACCAGTTCATCACCCTCGACGACGCCGGAAACCGTAGTGGTGAGATCAGTACGTTCACCCCGTTCGGTGAACGTCTCGCTGGTGCCACCAGCGTCGATGCCAACCGTCCCGACCTGACTTGGCGAGCCACCGAGGCCAATGAGACCCTCGCCCTCGCTCTGCCGGTCGTGGCCATGGGTGCCCGCGTGTACGTCCCCGCCCTCGGCCGGTTCATCCAAGTCGACCCTGTCGTTGGAGGATCGGCCAACAGTTACGACTATGCCAACCAGGACCCAACGTCGATCTCCGACCCCAGCGGTAACGCCCCCGAGGCACGCGACTGGATCGGACTCGGACTCGTTGCCGTCGCCTCGGCCGTCGTGTCGCTGTTCGTCGGCGCCAAGATGGGCGCCAAGCTTGGCATGGGTATTGGAGCCCTCGTCGGGGTTATTTTCGGCGCAACCAACATGGTCGTTCAGGCGCTCACGGGCGGGGACTGGGCGGTCGGCGTGGGGAGCGTCCTTGTCGGTGTGCTCGCCGGCGTCGCTGCCGGCGGGATCGCCGGCAAGCTCAAGTTTGCCAAGGCCACCAAAAAGTCCTGGCCGCAAACCGAGGACAGGATGATCTACGACCTCTTCAAGATGGGCGAAATCGACCCGTCAGTTGCTCCGCTCACCAAAGTGCCCACGATGAATCGTGCGTCGCTGTACAAGCCCCTTTCGGTTTCTGAATACAACCCCTTCGTTAACGGGAAGTCAGTCACGGAAGTGGTGAAGAAGCGGGCGTCGGTGTCCTCGTCCTTGTCCTCCGACGCGGGAAATATCGTTGAAGAGCCCTTGTTCCTCAACTATCAAGCGCAGTTCAATCCCAAGATGGCCAGAATCACCAATCGGATGACGATCCGGCGGTAGATGCAGGGTGTCGGTGCCGTCGCTGGCCGCTGCCCTCATCAGCGTGGGGCCTATCGGGTCGCCGCGAGTCAGCGCCGCTCAAGGACCAACACGGGAATGATTCGCGTCGTTGCCGCTTCGTACTCTGCGAAAACTGGGCTGGCGATCTTTTGGCGATCAAACAGTTCGTCGCGTTCAGCGCCCGTTGCTTCTCGAACGCGAACGGGCACGATGTCGTCACCAAGTTCAATCTGCGTATCGGGGTTGGCGATGAGGTTGTGATACCAGTCGGGGTTGGTTGGTTGACCGCCCTTTGAGGCAAAGATGACGACGTCGTCGCCATTCGGCAGATACACGAGTGGCGCGTGACGAACGATGCCGCTCTTGGCTCCAGTGTGATGAACGATCGTCATTGGTCGGCCTTCAAAGTGGCCGCCAACCTTGCCGCCGTTGGCGCGGAACTCATTCATGATCTGCGTATTGAAATCGTTCAGTTCGTCGGTCATGTGCGTCATGGTAACGGTTTCGTTTGATGATTCACGTGCGTTGATGAATGATTTCAGACGCCTCTCACGGCATACTTCCTGTCATGTATGCAGATCTTGACACCGCGAAGTACATCGCTTTTGTCTCCTATCGAAAAGATGGAACCCCCGTCTCGACGGCAGTGTGGGTCGTCCCGTACGAAGATGGTTACGCGTTCACGACCGATTCTGATTCGTGGAAAATCAAGCGCATTTTGAAAAACCCCAACGTGACAATTCAGGCCAGCAACGTTCGCGGGAAGCCAAAGCGCGGATCCACAATCTTCACTGGAACCGCTGAAGTGCTTGACGCAAACGGAGTAGCCAACGTCCGAGAAGTGGTTCGGCGAAAGTACCGGATCATGTACCGGCTTCTGATCGAACGAAGCGACAAAAAAGCGGCGAAGAAAAGCGGTTCCTCTACAGCAGGAACTGCAGCGATAAAGGTTGTTCTCGCTCCGTCGACACAGAATGCCTAGATTTACTCGGTGCGCACCCTTGCCTACATAGTGGGAGTTGCTCTCACGGCCGGAGTCACAATCGCGGCGATTGCGTCGATGGTCGTGCCAAGGGCAACACGGTCTGGGCTTGCCCATCTCGTTACAAAGTCAGTGTTGGTAGTGACACGGCTTCCGTTGCGAGCAATGCGTTCGTACAAGACACAGGATCGTTGGCTACGAATTGCCGCGCCTATTTCGGTTCTTGTCCAACTGGCGATCTATGTGTTTCTCATCATTGTGGGAATGGCATTTGTCATTTACGGACAAACCCATCTCTCGTGGAAACAGGCGGCCTGGCAATCTGCTTCGACGGTTACGACACTCGGTTCTGTCGAGTCGGTGAATGGGCCATCGGCGATCACCGTGTCGATCGGCGCCTTCCTTGGCCTTGTGGTGATCGCCGTATTCATGGGGTACTTGGTCGGTCTCTACAGCGCGTATGTTGCCCGCGAAAGTCTCATGGCCCGTTTCTCGCAAATTGGTGGCGAGCCAGCATGGGGACCAATGGTTCTCGCTCGAAGCGCAGCGCTTTCCGGCAAACCGGCATCGCTTCTTGAACCTGAAAATTGGCAGACCTGGATGGCCGACGTTCGTCTCGGTCAACAAGCAAGTCCAGTGCTCGCCCATTTTCGATCACCGGACCCAATGCGCCACTGGGTGACCACTCTTCTCGCAATGCTTGATGCCACCTCGCTCGCGCTTGGCCTTGGAATTGTCGAGGACCGAGCTGCAGCAATTCGAGTTTTGGCTGAGGGAACAATCACTCTTCGTGTGTTGCATCGAAAGGGAGTGAGTCAAGAGCGACTGAATTGGCAGTTCGAAAAATATGTTCTCGATGTTCTTGATGGAGCAGAAACGCCAAGTCCCTCGGGAGCAACGATGGTGAGCGACGACGAGTGGAATGCGGCAGTAGGTGTTCTCGTAGGAATGGGCGCGGCGGATCGAACAAGTATCGAGTCGTCTCGCACAACCTTTGATTCACTTCGCGCCCTTTACGCCTCCGACGCTTGCGAGCTGGCAAGTCATCTTCATGCGGTTCGTGGCCCTTGGTCAGGCGAACGCCTCTTTCATCTCCCGGTGGTGTGGCCGGATGAAATCGGAGAAGTTTCGGCGTGAGTTCGTCGGTACTCTCAGCGGTGATTGCTGCGCAGCCCCCGAAATCGCTGCCGTCGTTACCTGTTGTTGTGCAGGTTGCGGCGATGAGCTTGAACTGCATGTTCGGCGCTGCACTTGCGCGCAGTCGGAACATTCCAATTTTTGGGACGATCTTGGCTGGCGTCCTCGTTGGTCTGGGTGGCGGGATGGTTCGAGACGTCCTGCTCGGACTCGAACCTGCGGCAATTGCTGAGTGGTACTTCCTGCCGTTTGGCCTGTTGCTGGCGATCGTTGGTGGATTTGCCTACAACATCATGGGAAAGTTCGGAACGGCGTTTCTGCTTCTGAACGGTTTGGTCCTCGGCACACTTGTGACGATCGGTGCGCAGAAGGCCCTTTCCTACGAGACGCCTTGGATTTCTGCGATGTTCCTCGGCGTCGTCACGGCGTCGTTCGGCGGCCTCATGGCCGACAACATGACCGGTCATACCGCGACCATCGCCAAACAAGCACATTGGGTTGGTTCTGCGCTTGCGGTCGGATCCATCACCTTTGTTCTCATTTCGCACGTGGTGCCGTTTCCCGTTGCTGTCGTTCTCGGCGGCGGTGCTACTGCGTTTTTGCGTTTTACAAGTCAGTACCGCGATTGGCCATCACCGTCGTGGCCCGGTGAGGCACGAGCTTCTACGAAATCGTGAAGGAATCCATGACTCGACCAACAGCACCATTCAAAGTCGCAGCCATCGAATTCAATCCCGAAATGTTTGAGTTCGAAAAGAATCTTGAACGCGCGTGTGCAGTTATTGACGAAGCTGCGAGCTCCGGTGCACGACTCATCGTGTTACCTGAAGCAGCATTATCGGGCTACATCTACGCCGATCTTGATCAGTTGCGTCCATATCTCGACGAGGTTCCTGGTCGAGGAACGGCGGCAATTGCTGAGATAACTGCGAAGCACCATTGCTATGTCGCGATCGGCATTTCGGAAATCGATCGTGCAACTGGACTCACGTATAACACCGGTGCACTGATTGGCCCCGACGGTTATGTGGGTAAGTACCGAAAGAACGGTTTGAACCCATCAGACATTGCGTGGTTTGTTCCCGGGAACACTGGCTACCCCGTTTTTGAAACGGAACTCGGCAACATCTGCATGATCATTTGTTATGACGACACCTACTGGGAGCCAGCGCGATTACCGGCACTCAAAGGCGCCGATTTGATCGCTTATATCTGCTCATCCGATCGCGTCGTTCCGCACGGAGACGAAACGCCTCCAGGTACGCACTCGACGATCGCGGCAGTACAGCAGTTATGTGCGTGGAATGGGCTCGCCATGGTTGCGGCCGATCGAAATAACGCTGAGACAAATCCAACGACGGGTGTCACCGTTACCTATGGCGGTAGCGCATCGATCTGGCAGGCCAATGGTGAACGCACCGCTCATGCGCCAGCAACAGACCGAAACATCACAGTTGCGAACCCGGGAACAATTTTGTACGGCGAAATCGATCCCTCTCTGTACGACAACGACCAGAAGGCAACCCTTTCTCGTCGTCGTCCCGAGTTGTACGCGCCGCTCACATTCTTCCGGGCTCCGAGTGATCCGATTGCGTCTTCTGCGGGAATCAAGATCGTTTGCGATGCCGTGCAGTATCGAACGATCAGTGGAGATTTCGACGGGAACGTTCAGCGCGCAGATGAACGAATCGCAGACGTGCAGGCGAACGGAAAAGAATCAGGGCTTCTCGTGTTGCCCGCGTTTTCCCTCACGGGTGTTCCTGCGAATTCGGATCAGGCAAGCCAGTGGGCCGAGTCGGGCATCGGTCGCTCCGTACAGATGTTGAGTGACTTTGCTGCACGAACCGGTCGTCATGTCGTTGGAAGCCATATCGAACGCGATGGCGCGGAGTTGTTCCACGTAGCCGTCCTTGTAAGTCCTGCTGGCACGGTCGTGGGGTCCTACCGACAGACGCATCTTGACCCTTCGATGACGTGGGCAACTCGCGGTGACGCGTTGGCAGTGTTTGACACCGAAATCGGTCGTATCGGGCTGCTGCTTTGTGAGGACGTTCGTTTCCCAGAAGCAAGCGGGGTCTTAGCGATGAAGCGCGCTGACCTCATTGCCATTCCGACTCAGTGGCGCGGCGACTATGGCGGCCACCTTCACGATGCCGAGGGACTCTTTGCGCACCGCTACCCGGCCAACACGATGGCGCATTGGTATGCGATCGCAAAGACTGCGCAGGCCTACACCGTCGTTGCGAATGCGGTGAATGACGGCTGCCAAGGTTCGAGCGGCGTCTTCACGATCGATCCCGTTGATTCCGCGGAGCCACCTGTTGTTGGATCAGTGGATCAACCCGAGGTCGTCTCGGTTCATCTGCAGACGCTCGGGGCTCCTGGCTCATGGATGAACCAGCACTTACTCATCGGTGGTCGACGGGCAGACCTTGCCGTCCCGGTGGCACTTGATCCAGCGTCGGACAAATTCCACGCGTGGCGAGACGCCCCGGGCTACGACATGAGCGCTTGGACGGCCTACCGACAGTAGGTCCGAAACCTCGTAACGCCATTTGCCCCTTGGTATCTTTCGACCAACCATCTTGTGACAAAGGTCTGTTGATCGAGTCAACTGTCGATCGCATACTGTTAGCGATTCAGCAGTAGGGGGCAGCCGTCCCCCTCACCCCGTGAGGAGTCATCGCCATGACAACGAGCATCGAAGAGGCCCGCCAGAAGTACGCCGAAGAGCG
>CALBSE010000052.1 GCA_937927725.1 uncultured Actinomycetes bacterium
CCCGGTGCCGTTTCCGTTGTGCCTATTGACGACGAGGGACGCGTGATCATGGTCCGTCAGTATCGTCCTGCGCTCGATCAGTACATCCTCGAAATTCCCGCCGGAAAACGCGATGTGGCGGATGAACCTCCTGCGGAAACTGCCCAACGCGAACTTGGCGAGGAAATCGGAATGCGGGCCGAATCGTTGGACTTACTCGGAACGTTTGCGAATGCGCCTGGTTTCAGCGATGAGCTTTCATGGGTGTACCTCGGTCGGAATCTCGAATCGGTCCCGCGTGACGTGCAGGGGATTGAGGAGTCTCATATGAGCGTCGAGAGGTTTACCTTCGAAGAATCGTTTGCAATGATCGCTGATGGTTCGCTCATCGATACCAAGACCGTTGTTGGTTTGTATCTCGCTGCGGCGCTGGTTGGCGGTGGCTGAGCAAATCGAAGAGTGGGAACTTCCTCTTGATGTTGAGGAGTTTCTGACATGGCTGGCTGCCGAGCGCGGTCGTTCGACGAACACGCTTGCTGCCTATCGTCGGGACCTCACTGCCTATTGCGTCTGGATGTCTGAATCCGGGCGAACCCTCGATTCGATTCGTGCTACTGATCTCGATACCTATGTGGGAGTGCTCCGAGAGCGGGGACTAGCTCCGTCTTCGGTGAAGCGGGCGACCGTTGCCGTGCGCTCGCTCCACCGTTTCCGTTCCGACGAGGGGCTTTCTGCCACTGATCCATCGGCGGGCATAGAAACGCCTCGAGTTCCGGCCGGACTGCCAAAAGCGTTGACCGAGGCTGAGGTGACATCACTGCTCGACCAGGTTGATGGCGATACGGCAATCGCCCGGCGTGACCGGGCAATCCTCGAAGTGCTCTACGGCACTGGCGCTCGCATCTCAGAAGTGTGCGCGTTGAGTTTGGGCGATGTCGATCTTGACGCCGGGTTGCTCCGACTCTTTGGCAAGGGTTCGAAAGAGCGTGTCGTGCCGATTGGGCGTTGGGCACGGGTCGCCCTAGCGAGTTGGCTTGATGACGGCGGCCGTGAGGTGCTCGCTCCAGAACAGTTTTCCAAGCGAACTGATGCCGACGCAGTGTTCCTCAACGCTCGAGGCGGACGACTCGGCCGACAAGGAGCTTGGGCGGTTGTCCGTAAGTACGGCGATGCTGCGGGATTGGGCCCTCGGTTGACTCCACATGTGCTTCGTCATTCATGCGCAACCCACATGCTTGATCACGGCGCCGATATTCGTGCCGTACAGGAACTGCTTGGCCACGCCTCAATTGCAACCACGCAGGTCTACACAATGGTGTCGAACGACCGACTTTTTGCTGTCTATGAGTCTGCGCATCCGCGAGCCCAAGCGACTCGCCGCTAGCCTCACGCCATGAACGAATCTGGTGAATGGTTGGCCCCTGAGCGATTTGACGGCGATGAGGTCGAACTCGTCGACGAAATCGTTGTGTCCGAAGACATCCTCGATGAAGACGGATCAGTCATTGGTGAACACATTGAAACCATCGACCTTCTGAATATCGACGGTCAGGGTGTCGTAGTGATCGACGATGTCACGATCGTGACCGACGACGAAGGTGATCTGATGATCGACGAAACGGTTGCGATTTTTGACGAAGACGGAGACATCGTCATCGACGAAACCGTCACGATCGTCGACTCCGAGGGCGACGTCATGATTGAAGAGCACCTCATTGCCGCCGATGCCAATGGCGACGTTGTGCTCGCCGAGTCGGTGACCATGATTGATGGTGGAGAACTCGACGACCGCCAACTCGCTTCGGCACTACGTGAAGAACTCGACGGTGTTGAACGAGCACTCGAGCGTCTCGACGCGGGCACCTACGGCCTTTGCGATAGCTGCGGAAATCCG
The DNA here is from genome assembly GCA_937927725.1 of uncultured Actinomycetes bacterium. GTDB lineage: Bacteria > Actinomycetota > Acidimicrobiia > Acidimicrobiales > Acidimicrobilacustridaceae > Acidimicrobilacustris. The sequence goes on from CALBSE010000052.1 coordinate 1,874, forward strand.
ATCGACGACGCAGTTCTCGCTGAGATGCCTCAAGCGCGCTCGTGCAGCGCTCACTTGGTCTGAACGGTCACGCAACCACGATGACTCGGCTCCGCCATTTGGCCCGCCGATTCTTCGGAAGCCTGCGTCCGGGTGGGCCTTCGGCCGCCGAACAGCAGTGGGCCGAATCCAAACTCCTCCCAGGTGAACAAGCCATTTGGCGTTCGCTTTCGAGCCCTGACCGCCGCCATTCCGCAGCGGTTGCACGAAGGGTCGAAGTCACGTTGGGACCAGCGGCAACACGCCCGGTCCTCGCTGCAGCTCTTTTGCATGATTGCGGCAAGGTGGAGTCGGGTTTGCGGACGCCAGGGCGGGTGGTCGCAACGGTGCTTGCGATGACAGCGATGAAAACAGACGCTGACGCCGAGCGCTGGTGTCAGTCGAAGTTGTCGTGGAAGCGAACAGTGGGGCGTTATCGCCGCCATCCAGCGATCGGAGCGCAGATGCTGTCCGAAGTCGGTAGTGATGCGGTGACAGTGACGTGGACTCGAGAGCATCACCTGCCCCGTTCTGACTGGACTATCGACCCCATCATTTCCGCAGCGCTCCACGAGGCAGATGACGATTGAACGGTGAGCCGTCGTCATCGTGGAGCTGAAGTTTGTTGAAATCGCCGGTTGTTGGGCGGGATCGTTGTACTGGTGGGGGTTGCTGGAGTGGCACCAATTCGGGGGCCTGCCCGTCTAGCCTCGTGGGGGTTCAGCCCCGCTGAACGCCCCCTCATCATGATTACTCTCGAAAACGTCACCAAGACCTATAAGAACTCGACGGTTGCGTTGCGCGACGCCAACGTCGAGATCGCTAAAGGCGAATTCGTCTTCCTCGTCGGAGCGTCTGGTTCAGGTAAATCGACCTTCATCCGTCTCCTCAACAAGGAAGAGACCCCGGAACAAGGGCATATTTACGTTGCGGGCAAGGACATTGGCCGACTTTCTGGTTGGAAGGTTCCGTATCTGCGCCGCAACATCGGCTGCATTTTCCAGGACTTCAAACTTCTCCCAACCAAGACCGTGTTCGAAAATGTTGCCTTTGCGCTTGAAGTGATTGGGCGACCACGCAGCGTCATCGACAGCCAGGTCCCGGCAATCCTCGATCTCGTGGGTCTTGGCCATAAGTCCGACAGTTTCCCGACAGAGCTTTCTGGTGGCGAGCAGCAACGAGTTTCGGTTGCTCGAGCGTTCGTCAACCGCCCACTCATTCTTCTTGCCGACGAGCCGACCGGAAATCTCGATCCGGCAACGTCGGTGGGCATCATGAAACTTCTCGACCGCATCAACAAGACCGGTACGACCGTGGTTATGGCCACTCACGATCGCGGAATCGTCGACACCATGCGACGGCGCGTAATCGAGATTGATCGCGGTTCCATCGTTCGCGACCAGGCGCGCGGCGTCTACGAATAGGACGATTCGATGCCAGTCAAATTCGATTACCTCGTTCGCGAGACAACATCCAACCTCGGTCGAAACGTCACGATCACGCTTGCCTCGATCATGACCGTGGCGGTGTCGTTGGCATTGGTCGGAGCATCTCTCATGCTTCGTTCTGGCGTAGAAAACGCCACAAAGCGCTGGCAGGGCGGTATTGAGTTCGTTGTTTTCCTGCGAACTGATGCAACGCAGCAGCAAATCGATTCCCTTCAAAATGACCTCGACCAAAGTCCCGAGGTTTCGAAGGTAGTGTTTGTCGACCAACAGCAGGCCTATAGCGAATTCAAATCATTGTTTGCTGACTCTCCCGAACTCATCGACAGTGTCACGGCGAAAGATCTTCCGCCATCATTCCGGATCGAACCTGTGAACAAAGATGTCGATGCAGTTGAGTCGCTTGGTCTCACCTTTCAGGGTCGTTCGGGCGTTGATCAGGTGGTCTTTGCTTCGAAGACGATTCGACTCATTCAGCAACTCTCCAGTCGACTCACTGTCGGTATTTTCGTTATTGCCGCCTTTCTTCTAGGAGCGGCAGGTCTTTTGATTTTGAACACCATTCGCATGGCGATGTTCGCGCGTCGTCGCGAGATCGAAGTGATGAAACTCGTCGGTGCGACCAACTGGTTCATTCGAGTGCCTTTCATGTTGGAAGGTCTCGTTCAGGGTTTGATCGGTGCGTTCGTTGCGATCGGCGCGCTGGCAGCGTTCAAACCGTTCTTCCAGAAGTGGTTGCCGAGCGCGCAAGACATCCCGCTTGTCGGCGGTTTTCAGGTGAGCGGTAGTGAGATGACCGTTATTTTCATCACACTTGGCATCGTGGGAATCGCTATTGGTGCCATTGGTGCCGGTATCGCTGTTTCCCGATTCCTTGACGTTTAATCGCCCAGTACCGTCGTGTAGTCGTTCGTCGACCGGTGGCCTGCGCTTGTTGGTCGGTTAGCCGACGAACGTGGAATCGTGCGGTTGCAAAACGCCAGTCTCGACGTCATAGATGAAGCCCGCCACCGCGGTGCCAACCGGAAGGTAGGGGCAAGTGCGAACGGCTTCGATGTCGGCGTCTAGAGCTGCAGCGGGATCGCCGATGAGGTGGAACTCGACATCTGTGGGATCTGAGCCAGTCGCAGCGAGCACTTTTGATCGGAGGCCGGGAAGATCGACTTTGGCGGCACCGCAGTCGGTGTGATGCATGATCGCAATGCGATCGACCTCAAGCTGATTCACTGATTTGATTAACGAACGCAGCATGTCAGGTGTGATCCGAGCGCCGGCATTGCGCATGACGTGGATGTCTCCCACCTCAAAGCCGAAGATCGCGAGAGGGTCGATACGGCAATCCATGCATGTGACGACAGCGAGGTGTCGGCGGGGGATTGCCGAGAGCGAAGCATTCGAGAAGTTGGCGACGTACTCGCTGTTCCCATCGGCAAGGTCCCGGAAAGAATCCACGGCGGCGATGGTAGGCGGGGAATTCGCTCGTCCCGACCGTTTCGGACAGTTTCTTTCCAATTTCATTGCAGCGGTACCCTGACACCATGCGTTGGTTAGATGTCACTGGTGCCGAGGAACTCCACCCGGGACAGATCCTGACGGTGGAACGTGAGTCCGGCGACGTCGTGGTGTGGCGAACGATTTCCGGTGATGTGGTGGCCTGCGACGCTCGATGTCCGCATCAGTGGGCCCATCTCGGGACTGCGGGTGCAGTCGATGGTGATGAGATCGTCTGTCTGAGTCACTTCTGGCGCTTCGACCAAGAAGGCATTGGCTCAAAATTGTCGGCGAACGGTCGCCGAGACGAAAAGAGTTCAGTCGACACATTCGAAGTTCGTGAGCGCGATGGTCGCCTTGAGATCGCTCTACCCGAGTGAGTCCTTGGGGTGGCGCCTTTCCGGAACAATCGCTTCCTAGACTGTCCATGATCGTGTTTTCGAAAGGACAGCAATGCCTGCCAATCCTGTACTGAACGACAAGCGCTTCGAGCAGGTCATCGCCGAGGGCTACGGCACTGCGCCTGTCACTCGAACGATGACCTACGGCGGAACGTTGTCGGCGCTGGGTGTGTTGTTCGCGCTGATTTGCGTGTCGGGATGGTTCGGCTGGTCGCAGGTCCACCAGACCACGGGGCAGGCTCTCGATAGTAAGACCGGTCAGGTCGTGACCGTGAGTACGACCTCCTTCCCTGCATGGATCATTCTCGCTGCGCTTGTTGCCATGGGCTTCGCTTTCGCAACGTTCTTCAAACCGAAATGGGGAATGGCGACTGCTCCGTTGTACGCGCTCTGCGAGGGAGCAGTTCTCGGAGCGTTTTCCGCGTTCTACAACCAGATGTACAGCGGCATTGTTGTGCAGGCCGTCTTAGCCACACTCAGTGTCGTTCTCGTGATGTTTGTTCTCTACGCGACCCGAATCGTGAAAGTCACGCCGAAGTACGCGCTCATCACCATCGCCGCCACGCTCGGCATTGGCGTGATGTATCTCGTCACGTTCTTGCTGCAGCTCTTCGGTGCCAACATCGCTTTTTGGAATAGCCCGACGCCGCTAGGTATCGGGATCTCGGTCGTCATCTGCATCGTTGCATCGATGAACCTCGCGCTGGATTTCGCGTTCATCGAACAATCGGTCAAAGCCGGTGACACACCTCGCGGGATGGAATGGCTTGCGGCTCTCGGCGTTACCGTCACGATCGTGTGGCTCTACCTTGAGATTCTTCGACTGCTTTCGCTGCTTCGTCGCTGAGGCGACTCAGGGCTGTGATGTCTGACGCTGCTTACGGCGCCAGGCACGAAGAAAGACCGTGGTGAACACAACAAGCAGGACGACGCCTGCGAAAAGCAACGGCAGTCCTGCTGCGCGTTCGTTGCTTGAGTCATTCAATGGTTTCGATTGCTGCTCAATGAAGTTGAGGCCGGGTGCAGTGCCGTTCGGGCCGATAAGCGTTGACGTCGTCGCTCCTGCGGGCAGAGTGGTTGTCGCTACGGTCTCGGTGGTCTCCACGGCTGAAGACTACGTCGGTCCGACAGCGCTGGTGTTGTCGTGAGATCAAAGAGTTGATCTTGGGTTCGTCATCTGGACTGATCGTTACGCAAGAATCTCTCTGTGACTGGGCGAGAGACGGCAGACATCTTCACCTTCAGCGAAGCGAATCGAGAGCGTGCCGAAACCGTTCTGCGGCAAGCGTTTGTTGCTGCACAAAACGGAATGCCGTCCGAGGATCCCGAAACTGCCGTTGAATCACTCTGGATCATTCTCGAAGCGCTACTGGTTGAACATCTTGCCCCTACAGAAGCGATTGAGCAGACGAGAGCGGAACGCCGAACGGACATTGGCAACCATTGGCGGCGAATGGTCATCGCAGCAGTCACGCAGACATTCGTTCTGAGCGGCGGATTCGTTCAGCCGGACCCGCTCGCGTTAGCCGTGGAAGAGCGAGCACGACTTCTGATCAGTGGAGATTTGTGGCATACGCGTCGGCCGCCAGCTCAAGGGGCACTTGTGCTTCGTGTGCATTCGGCCTTACAGCGTCTCGATGCAACGGCACTGTCGGGTCAGCATCCAGGTGCTGCAGACGTTGCAGCTCTCGAAGATCTCATCGCCTATGCGACTCTCGGTGCGGTGATGGCGGGGGAGGTCGTTCCGGCACAAGAGAGTGAAGCTCGTGACCCAAGCGACGAGGTAAAAGGGCGCTGGGCGCGCTCGACTGAATCGGTTGCGGCTGCTTTCGGCATCGCTGGCGTCGAACTCATCGAGGTATCGAAATCAGGATGGGCATGCACAGAATGCGGGTGTGTGTTCCTCGGTCAGGTGGATGCAGGGATCGCCTATCCCGATCGCTTCGCGCCCATCGGTCGTTCCGGTGCATGCGATCAACAAACCGAATGCAGTTGTCACGATGCACCACTACAACGGCGGGTCCGCTGACCTTTCAGCCAAGCAAACCCGCCGTGTGCGGATGAATCCGGTTGTGCGCGGAATTCAGTAAACGATGACGCCGCGGATGTTCTTGCCGTCACGCATGTCCTGGTAGCCCTCGTTGATCTGATCGAGGGTGTAGGTGCGAGTGACGAGTTCGTCGAGCTTCAACTGACCGCTGCGGTAGAGACCGAGAAGCTTCGGAATGTCATAACGCGGGTTGGCGCTACCAAAGATGGTTCCGACGAGTTGCTTCTGCTGCATAGCGAATGCAAACAGGTTGAGTTGCACATCGTTCTCGTTCATGTTGGCGACTGCGGTGAAAACCAGACGTCCGCCCTTGCCAACCATGCTCATGTACGACTCGAGATCGGCGCCCTTGCCTTCACCAACGGTGACAATGACCTTGTCGGCCATGCGACCCCATGTGAGTTCGCCAAGAAGAGCTTGTGCTTCAGCAACATCGGAAGCGACATGGGTTGCGCCGAAGTTTTGCGCTTGTTCACGCTTGAACTCAACTGGATCCAGGGCGATGACGTAACGAGCGCCAGCTAGGTGTGCGCCCTGCACGGCATTCATACCAACGCCACCGGTTCCGATGACAACGACGGTGTCGCCGGGAGCAACCTCCGCCGCGTAGGTGGCCGAGCCCCAACCGGTCGTAACGCCGCACGCAACAAGGCAGGCCTTATCAAGCGGAAGATCCTCTTCGACCTTCACCAGTGAGTTGATGTTCATGACGGAATGCTCAGCAAAGGTGCCGAGACAGCACATCGTTGCGAGGTCGGTGCCGTCAAGAAGGTGATGGCGAGAGGTGCCGTCTTCCTGGCGACCAGAAAGAAGATGGGCACCGTTATCGCAAAGATTCTGTTGACCCTTGGCACACGACGGGCAACGTCCACAAGACGGAACGAACGAGGTGACGACGTGATCGCCGACTTTGAGTTCGGTGACGCCGGGGCCCACCTTTTCAACAATGCCGCCACCCTCGTGACCGAGGATGATCGGGTACTGCTGCCAGCCGAGCATTTCGATGATGGCGGGATCCATCGCCATATCGCCGGTGACCATGTGCTCATCGGAGTGGCACATGCCGCTCGCAACGAATCGAACGAGGACCTCATTGGCCTTCGGGTCATCAAGTTCAATTTCTTCGATCTTGTACTCGGTATGAGGGGCGTACAGAACTGCGGCTCGTGTCCTCATGGGAACTCCTTGTCCGGGCGTAGGGCTGGCCTGTCGGCACAGCCATTGCAATCTAGGCCCTTCGCCACGCCGGCGTGTCAGTTGGCACAGTAGGAGAGCGATTCGACGTGCTACACTCAATCCGCATTCGCAGATCTTGTGTCGCACGTGGTCAGCGAGTTCCAACTCGGCATCAAAGGGGAACCCATGAGCACTCCGATCGCCAAGCGGCTTGGAATCGAATTTCCAATCTTCGCCTTCTCACATTGCCGCGATGTCGTCGCTGCCGTCACGAACGCCGGGGGGTTTGGTGTCCTCGGAGCTTTGGCATTTGGTCCTGAACAACTCGAGATCGAGTTGAAGTGGATCGACGAACACGTCAATGGCAAGCCTTACGGCGTCGACTTCGCCATGCCGGTGAACTACGTGGGCAAAGGCGGGGGAGAGGACGCATCGTTCGCTTCTCTCGACGCCATGATCCCTGCGCAACACCGTGAATTCGTCGATGACCTGCTGGCACGTTACGACGTGCCCGAACTTCCGGCCGAACTCGAAGGTGGTCCGGTGGCCGCGGCCGGACTCGGCGTCGACGCAATGGGGCCGAGTCAGGTCGAGGTCTGTCTCAACCATTCGAACGTCAAGATGATTGTGAATGCCCTCGGTCCGCCTCCGCTCTATGTCATCGAACGTGCCCACGAGGCAGGAATCCTTGTTGGCGGTTTGGCGGGCTCCAAGGTTCACGCCGAGCGCCAGGTTGCTATCGGCGTCGATGTGATTGTTGCGCAGGGCACCGAAGCTGGTGGTCATTGCGGTGAGATTTCAACGATGGTGCTGGTGCCCGAGGTCGTCGATGCGGTGGGGCCGGATGTTCCGGTGCTTGCCGCTGGGGGTATTGCCACGGGTCGACAGATGGCTGCGGCGCTTGCTCTTGGCGCTCAAGGGGCCTGGACCGGCTCAATGTGGCTGACCGTTTCCGAGGCCGATACCAATCCTGCTGCGCTCGAGAACATGCTTGCCGCAACGTCTCGTGACACCGTCCGCTCGAAGGCCATGACAGGTAAGCCGGCCCGTCAGTTGCGCACCGCCTGGACCGATGCGTGGGAATCCGACGATTCACCCGGAACGCTTCCGATGCCTTTGCAGGGAATTCTTCATCAAGAGGCCGGTCGCCGAACCCAACGAGTCGGAACTCGAGAACTCATTGGCTTCCCCGTTGGTCAGATTGTGGGACGCCTGAACAAAGTCCGGCCGACAAAAGATGTCATGCGGGAGATGGTCGAGGAATGGATCGATACGACCGAACGCATGGCCTCAATTTTGAACGATTGACCAACGACCCTGTACGACGGCCCAGCTTGGGCCTTGACTGACACAATGGCTGCACGGCCCCTCGAGGAGTTCTTATGACTGACATATTTGTAGACGCACCGCTTTTGCACGAGGCTGCGACGTACACCCATGGTGTTCCCTACGAGTACTACCGCTGGTTGCGCGACAACGATCCGGTCGCGTGTCTTGAACATCCGTCCTACCCCGGTGAGAAGTTGTGGGTCGTCACTCGATACGAGGATGTTCAAAAGGTCTCACGAGACGCGACGACGTACCGCAACGCACCAGATCCGTTTGTCGATGATGGAATCAGCGATCCCGCTTCGGGTGGTTCCGACCAGCTCATGATCAGTCTCGATGCCCCTGATCACATGAAGCTGCGCAAGATCATCAACAAGGGTTTCACCCCAAAGCGAGTTGCGGAGTTGGGGGACATGCTTCGCACGCGCACAAACGACATCATCGACGGTCTCGCCGGACAAAACAGCGCGGACCTCGTCCACGACCTTGCGCTTTGGCTGCCGCTTCACGTGATCGCTGACATGGTTGGTGTGCCTGAGGAAGATCGTGCTCAGGTCTTCGATTGGACGGAAAAGACGTTTGGGTTCGACCCCAATGTGGGCGCTGAAGAGCGTGCTCAGGCGGCAACCGACATGTTCATGTACGCCGACGCAATGTGTGCCGAACGCGCCGACAATCCGCGTGATGACCTCATGAGCGTTTTGCTTCATGCCGAAGTAGAAGGCGAAAAGCTCACCGCATTCCAGATCGAACTGTTCTTTATGCTTCTGCAAAATGCCGGCTCAGAGACCACACGAAATCTGATTACGACCGGAACCCTTGCGCTCCTCCAAAATCGTGAGCAATACGACATCGTTCGGAATGATCTGAGCATCGTGCCCACGGCAATCGAAGAGTTGCTTCGCTATGCGACTCCCGTTGTTCACTTCACCAGAACTGCAGCTGTTGCGACCGAAATTGGGGGTAAGCAGATAAACGCCGGCGAGCGAGTGCTTATGGTCTACGCGTCAGCGAATCGCGACGAACGTGCGTTTGAAAATCCCGATGCAATCGACGTACGCCGCACTCCGAACGACCATGTTGCGTTTGGTGCAGGTGGTCCGCACTTCTGTTTAGGGGCGAACCTTGCCCGAATCGAAGGCCGAATTATGTTCGAAGAGATCCTCACGCGATTCCAAGGACTTCGTTTTGTCGGCGATCCTGAGACCTACCCGCGAGTGCATTCGAACCTCATCGATGGCTATGCACATGTGCCGATCGAATGGGACTCCATCGCTGCACCGGCCTAGACCCTGGTCGGAAAATCTGAAGAGGGCCGACCCTCGTGGGTCGGCCCTCTTTTGTTCAGCGTCGAGACTGAGATTCAGGCCTTGACGGCTTGTGCCTCAATCTCAAGCTTGATCTTTTCGCCGACGAGTGCGCCGCCGGTATCAATCTTGACATCGAAATTGAGGCCAAAATCGCGGCGGTTGATTTCACCGGTAGCGCTGAATCCGACGCGGGTGCCGCCCCACGGGTCGGGGGAGACGCCTTCGAACTCAAGGTCAAGTTCAATCGACTTGCTCACGCCCTTGATGGTCAGATCGCCAGTAAGGACATACTCCGACCCATCGCCACGGATGCCCGTGCTGACGAAGGTCATGGTCGGGTAGGTCTCAACATCGAAGAAGTCGGCACTCTTGAGGTGGCCGTCACGGCCTTCGTCGCCAGTGGTGATCGAGTCCATGCCGATCGTGGCCTGAACGGTCGACGCGAGCTTGTCGTCGGCGATCACGACGGCGCCGGAGACGTCGCCGAAGGTGCCGCGTACTTTGGTGATGACGAGATGTCGGGCCACGAAGCTGACAATTGAGTGGCTGGGGTCGATGTTCCAGGTTCCTGGAGTGAGGTCGTCGAGATTGGGCATGGGGACTCCTTTGGGTTGATTTCCTTGCGCCCGCAAGTATTACAGACTTTTGTTGTGCTTGCAACTATTGCGTGATCACGGACTATTCTTGGGCTATGGCTTCTGGACGATCACCTCAAAACGTTGCGACTGAAGTGCATTGGCTCGATGACGATGAGATGGCGACATGGCTTTTGATGGTCGAAGTCAATACGGCGATTCAGGCCGCGATCGAAGAGGATCTCACTCCGCACGGTCTCACGAGTGGTGACTATGGCGTGCTTGCTCGGCTTTCCGACTCGCCAGACCATCGACTTCGAATGTGCGATCTCGCAGAGGTTCTTCATGTCTCGCCGTCGGGGTTGACGCGACGCCTTGATGGACTTGTCCGTGACGGTTTTGTTGCGCGCGAGCCTTCTGCAGACGACCGCCGAGTGATGCTGGCAGTGCTCACGGATGATGGCTACAAGAAACTTCAGGATGTAGCGCCGGATCATGTCGCAACGGTTCGTCGCCAATTCATCGATCATTTGTCGCGTTCGCAGTTACGCAACATGAGTGCTGCACTTCGAGCGGTGCAAAATGGGACTGACTCTTTGCCCGAGGGTCGTTGAACTTTCGCTCGGTTTATTCGAACTTCGCACCGATCATGCGCAAAAGTCCAACGGTGTCTTCCGGTTGGTCGGGGGCTTTTGGTCCGGGGATCCAGCGCACGGGTCCTTGTGCACTGTTGTAATGGAACGAACCGTGTGTCTCGTACCGTTCCCACCACACGGGTGAGCGTGGGTCGCGACCAACGCTGATGCCTTCGAACGGCGACATTGCATAAAGCATTGGCACCTCTGGATGGTCATGGAGGGTCACGCCATCGATCGAGAGTGACAGTTTCCAAGTGTTCCCTCCGATTGCGTCGAAGGAACATTCCAGAACGCGATCGCCAACTTCCAGAGCAGGGCCGACAAGTTTGGTCATGGTTCCTCGACCGTTGTTGAAGACGAGCGCAGGGCGCCGGTCTTCGAGGACATAGAGCGCGTAGCCGCCACTCTGATCTCCATGCGAGGCGATCGTGCCAAGCGAGTTTTCCGTAACAGTGATTGGGGCGTGGACCTGAAACGAACAAAGCCAGATGAGCTGCAACGATCGCCAGCGTTCGAGCGTCGGTGTTCCGGGCCATACCGAAAGGGGCTGTTGGACGATTTCGGTGTGGGGTGGCCGAAGGACGTACTTGAGTCCAGTGCCCTCATCGAGTGGAAAGACCTGACCATCCCATGCCGCGTCGTTCCATGCGGCGATGAGTTCGGCCAATTTGTCGGGCTCCGAGTCGGCGAGATTGGTGAGCTCAGTGCGATCGTTCGCGAGGTTGTAGAGCTCCCATTCGTTATCGCTAAACGGCGTGAATGGTTGATGGAGAGTGACTACTTCCCAACCGTCGCGATAGAAGCCGCGATGTCCGATCATTTCGTAGAGGGCCTCTGTGCGCTGAGGGGGAGCAGTTGCCTCTCGCAGCGTGGGCGCCATGCTTGAGCCGGTGCGTGGCTTTACAACGCTTCCATTGCGAGTTGTTGGGGCTTCGATTCCGATGAGGTCGAGAAGCGTCGGGAAAATGTCAGAGACATGTGCGTACTGTCCGCGTAACTCGCCGCTGTTGAGCTGACCAGCGTTCCAAGAAAAGAGGAACGGAACGGTGTGGCCGCCGGCGTGGGTGTTGATCTTGTACAAGCGAAACGGCGTGTTTCCCGCCATCGCCCATCCACGAGGGTAGTGCGGAGAGGTCTGCGGTCCTCCGATGAGGTCAAGGCGGTCGAAATCGGTATCGATATCGTCGCCAGCGGTGAGGTGCACCATGTATGCGCTCGTACCAACCATTTCGCCTTCGCGCGACGCTCCGTTATCGGAAGTGAAAATCACGATGGTGTTGTCGAGTTCGCCCATGTCGTCGAGTGCATCGAGAAGGCGACCGGTGTTCTCATCAACGTTGGTGACCATGGCCGCGAAAACTTCCATGTAACGCGCGTAGAGAACTTTCTGAGTTTGGCTCAGGTCATCCCAGGGCTCGACGTCGTTGTTCAGTTCAGTATTTCGGGGAGCGAGAACAACGTCATTGCCGACGACATTGAGTTCCTTCTGGCGGGCGAATCGGCGGAGGCGAAGTTCATCCCAGCCGGCGTCGTAGTTGCCCTTCTGGGCGAAGATGTCGACGTCCTTGGCATGAAGTGGAGCGTGGATTGCTCCGTGCGCGACATAAAGGAAAAAGGGTTGCTCTGGTGCCGACGCCTTACCGGCCCGAACCATGGCGATTGCTTCATCAGTGATGTCGTCGGTGAAGTAGTAGCCGTCGGGATAGGTGTCGGTTTCCACTGGCGTGTTGTCTCGAACCAAGCGGTGGGGTTGGTGAAGGTTTGTGAAGCCATCGAGAAATCCGTAGAACCGATCGAAGCCGCGCTGGCAGGGCCATGAATGGCGTGGTCCGGCGTCGGATTGATCGGAGTCTTTCGCGAGATGCCATTTGCCGACCATGTAGGTGGCGTAGCCGTTGGCACGAAGCGTTTCGGGAAGTGTGATGACGTCTTCAGCGAGCTCCATCGCATAACCGGGAAAGCCGGGATCTGAATGGGCCACGGTGCCGACTCCGGCTGCATGCGGGTTCATTCCCGTGAGAAGCGCCGCTCGCGTGGGTGAGCACATGGGGGTCGAATGGAAGTCGGTGTATTGGAGTCCGCTCTGGGCAATGCGGTTGATATTCGGTGTCTGAATCTCACTGCCATACGGCGCGGTGTCTGCGTAGCCAAGGTCATCACAGAGAATGACAACCACATTTGGAGCGCCCTCCGGTGCGACGGGGCGTTCAGGCCACCAGGACTCTGAGGTCGCGAAAACTCTTCCGACCTTTCCCTGGAATCCGGGGTAGGTGCCGTTTGCTTCGTTGTCGCTCATCTCGTCCCCTCAAAGCGTGTCTGGGACGGAGCGTAGTTGCCTGAACCTTGATCTAGCCCTTGACCACTGTCGAAGCGGCTACGCCGATGAGAGAGGTGTTCAGCAAATTTTGACTCTGTGCAACATGCGCTCACGCAGCAAAGAGCAAGAACAAACCGGCTCCGGAAACAAGCGACCCCGCAGCGATGCGCAGAAACGGCGCTCGGCGAACAATCCAGCCGCCGACTGCGCCGCCAAAGTGGAGCGTTGTGGTCATGGTGACGAAACCGAGGATATAGGCGAGTTCGTTTCCTGCCTTTGGTGCTTCCGCTCCATGTGCCACGCCATGGAGCATGCCAAATGCGAGGGCAACGAGCGGCAACCACTTCGTCATGTCGGAGGCGCAGAAAGCAATCGCCACACCCAGAGCGATAACTGTGAGTGCGATGAATGAATCAATTGAAGGAATGTTGAGTCCTAAGACACCAAGCGTCCCTCCCGCAAGCATCCCTCCAACGAATGCAATTGGCGTGAGCCATGCCGAACGCTTCGTAGCGGCGAGTGCGGCGAGAACGCCGATAGAGATCATCGCCAGAAGGTGATCAACCCCAGTGAGCGGATGTACAAGTCCGTCGAACAAGTTGTGAATGGGTTGGCCGACGTGGGCGAGGATAGACATCTCGAACTCCTGATCAGTTTCCGGCAGAGCCAGCGACGAGCGTAGTCACTTGAAATCCACCGCATGCGCTGTATGCAGCGGGAAAAGCGAGGGAAGCCGTGTTGTCGGGTGGGTACACGCGAACGTGAATCGAGGTGGCGTCGCACGGAGCGCCCATACCAGCAGCGCTTGTATGCAAGGTTGCACTTGCAGTTCCACCGGGTTGGATCGTCACTGTGGCGCCTTCGGTGCCTTCGCGGGATGCGGGCTGTCCGATCTGCTTTCCATTCGCGTCATCCAGCGATACTCCAGGGAAACCTCGGAGGTCGCATGCCTTCGTGCCCGTGTTGGTGAGGACGAGCGCGGTGTACCGCTGACCAGCTCCCGACTGCGTTTCTCCGAGAGTTCCCTTGAGTTGGTCAGTCGTGCAGTGGGTGCTCGACACCGTGGAACTTGAAGCGGGCGTCGTCGTTGATGCCGAAGACTTTGCTGTCGTGGTTGTGTCTTTCGACGAAGAGGCGTTACTCGCGCCAGAACTGCATGCTGCTGCGCCCGTAACCAAAAGGGCGGAGATCGAAATTCCAGCGAGGATTTTTCTCATGGCCTGAGGCTACGGGCGACTGTTGTGACTGCCGGGGATAGAGGTTCAACCCTTCAGGCTGAACTAGGCCAAGATGTTGGAACTTGCTCCGTAGCGGGGCAGTTCTCTAAGGGGGAGATCAATGGACGCCGATGTCGTCTCGACATTTCAGATGACCGGACAAGACGTGCCGTGGTTG
>CALBSE010000053.1 GCA_937927725.1 uncultured Actinomycetes bacterium
GGACCATGATCACGCGTCCCTCGTCGTCAATAGGCACAACGGAAACGGCACCGGGGTGGCGAACGATGTCTCGGCTAAAGGATTCACCTTCGGGAGAGATGAAGTCAGCTCGAACGAGATCGAAGATGTAACCACCATGCAGGACGACTTCGTCGACCTTGCGGAACCTCTCGTTCACGCCGGTAACGACTCACTATCGAAATCAGGAAGGTGCGGATTGCGACCATCAGACCGTGCGAGTGCCGCGGCGATGAACTCACGGAACAGCGGGGCCGGACGTTCTGGCCGGCTCTTAAATTCGGGGTGAGCCTGGGTTCCGATCCAGTACGGGTGGTTCTTGAGTTCAATGAACTCAACCAAACGTCCGTCCGGCGAGGTTCCCGAGCAAACAAAGTCAGATTCATCAAAACGGTTCCGGAACTTGGAATTGAACTCGTACCGATGACGATGACGCTCAGACACAACTTCGGAATCGTAGATTTCGGCGACGCGCGAACCCGTCTGAAGTTGCGCGATGTAGGCACCCAAGCGCATCGTTCCACCCATATCGGTGACATCACGCTGTGTTTCCATGAGGTCGATAACGGGGAACGGGGTTTGCGGGTCGAACTCGCTCGAATGCGCGCCTTCCATACCGAGAACGTTGCGTGCGTATTCAATGGTCATTACCTGCATACCGAGGCAAAGTCCGAGACACGGAAGGTCGTTCTCGCGCGCGTACTGCGCAGCTGCGATTTTTCCTTCAACGCCGCGCTCACCGAAACCACCGGGGATGACAATGCCGTCGAGTTCGCCCAAGCGTCCGTCGGCCGTCATGGCTTCAACGTCTTCCGCTTGCACCCATTCGATCGAAACATCGGCGGCATGGAAGAACCCGCCATGCTTCAGCGATTCGACGACCGACAAATATGCATCGGGAAGCGCCACGTACTTGCCGATAATTCCGATGCGAAGGGGAATAGTTGAGTTCTCGACTCGATCGACGAGGATCTCCCACTCGGAAAGGTCAATCTCGCGGTCGGAGAATCCGAACATCTTGCATACGTAGTCGTCGAGGCCTTCTTCATGCATGATGAGCGGCACTTCGTACAAGTTGCGCGCATCGGCAGCATTAACGACCGCTTCGACGGGAACGTCGCATAAATTCGAAATCTTGCGCTTGAGGTCGGGCGAAAGCGTCGCCTCGCTTCGGCAAACGATGACGTCCGGCTGAATACCGCGACTACGAAGTTCCGTCACGGAGTGCTGTGTGGGCTTGGTCTTCTGCTCGCCGGACGGGCCGATGAATGGAACCAGCGTTACGTGGACATAACAAACGTTCTCTCGGCCGACATCGAGGCGGAACTGACGAATGGCTTCGAGGAACGGAAGGATTTCGATATCGCCAACGGTGCCGCCGATTTCCGTAATGACTACGTCAACTGATTCGTCGGCCAGGCGTGTAATGCGGCGCTTGATTTCGTCGGTGATGTGAGGAATGACCTGCACGGTCTTGCCGAGATAGTCCCCGCGACGCTCAGCAGCAATCACCGCGGAATAGATAGAACCGGTGGTGGCATTGGAGTCACGGCTCAGCGGTTCGTCGATAAACCGCTCGTAATGACCGAGGTCGAGATCAGTTTCGCCGCCGTCATCGGTGACGAAGACCTCGCCATGTTCGAACGGATTCATGGTGCCGGGATCGACGTTGAGATAGGGATCGAGTTTCTGCATCGTGACTCGAAGTCCACGGCTCTTCAACAAACGACCGAGCGATGATGCTGTGATGCCCTTCCCCAACGAAGAGGCCACACCCCCTGTGACGAAGATGTGCTTTGTCATTGGAGGGGCCTCCCGGCGTTAGTCAACACGTCGGGATTGCAGCGTAGCCCCGTTCCGAGTCGCTCGCGACGGATCGCTCGGTGACGTCAGACCGTTGACGGGCTGCCGTCAGGAATGCGTACTTTCGAGCAACTCACGAGCATGTTGCTGAGCCGTTGACGACTCTGGAGTCCCGGACAACATCCGGGCGAGTTCGGTGACTCGATCCTCGCCATCGACGATCGAAATCTTTGTCGTGGTTGTTGAGTCGGTCGCAACTTTGTCGACCACAACGTGCGCATCGGCCCAACTCGCAACTTGTGCAAGGTGCGTCACCACCAGGACTTGGTGATCGACACCAAGCGCGGATAACGAGCGTCCGACCGCGACAGCGGCGGCACCGCCAATGCCCGCGTCGACCTCGTCGAAAACAAGAACAGGTGGACCTTCAGTAAGAACGAGACGCAACGCCAGCATCGCTCGGGCCAGCTCTCCACCGGACGCAACCTTGGCCAATGGTTGGAGATCCATGCCGGGATTGGCGGCGAACCGGAATGTGACATCACGCCCAGCAACGCCTTCTACCTCGACCTCGAGCCGAGCCTTCGGAAGCGCCAAATCGGGAAGGTGAGCTTCAACGACCTTCGCGAGTGCGGGCGCTGCAGCACGGCGCGCCTTCGCCACCACTTCTTCGGCATCGGCAAGTGTTGCTCTAGCGATGAGCAACGATGCATCGATCGTGGCCGCCAGTTCGTCGTGGCCTTCGAGTTCAATCAACCGCCGGTTGGCGTCGTCTCTCCAAGCGATGACCTCGGCCAAGGTTTCTCCGTATTTGCGACGCAGATCTTGCAGAAGCTTGCGACGTTCGCCAATTGCCGAAAGACGCTCGGGGTCGCTTTCAATCGATTCCGCCGTGGAACGAAGTTCACGAGCAAGATCGTCGACCTCGGCCTGGGCGTCTCGGAGTCGCGCCACAACGCCGGCAAAGAGCGACCTGTCACCAAGTGCGGCAAGCGCCCCGCCGATTGCGTCGGCTGCTCCCCCGTCGGCACTGAGTGCATCGAGTGCGAAGCCGGCTGCATCACGGAAGCCGCCCGCATCGGCCAGCAATTCCGCTTCGGTCCGGAGTTTTGTGTCCTCTTCGGTGTCGTCGATTCCGGCGGCGAGGAGTTCGTCGACTTGGAAGCGGAGTAGATCGATTTCACGGGCACGATCGCGTGGATCGCCGCCGAGAGAGGAGCGCTGCGACTCCAGGTCGATGACCTGTTGGCGAGCGGTCCGGAGTGGTTGAAGATCAACCCCGCCGAATCGATCAAGAGCCTGTCGTTGTACTGAACTTGTCAGCAGGGACTGATGATCGTGTTGACCGTGCAGATCGACCAACGCACGTCCAACCTCGGAGAGTTCTGCGATCGTCGCAAGACTGCCGTCGATATACCCGCGCGAGCGTCCCTTGGCCGGTACGACTCTTCGGACCACACACTCGCGGTCTCCAAGATCGAACCGACCTTCCACGACAGCTTCGTCGGCTCCGGGACGAACCATCGACGTCTCGGCTTTACCGCCGACGAGCAACTCAATTGCTGTCACAACCAACGTCTTTCCCGCGCCGGTCTCTCCCGTTACCGCCGTCATCCCCGGGACGAATACGAGAGAGAGCTCTTCGATCACACCGAGATTGCAAACTCGAAGTTCACTCAGCATTGGGTCGACCCTTGACTATCGATCGGAGAGACCGAACTTGGCCTTGAGGATGGCGTGGAAATCGCGAGGTCCGGAAAGTACAAGCCGAGCGACATGATTTGATGCACGACAACGGACAACGTCGCCTGGTTGCAGATCGCC
Organism: uncultured Actinomycetes bacterium; assembly: GCA_937927725.1. Taxonomy (GTDB): domain Bacteria; phylum Actinomycetota; class Acidimicrobiia; order Acidimicrobiales; family Acidimicrobilacustridaceae; genus Acidimicrobilacustris. Next base: position 3,646 of record CALBSE010000053.1, read on the forward strand.
GAGGTGACGACCGTCGACCACTAACGCGGCTTCGCGATTCCCAGACACGGTCAGACAAACATCGGAATCGTCATCGAGAATAAGTGTGCGATCGAAAAGCATGTGCGGCGATACCGGAGTGAGAAGGAGCGCTCGATGCGTTGGCTCGACGATTGGCCCACGAGCCGAAAAGGCATAGGCCGTTGATCCTGTAGCGGTCGCAACGATGAGGCCATCGGCCGCGTACGGGGTGAAATAAGCGCCATCGAGAGCGACATCGAGGCGAATGGTGTGTCCGGCCGCCGTCTTTTCGAGCACAGCTTCGTTGAGGGCGAGCACCGAAGTCTCGGACGCACCACCGGAAGGTGCTTCGATTTCGATATCGAGCAACATTCGTTCTTCGATGAGATGTTCGCCCGCAAGAACTCGCTCAAGCGCCGGCCGGAGGCCATCGGGCTCGATGTCGGTGAGGTAACCAAGTGTTCCGAGATTGACCCCGAGAACCGGAACCTCGTGGCGAGCAACAAGTGCAACGGTTCGAAGCATCGTTCCGTCGCCACCGAGACTCACAGCAAGATCGAGACCCTCGACCAGTTCGGCCTCGGAAACACCGAGATCGGCACGACCAAGGCGAGTGGCATCTTCAGCCGGAAGGACAACTCGGTGGCCATCGGCGAGGAGCCACGCAATGGTGTCGAGCGCGACCGAAGCGGCTTCGTTTCGTTCGGGGTGCACAACAAATGCAAACGCGGACATGGTCAGCCTTCTCCCTCGACGGGTTCGACAACGTCGAGGCAACCGGTAACGAGATCGAAGGCCGCATCGAGAGCGGCGGCGTCGAGCGCGCCGTGACGACCGATGGGGTCGAGCGAACCAGCAAACCGTCCGAGGAGAATGAACTCCACGTTGCCGTCGGAGCCAGTGATAGGCGAAACCATGACCCCCATGATGGCCGCATTCCGCTCAAGAAGCGCAGCCGATACTTCCGCGAGCACTCGACGCCAGATTTGTGGGTTATCGATGATGCCCTTGCCCTTGCTCACTTCCGTGCGTCCAGCCTCGAACTGAGGCTTCACCAGCAACGCATAGATCCCGCCAGGGGTCGCAACTGCGCTTAGCGTGTCGAGAACGAGCGCAAGGGAAATAAACGACAGGTCACCGACTACCAGATCGACCTGTGGGCCGAGATCGACCGGATCGACGGTACGGAGATTGGTGCGTTCCATCGAGTGCACCCGAGGGTCGCCAACTAACTTTTCGTGGAGTTGGTTGTGCCCTACGTCAACTGCCACAACCTCAGAAGCTCCGTATTGGAGAACACAATCGGTGAAACCACCGGTGGAGGCTCCGGCATCAAGAATCCGGGCGCCCTTGATCAAGGGCTGCAATTCGAAATGCTCGATGGCCCCTGCGATCTTTGCTCCGGCTCGACTCACAAACTTTGGCGGCGGACCATGGACAAGTACCGCTTCTGACGCGTCGACCATGCGCGAGGCCTTTGTCGCTGGAGCGCCGCCGACCGTGACGCGACCAGCAGCGATATCAGCCTGGGCGCGTTCACGAGATGGTGAGAGGCCACGACGAACAAGTTCGAGATCGAGACGGCGACGTGCGCTCATAAACGGTGACGCTACCTACCGGGTTCGCGACGCGATAGGGCCTCGGAGACCAACGAGTGCAGCGAGTCCGCCACCACATCCGGATCGGGATCAACGGGAAGATCGGCTCGTGAGGTGACACCGGTAAGGACCAGGCCGAACTCCCAACCGAGCGTGAGCGCGAACCGTCCATCGGTATCGGGGCGATCACCAACCATGATCCCGTCGGTGCCGAGCAGTTCATGCACCATGTCAGCAATTGGCTGGTAGGGCTTGCCGGCAATCTCGGGGCTCACGCCCGAGGCAACAGCGATAGAGGCGAGTAGAGCCCCGCCGCCCGGCACAGGCCCAGCTGCGGTGGGGTAGGTGGAGTCGTCGTTGGTACCGAGCAGCCGAGCACCGTTTCGAACAGCCGTCGAGGCTGCAGTCATGCGGTCATAGTCGAACGTCGGGTGATAGCCGACGACGACGACATCGACCGAGACACCCCGCGCCGCTGGATCACTGGCATCAAGGGTTTCGACATTTCGCCGTTGCAATTCATCCACCACTCCAGGACCGGCGCACACAAGCGCCCGCGCTCCACTTGGCACCAGAGCAGCAGCAGCCATCGCCGAGGTGATCACACCATTCGATGCATCGATTCCGTGACGTTCGAGTTTCGCGGCGATGTCCTCGCGTCGACCAAACGAGAAGTTCGTGACGAATCCGACATGCTCGCCCGCCGCACGCAGTGCTGCGATGGCTTCGGGAGCACCCGCTATGGCCTCGTCCTCCAGCCACACCACTCCATCGAGATCAAGGGCCCATGCCATGTTGAGAGTCTCCCACCCTTACAACACAATCGTGACGACCGACCAAATTCGTTCGCGTCGACCACCTCGACGCGTCTGCTAGTACTACTCAGTGCCACGCTTCGAACCATTCATCGGGATTCGCTACGACACCGCAACGCTTGATCCGGCGCTCGTGACTGCTCCCCCGTACGACGTGATCAGCCCAACAGACAGAGCGAGGCTTGTTGGCAATGCTTCTGCAAACGTGGTTCGCATCGATCTCCCGGTTGACGGCGAGGATCCCTACGGCGATGCGGCTCGCCAGTTCACGCAGTGGCGTTCCGAGGGTGTCCTCGTCGACGATGACCAACCCTCATTCACGGTGTACCGAATGGATGCCCCCGATGAGAACGGCATCGTGCGTCATACAACGGGCGTTATTGGAGCAATGGAGCTGACCCGACCGGGCGAAGGCGACATTCTCCCCCACGAATTCACCACACCGAAGGCCAAGAGCGATCGGCTCGACCTTCTTCGCTCCACACGGTCAAACCTTTCGGCGGTGTGGGGCCTCTCTCCCGCCCGAGGTCTGACTGCGCTTCTCGACACCAACGAGGTTCCGTTGTGCCGATTCGAGGCCGACGGCGTCGCCCATTCGGTGTGGAGAATCACCGAGGCCGACCGCATCGACGCAATCCGAACCGCGATCGGTTCGGCTCCAATTGTGATCGCCGATGGCCATCATCGCTATGAAACGTCTCTCGCCTATCGCGACGAGCGCCGCGCATCGGACGGCGGCGGCGGGGCGGCCGAGTCGGTCATGACCTTCGTCGTTGAACTCGTGGAAGACGAACTCGATGTCGGGCCAATCCATCGCCTGCTTTCTGGACTGCCCGAAGGTTTCGATCTCCTCGACGCCTTCGCTCCCTACTTTGACAGTGAGGCCTTTGTCTTTACCGATACTCCGACTGTCCGCCGGCTGCAGGAACTTGGTGGGCTCGTCCTGGTCGTTCCCGAGGGCGCCTGGTTGCTTCGCCCTCGGGCCGAAACCATCGCCGCAACCCGCGATCTCGATTCCAGCCGTCTCGACCTTGCTCTCGCGTCGCTGCCCGATCACGCGTTGGTCTACCAACACGGCGTCGACCACATTCGATCTGCCGTTGAATCAGGGGTTGCTCAAGCGGGCGTGCTCTTGCGTCCCGTCACGATCGATCAAATCATCGAAATAGCCGAGGGCGGAGAGAAGATGCCTCCGAAATCAACGTTCTTTGCGCCCAAGCCACGCACGGGAGTGGTGTTTCGGTCCATCGAGTAGTCGTTCCGTCATCGCCCACGGAGGGCAAGGATCAGACAACAACGCAAACGGGCCGACCCGAAGGCCGGCCCGTTTCACTTCATCACCTGTCAGAACTACTCACGCAATGGTGATTGATTCATCCAAGTAAACGTCTTGGATGGCGTTAAGGAGCGCTACACCTTCGGCCATCGGACGTTGGAACGCCTTGCGACCAGAGATGAGGCCAGTGCCGCCACCCCGCTTGTTGATGACGGCAGTACGCACCGCATCGGCGAGATCGGAGGAACCCTTTGACTCGCCACCAGAGTTGATGAGGCCGATGCGACCCATGTAGCAGTTTGCAACCTGCCAGCGGGTGTAATCGATCGGGTGATCGGTAACGAGGTCACCGTAGACAAGCTTGGAGGTCTTGCCGTATCCCTCGAGGGCGTTGTAGCCGCCATTCTTGGTCGGAAGCTTCTGCTTGATGATGTCGGCTTCGATCGTGACACCAAGGTGATTAGCCTGCGCGGTGAGATCGGCGGCATCGTGATAATCGACGCCATCGACTTTGAACGCGTTGTTGCGCAGGTAGCACCAGAGCACCGTGAACATCCCGAGTTCATGCGCACGATGGAATGCCTCGGCAACTTCGATGATCTGATGATGCGATTCGGGTGAGCCGAAATAAATCGTTGCGCCAACCCCGGCCGCACCGAGTTCGTAGGCTTCTTCAACGGTTCCGAACATGATCTGATCGAACTCATTGGGGTAGGTCATGAGTTCGTTGTGATTGATCTTCACAATGAACGGAATCCGATGTGCGTACTTGCGCGACATCGTGCCCAGAACGCCATAGGTCGTGGCGACGGCGTTACAACCACCTTCAATCGCAAGCTTGACGATGTTCTCCGGATCGAAATACATCGGATTCGGAGCAAACGATGCAGCACCTGAATGTTCAATGCCCTGATCGACAGGAAGGATGGAGACGTAACCGGTATCGGCGAGACGCCCGTGACCGAACATTGATTGAAGGTTGCGCAGAACCTGTGGCGAACGATCTGACTGCAGGTAGACGCGCTCAATGATGTCACCGCCAGGTTGCGTCAGTTGATCTGCAGTGATGCCCTTACACGTAAAGGTGAGCAACTCTTCGGCTTCGTCGCCGAGTAGTCCTTTGATGTCGGTCATACCTCTCCTCGATCATCTGATGCGCCCTCGGCCACCAGATCTGTTTGATGTGCGCAGACACATCGATCCGTTGTTCGGGGGCGAGCCTAGGCCAGCCAGACGCTCGGAATGGTCGCCTCGGTCGCCTCGTGACAACTGCCTCAGAGGTTGAGTTCCTCGAAGCGAGCTTCGAGCAAGGATCGAATTCGGATCCCTGATCGAGCACTCAGGACTTTGTCGGCGTGCACCTCCGTGCGACTCGCGGTGGAACCCCCGGCTCGGAAGAATCGACGCTTCACCCGACCAACGACGACCACATCGTCGCCCGCGACAAGTTTGGCCGCAGCCGCCGCCGGGTTATGCCACACCACCGGCACAGACTCGGCCGGCAATTCGCCGTCACGCACGGTGAGGTCGAGAGCCAAGAGTTCCTCGCCAGAGGGCAGAACTCGATACTCGGGGTCTCGGCGGATCAGACCACGAAGAACGACGAGGTTGGAGCCCGCCGGAACCAAGTCCGCGCGATCGCGTGTGGAATCGTGTGCTGCCGAGGTTCGAGCCTGACGTGACGGTGTTGCGCTTTGATGTGTCCTTGTGGCCATGAGGCCTCCCAGAAATGCGGCCGACGTAATGCCGACCGACGGTCACTGGAGGAAGTGGGCCCCAACCTAGAACTGGGGTGAGACAGGTCAGCGAAGAGCGCGAACCCGGCGGCGTACATCGGCGAAATCCGGATCGACATTTTCAATGCGCCCAAACATCGTGCGGGCTTTTGGAAGATCTCCTGACCGTTCATAGAGGTCCGCCAAAACATAGGCACGACGCAGATGGTGAGGCATCGGACGCTTCGGGAAGGTGAAACTCTGTTCGAGAAGCGCGATCGCACCCGAGAGATCGTTTCGATCGGCGAGCGAACCAGCCATCACGATGCGACCCTCCGTCACGAGCTCTGCACTCGGCGATGCGGCTCTCAATTCGTCCCAAAGCTCTCCAACCTGTGCCCACTGGCGCATTCCGCGATAGCAATCGGCAAGAACTGGATGCTGATCAGTTGAGTTACTCAGTAGACGAAACGCTTCAAGTTCGCGAGCTGCGGGCTTCCACTTCTCTTGGCGGTACAAGGTGAGTCCGTACAACTCATGCACGGCAGCCACTGTCGGGGCCTCGTCAACGAGTTTCTTCAAGATACGAGCCGCATCGGCGAACCGTTCGGCCTCGAAGTGCTCAGCGGCTTCCGCCAAACGCCTTTCAACGCGCTCGGTACGGGCAGTACCAACCGCGCGACTGAGTTGCTCGCGGACCTCGCCAGCCAAATCGATCGGAGCCGGATCACGACGACGGGAGCCTCCGCGCGAAACCGCAGCGGTGGCTTCATCGCGCACCTCGGTGATAATGGCTGCATTCTCGGAGGAACGGGCGTCGTTTGCGGCGCGGCGTTCCGAATCGGTGGCCTCGTCGGGAATGGTTCCCGGGGCCGCCCGACGAGCCGAATCTGGTCGACGCTGAGGCGTTGCCGCTTCAACTGCATCACGCCAGGCCCGAGAGGCGCCGACGACTCTGCGGCCTGTCGCTGCACCGGCACCGCGGCGAGCGACGCCACCCCAAGTGCGCGGAGTTTCAAGAGCCGGGCCGTCAGCCCAGCCGTCTTCGGTGGTTGACCGTCGGGTGGCACGGTCATCGCCACCGCTGCGAGCACGGGGGCTCGGCGCATTCCCCGAACGTGGTCGATCGGAACTTCCCGAAGGACGGCTCGGGCGGCCTGCCCCGGTCCGGCCCGAAGAACCCGATCGCGGGCTCGAACTCGAACGTGATGACGTTCCTCCGGAACTTGGGCGACCTGAGCTCTCCGAGCCTGATCGACTCGATGGCCGAGCCGAACCGCGCCCGGCAGAACCTGAGCCCGATCCTTTGGATCCGCCCTTTGATCCGCCCTTTGCCGGGCCCGACTTCCCTGATGGTCGACCGCCGCCTCGGGGGCCGTTGGACTTACCCGAGCGCGACGAACTGGAAGAAGAAGGACTGGCCATAGATCCAACCTACCGGTCCGCGGCCCCATCTCTGAAAACGAGCTCGATGGCGCGGGCAGACGACCCAGAGAGTCCACGAAAATCCAGACACTCCCTTTAGTCGAATTCGCTAAGGCGCAAAACGAGAAAAGGACCCCTTGTGGGGGTCCTTTTCTTTCTAAGAAATCCGGCGGCGTCCTACTCTCCCAGGGAGTCTACTCCCAAGTACCATCGGCGCTGGTGGGCTTAACTTCCGTGTTCGGAATGGGAACGGGTGTGACCCCACCGCCATAGCCACCGAAATCATTGTCAAAAGGGTGCGCCAGCACCGACCGAAGTCGGACCTGTCGCGGCCCCTTTAGAACTCCATAGCGAGCACGAACATCTGTGTCGATCCAAGCCCTCGGCCGATTAGTACCGGTCGGCTGAATGCGTTACCGCACTTACACCTCCGGCCTATCAACGTGGTGGTCTTCCACGGGCCTTACCAGATTGACTCTGTGGGAGATCTAATCTTGGAACGGGTTTCCCACTTAGATGCTTTCAGCGGTTATCCCTTCCGTAGGTCGCTAACCAGCCATGCCCTTGGCAGGACAACTGGCACACGAGAGCTACGTCCATCCCGGTCCTCTCGTACTAGGGATAGCCTTCCTCAAATCTCCTCCGGCTGCAGAGGATAGGGACCGAACTGTCTCACGACGTTCTAAACCCAGCTCGCGTACCGCTTTA
>CALBSE010000054.1 GCA_937927725.1 uncultured Actinomycetes bacterium
CATGAGGTGGTTGCCGGGGACATGGACGTTCACTGTTGTGCTGGGCATCTGGCTCATAATCCTAGAAGGGCCGGACGGCTCATCCCCCATGGAGGCCGATCCCCGATCATCGACCGATGGACGCAATCACCGATCCCGCCCTTCGCCAGTTCCTCGATGCAGAAAGGGCCTCCGATTCCGCTCGCTCTCGAGCAGGGTTTGGGGCTCTCCATCGACACCGAGCCGAAGATGCCACCCTGCTCGGCCTCTTAACGAACCTCGCCGAATGCAGAGCATTCGTGACCCTTCGGACAACGGCCGGAATCGATCGACGCGGCACCATCGCAACCGCTGGCCCCGGAGGCGTTGTGATCGCACAAAGTCACTCTTCAGAAACGATTCTCCGAACATCGGCAATCGCTTCGGTCCGGAGCACCACTCCCCTTCGCCTGGATGGCGACGGCATTCCTGCGATGTCGACGTCTTGGCCGACTCTTCTCGCGTCGCACATTGACATCAATGACGAAATAACTCTGACCATCGGCGGCGCGCTCGTGACGGGACAAGTTCGCAATATGAGCCGGTGTTTGCTCATTCTGCAGACGCCCGATAGCGGCGTTTTTTATGCGGTCGTCGATGCAATCGATGAAGTGTCGATCAGCGTGCCCGGTTCAATCCGACACGACTGAACAAAGACCTCGACATCTTCTCGCTTCAGACGAATCACACGACCAAGCCGATATGCAGGAAGGCGACCCTCGTCGATGAATCGATAAAGGGTGCGTGACTGAACACCGAGATAGTCGGCAGCATCGGCTGTACTCATCCATTCGATCGACTTGTTCATCAGGTTCACGAAGGTACGGGAAGTAGTTGGCCGAAGAAATGGGCCGAGCGACCCCTTCCCACAGAACGTCGTCCTCCGTACCGTGCCGCCCCCACAACAAGTGACACGACCGGAGAGCAAACGAGATGCGGCGTTCCCACACGACATCCCCCGAAGTACAGCGAAAGGATCGTGGCTCGACGACACGCCGAACCAGTATTCGCATTCCGAGAAAGCCAAACAGTCGGACAATCGTCGGGGGCCTCCTCGTCAGCACTGCGGCTCTCGCAGCATTCCTTACTGTGACGGGAGCCGGCGGCACTCCGCAGCAGTCAATCGTGATCTCCCGTCGGACGATCGCTGCCGGCGAACGACTCGACATCTCAACACTCACTACAACGACTGTCGACAAACACACCGCCGACTCACTCCGTGGCTATTCCTCAATTGATGTGTTGGCGGGATCTGTGGCCTTGGCGCCAATCGGCGAAGGTGAACTTGTCCAACGGAGTGCTGTTCTGACCGGTGGACCGATCGAAGCGACTCGCGAATTCTCTTTTCCCGTCGACCGCGATCGCGCGCTCAACGGCGATCTCCGATCCGGAGAACGAGTCGATGTGCTTGCGACCTACGGTTCCGGCACCGATGCAACAACCACCGTTCTCGCACGTGACGCAAACGTCATCCGCGTTACCGATGCGAAGTCAGGCAGTCTCGGCGCGTCGGGGAAACTGATCATCACTCTGGGTCTCGTCTCGGCCGACCAACTGCTCGACGCAGCTCATGCTGCGCAAGTCGCCTCACTAACAATTGTGAGATCGACTCTTGCCGGCGACACCACCGGTACCCGGTCGTCGACGACCGGACCCCTCGCTCGCTCAGTGGCAGGTCGATCATGAACGACGAACACTTTGTTGTGCTCGGCGTCGCTCGGCCCCGCACCTCGTGGTTGGGCGACGTTGGCCGCTGGGCCAATTCCTCGATGCTTCCTATCGAATTCATCCGATGCGTTTCGGTCGACGAAGCTCGCTCCCGACTCCTTTCTGATCATCGCTATTCCGCTCTGCTCCTCGGTGAGGATTGCGTAGGAGTCGATCGAGACATCATCGAAACTGCTCGCGATGCACGATGCGCCCCAATCGTCGTTGCTGACGCAACGGCACATCGCGACTGGGAAAATCTCGGAGCCGCTTGCACACTCATGCAGCCAGTTACTCCCGAAACGCTTCTCGCAGCGCTTCGGGACTACGCGATCGGTATCGATCGACGAACTTCGTCGACATCTCCCCAAGTAGCGGTCGACGATCCAAACGAAGGCTGTCTCATCGCTGTACTCGGTGCAGGCGGTTCGGGGACTTCCACCACAGCCATGGCTATTGCATCGCACATGGCCTCACCTGCGTCTAAGGCTCAAGGTTCAACCCAACGTCACGTCGCCCTCATCGACGCGAGCCTCAACGCGGATCAAGCACTCCTGCACGATCTCGGCGACGTTGTGCCTGGCCTCCAGGAACTCGTCGATCTTCATCGCACGACCAACCCATCGAGCGACGATGTCCGGAATCAATTTTGGTACAGCCCGCAACATGGGTACGACGTACTCCCCGGCCTCCGCCGACACCGCGATTGGTCAACCCTGAGGCGTCGAACGACGTTGGCCGCATTGGCCTCGATACATCGTTCGTACGACATCGTTGTCGCCGACATCGACTCAGACTTCGAGGGCGAAGCCGAAACCGGTTCAATCGATATTGAAGATCGAAATTTGCTCGCACGCGAACTCGCGACAAACGCCGACCTCATTGTCCTGACCTCGCGTGCTGGCATCAGCGGTCTCAGCCGATCACTTCAAACGTTGCGCGACCTCGTCGACCTCGGCGTCGACACCGAACGCGTACTCCTCGTCGTTCTCGGAGCACCTCGTTCAACACGCCAGCGTTCAGAGCTGAGTCGAACCGTTCAGCATCTCTTCCGTGAAGCGACCCCTACGTGTTCGATCCCAACCCCAGTCATGATTCCGATTCGCCGAGACCTCGAACCGTTCTTCCACGACGGAACGCCACCGCCCCGGTCAGCGCTGGGCTCGATCACTTCGGCTGTTTCAGTGCTCGTTCAACAACTTGGACCAACAGACTCTCGTTCGGTCTTCCAATCAGCCCCGATCGCCGTTATCCCCGGACACCTTGGGAGGACCGCATGACCATCGCACCACTCCTCGATGTCGAACTCTCGGTGCAAGCGCGCGCCAAAGACGACGCCATTGATCTCGCGACCGCAGACGGCCACGAGCGCCTACGAATCCTCATTGACGATGAGCTCCGACGCTGGGACGACGACGTTCGCCATGGACGCAGATCCATCAACATCACAAATCCCGATCTTCTTGCGTCGCGCGCTTGGCGAAACCTCGTGCAATACGGACCACTTACCGACTTGCTCACTGATCCCGATGTTTGGGAAATCGAAATCAACTCGCCGACCGAAATTTTCGTCAAGCGTCATCGAGGCACGAGTGGTTACCACCACGAGACGTTCCACGATGACGAACATGTCATCCGCACTCTCACCAAACTTCTCGACGACTCTTCAACGAGCCACCGCAAACTTGACTCAACAGAGGGACTCCAAGACGCACAACTCGATGATGGATCACGACTTCACATTGTCCACGGAGATCTCGCTCGCGGCGGGCACCTCATGGTCAACATTCGACGGTTCACAGGTGTGCCCTTCACTCGCCTCGACCAACTCGTTTCGACCGACACGCTGAGTCACAGCGCAGCAACATTCCTCGCTGCGGCCATTCGATGCGGAACAACCACGCTCTTCGCCGGAGCACCAGGCTCGGGCAAGACCACCCTTCTGTCCTGCTGCTTGGGCGAGCTCGACCCTTCCAAACGAGTCGTCATCGCCGAGGAAGTCTTCGAAGTCGATGCTCCGCTTCCAAATGTGGCCAGCATGCAAACGCGTGCCGCCCGCGCTGATCGACCTGCAGTCGACCTCCGCCGCCTCGTCGCCGGTTTTCTCCGAATGGCGCCCGACGTCGCCGTTGTTGGCGAAGTCAGAGACCGAGAGGCACTCCCCCTGTTGCTCACCCTTTCCTCTGGCATCAAAGGCTTCACGACAATCCACTCCGCAAACGCCCGCGGCGCTCTTTCGCGTTTGAAGTTTCTCGCCGAGCTTTCTGATGCGGGATCACTCCCACATGGAGCGCTTACGACACTCGTTTCCGATGCAGTCGACCTCGTGGTGTTTAGCCAACGAACACCGAGCGGACCCCAGGTGAGCGAAATCATCGCCGTCGAGGAACAACTCGTCGATGTATCAAGCGGGGCATTCACCGTCACTGACCTCTTCACTCGCCGATCCCCCTCCGACCCTTTGGAGTGGACCGGCCTTTTGCCACAACGCCTTGCGCATCTTTTTTCCGCAGCCGGAAGCGAGATCGGAGCGGTTCTGCAGTGATCGCTCTTCTTCTTGCCGTCATGGTCGGCTACGGAGTCCACCTCCTCTACACCGCCCGCATTCTTGATTGGTCCGGAGTTGCCCCAGCACCCACAAGATCGGGACCGAAGCGGACCCGACGCTCAAGTGCGGAATGGATGACACAAGCCGGACTTGGTTCTGTTGCACTGAACGAATTTCTGCTTGCGATCAGTTCGATGTTCCTCCTCGGAGCACTGCTCGCGCTTGCACTCTTCGGTTCAGCCCTTCCCGCAATCGCTGGCGGCATTTTCGGCGCATCGTTTCCAATCGCCGCATATCGACAACGCCGTCGAAATCGGATCGCCATTGCACAAGACGCATGGCCACGAATGATCGAGGAACTTCGACTCCTCACCTCATCGGTGGGGCGTTCACTTCCGCAGGCATTATTCGAAGTCGGTGCAGCGGGCCCCGAAGCCATGCGACCCGCATTCAACGCGGCACAACGCGAATGGATGCTGACAACTGACTTCGAGAAGACACTTCGCGTTCTGCGCCAACAACTCGCCGATCCAACATGCGATGCGACATGCGAAACGCTGCTCATAGCGCACGAACTTGGCGGAACCGGAATCGATCGTCGTCTTGCAGACCTTGCGCAAGACCGACGCGACGATGTCGCTTATCGCAAAGACGTTCGAGCACGACAGTCCGGAGTTCGATTTGCTCGGCGATTCGTGTTACTCGTTCCCCTCGGGATGGCCGCGGCCGGGTTGGCCGTTGGCAATGGCCGGAGCGCATACACGACGCCAATCGGCCAACTCGCTGTTCTCAGCGCACTCGTCATGATGGCTGCGTGTTGGCGATGGGCTGGACGCATGCTTCGCCTACCAACCGAAGATCGGGTGTTTGAACGATGAGACAACCACTCGCCGTTGTCCTACTGCTTGCTTGGCTCGGTCTCACATTGCTCCTCGGGCAAATGCGTTGGTTCCGACGGCGGCCCGTTATCGATCGGATACGGCCTTACATCTTTGGCCTCTCTCTCGCTTCTGATTCCGACGAAAGCAACTCGCTCCTTCGTGTACTCGGCCCCCTGGCTCGAGACTCCGGGGCCGCTATCGCAAAGATCTCTGGCGTACACGAAGACCTTGCAACTCGGCTCGAACGGATCCACAGCCCATTCGACCCAACCTCATTTCGTCTGCGACAACTCGGTTGGTCAATTGCTGCTGCTAGCGCTGCGGTCCTCGTCGGAGTGGCGATTGAACCAGCTGCGCCAGTGCTTCTCTTATTTCTCGCAGGAGCGCCAGCCCTCGCATTCCTCATTATTGAATCGCAACTCTCTCGACGATCAACCGATTGGAAAAGATCGCTTGTTCTTGAGCTCCCGATCGTTAGCGAACAACTCGGAATGCTCCTCTCTGCCGGTTACTCACTCGGCTCCGCCCTTCAACGACTCTCGCGACGTTCCAACGGAGCAGTGGCGCGGGATCTACAGAGAGTCGTGGCGCGGATCCAACACGGAATCGATGAAAACACAGCGCTTCGCGAATGGGCGACTACTGCCGACGTGCCGGCTGTGGGTCGACTCGTTGGCGTTCTCGCGTTGAATCGCGATGCCGGCGACCTCGGCCACCTCATCACTCAAGAGGCGCGATCCGTGCGTGCCGAGGTTCACCGAGAACTCGTCGAAACAATCGAGAAACGAGGACAGCAGGTTTGGATTCCCGTCACCGTCGCGACATTGGTGCCAGGTCTTCTCTTTCTCGCAGTTCCGTTCACTGAAGCGCTTCGACTTTTCAGCACCTCCTGAAAAGGGCACCGCAACCCACAATCGCCACTTACACATCAAGGAGCAGTTATGCAGCAGAAACTTGAGCAGACAATCGAAACTCGCAATGTTGCGACCCCATCAGCAAAGCGTCGGCGACTGAGGGGCGATCACGGCGAGGGAGTTATTTCGGCCGCAATCGCCGTCCTCATCATGGCGTTCCTCGGCGCGGCGATGTGGATCGGATTTCAACAAATGTGGAAGACCACTGAAGCGACGACCAACGACAAGATCACACAGATCGGATCCGAGTGAACCGACATCACGTGCGTCACGCACGCCGGGCGGGCTCTGACATCGGGGCCGGCCTCATCTCCACAATTGCGGGGCTGCTCGTTTTTCTGGCCCTCCTGCTTTTCGCAACACAAACACTGATTGCCCTCTATGCACGATCAGCAACAACAAGCGCCGCCTACGAAGGAGCTCGTCTGGTCGCAGGAGCGAGAACCCCGCACGATGTTTCGCCAATCCCTGAAGAGGCACGATCCCGCGCCGAATCAACCATTCGATCCCAACTTGGTTCGTTTGGACGTCGGATCGAACTCGATTGGTCGACAAGCACATGGGACACCGTCGCTCTGACGGTTCGCGCCCGTCCCCCCAGTTTCCTTTGGGACAGTTTGAGAGGAAGCGGCGCGCCGCGAATCGAACAAACAGTCCGCGTTCGCGTCGAGCAACTGCAATGACGCACCGACGAGTTCACGGAGACCACGGACAGGTCGGCGGGATCGAGGTCATCCCGTTCGGGATCCTCACGTTCGTCATCGCAATGCTGGTGATCGCCAATGTTTGGGGCGCCGTCGATGCCGATTTGTCCACAACGAGCGCCGCACGCGAAGCAGTCCGTGCATTCGTTGAATCTCCCGACGAAGCAACTGCCCAGCTGCGAGCGGAGTCTGCAGCCCAGCAGGCCTTCCAAGGACAGGGACGAAACGCTGGCACGACATCGATTTCTATTTCTTATTCAGGTGAGCGCGGCTGGGCGCGATGCAGCCGGGTCACAGTCACCGTTCGCCATCCCGTTCATGCCCTTCGAGTTCCGATCATCGGCGGGTTTGGCCATGGGTTCGATGCCGTGGCTTCAGAGAGCGAAGTCATCGATCCGTTTCGAAGCGGATTACCAGGAGATGCTCAATGCTGACTTTTACGCGACATCGGTTCCAAGGTGACGTCGGAACGGTGCTCATGCTGATGCCCGTCGCAGTACTCATAATGTTCGTACTTGGTGCCATCACCATCGACCTCACCGCCGTTCGCGCCGGGCAACAAGACCTCCTCGCTGCTGCCACCGACGCAGCCAACGACGCCGCGACCGCAGGCCTCGACGAAGCCGCACTTCGCTCGGGACGCGGCTACCAACTCGATCCTTCGAGAGCGTGGCTCGTTGCCGTTGATGTCCTTGCGACGAAGGGCGTGCTTGACAACCTCGCAACGGGACCCGACGTCACGATCAATTCCGACGGTTCCGTCACAGTTGCTCTCGAAAGGAGGGTGCCCCACCTTTTTGCGCGCGCTCTTCCCGGCGCTCCCGATGACGAACTTGTTCGCGCGACCGCTACCGCCACCGTCCAGCAGCGCTGACTCCCAGTCGACCGATAATTGATTGGACGACACGTAAAACCGGTTGACGTTCGCCTGCTCATTTGCTGACGGACCTACGCTGCGTTGATGTCCGCGATCGCGCTTTTGTTCGCGCTTCTTGCCGCGATTGCCGGAGCAGGAGCTGCGGTCTTTCAAAGCCGCGGTGCTCGATCAGTTGACCCAGCGCCCTCCAATGCAGCTCGTCTCTTGCTGATTCTCCTTCGCAAACCCATCTGGCTGTTGGGAGCGGCCCTCGCTGGAGTCTCCGGCGCTTTCCATACAGTCGCTCTCAGCCACGGCTCACTCGTCGAAGTCGAGTCGATCATGGTCACCTCACTTCTGTTCGCCCTGGCCCTCGGCATCATCGTCAGCGATTCGCGAGTGTCGCTGCGGGATTGGTCGGGCGCCGTAGCAACGATCCTCGGCCTTGTGACGTTCCTTCTCTTCGCCGACCCCCAAGATGGCATTTACACAATCCCTACTCGCACAGCCGTCATTGGCGTGTGCGTCTTCGTCGCCGTAATGACGCTCCTCGTCGGCTTGGCAGTTCGTTCAACCACACCGAATGTGCGCGCTGCACTCTTTGGAACATCTGCGGCGGTATCGCTTGGTTCGGCAGCGGTCATGCTCAAAGTGATCGACACCAACCTTGCGAACCACAACCGATTTCTGACATTCCTTCCTGCCATCGCGTTTCTTGGCCTCTGCGAACTCGGCGCCCTCCTCTTCCAGCAGGTGGCGTTCCGTCAAGGAAGCCTTGCCGCTGCCCTGGCCCCATTCGTGGGCGGCAATCCCCTCGTTGCTGGAGCGGTCGGAATCGTGGTGTTCGACGAGCGGTTCCACCACACCCTCGGCGACCTCCTCGGCTCCCTCGCCGGAATCGGACTGGTTGTGGCCGGAATTGCGGTGTTGGCCTCTTCCCCACTCGTGGCGGCCGGATCCGGCGAGACTGCCGATCCCATGAATGAGGCCTCCTAGGGCGAGACTCCCCGCCAAAAGGTGGACCGGCTGTCCGTCTCCGTTAGTGTTCCGTGACCAGCGACACGTCTTTCACTGTCTCAGCACCTATCAAGGGGATCCGCATGACACTCGAGGGAATCGACCTCCTCGACCTCGACCGCTTCCAGCGACTCGAGCACTACGAAATGTTCGACCGACTTCGCGCTGAAGATCCGGTGAGTTGGCACGAGTATCCAGGCGCCAAGGGGTTCTGGAACGTCGTCAAGCACAAGGACCTCGTGACCGTGAACCGCGACACCGGCCTGTTCTCGTCCGAGGCCGGCGGTATCTCGATTCTCACTCCCGAGGAATTCCCAGGCGAGGCACAGGGCATGGACCCTCGCGGCCTCATGATGCTTTACACCGATCCGCCCAAGCACACGCGCTATCGCCTTCTCGTCAACAAGGGCTTTACGCCCCGCATGATCGGCCTCCTCGAGAAGTACCTCCAGCACCGTGCGATTCTCATCGTTGACAACATCATCGAGCGCGGTTCGTGCGACTTCGTTGTTGACCTTGCGTCAGAGCTTCCCCTTCAGGCAATCGCCGAAATCATGGGCGTTCCGCAGGAAGACCGCATGATGCTGTTCGATTGGTCGAACCGCATGATCGGCCTCGACGATCCTGAATACGCGAATGAAGACGGTGCCGCCGCTTCGGGCGAGTTGTTCATGTACGTGAACGAACTTGGCAAGCAGCGTGCAACCGACCCTCGCGACGACATCGTCACCAAGCTCATCAACTCCGAGATCGAAGGCGATCGCCTTTCTGAACTTGAGTTCGACATGTTCATGATGCTGCTGACCGTGGCCGGCAACGAGACCACCCGCAACACAACTTCGTGGGGCATGTGGGCACTTATGCAGAACCCGGACCAGTACGCAGCTCTTGCGAACAACATGGACGGAAAGATCGACAACGCGATCGAAGAAATCCTTCGTTGGGCGACGCCGGTGTACCACTTCCGCCGCACCGCCATGGATGACACGGTCATTGGCGACAAGGAAATCAAGAAGGGCGACAAGGTCGTTATGTGGCACATCTCTGCCGACCGTGACGAAGAAGTCTTCGATGATCCGTATCAGTTCAACATCGATCGTTTCCCCAACGAGCACATCGCGTTTGGCGGCGGCGGCCAGCACTTCTGCCTCGGCGCAAACCTTGCTCGCATGGAACTGAAGTTGATCTTCAAGGAGATCCTTGAGCGGATTCCCGATATGCGCCTTGCTGGCGATGTCGACATCCTTCGTTCGAACTTCATTGGTGGCATCAAGCACATGCCGGTGACCTTCACCGCCGGTGCTCGCCGTAACCCGGCACCGCTCGCTACCGCCTAGAGCACTTGAATCACGATTACGCCGAGACTGTCTCGTCGCTGCGCCGATAGCCAGCGACGAGTTCGGTCTCGGCGTTTTTCGTTGGGAAGCCAAACCAAACGACGGCGAGCCCGATCAGCATTGAAACGATTCCCACCGCAAAAGAAACCTGTTGGCCATCGACGAATGATTGCTTGGCCGCAGTAACGATTTGATCGGCGTACTGCGGATATTGCATCGCAATGTTTTCAGCGCTTGAGAACGACTTTGTGAGCTGCGAAGTAACCGAATCGGTAACGGAAGTCGGTGCATCTGCGATTTGTTTGGTAAATGATTTCGCGTATCCCGCAGTGAGAACCGCTCCGAGGATCGCTTGAAGAATCGCGCCACCAAGATCGCGTTGAAGGTCGGCAGTTGCTGACGCCATGCCCGCTCGGGGAACTGGCACCGACTCGGTAAGTGATTGCGAGGCCGGTGGTCCGGCGATGCCAACACCAATACCCAAGAGTGAATAGGCCAGTGCCACAAACATAAAAGAGGTGTCTTGTTTCCAAAGTAGAAGCATCACCAGGAAACCGAGGCCGACTGCGACGAATCCCACGAGAAGGGCGTCGCGTGATCCGCGGCGCTCGATGATTCGCGCGGAAATTGGCGCAGACACAACCATGAAGACTGCTGTGGGAATGATTGAGAGCCCGGCCGTCCACGTGGAGTAGCCGAGAACGTTCTGCAAGTACTGCTGTCCAATGAACATTGCGCCAACGAGCGCGCCGAAGACCAAGATTCCGGCCACCGCCGCTACCCAGAATGTGCGACGCCCTGCGAGCTTCAAGTCATAGAGAGGGAATGCAGCCCGGCGCTGACGCAGTACGAACGCGCCAACTGCGGCGACAGCAACAAGTCCGATGATGATCGCAGTCGTTCCTGCACCAGGCTCAGGTGCGAGCGTGATCGCGATAACAGCAGCGGCCACCATGACCACCGAGAGGATGCCGCCCAGGTTGTCGACCGGCGAGTCGTCCTCATTGATGTGAGCCGGGACAAACGCCCACGCAGCAAGAAATCCGGCCACAGCGAGGGGCACGGTGATGAGAAAGACCGATCCCCACCAAAAATGAAGAAGAAGCGCTCCGGCGACAAGGGGCCCAAGCGCTGACATGGCTCCACCGATGCCGGACCACAAGGCAATGGCTTTTGTGCGGTGCCTTCCCGCCCACAACGCGGTGATGAGCGCCAGGGTCGTTGGGAATGCCATACCGGCGGCCACTCCGCCAAGGACTCGGCCGAAGATGAGCACACCAACGTTTGGAGCGAATCCAGAGATCAAACATGCCGGCACCGATAAGCCCATGCCAAGCAGCAACATCGTCTTGCGTCCATAGCGATCGCCCAACGCCCCAAGCCACAACACGGTGGCCGCAAGACCAAGGGAAAAACCGACGGCAACAGCGTTGATCGCAGTCTGTGACGCGTCGAAGTGACGGCCGATGTCCGGCAGTGCCACATTCGCCACGGCCAGGTTGAGGTTGGCGACAGTCGCGACCCCAATCAATGTGGCCAGGATGATGCCGGCCTTTGCGGGCATGCCTTCAGATGATTGAACCTCGGTTGCCATTCAATGAGTCTTGCCGAGGTTGGGCACTTCACGAGAACCTTGACATAGTCCATGACCTTCCCTACGGTTCGGCGATGCCCGCTGCGGAGTCGGTTGCCGAAACCGAACGCTCTCTTGAACGACTCTTCCGACTCACGGTGAATCGGGCAATTCATCACCGGCAAACGGCGGCGATCGGCGTTGAGGTCACTCGCGCTGGCTATGCCATCCTCCGCACGCTGGCCGATACCGGCGAACTGCCCATGGGGCAACTCGCTCGCCGCTGCT
Source organism: uncultured Actinomycetes bacterium (assembly GCA_937927725.1). Taxonomy (GTDB): domain Bacteria; phylum Actinomycetota; class Acidimicrobiia; order Acidimicrobiales; family Acidimicrobilacustridaceae; genus Acidimicrobilacustris. The sequence goes on from CALBSE010000054.1 coordinate 11,844, forward strand.
CCATGGACCCGGCTGCTGCGAACCGCCAAGTACGGGTTCTGGAAGATGCCGAACTCGTTGAGCGCGGCACCGACCCCGACGACGCTCGACTTGCCGTCGCGCGCCTCACCGCAAAAGGTCGTCGCACTCACGATCGCATCGTGGCGCTACGCGTCGAGCAAATGACGGATGTGCTCGACAACTGGAGCGAGCACGACTGCACCGAACTCGTTCGCCTTATCGATCGTCTCGTCACCGATCTTCGATCAACACCTATCCGAACCGATTCATTCACCACTCAGGAGCAACCATGAGCCGCATCAACAGTGACCGTCGAATCGACTACGCCGGTTCCGTCCATGACGATCGCGAAATCGACGCAGTCGTCGAAGTACTTCGGGGCGGTCCAACCGCAATGCGCATCGGCAAGAACGTCAAAGCAATGGAGCGTCGCGTGGCTGACCTCTTTGCGAAGAAGCGCGGCGTGATGTGCAACTCAGGAAGTTCAGCGCTCTATCTCGCATACGAGGCGATCGACCTCCAACTCGGCGACGAAATCATCACGAGTTCGGTCACCTTCTCAACCGACGTTGCGCCCGTTATCCGCAAGGGTGCCGTTCCAGTCTTCGTTGATGTCACGCCCGACACCTTTCAGATTGACGTCAACCGCATCGAGGAGATGGTGTCGCCCAAGACCCGCGCCATCCTTGCCCCCAACCTCATCGGCAACTGTCCCGACTGGGATGTCATTCGTGAAATCGCCGATCGTCACAACCTTTTGGTAATCGAAGATTCCTGCGACGCGCTTGGCCAAACATTACGGGGAACGTCAACAGGAACTCGCGCCGATATTTCTCTCACGAGCTTTGCCCTTTCACACATCATCACTGCAGCCGGAACTGGCGGCATGGTGTGTTTCGACGACGATGCACTCGCAGACCGTGCATTGCTGTTCCGTCGATGGGGTCGTCGTTCAGAACTTCAACTCTTTGGATCCCTCAAAGGCAAGGTTGATCGTTTCTTCAGCGAACTCGACGACGGCCTCGAATACGACAATATTTTTATCTTCGACGAGAACGGCTGGAACTTCGAACCTTCAGAACTCTCCGCAGCGTTTGGTCTTGTGCAGCTCGACAAGTTGGAGGAAAACCTCGCACGTCGTCAGCGCAGCTTTGCAATCACGAGTTCGCACCTTGCGAAGTACCCGCACTTGTTCGTACTCCCCCAACTCACTGAGGGCATCGAAACCGGCTGGCACATGTTCCCATTTATCATTCAGCCCGATTCCGGCATTCGCCGCGCCGAACTTCAGCAATGGATGGAGTCACACGGCGTCGACACCCGCATGGTCTGGACCGGCAACATCACGCGCCAGCCAATGCTGCGTGGCCAAGAATTCCGTGTGCCTTCCGACGGCCTGCCGAATGCAGACCGCGTTATGGAATGGGGCCTGATCGTTCCAAACAACCATTCGCTGTCCGACGCCGACTGCGACTACATCGGCGAATGCATTGATGGCTTCGTCGCAGAAAAGGGTTTGTGATGGCTGGTCGCTTCGCCGGACGTCGCGTTGTTGTCACTGGCTCGAGCCGAGGAATCGGTGCCGCACTTGCGGAACGCTTGGCCGCCGAAGGAGCAAACATCGTCCTGACCGCCCGCACACTCGATCAGCACGAAACGCTCGAAGGCAGTCTCAACTCAACCCGCGAACGACTTGCCCGATATGGGACCCAGATCGAAGTTGTGGTTGCTGACCTCACTGATCCAGTTGATCGACTCCGCGTTATTCCTGAGGCAACCGAAGCGCTCGGCGGCCACGTCGAGATCCTCGTGAACAATGCTGCGGCGTCAATCCAGGCCCCGCTCACAGGGTTCTCAGTTAAGCGACGCAACATCATGTTTGAAGTGAACGCCAATGCTCCGCTTGATCTCGCGCTCGCTGCTGCACCCGCAATGGTCGCTGCCGGCGAAGGCTGGATCGTGAATCTGTCCAGCGGCAGCGCCAAACATTGGGGCGGTCCTGGCGACCCCATCGAGCCGACCTCACCGAATATTTCTGCCTATGGCGCGTCGAAGGCTGCGCTCAACCGCATCACCAATGGCCTCGCCATGGAGTTGTACGGCACCGGCGTTCGCGTCAACACCGTCGAACCGCGCGCCGCGGTGCTCTCCGAAGGTGCGGCGGCGCTCGTGGGCGACCGCCTGCGTCCCGATCAGATCGAGTCGATGGAAGCAATGGTCGAGGGCACCCTCGTCCTTTGCGATTGCGGCCCCGATGTCACCGGACGCGTCACCGTGAGCCTCGACAACATTGACGAGTTTGGGCTTGAAGTTCGCAATCTCGACGGGTCGGCTCTCGCCTAACCCCCTGCTCCAAACATCCAACTGTTCCTCCGCGAGTTGGGAGAAGTGCAATTTGGGTAGGTAGTAGCGTGAAGCCACTCTCAACCTTCCCGGAGGAACCAATGTCGTCATCACTTGCAGGCCGCTCAGCAATCGTCACCGGTGGTGGCACCGGCATCGGTGCCGCGTGCGCCACGCGTCTCGCCCAAGACGGCATGAACGTCACCATCTGCGGCCGCACCGAAAGCAAACTCACCGAGGTTGTCGATCGCATCAAGGCCGGCGGGGCCGCAGGTCAGATCCGTCATCAGGTCACCGACGTCACTGTTGAAGCCGATGTTGCTGCTCTCGTCGCCAACCACGTCGATGCCTTCGGTGGTCTCAATGGCTTTGTCGCAAACGCCGGTGGCGGTGGCGGCATGGGCCCCTATCACTTGCTCGACACCGACGAGTTCTTGCGCGTTCTTCATCTCAACGTGCTCGGCACGATGTTGTCGGTGAAGTACTCCGCCGCCCACATGGTCGCAGCAGGTGGCGGTTCGTTCGTCGGCATGTCCTCGCTTGCGGGCCACATTCCCCACCCGATGTTCGGCGCCTACTGCGTTTCGAAGGCCGGCATCGAAGAAATGATGCGCAACGCCGCAAACGAATACGGCGAGACCAAGGTGCGCTTCAACGCCATCCGCCCCGGTTTCATCTCCACCGAAATCATGGAAGGCATTCCGCGCGAATCTGCGGTGTACGACTCCTACATTGTCAACACGCCGCTCAACGATGTTGGTGAACCCGAAGATGTCGCCAACCTCGCCGCCTTCCTCCTCAGCGATGAAGCTCGCTGGATCACCGGCACCACGATCAACGTCGACGGTGGCCACCACTTGCGCTCTGGCCCGGACTTCCGCTCGTTCATCGAGCCGGCAATCGGTCACGACGCAATGGTCGGTCGCATGTCGTGAGGCTCGGCCTCTATTTCGATCTGCGTAACCCTGCACCTTGGGCCCGTCCGTGGCCCGAGGTGTACGGGCGAGCGCTCGATCTTGTCGTCGAAGCCGAGCGTCTCGGCGCAGGATCGGTGTGGTTCTCTGAACACCATCTCTTTACCGACGGTTACCTCCCGCAACCGCTCACCTTTGCCGCAGCAGCTGCAGCACGGACCTCTCGCGTTCGTATCGGCACCGCGGTACTTGTTGCCGCACTGCGTCCCGCTGTACTGATCGCCGAAGAAGCCGCCGTCATCGACCAACTCTCTGGCGGTCGACTCGAACTCGGCATCGGCGCCGGCTACAGCGTTCCTGAATACGAGCTCTACAACACCGATATCACAAAGCGCTACGGCCTCACCGATGCCGCCGTTGCCGAAATCCGACATCTGCTTGACGACGGAATTGTCACTCCCCCGGCAGCGCAAAATCCGTTCCCCATTTGGCTTGGCTATCAAGGGCCGCAAGGAGCAAAGCGCGCTGGTCGACTCGGCGTTGGTCTTCTCAGTCTCGACCGCGCGCTTCTTGATCCGTACCGGTTAGGACTTGTCGAAGGCGGCCACGACCCCGCAATCGCCCGCACCGGTGGAATGCTCGACATCATCGTTGCCGACGATCCAGAAGCCGCCTTCGAACGAATTCTCCCCCACTACGCGCATCAGTTGAACTCCTATCGCGCAGCTGCTGTCGCAGGCTCGGGCCGCGATGCGCCGAAAGAAATCACTGTCGACAAGTTGCGCAGTGGCGCTGCACAGAAAGGCCAGATCCCTGGCCTTCGTGTTCTCACTCCAACCGATGCGGTGAACGCCATTCGTGAGGCCACCGATGGTTCACCCGTTGAGCACGTGTACTTGTGGGCGAGCGTGGCCGGCATGCCCGATGATCTCGTAGAGCGTCACGTTGAACTCGCGTGCACGCAGGTTGCGCCCAACCTCTAATTCGTTCTCGGCGACTTAGTCAGTTTCAGGGAGCGGCGGTAACAGCCCCATGTGGCGGGCGATCTCTTGCGCCTCGTGATAGCTGCCGTTCTTTTCAGTCGTCGCCCCCGTGGTTGCAAGCCAAGCAATCGCTGCACCAACGACCGAAGGCTCGACACCGCGAGACGCAATCGCTCCGAGCTCAGTGACCATCTTCGTGCGCTCGGTCGCGACGAATCCCGGGTCAACCGTGAACGCCACAATTCCTTGATCGCCGTATTCAAAAGCCAAGCGATCAGCGGCGCGATGGAAGCCCGCTTTCGACGCGCAATAGGCCAACTGAGGTCCACCCTGACCAATGGGGAACTTCAACTTCCATTTTCCCGAACCAGAACCGATGTTGATGACAACGCCGCCGCCGCGAGACACCATGTGTGCGACTTGGGGCTGCAGCAAAAGCAGCTGTGCGGTGAGGTCGCCCCACATTTGATTGACGAGGTCTTCCGGGTCGGTTTCAAGGAAATGCTTTGGACCACCACCCGCGACGTAAATCGCGTTGTTCACGACAACTTCAAGATGGCCAAGCCCAGCGATTGCTGCTTCCACTGCGGGAACGAGTGCATCACGGTCAAGCAGGTCAAGCGGGACCTGCACCGCGCGTTGGCCGAGTGCTTCGATCTCCGCTGCGGTCGACGCCAGACTGCCGGGAAGCACCTTGCCGTCATCAGTCAGCGCAGTCGGATCACCTTCGACAACTGTTCGGGCCGTGATGGCAACATCGAACCCAGCTTCGGCCAACGCGATTGCGGTAGCCCGGCCGATTCCACGACTGGCGCCCGTAACGAGCGCCGTTCTCGATGCAGTACTCATACGTCTTGACTCCAATGAGACTGCCCTCGAGCTTCGCGGAACAACCGACGCGCATCAGGAAATGAATGGTTGTCGTGGTCTTCGCCCCACGTCGTGATTCCGTCGAATGACCAACGAGTCAAACAATTTATTGTGTAGAGGTTCGGATTGATTAGAAATCCAAGTGAGTTCGTGGTTTCACCACGAGCGTTGAACTCACGACCGAGTTCGTCGATACCGTCGAGTTCCACAATGAGCG
>CALBSE010000055.1 GCA_937927725.1 uncultured Actinomycetes bacterium
GTGGACTGACGATTCGTACCGACTTCGGTCTGCCATCAGTCGACACCTACGATTGAAAGACTCGGACCGTCTGGGTGTTGGAGGAATGACATGTTTCTCGGTGAGGACCTTCTGCCGTGGTTGGTATTGGCCATCGGTAGCGCGCTCGCTGTCGGAACAGTTCTGGCGCTCGTTCGTCCGCCCAAAGAACACGAAAGCGGCGATCTCACTCGTCCGCCTCTCGCGCGCAGCGTCGTGATGATCGCATTGGGTTCCATCGCGGCCATTTGGGGCTTGGCCTCGTTGCTTACATGAACCGACAAATGATGACGACCGCCGACCTTTCTGTGCTGACGCTGCAGTGTCCTGACCAACCGGGCATCGTCGCGGCTGTCGCCAATCTCATTTCCGATGCCGGCGGAAATATCGCGAACGCTGATCAGCACACTGATCGTGATTCCGCGGTTTTCCTTCAGCGCATCGAAATTGACGGCGCTGTCGATTGGACTGCGTTCAATCTCGGTCTCGCTCAACTCATTGAACGCTTTTCGATGCAGCACACGCTGCATCTTCCTGGAACCCGCGACCGCCTAGTTATTGCCTGTTCTGCAGAGTTGTATTGCGCGGCCGATCTTCTGACACGAGTATCGCTTGGCGAACTTGACGTTGATGTCGTTGCGCTGATTTCCGACAAACCCGCAGCGGGCGAACTTGCCGCTCAGCATGGGATCCCCTTCCGCCTTCTCGATGGCGGTCTCGCTGGCGACGCCCGAGCAGCGCAAGAAGCGGCGTTTGCAGAAGCACTCGATGAACTCGAACCCGACCTCGTGGTGTTGGCCCGCTACATGCGGATTCTCCCTGAATCGATCACGCTTCGTTGGAATGGCCGGATGATCAACATTCATCATTCGTTTCTTCCGGCTTTTGCTGGTGCGAAGCCGTACCACCGTGCGCATCAGCGCGGCGTGAAACTCATCGGTGCAACGGCGCACTACGTCACTGCCGAACTCGATGCCGGCCCGATTATTGCTCAGGGAATCACGTCGGTAAGTCACCGTGACGAGGTCGAAGATCTCGTGCGCAAGGGCCGAGACGTGGAACGCACCACTCTCGCCAACGCAGTTCGGCTACACCTTGAGCACCGAGTGTTGGTGTGGGACAACCGCACCTGCGTGTTTGCCTGAAACTCACCAAGCGATTGCCTGAGGTTTCTTGTGCAACCTCGACGCGGGCGTGGTCGAATGTGAGCCGTCGTCGAGGGGGAGAGCAATGAACAACGCGTCGAACTGGGTGCCACCGCTCGCCGGCGTCCGGGTCATCGAAACTGGCGAAGGCATTGCAAGTGGTTACGCCGGCAAGTTGTTCCGCGATGCCGGTGCCGAAGTCATCAAGGTCGAACGAGCAAGCGGGGACCCACTGCGTTCATGGTCGGCCACTGGCGCCGACCTTGGCGGCAAACCTGGCGCACTGTTTTCATTTCTTGCTGCGGGAAAGCAATCGGTGCTTGGAGAACTCAATGATGCATCGGTGCAGGAGCTTCTCCTCACAGCCAATCTCGTCATCGACGACGGTTCGCTTGAGGTTCATGCTTTGCATGCAGCCGCACCCCGTTTAGTGATCTTGTCTGTCACCCCCTTTGGCCTCACTGGACCATTGGCGAATCGTCCAGCAACTGATTTCATCGTGCAGGCTGAATGCGGGTCGATCGCCGCTCGGGGCGCACCCGATCTTCCGCCGGTGCAGGCCGGCGCCCGAACCTCAGAATGGGCCGCGGGCTTGTATGGGGCAGCAGCTGGTCTGGCTGCAGTGCTCGGAGTGAAGAGCGGTGCCGATGGCGTTGTCATTGACGCGTCGTGGATGGAAGCGATGATGATTTCCACCAATCTGTTCTCTGATCCGATGTGGTCGTTGATGAAGGCGCTGATGGGCATTGATCCGCCCGGCGTTGCTCGCTCCGTCGAAACGCCGTCCATCTACCCCAGCGCCGACGGATGGATTGGTTTCAACACAAACGGGCCGCAGCATGCCGAAGCATTCCTTCATCTCATTGAGCGTCCGGACCTTGTGGAAGCGGGCTACGTAATGGCGTCGACCCGCACGGCAAATCGTTATGAGTTTGACGAATGGGTGCGCGCGTACACAACGAAGCACACCAGCGCCGAAATCCTTGAACGCGCCGGTGAATTACGCGTCCCTACTGTGCGAGTGAACGACGGCCGCACCGTTCTTGACGAAGAACATCTCATTGCTCGCGAGTTCTTCGTACAGTCGGCCGACGGAAGATTTACTGCTCCGCGTCCGCACTATCGAATTCAGAACGAACGGCCGCCGTTGGCTGCAGCAGCCCCTGAACTTGGCGCTGATGTCCCCGCGGATCGAACGACTCGCGAACTTCCCGCGGTGAATCGATCGCTTCCGCTCGAAGGGCTCAAGATTCTTGATGTCACGTGCTGGTGGGCCGGGCCTTCGAATACCCAGATTTTGGCGGCGATGGGTGCTGATGTGATTCACGTCGAATCAATTGCTCACGCCGACCCGATGCGATACGCCGCGGCGGTGATGTTCCTTGATCGTGATCAGTGGTGGGAACTCAGTTCGTTCTATTTGGGCATCAATACGAACAAACGCGGTATCACGCTCGACCTCAATAACCCCGATGGCGTTGCGCTTGCGGAACGACTCGTTGAATGGGCCGACATCGTGGTGGAGAACTACACACCTCGAGTCATGCCGAAGTTTGGATTGAGCTGGGAACGCATCCATGAACTCAATCCGAGAGCGGTGATGGTTCGGCAACCCGCGTTTGGCCTCGATGGTCCGTGGGCTGATCGCGTTGGGTTTGCGCAGAACATGGAACAGATGGCGGGTATGGCCTTCCTGACGGGGTACCGAGATCAGGAACCGCTCGTTCCCCGAGGACCGGGCGATCCATTGGGTGGAGCACATGCCGCATTCGCAACGCTCGCGGCACTGGCTCGCAGAGATGCCACCGGTGAAGGGGTGCTCGTTGAAGTCCCGCTCATTGAAGGATCACTCAACATCACCGCTGAGCCCGTTGTGGAGTTCAGTGCTTACGGTCGCCTTATGGAGCGCGATGGCAATCGTTCGGCCCATGCTGCACCCCAAGGTTTGTATTCGTGTGTTGGTGATGAACAGTGGCTCGCGTTGTCAGTGGCAACCGATGAGCAGTGGCATGCGCTTGCGTCGGTGCTCGGGGATGACGAACTTGTCGCCGATCGCTCACTTTCAAATCTTGCTGGTCGTCGTGCTGCGCACGATCTCCTTGATGAAAAGATCGACGCATGGGCAGCGGAGCGATTGTTGGATGCCGCACTCGAAGAACTGAATGCCGCAGGGGTACCGGCCGCGGCATTGGCCGATCCACGAACAATTCACACGCACCCGCACTTTGTTGCGCGTGGGTTCTATGAAGATGCAGCTCATCCGGTGGTGGGGGCGGTTCCCATTGCCGGAATGCCGTTCCGCATGACGGGGGTCGACAACTGGATTGCCGCGCCGGCTCCTCTTATGGGTCAACACAACGCTGAAGTTCTTGGCGGATTGATTGGTCTTGATGCCGATCGATTGGTGCAACTCACCGAAGCCGGCGTGATCGGCGAGCGACCGGTGGGTTCTTAGACGTTCCGGTACAGCGGGACCAACGTTGCGGCAACCTCAACTGCCGACATTCGAACGAGCCACGCCTCTGCATCACGCACGCCAAAAGAGGCAATGAGATCGTCGCCGTCGATGGCAAGACCAGCGGCGAATTCAATACCTAACTCGAGGAAGTGGAACGGTGCAGACATCGATGTGATGTCCCATCGAAAGCCTCCGTTTGTTGCGGTTGAACTCGTCAGATGAATGAATCGGTGCGAGTACACGCGCTTGTTAGCGACAAACGTGACTTCGTGAATCAGGAAGAGAATGCCGTCATTGAACGCAATACCTTGAGTTCCACCACGGAAATGGGTTGCGGCTGGCGGACCGTTCGTTGAAGAGTCGATGACAAGGTGCGTTTCGGCATCGAGGTGAGCAACGACAGTTGGCGAACTCAAATAGAGGATGTGGAGTTCTCCGTCGACGACGAATGGCATCCAATTCTTTTCGTGACGAGCGGGATCGGGTCCAGGAATGACCGAAAGCGTCGTGGCATCAGGCTTCTCAAGTGACGGAATCTCAAGGAGGGCGATATCGCAACGCTCGTAGTGATTTCGATCTCGAACGGTCGCTAAGGCAGTCCATGAATTTCCGACACAGAGAAGTCGGACGTCCTCGCATCCAAGTACTCGGGAAAGTCGAGTGGCCGGACCTTTGGGCTGAGCAGGAATCTGACCGATTGCTGAGGAGGTGAGATTCTCATCGAGGCGAGCGAGCAGATTGACCGTGCGAATGATCTCGTCGTCCTCAATTCCTTGAAACGTGTAGGACCCGTCGTCAGCTATCACGTAGTTCGAACTTCGGATATTGATAACTAGCCCACCGGAGGGGTCGTTTGTTACTGATGGGTTGAAGAGCGACCAACCGGGCGCATGTTCGATGGAAATTTGTGTGTACGACGGGCCGTTGATGAGTGTGCCGAGCGACGGAATGTCGGCGCCGGCGGCGAGATGTGCGAGCGTTTCGGAATCGGGGCGACCGAGCGAGCGAAGGCACCACGCTCGGTTGTGGCGAACCCACGGCACCATTTCCTGTGGCACCTTGCCGTCAAGGAGTTCCTCGTTGAGCGCGAGCGCCTCCTCGATGCGGCCGAGATGAAACCATGCGATTGCGAGCTCAAACTTGAGGGCCCATTCGTGGGCCTCGGGATGAACAAAGGCGGAATCTGTTGATCGCGGCAGCGCGAGACCTTTCGCGGCGTACAACTCACAAAGTGCGTACTGGCCCCGTTGTCGGTGTAACCGTGCGAGTTCAAGAAGTGGTTCGGCGCGCGATGGTCGGAAGTTCCACGCACTGAGCAATTGAACGATTGCGGCATTTGGGTCGTTGGCGCGCAGCAGAAGTCCGATTTGGTAGAGCGAATAGAAGACTTCCTCCTCCCAACCCCCAAGTGAGATCCGCTGTTGAAAGGCAGAAATCGCGGCATCGGTCTCGCCGAGGTCTCGCAGAGTGAGGGCAAGGTAAAACCACGAACGCTGGTCGGTCGGATCCTCGTCGATCGATTGCTGGAGGAAAATTTTGTCGCGCTCAAATTTGTTGGCGCGAGAACCACCATCTGCATGATCGTTGATAACGAGTTGAGGAAGCCGTTCGCGGCTGTATGGCTGTTTGCAACTGAGGTATTCGTGCGTACGACCAACGAAGAACCACTCGTGGTCAGAACGAAGGAGTCGCGGAATCCAATAGGAAGGATCCGCATCGTGGCGAAGTTCATAGGCATCTGCAGTGAGATCAGGAAGCGTGCCATCACCATGGAGAGTCATATCGGCATCCACCAACAGCAGATGAGTCCCGCGCCCTCGGGCGAGAGCGAGGGCTTCACTGCGGTTGTGGCCGAAGTTGACCCAGTCGCGATGGTGAATTTCGCCGGGGAGATCAGAAAGCGACCGTTCGATTCGGTCGACGGTGTCATCGGTTGAACCAGTGTCGACAATCAGCCATCCGGAAATGAGGGGCCGGACAGAGTCGAGGCAGCGTTCGATCACCTGTGATTCATCGCGGACGATCATCACCAGGATGATTTCCGGTGACGTCATCGAACGAGTCCGCTACAACTCAGAGGGTGCGAGAGAAGACGCCGACGAAATCGCGAGCGTCGGGAGAGAGGTACCGGTTCGCGCTTTTGAATGAATCAGGAAGCAACTTCGTTCCTTCAACCGATGTTGGGTCGAGGAATCGGGTAGCGGCGTAGAAGTTGAATGTGGTCCAGACCGTATTGATGTCGAGCTCCATTGCTCGAACGCAACCGGCGCGAAGCATGAGTTGTGCGAGCGAAAGGGCTCCGAGTCCATCGCCGTAGCCATAGACAACTGCTCCGTCGGCAGTAACACCAACGCCCGAACGCCACGCCAGGATCTTGTTACCAAATGTGGCGCCCCACGCTCCGTCGGCGTTATCACTCAGACCAGGAGCCAACACTCCAGGCTTTGCCGTTGCTGCGGGAACACCACCCGGGTTCGGTGGTCCGCCTGCATTGTCAATGATGAGGTCGAGGTTCTGACGGACACCCACCACGTTTGGCGTGAGCGTGACATCCCGACCCCACATTCCAACGGTTGCGGTGCCATCGGCATAGAAGACGAGCGATGCGGCGCCATCACGCAGCGTCCCCTTGGTCTGTCCATCAAGGTAAAAACCGCCACGAGCGTCTTGCATTCGGAAGCCAGCATTGAATGCCGCGACCAACGTGAGGCGCTGATCCATCGGCACCTGCGAAGGCTTTGCCCATTTGCCGCCGGGTTCTTCTGTACCAGGGAACAACTCGAACTTCACGAGTTTCGGATCCATCCACGTGAGACCGTCGAGGATCGAGGTGTGCACAGAGTCCGGGCGAACTTGGGTCGTGTACATCGCTTGTGCGCCGCCGACCATCGGGCCAACGGGAAGCCAGACGCCTTCATTCGCAACTGGCGTTACGCCTTCAGGCACCTGCACGTTGGCGGGCTTTGGAAGGTGCGGAGCAACGGCTTTCACCGTTGTGGTTGGGCCAGCTTCTTCAACATCGATTGCGTTAATGGCACGGTCGGGTTCGCCGCCGGCCTTGGGCTGATGATTACTCAGCCACCAGTTTTCGATCGTATTGAGGACAAATCCCAAGTTGTTGTCACGCATCCATTCGGCGCCGCGTTCGGTGACCGAAAGATTGTTTGGCGTGACAATTGCGCGAGTGAAGGAAACGAGCGGCAACAACAAGATGGCAAAGATGACGAGTGCGGTGATCTTCAACCAGCGAGGTTTGGGCGTGCGAACCATTTTGCCGCGTTTGCCCTGCGCGCTTGCCGGCGGTGGCGGGAGGTCGGAGGTCGCCGTGTCTGTTGTGGTTGTTGCACTTGTTGATGGGCCTTCGACTTCGCGCAAAAGAGCGGTGAGTGGATCAAGCGGCCCGGGCACCGATGAACTTGAGGTTGCATCGTTGCCTTCCGATTCGGCGCCGGGAGGAGTTGTTGAAGACATGACTACCGCCGGCGGGGGTTGACCAAACCAAAGGACGAGCCGTGATCCTACGGCAGGCCATCGCAGAAGTCAGGACAGTGAAAGGCCTTGCCTGTTACTTCTTGCGGGCGTAGACGGCGACGAAGTCACGGGCATCGTCACTGAGGTACCTGTTCCCGCTCTTCTCCGCGTCAGGGAGCAACTTCGTGCCTTTCACTGATGAGGGATTGCCGGGGGTGGCGGTGTTATAGAAGTTGAACGTGGTCCATGCCGGGTTGATATCGAGTTCCATCGCCCGCACACAACCGGCTCGCAACATGAGATCAGCGAGTGATCGAGCGCCTAATCCGCCTCCATAGCCGTAGACGAGAGCGCCATCGGCCGTTACACCCACTGCTGATCGCCACACCAGAACCTTGTTGCCGAGAGTGTCGCCCCATGCACCGTTCTGATTGTTGTCGAGTCCCTCGGCGGGCTCACCCGGAGCTGCTTTGTCTTTGGGTGACGGATTGCCACCGGGGAACGGGAAGCCTCCGCCATTATCGACAATGAGGTCAAGATTTTGCCGAACAGCTTCGACGTTAGGACCCATTTCGAAATCGCGGCCCCACATTCCCACGCTTGCGACACCGTCTTTATAGACAACGAGTGACGCTGCCCCGTCACGTAGTGGTTTGTAGGTGACGCCGTCGAGATAGAAACCGCCCATCGCATCCTGCATGCGAAATCCACCGTTGAATGCAGCGATGAGGTCGAGTCGTTTGTCGAGCGGCACCTGCGCCGGAATGGTCTGCTTGCCTCCCGGTTCCACAGTTCCGGGATGAACTTCCAACGACACCAGTTTCGGATCCATCCACACCAAACCATCGAGGATTGATGTGTGGACAGAGTCAGGTCGCACCTGCGTGGTGTACATCGTTTGCGCGCCACCGACCTGTGGGCCAACTGGCACCCACACACCTTCGTTGGCAACTGGAGTGACCCCGTCGGGAACAGCGACATTTGCGGGCTTGGGTAGGTGCGGAACTGCAGGAGGAGTGGTTGGTCCGGTTGGGGTGTTTGTGGTCGAGACATCGATGGCGCGACTTGGATCACCACCTGATTTCGGACCGTTATGACTGAACCACCACGACTCGATGTTGTTGAGGATGAACCCCATGTTGTTGTCGCGCATCCACTCCGCCGCTCGCTCGCTGAGCGAGAGGCTGTTGGGAGTGAGGACCGCTTTGCCAAGCGAAAGCACCGGAATGGAAAGCAGCGCGACAAGCACTACGACCGTGATCGTCTTCCAGGTCGAGCGCGGCCCTTTGGCTATGGGCTTTTTGGGTGGGGTTGAAGGAGTGCTGGTCGTCATGAGGGCTGCACAGCCGCAACGGACTCGCCGGGGTGCGGAGTGAGAATACGGCACTGCACTGCCGATTCCCTGTCACTCCATTGGCCGGTGCGTTCGAGCACACGGTTGTCGGTCACGCCGTACGATCAGGACCACACAAATGTTCTTGGGGGCACCGATGGCGTTTTTTGGAATCCGATTCGATATGCGTATGCCGGCAACGGCACCCGGAACTCGGGCTGATCGCTACAAGGCGTCGGTGGACATGGTCGAGTGGGCCGATTCGTTGGGATTTGTCACTGCGATCCTTTCGGAACATCACGGTTCACCAGATGGCTATCTCCCATCGCCGCTCCCGTTGGCAGCGGCGATGGCGGCACGTTCGGCAAACATTCGCATTGGCATTTCCGCGATGGTGAGTTCGTTCCATGATCCGCTGCGGTTGGCCGAAGACGTTGCCGTTGTCGATCTCATTAGCGGCGGTCGCCTCGACCTCACGCTCACGAATGGTTATGTCGGTTCTGAGTTTGAGATGTTTGACGTTCCCCTTTCGAAGCGAGCAGCGCGAACGACTGAAGCTGTCACAACGTTGAAGCAAGCCTGGACGGGTGAACCGTTTGAGTTCCGCGGTCGCACTGTGCAGGTCTTGCCGACTCCGGCGCAGGCTGGTGGTCCGCCAATTTCTCTTGGCGGTTCGGTTGAGGCAGCAGCGCGCCGCGCTGCGCGTATCGCCGATGGATTCATTCCATCGATTCCCGAAATCTGGGACTTTTATGTCGATGAATGCGCCAAGTTAGGAAAGCCTGATCCCGGTCCGTACATGGGTGGCGATACCTCGGTCATTCATGTTGCAACGGATGTTGATCAAGGTTGGGAAGAACTTGCACCGTACGCGATGCACGAAGTCAACGCGTACGGAGATTGGGCTGCGAGTGCTGGAATTGAAGGGGCAACCGGCTTTGTGCGTGTCGATGACTCTGATGCATTGCGTGCAACAGGTCAGTACCGAGTTGTCACTCCCGAGGAGCTGGTTGCCGAATTGACCGAGAAGGGCCCGTTCGCGTTTTGCATGCTTCATCCGCTGGTGGGTGGTCTTCCGCCGGAGTTCGCATGGAAGAGCCTCAAGTTGATCGAGACACAGGTCATTCCGAACCTGTGAGTGACTGCGCTAGCCGCGCAGCCCTTCAACTATCAGCAGTACGCCAAAGATGACGAATGCAATTGCCGCGCCGATACGAATGACGCGCTCGGGCAAACGCGTTCCAAGAACGTGACCAACGCCAATGGCGAGAGCATCTGCGGCAACCATGCCAATAGTTGAGCCAAGCCAGGTTCCAAAAAGGCTGTGATCAGTAGCCAACGTGATCGTTGCGAGCATCGTTTTGTCACCGAGCTCCGCCAGGAAAAACGCAATGCCAACGGTGAGAAGTACTGACCGCGAACTCTCTTGTCGGGCTTTGGCCGCTTCCTCATCGGTGAGTTCGTCGCCGCGCAAGGTCCAGGCCGCGAATCCCAAAAAGGCGAGACCGGCAACGATGTTGATGATGTGTGTTGGTAACGCGACTCCTACAACTGCACCCAGCGCAACACTTGCCAGATGCACGATCGCTGTTGCAATGGTGATAGCGATGAGCACCGTTATGGCGCGGTAACGAGCGGCGAACGTCATCGCCATCAACTGGCTCTTGTCGCCGAGTTCGGCGAGGAAGATGACGCCAAAACTGAGAAGAAATGCGTTCATGTCACCGCCAGTGTTGCAGGCGGTGACATGAACGACTGTTACAGGAGACCGAGGTTGTCCTTGATGTTGTCGAACACGTTCTCACCCTTGCCGTGCAGGACCTGTCGGATTTCCGAGAATCCGAACTTCGCTGCCATTGATGGCGTGACAACGGGAGGAACGGCGAGCGCATGCTTTTCGACAACTGCGTCGATGAGAACCGGACCCGGCATAGCGAGGGCCTCGGCGAGTTTGCTGCGCACATCGTGTGGGTCTTCGATGCGAACCGAACCAATGCCGATGGCTTTCGCGACCTCGGCGAAGTTTGGTGTCCAAAGCTCGGTACCGAATGGAACGAGACCAGCTTCTTGGAATTCGATATCGACGAAATCGAGCATCGAGTTGTGGAGCACGAGCAGCTTCACGGGAAGTTGACGTTCGGCGATCGTGATGAGATCGCCGAGCAACATCGAAATGCCGCCGTCTCCGCAAAGCGCAATGACCTGCCGACCGGGTTGTGAGAGCGCGACGCCCATGGAGTTGGGCATCGCGTTTGCCATTGACGCCCACGTCGAAGATCCGAAGATCTTTCGGTCACCGCGCATTTGCAGGTAGCGCGCGGCCCAGATGTAGGCGGTGCCCGTGTCGACGGTAAACACGGCGTTGTCGTCAGCGAGTTCGTCGAGCACCGACGTGAGGTACTCGGGGCGAATCGGCTTGTGCTCAAGACCGGTCTTTACATAGTGCTGGATGCTCTTCACGCGCTTTTCGTGATGGTGCGTGATTTGGTCGAGGAACGTTGTGTCAGTCCGCGGTTCAACGGCAGCCATTAACGCTCGACAGAACTCACCAACATCGGAAACGATGCCCTTATCGAGACGCGGGGCGTGACGACCAAGTGCTTCGGGGCGAATGTCGACCTGAATGAGTTGCACGGATTCTTTATAGAACGGCGTGAACGGCCAGTCAGAACCGAGCTGAATAATGAGGTCGGCGTCGCGCATGCCCTTGAAGCAACCGCCCCAACCAAGCAAGCCCGACATTCCAACGGCGTTGGGGTTATTGGCTTCGAGCGCGGTCTTTCCTCGCCATGAGTATCCAACCGGAGCCTGAAGATGGTTTGAAAGATCAACAACGGCATCAGGATCGAAGCGGCAACCGTCGCCGCCGAAGATCATGACTTTCTTCGCCTTGCTGAGAAGCGCAACAACTTCGGCCATGTCTTCTTTGGCCGGGGCAATGATGGGTTGGTAGCGCTCGGCGGCGGTTGGAATTGGTGCGTCGATTGGCCAGTGGGCAAGTCCAACCTCGCTCGACATCGAAACAAGCACAGGGCCTCGACGAGTGAGCATGGTGTTGATTGCGCCACGGAAAACCGATGCGGCCTGTTCGGGAAGTTCGATACGGCCGTTGAACAACGTGCACGCGGTGTACGAGGCAGAAACGTCGACTTCCTCGACCATTCCCGAACCGACGTACTGCGGCGGAACGTCGCCAGCGATTGCGAAGACCGGAACGCGCTCATGCAGAGCGTCGTACAAACCATTCACAAGGTGAGTTGCACCAGGACCTGAGGTGCCGCACACCGCAGCGGGAACACCGGTGACGAATGCTTCGGCGTTGGCGGCGAAGACGCCGGCTTCTTCATTGCGAACGTGAATGAACTCCATATCGGGGAAGTCGCGCAGGGCAACGAGGATTCCGTTCATGGCGTCGCCAGGAATGCCGTAAACGCGGCGAACGCCAACGGCGTGAAGCATTTCCCAGAGGGCGTGCGCGACTGACTTCTTTGACATGGTGCTCCTCGAATCCGCTACTGAGAGGGAAAATCCCGCGTCAGTGTATGAATGGTCTATGCCATTGTAACGGGGTTCTATGAAGCGGCGATGTTCAGGCGTCGTGGTTGTTGTTCGGGGCCGATGCCCCAGCGATCAGACGATTTCGCTGATCTGCATGGCGGGCACGATGGTCGTGTAATTCGCGACATCGGCCTGTACATCGGCGGTGCCCGGTGCACCAAGAGCGGCGCCGAAGGCTTCCATCGAGTCGAAGGTGAAGTGCACGGCAGCTTCGTAGGGGCCATCGATGCCCTTATCGATCTCGGCGGACTCGAGTCCCCAAGTCTTGAGCGCCAGCGGGACATGGCTGTCGCGGTAGTAGTCGTGGTCGAACGACGCGCCGTCGGTCTTTGGGTAGAGCACGCTCAGTCGGATCATCGGATTCCCCCTCTGTGATGGTCGAAGAGTTGTAGCACGGAACCGATTACTGGTGGCACGAAAACGAAAGGTGCCGCCCCGAAGGACGGCACCGAACCAGCGACGAAGTCGTGACGAATTACTTCGTAATGACGAGAGTGAACGTTCCCAGGAAATTCTCCATGCCGTTGCCGGTGGCACCAAGAGAGACCTTCACCGTTCCAGGAGCAAGTGCTTTACCGCCTGGGTTGTTCGAAACAGTGCCGTCGTTTGTTCCCTTTGACGTGACCTCGAAGACAGAAGGGTTTGCACTGACTGCAGTGATCGTCGTGCCTTGATTGATCGTTCCCATGTTGAAGACAACGGTGTCGCCCACCTTGATGGCAGGAACCTTCTCGTTGCCGCCGTTATCGGCGTCGACCATGTTGGCGGTGAGAATGATTGGGGGGAGCACGTTTCCAACAGTCGACGAGGTCGAAGCCTTTGCCGTGGTGGTGGGTGCAGCGGTCGTATCGGACGATGCCGACTTCTTGTCAGAGCTGCATCCAGCAACGGCGAGGCCAGCGAGAGCGAGTACCGCGATACCAGCAACTACAAGTCGATTTTTCAACGAATTCTCCAGGGTTCAGAGGCAGTTGTGCCTTGGGGAAATGTAGTGGTCGGGCCTTCCTCAGCGACGTCAGCAATCCGGTCTCGTTACGATTTCACAATGAACAGCGCTTCTCGAGTCCGAACGTGGCCGAGAACTTCGATTGCGTCGCTCGGTTCCGTCGGTTCGATTGCTTCTCTCGGATCACTTGGCTCAATCGCGTCAATCGGCTCGGCCGGATCGATTGCGGCTATCGGCAGTGCTGGATCAATCGCGAGTATCGGTAGCGCTGGATCTATCGCGTCGATTGGATCAGTCGGCTCCATCTTGTCGATCGGAAGTACGGGATCGGTGCTGTCGATCAATGGAGTAGGTGCGTGGCGGGCCGGTACACCGCGAGGTCATGCGGCAACGGTTATTGCGGCGGCAGCGATGATTCTCACCCTCGGCGTTGTCGTTCGACGTTTGTGAGAGCGGGTGACGGGAGCCGTCGGCTCCTTGCCGAGCCTCCTCCCGATTCGTGAGACCGTGAGTCACTTCGTGAGAGCGGGTGACGGGAATCGAACCCGCGTTCTCAGCTTGGGAAGCTGATGTTCTGCCTCTGAACTACACCCGCGAGTCCCTTTCGGGAACGGGCAGACAGTAGCGAGGAGGTCGTCGCCTCGGCCATACGTCATTAGATGCCGTTCCCGATCAGCAAGTACTTCGTAAACTCACCCTTCATGTCCAGCGCCCGATCATCGTCGAATCTCCGTTTTACCCGTCAGCCGTGGTTCGGAGCGCTCATCGCAATCCTGATCGTGGCAATCGTGATTGGCGGAAGTTTCGCCCTGAAGGCGTTTGGTGATTCGCGCTCGGAGTCCTCTGTGCCTGTGAAGAGGGGGGCCTTGCCAGATTCCTCCTTGTACATCGTCCTCACAAACTCCTCGTCGGTCACGATCAGGACCGACGTCACTGGTGTGACGCGAGGTGATTGGGGATACCCGGCACCCGACTCAGCGGCTCCGAATGGTTTGAGTGGCGCCTGGATTGACCCGGGGCAGAGTCTCTCGGTCACGTTGACTCACGATGGCTCGACCGCGAAGCATGCACCGTTCAACCTGAGCACGACACCGAGCGCGGGTGTCAGTCGTGGCGGTGTCATCACTCTCTACGGGCAGGTTTCCTCCTTCGCGACCGAGAACACTTCGGGGACGGATTACTGGTCGTGGCCCACCAGCGACGTCGGGACCTCTCGGAACTGTCCACCCGCATGGTCGGGTCCGGCCGGAAGTTATGAAATTCGAGGCGGGCGGACGGGTTCGATTACCGCAACCGCAACGTGTGGATCACCGGGGTTCACCACGGTCATCACGTTCACCGACACCAAGTCGTAACACGTCAATGAGCGAGTTGCTGGGTGATGAACCGATCGTTGTGACGCGGACGAACTCCGTTGCAACGATCTGGTTGAATCGAGCAGAGAAACGCAACGCGATGTCGCACGAAATGTGGACGGCGTTGGCCCAGCACTGTCATTCGTTAGCCAACGATCACGACGTGCGCGTGCTTGTGGTGCGTGGTGTTGGCGGACATTTCTGCGCGGGCGCCGACATCGGTGGATTCACCGGCGGTATGAGCGACGACTACCAGGCGCAAAACCGTGAAGCGGAAGAAGCACTCGCTGCATTCCCGCGCCCGACCATTGCGTTTATTACTGGTTCGTGCGTTGGCGGTGGCGTGCAGATTGCAGGTGCTTGTGATCTTCGCTTTGCCGACACAACCGCAAAGTTCGGAATCACTCCGGCTCGACTTGGTATCGCGTATCCGACCTACGCGCTCGAACGCGCCGTTCGATTGGTGGGACCGTCCGCGGCAAAGCATTTGTTGTTCTCGGCGGAACTCATCGACGTCGAACGCGCGCTTCGTATCGGACTTATTGATGAAGTTGTCGATCCTGAAGCGGCCGTCGAGCGACTCGAGTCGTTTACGTCGCTTCTTGCCACCGAGCGTTCTCTGCTCACTCAGACAGTCTCAAAAGAAATGGTCAATGAGGTGGCTGCGACAGGCGGAGTGTCCGCGGCAACTATTCAGCGGTGGGCACCGGTCCTGGCCAACAATCCGGATATGCCTGAAGGCGTTGCCGCGTTCGCGGAGCGTCGGTCACCGAACTTCGTGTGGGTTCCTGAAGATTCGTTGTAACGCAACGCTTAGGTTCCGCAGTCGTCATCGTCGACGACTGCGGAACCAGTAGAAAATCAGCGTGCGTTGTGGCCGAACACTTGGCGGCGACGGGCTGCGTAGGCAGCACCAGCTCCGCCAAGAATGATCAATGCGGAACCCGTCGCCATCAATGGGAACGAGTCGCTACCGGTTGTCGGGAGTCCGCCCGTGCCAGTGGGCTCAGGGGTCGGTCCATCGCTGGAGATGGCAGTCACAACGCCATCGGCATTGATCGAGAAGAAGAGCGACTTCGCCATCGGATTGCCGTTGAGATCAGTACCAGTGACCGTGATTGCATGCGAACCGGCCGGCGTATCGGCGGGAATGGTGACGTACTGCGAGAAGTTCCCATTCGCGTCGGCGAAACCAGTTGCAAGCACGATCGGTTCGGAATGAATCGTGACCTCGACCGCGGAAGCTGGCGTGAGGCCCGTGAGTGACACCAGTGTTCGAGCGGTTCCGCTCCGAACGCTGTCACCAGCACCAAATTCGGGGACGACCGAATCGTCGACGGGAACCGTGGTGGTTGGAGATCCATCAGTTGCTGTCGTGCTTGATGGAGTTGTGGTCGAGGTACTCGATGTGGAGGTACTTGATGTGGACGTACTCGATGTCGAAGAACTGGTTGTCGAAGAACTGGTTGTCGAAGAACTGGTTGTCGAAGAACTGGTTGTCGAAGAGGAAGGTGGAGGTGTCGAGCCGTATTCGACTGCGCCGGCATCGGCGTGATCGCCCGTTACGCGGGCATATCCGTAGCCGCGTTGGTCGAAGGCGCTTGGGAGATGCGGAAGGGCCGTGACGAGATCGATCGCCGGCGATGACGCGAGCGGGGCCTTCGTCAGCGTCGGACCACCGTTGTCGCTCAACGAGCCCAGACCCGGGTCGCTCACGCTGGTGACGTCGGTGCCGTCGGTGCTGACGTTTGCGTCTGAATAGTCGCCGACAAGTGACTGCGTGATTGCGACGGTCGAGCGGTAGGTCTTGATGGCAGCCGCAGCCGTGGAGCCATTTCCTACGATGATCGACGCGTCAATGGTGTCAGTTCCATGGTGCAGATAGAGGCCGGCAACGCGGCTTGCCGCCGTGTTGCCAGTCACCGTCACGAACTTCATCGTGAGATCGCCCGCGACGTATACGGCACCGCCCGTATCGGCAGCGTTGTCGACGATCGTGGAGTTGTAGATGTCGTTGTGGCCACTGCTGAGGTAGAGGCCGGACCCTTTGTAGGCGGCGCTGTTACCGCTGATGGTGCTTTCGCTGATGGTGACGGAGTCGAGATCTCGAGAGGCGATTCCGCCACCCGTTGGGCTGTGGTTATCGGCGAAGGTCGAGGTTCGAATGGAGAGGTTTCCGCCGTTGCCTTTGCTCTCGATGGAAGCGCCGCCGCCCCAATCGTTCTTACTGGTGTTGTGTGCAAACGTCGAGCCGCTGATCCAGACATCATTCGAATGAAGATCGACGCCAGCACCTGCGTAGTAGGAGTAGTTGTTGGTGAAGGTCGAGTTGGCGATCGAAACGGTGCCGCTCGTGTCCACGAATGCCCCGCCACCGGTTGCGTAACTTGAGCCGTTGACCGAGTTGTTGTCGAAAGTGGACCCCGTGATCGTCACCGATCCGGTGCCTCTGAAACCGATGCCACCACCGCCGTAGTAGGTGGAGTTGTTGTTGCTGAACGTGCTGTCGACAATCTCGAGCGAGCCACAATTCACTGAATACAACCCACCAGCAACTGATCCTGCGTTGCCGGTGACGACCACTCCGTCGAGTTTCAACGCTGCGTAGGTTTGCGCCCAGCAATTGATTGCACTGTTCTCGCCACCTGTGACCGTGAGGCCGCTGATCGTGGTGACACCGTTTCCACCCTGGATCTTGAAGACGGAATCGCTACTACCTGCGCCACCGACGACTGTGAGGTCTGCCGCACCTGGTCCGACGATCGTCAAGGTCTTGTCGATACGCACTGGATTTGAAAGGTTGATCGTGCCGCTCAATCCGCTGAGGTCGATCGTGTCGCCGGGGCTGGCATCCGCGACCGCAGCTCGGAGCGATCCGCTGCCCGAGTCATTGGTGTTGGCAACGGTGATCGTGGCCGCGTCGGCAGTCGAGTTGCTCAAGAGAGCGAGCGCGGGTGCAGCCCCAACCAGAAGGGCGCCTGTGCCGATCCGGACGCTGCGATGGGCCAGAGATGGCTTTGGGCTGCGGGACGCAGGGGCCGGTAACTCGGAAAACGTGGAAGATGTGCTCATAGGGAAACGATAGTAATTCTGATTATGAGATAGCAAGCACACTTATCGTGGCGAGCCAAGGGCAGGGAGCGGGAACGCCGCCCGTCCGGGAACCTAGAGTCGGGCGAGACCAATCGTCCGAGGGGGACACCATGACTCTGAGCATTCAAGAGATTTCCGACCGTATGGAGATCCAGGACCTGCTCGTCCGCTATTGCTACGCCGTTGACCACCGCGACTTCGACGACCTCGCCAACGTCTTTACGGCGGATGCCGTCATCGACTACTCCGTCTTCGGCGGCAGCGTCGGCAATCCCACCGAGACCATTGCCTATCTCAAAGAGGCGATGCCGATGTTCGCCTCGTTCCAGCACATGATTTCGACCAGCCGTATCGAGATCGATGGCGACACCGCCAAGGTAAAGACCATCTGCCACAACCCAATGGTCATGCCCATGGGTGAAGAACTTGTCGTCTTCACCTGTGGTCTTTGGTACGTCGATGAAATGGTTCGTACGGCCGATGGTTGGCGAATCGCGAAGCGCGTTGAAGAGAGCTCGTACATGAAGGACATGCCCGGCATGCCCGTTCAAGGACCAAAGAAGGTCTGAACTCCATCATTCGATGAGTTCAACAACATGAGCACTACCCTTCCGTCGTTCTCTTGACGGAAGGCTTTGCCATGTCAACTCTCGCTCAACGCGTTCAAGCGAAGTCGTACGACCGACGCTGGGCAATCCTTGCCGTGCTGTGTTTTGGCCTGCTCGTGATTGTTCTCGATAATTCAATTCTGAACGTTGCTCTTCCGACGATTCAGAAGGACCTCAACGCGTCGTCAAGCGATCTGCAGTGGATCGTCGACTCCTACACGCTCGTTTTTGCCGGGTTGCTGCTCACCGCGGGTGCGCTTGGCGACAAGTTTGGTCGACGTGGCGCGTTGCAGGTTGGCTTCGTGCTCTTCGGCATTGGCTCGGTGGCGTCTGCGCTCGCAACCACTTCGGGTCAATTAATTGCGACTCGCGCGTTCATGGGTATTGGTGGCGCGCTCATCATGCCGGCGACGTTGTCGATCATCACCAACGTGTTCCCGCCGGAAGAACGTTCAAAAGCAATTGGTGTATGGGCGGGCACAGCAGGACTCGGCGGCGCATTGGGCCCCTTAACTGGGGGATTTTTGGTGCAGCACTTTTATTGGGGATCAGTGTTCCTCGTGAACATTCCGATCGTCACGATTGGCCTCATCGCAGGTGTGTTCCTGATTCCCACATCCAAAGATCCGTCGGCACCGCGACTCGATCCAATCGGGGCGGTCATGTCGATCGTTGGTCTCGCACTCTTGTTGTTTGCGATCATCGAAGCCCCCGACAACGGTTGGGGTTCCTCGCAAACGTTGCTTTACGGTGGACTCGGAATCGCTCTGCTTATCGGCTTCATCGTTTGGGAAGCGAAGAGCGACCATCCGATGCTCGATGTGACGTTCTTCAAGAAGGCTCGATTCACCGCTGCAGCTGGCGCGATCACACTTGTGTTCTTCTCAATGTTCGGATCGCTGTTCTTGCTGACGCAGTACTTCCAGTTCGTGCTCGGCTATTCACCGCTTCAAACTGGCGTGCGAATGATTCCGTTCGCACTCGCCATGATGGTGGTGGCGCCGCTCAGTTCGAAAGTTGTTGAACGCATCGGTTCGAAGATCACCGTTGCATGCGGGCTCGGCCTGGTCACGATCGGCCTTCTCACGATGGTTGGTCTGCAGGTCGACACGCCGTACTCGAACATCTTTTGGCGCCTCATGCTGATGTCGGCCGGTATGGGTCTGACCATGGCTCCGGCAACCGAATCGGTCATGGGCTCGCTGCCACTTTTCAAAGCGGGGGTAGGTTCGGCCGTGAACGACACCACCCGTCAGGTTGGTGGCGCACTCGGCGTTGCAGTCATTGGTTCGGTGCTGGCGACGACCTATGGCAACCAAGTCCGCGACTTCCTCAACGGGTTGGGGCTTCCGCTTCCACAACCGTTTGTTGATGCCGCCCACAACAGCATTGGCGCCGTGCAGAACGGAATCGTTCCGACGCTGCAAGACAAGGGCCTTACCGATTTGGCCGTAAAGATCAGCGCCGAGGCCAATTCCGCCTTTGTCAGCGCCGTCCATTGGGGCGTTCTCACTGCCGCGGCGGCGACATTTCTCGGTGTTGTGGTTGTGCTTCTGTTCCTGCCCGCTCGACCTCGTGTCGATGACGTCGCTGAACAGGACGAGGAATTTGTCGGCGAGCGCGTTGCAGATCTCCTGACCGACTGATCCACGACTAACCTGCGCTGCCGTGATCCTCTCTGACCGCACCATCCGCGAAGAGGTCGAAGCCGGCCGAATTGTTATCGAGCCCTTCGACCCCAGTTGTGTCCAGCCATCATCGGTCGATCTTCATATCGACCGCTTTTTCCGGGTGTTTCGGAATCACACGATGGGACACATCGATGTGAAGCAGAACCTCGAGGATCTCACCGAACTCGTCGAGATCGGTCCCGACGACACCTTCATGCTCCACCCAGGTGAGTTCGTGCTCGGATCGACCAGCGAGCGAGTTGGCCTTCCCGCCGACCTTGTTGCTCGACTCGAAGGCAAGTCCTCGCTTGGCCGCCTTGGTTTGCTCATTCACTCCACCGCAGGCTTTGTTGATGCCGGCTGGGACGGACAGCTCACGCTTGAACTCTCCAACGTGGCCAGCCTCCCGATCACGCTCTATCCGGGTATGAAGATCGGCCAGATCTCCTTCATCCGCATGACCACACCTGCGGACAACCCCTACGGCTCCTCGGCAGTCGGCTCCAAGTACCAGGGCCAAATCGGCCCCCGCCCCAGCCGCTACTGGGAAAACTTCCGCTAAGCGTTCTCATAACTCTGTAATCAGAAACGCCGGCCCGAGGGCCGGCGTTTGCTGTTGTTGCAGAAGTTTCTTGTTAGACGATCGGCGTGATGGTTACGTCGACCTCTGAGCGTTCGAGTGCCTCAAGGATGTGCATCGAAATGTCAGCGACCTTCACTTCGTCTTCTTCGACGCCCTGTGCCTTCACACCATCGTCGATCATGATGTAACAGAACGGGCACGCAACCGCGATCTTCGTAGCGCCGGTGCGCAGGAGTTCCTGCGAGCGCTCGATGTTGACCTGCTTGCCGGTGCTTTCTTCCATCCACATACGACCGCCACCAGCTCCGCAACACATTCCCTTGGTGCCGTTGCGGCTGGCTTCAACGATTTCAATACCACCGAGCGAACCGATGACGTTGCGCGGTGCCATGTAGACGTCGTTGTGGCGACCGAGGTAGCAGGAGTCGTGGTACACAACGCGCTCTTCGAGTTTGGCGTTCGACAGATCGAGCTTGCCGCTGTCGATGAGGAACTCGAGGAACTGGCTGTGATGCACAACTTCGTAGTTGCCGCCCATTTGCGGGTATTCGTTGGCAAGCGTGTTGAAGCAATGCGGACACTGCGTGATGATCTTCTTCACGCCCATTCCGTTGAGCGTTTCGATGTTCTGCATCGCAAGCATCTGGAAGATGTACTCGTTCCCAGAACGACGTGCAGGATCGCCCGTGCACAATTCTGATGGACCAAGAATCGAGAAGGAAATACCGGAGCGCTGCAGAAGCTGCGCCATTGCTTGGGTGACCTTCTTGTTCTTGTCGTCGAACGAACCAGCGCAACCAACCCAGTAAAGGTATTCGGCTTCGAGTGGGCTTGAACCATCGAGAATCTCGATGCCTTCGAACTTCTCTGCCCAGTCGCCGCGATCGGCCTGGCTCATGCCCCATGGGTTTCCGGAGTTCTCCATCGAGCGATACGCGTTGCCGAGTTCGGTCGGGAAGTTGGATTCCATGAGTGACAAGTAACGGCGCATGTCGAGGATCTTGTCGAGGATTTCAATGTTGACCGGACAGATTTCGTCACATGCCTTGCACGATGTGCAGGCCCAAACTTCTTCGGGTGTGACCCGTTCGAAGAGAGAATTTGCTGAGACGGTGATTTCCGCAACAACACCAAGTGGTGGTGAGACCTGCGGCGTTCCGGTTGCAGCCATTACTTCGCCGGACTTGAGAACGATTTCGCGAGGATCAAGCGGCTTACCGGTTGCATGCGCAGGACACACTGAGGTGCAACGACCACACATCGTGCAAGCATCGAGGTCAAGCAATTGCTTCCAGGTGAAATCTTCGATCGTGGAGACACCGAACGATTCAAGTTCGGTTTCCAAGAGATTCGGCATCGGCTTCATTGCACCCTTGGGGCGCTCGCGATCTTTGAGGTACATGTTCAACGGCGAGGTGAACATGTGGCGAAGCATGGTGATTGGAAGGATCACGAGGAAGGCGAAGAACGAAAGGATGTGGAGGATCCACCAGACCTGATGTCCGCCAGCAAGATGAGAGTTGTTCTCGATGAGTTTGGCGATGGGCCAACCAACGAATGACCACTTCTCGAACGCAGGCATGCCCGTTTCTGCGATGCGCCAGGCTTCGGTTCCGAAACCAGTGACCGCAATGGCAAGGAAGACGCCGAGGATGACTGCGTGTTCCGGCTTGGTCTTAATGCGAATGCGATACGGACGCTGGATGTAGCGACGAACGATTGCCCACATCACGCCGATGAACAGGCACAGACCGGCGAGGTCGCCGATGAATGAGTACGCCATGTAGACGTTGCCGTTCAGGAACTTCCATGACTCGGGGATCTGATGGTTGATCTCGAGGATCGTGGTGACAGCAAGCAACACCACGAAAGAGAAGTAGATGAGCGAATGCATGATGCCGGCGGCGGGATCGCGCAACAGGGTTTGCATGTAGACACCGGCGCGGAAATCTCCGAGGCGACGCTTGACGTTCTTGGGTGTGGTGCGACGGTCGTCAGGCTTGCCGCGAGTCCAGTTCTTGACGCGCTGGCTGAAAAGCACTGCCCCGTAGACAAGCAGGATCGGCGCCATGACGTAGAAGGCGATCTTTAACGAGGACGGGATGCCTCCGAAGAC
Source organism: uncultured Actinomycetes bacterium (assembly GCA_937927725.1). GTDB lineage: Bacteria > Actinomycetota > Acidimicrobiia > Acidimicrobiales > Acidimicrobilacustridaceae > Acidimicrobilacustris. The sequence continues at coordinate 22,355 of CALBSE010000055.1, forward strand.
CTCGCGAGTGGTCGGTGACTCGTCGTGTTGCTGGAACACCGTCGCTGCGACACCCGAAAGTGCCGTCACGATCGCGAAGGCGAGTCCGATGACGAGAACGAGATGTGGGCCCTTTATCCGTTTACGTTCCATACGGTTGGCAAACCTACTCGCGCCCATGGGCGCGGATCCTCACCAGCGGGCAGGGTGAGGACTTCGAAGAGGTTCAGGATTCGTCGGTCATGCGTGCTGCAAGGTTGCGCAGCAACTGCACAGCGAAACCGGGAACCTCTTCGATGAGGCCATTGAACTCACGCTGGGCGATCACGAGGACCTCCATGGCGGAGTCGGCCGTGACCGTTGCGGTGCGGACGCCGCCGGTCAGGGGAGCAAGTTCGCCGACAACGGCACCAGGGCCAAGATTGGCCACGGTTGCACCGTCACGGGTCACGGTGGCCGAGCCGGTGACGATCACGAAGCATTCGTGGCCTGGCTCGCCTTCGCGCACCAGAACCTTTCCTGCCTCAACGGAGATCTCCACCGCTGCTGCTGCCACCTGCTGGAGCTGGCGCTTGTCGCACTCTGCGAAGAGCGGAACCTGAGCCAGATGATCGAGCCATGCGTCGCGTGCCATGAGGCGAAGCATAGGGAGAACCCCGCCGCTCTGCTCGTCCATTCGGCCACCGACCCTTCATGACCACGAAACATTTGGGAAACAGGGCATCCCTACCTTGATCTCCGTGGATGTCGCCCTACTTCGTTGGCCAATGGAAGAAGACCGTCGCCAAGCCCTTGCAGCTCGGGGAGCGTCCCGGCTCTTGCTGGTCGACGCCGATACCGCCGCGCCCGATGCCGTTGATTGCCTCGAGGATTGGATCCGTCTGCCTGCGAGTCAGGACGATATTGATGCCCGATGCCGAGCCATTGCCACCCGGTCGATGGTGCATAGCTCCGAAACCCCGGTTCTTGATCCCGATGGGGTGCTTCGTATCGGAGCCGGTTGGGTCTCGCTGCCGCCCCTCGAAGCTCGACTCATGTCGGCCTTGCTCGACCGGTTCGGCGCCGTTGTCAGTCGCGACAACCTTTCCCGAACCGGATGGCCCACGGGGGCGCCGGGTCGCAACGCGCTTGACGTCCACATGCTCCGCTTGCGTCGCCGGATCGCCCCACTGGGTTTGGCGATCCGCACTGTTCGTTCGCGTGGCTATCTCTTAGAAGCCGGCGAATTGCAAATGGTTCAGCCGGCCTGACGAGCGACGGCCTCGGCAGCAGCCTTGGCCGCTTCAGCATCGCCAAGATAGCGATCCGTCAATGCCAGTCGCTTCGTTGGCACCATCGCGTCGTCGAGTTCGTAGCGAATTGGCACGCCGGTGGGAAGGTTCACATCGGCAATATCGGCATCGCTAATTGCATCGAGATGTTTGATGAGCGCTCGAAGGCTGTTGCCGTGAGCGACAACGAGAACGGTGTGGCCAGCGCGCAGATCGGGAACGATTCCGTCATACCAATAGGGCAGCATCCGGTCGACGACGTCGGCGAGACATTCCGAGGCGGGCAGGACATCGGCCGGCAATGAGGCGTAGCGCTCGTCGAACAGAGGGTGACGGGGATCGTCGAGTTCGAGCTTGGGCGGCGGCACGTCATAGGAACGGCGCCATTCGAAGACCTGGTCCTTGCCGTACTTCTCGGTGGTCTCCTTCTTATCCATGCCCTGAAGTGCGCCGTAATGGCGTTCGTTGAGACGCCAAGAACGGCGAACCGGAATCCACAGACGGTCCATGCCGTCGAGGGCCAGATTGGCGGTGCGGATGGCCCGGGTCTGCATTGAGGTATGGACAACGGTGGGCGCAACGCCGGCCGAGGCCATGGCGGGTCCGGCGGCACCGGCTTCGGCCCGGCCCTGATCGGTGAGATCAGCGTCGTACCAACCGGTAAAGAGGTTTTCGAGGTTCCAGGTGCTCTGACCATGGCGCAGCAGGACGAGGGTGGAAGTCATGGGTCCAGTCTGCCCTAACGGCATCGGGGTCTTGGCCCGGCTGGGAAGGCCAGTCCGGAGGAATTTTCGAGAAATCGGAAAAATCTTTGGAATCTGGGAATGGAAGGGCCCCGAGCAAAGTTGTTAGTGTCACGCTCAACTTTCTTAGCGGCGGCAACTCAGCCCCGCTTGCTCGTCGAGAAGCATCCCCCCAACAACCAGCATCAGGAACACAGAAACAAGGAGCATCACCATGCCAAAGGCCGTCGGTATCGACCTCGGCACCACTAACTCGGTCGTCTCGGTTCTCGAGGCGGGCGACCCGGTGGTCATTCCCAACGCTGAAGGCAGTCGTACGACGCCTTCGGTGGTCGCATTCGCAAAGAACGGCGAGGTCCTCGTCGGCGAAGTGGCCAAGCGTCAGTCCATCACCAACCCCGACCGCACGATTCGTTCGGTCAAGCGCCATATGGGCACCAACTGGACCATCGACATCGATGGCAAGGCCTATACCGCTCAAGAAATTTCCGCTCGCACGCTCATGAAGCTCAAGCGCGATGCCGAGGCATACCTCGGTGACACCGTCACCCAGGCCGTCATCACTGTGCCCGCGTACTTCGACGACGCGCAGCGCACCGCAACGAAAGAGGCTGGCCAGATCGCCGGTCTCGAGGTGCTCCGCATCATCAACGAGCCCACTGCTGCAGCGCTTGCGTACGGACTCGACAAAGAAACCACCGACCAGACGATCCTCGTGTTCGACCTTGGTGGCGGCACGTTCGACGTCTCGGTTCTCGAAATCGGCGACGGCGTCTTTGAAGTGAAGTCGACTCACGGCGACACCAACCTTGGTGGCGACGACTGGGATGAGCGCATCATCAACTGGCTCGCCGACGGATTCAAGACCGCACACGGTGTCGACTTGTTGAAAGACAACATGGCGATTCAGCGTCTGAAGGAATCGGCCGAGAAGGCAAAGATCGAACTGTCACAGGTGCAGCAGACGCAGATCAATCTGCCGTTCATCACTGCAACCCCGGACGGTCCGTTGCATCTCGACGAACAGCTCACTCGTGCGAAGTTCCAGGAACTCACCGCTGATCTTCTTGAGCGTTGTCGAGTCCCGTTCGAACAAGCCATTGTCGACGCCGGTCTCACAAAGGGCGATGTCGATCACGTGGTTCTGGTTGGCGGTTCAACGCGTATGCCGGCAGTTGTCGATCTCGTCAAAGAAATGACGGGCAACGATCCGCATAAGGGCGTCAATCCCGATGAGGTCGTCGCTATCGGCGCAGCAGTTCAGGCTGGCGTGCTCAAGGGCGAGGTCAAGGACGTTCTTCTTCTCGACGTCACACCGCTTTCTCTTGGCATCGAAACCAAGGGTTCGGTGATGACCAAGCTGATCGAGCGCAACACCACTATCCCGACTCGTCGGACCGAGGTGTTCACCACCGCGGAAGATAATCAGCCGTCGGTCGAGATCAACGTCCTCCAAGGCGAGCGCGAAATGGCGCAGTTCAACAAGTCACTCGGCAAGTTCCAACTCGTCGACCTTCCCCCCGCACCGCGCGGTGTGCCGCAGATCGAAGTCACTTTCGACATCGATGCAAACGGCATCGTGCATGTGTCGGCGAAGGATCGTGCGACCAACAAGGAACAGTCGATGACCATCACCGGTCAGTCCTCGCTGAGCAAGGACCAGATCAACCAGATGGTGAAAGATGCCGAAGCGCACGCAGCGGAAGATGCAAAGCGTCGCGAAGAAGCCGACGCTCGTAACAGCGCCGACACGCTCGTCTACCAAACAGAGAAGTTGCTCAAGGATCAGGGCGACAAGATTTCTGAAGATGAGAAGGCATCAGTTGAGTCAAAGCTTGCCGACCTCAAGACCGCACTTGCGGGCACCGATGGTGAAGCCATCAAGGTCGCAACCGAAGCACTTATGACTGCAAGTCAGGACTTCACCCAGAAGCTGTACGAACAGGCTGCGGCCGAAGAGTCAGCTTCTGGTGGAGCCGCAACGAGCTCGGCACCGAACGACGACGAGGTCGTCGATGCCGAGATCGTCGACGACGAAGGCAAGTGACCGTGTCAGGTGACGGAGAGGTCTCGGAAGAGACCTCTCCGACTGACGACGAACTGCTTGAAGCAGCAGCCGGCGGCGAGCAAGGTTTCGAAGAAGCCGATGCCACTGGCGAAATTGATGTTGCTCTACTCGTTGCCGAACGTGACGAGTTCCGCGACACGATGCTGCGAGTCAAAGCCGAGTTCGATAATTACCGCAAGCGCGTTGCTCGTGATCAAGAAGAACTACGCGAGCGTGCCAACGAGAACCTGGCCGAGAAATTGCTCGTGGTTCTCGATGCGTGCGAAGCCGCGATCGGACACGGATCAACCGATGTCGAACCGATCGCAAAGATGCTCTCGGAACTTCTCGGCAACGAAGGTCTGGTGCGATTGACACCAGTCGACGAACCATTCGATCCGAATCAGCACGATGCAGTGATGCATGAAGAAGGTGACGGTGGCGAACCGATTGTGATCGAAACGCTCCGCACTGGGTACCAATGGAAAAGCCGGGTTCTCCGCCCGGCCATGGTGAAGGTCAAGGGTTAGAAGTGGCTCCACAGCGCGAGTGGTTCGAAAAGAACTACTACGAAGTCCTCGGAGTGTCGGAAACGGCAGCACCGAAGGACATCACGCGCGCGTACCGGAAGTTGGCTCGGGAATTTCATCCCGATGCCAACCCCGGTAACGCTGCAGCAGAAGAGAAGTTCAAGGAAATCTCTGCGGCCTACGACGTCGTCGGCGATGAAACCAAGCGCTCCGAGTACGACGAAGTTCGTCGTCAGGGTTCGATGGGTGGCATGGGCTTCGGCGGCGGGCGTGGCGGCGGCGGATTCAACCCCGGTGCTGGCGGCTTTAACTACGAAGGCGCCGACCTCGGTGATCTACTCGGTGGCATGTTCGGCGGCGGCCGTCGCGGTCGGCAAAGCCAAAGTCGTGGCCGAGCACCGCAGCGCGGGAACGATCTCGAATCCACGATTCATCTTTCGTTCCGCGACGCGTATACGGGAATGGAAACCGCGCTCCATCTCACGAGCGATCTGCCGTGTGGAACGTGTAGCGGTTCCGGTGCAAAGCCGGGTACTCGTCCGACAACGTGTCAGCACTGTCGCGGCACGGGTGTTTCCGACGACAACCAGGGCATGTTCTCGTTCTCCTCTCCCTGTCCCGTGTGTGGCGGTGCTGGCTCAGTCATCACCTCACCATGCGGAACATGTCGCGGTACCGGTGTTGAAAAGCGCGCGCGCGAAGTCAAAGTGCGTATTCCTGCCGGCGTCGACGACGGTCAACGCATCAAGTTGAAAGGACGCGGTGGCGCTGGTCGTAACGGCGGCGAGATCGGCGACCTCTACGTCATCGTGCATGTCGATCGCGACGAGATTTTCGGCCGCGACGGAAAGAACCTCACCATCAATGTTCCAGTGACATTCGCTGAAGCAACGCTGGGCACGAAGCTCACCGTTCCCACGCTCGACGGCAATCCCGTCACGCTCAAGATTCCGGCGGGTACCCCCACCGGCAAGGTCTTCCGCGTGAAAGGCCGCGGCGTCGCAACAAAGAAGGTCACTGGCGATCTGCTTGTCACGGTGCAGGTCGATGTTCCAACAAAGATCACGAGCGAACAGCGCGACGCGCTCGAGGCCATGGCCGCCGCGTTCCCTGCCGCTCCCCGCGACTACTTGGGGGTCTGACCATGAGTCCAATGTCTGATTCCAACGCACAGATGCGAGCGGTCTACATCATCTCTGTTGCCGCTGAACTTGCCGGCGTGCATCCACAAACGTTGCGCATTTACGAACGCAAAGGTTTGCTCGAGCCGGCGCGCACCACTGGTGGTTCGCGTCGCTACAGCCAGGCCGATATTGATCACCTGCGTCGTATTCAAGAACTCACTGACGAAGGTTTGAACCTTGCCGGTGTGAAGAAGGTGCTTGAACTCGAAGCACACATTGCGCATCTTGAGAATGTGCTCATTCAGACCCGAGCCGAAGCGGCTGCCGCGGTCGAAGAGACGCATCGCTCCTATCGCCGCGACCTGGTGCCCCTGCGCCAGTCAGTGGCTCCTTTTGGCGACGCAGCCGAGGTGATGCGTCGTCTTTTGGGCTCTTGACAGGATTTGAATCGTCCGTATTGTTTCCCTCGCTAAGCCAATGGTTTGTTGGCTATCGCAATTTTGCTTTCAAAATCCTTTGGCGGGGGTGTTAAATGAAAAAGTCCTATTGGCGAATTCGAATCGCTACGGCACTTGTGGTTTTCACGGCTTCAGCGATGTGTGGGGTAGCCGCAGCTAGTGGTTCTTCCGCGTACAGCCACACTGCGTGTGCAGTTCCAACCCAAGCCGCCTACGGAGACAACTACTACACAACATCGAATTACTACTGGTGGAACGTCAACACGACTGAGTGTGGGTATCCGAATCCCTACGAGTATGGGCTTCACGGTGCTGGAGCCGTCCTTTGGTCGACAAATGGAATTTGCCTTGTGTCGGACTACGTCTACGGGGCAGACAACGTTTGGAATGCGAACTCTGGATGGGGTTACGGAGGCCCATGCGGTGTCGGTTGGTATGCCACTGGAGGTGGCCATCGAACTTTTGACAACTGGACCTGGAAAGAATTCTCAGGCGGCACGAGTTGGGTGGGTTGGTGGTGACCGAGAGCGGAAAATCGAATTCCGGAGGCGTGATGTCGAAATTCAAGAAGTTGATTTGGTTGCCTGCATTTGCAGTAATCGCAGCATTGGGTGCATTCGGTGGCTTCGCTGTTGCGGGAGCGTTTGAGCGAGCGATCCCCACACCATTAGTCAAGGACGTGAGCCTCCATGACCTTCCAGACGAAGTCCCTATCGCAGGCCCTGATGGCCCATCGGGCTACGTGACTAAGAAGGAGATTGAGCGGATGCTCGATCTCAATCCCTTGAACCTGGATCAGATCGAACCGGGAGTGATCTACGAGCAGCCCCTCATCGGCCCGACGGTGGCTGGCACGATTGACGTCATCGGAACTCGCTCCTGTGTTGTTGAACTTCTGGAAAGCGGTGGTCGTAGACAGAACTGCTTCGAGGAGCACCGCAATGAGAATTCGTTGTATGTGCAGGATTCGTTCGGAGCATTTGTCCCTCGTAACTAGAGGTGATTGCGAGGTCGAGTTCGGGGAGGAGGCTTGGCGTAATGCCCTGCCTCCTTCTTCTTTTTCAACCTCGAGGGAACAAAGTTGACAATCCCATTGTTAACTTTGATGCCGGGTGAGCCCGGCGGCCGCCATCTCGGCGGACCCCCCATTTCACTCATTGAAGGAGAAACGCCAGAACCATGGCTCTCGACCCAAACCGCTGGACTCTCAAGACCCAAGAGGCGGTGAACACCGCCATTGCTGCCGCTCGTTCGGCCAACAATCCCGAGGTCACCCCCGATCATCTTTTGCTCGCCCTGCTCGGCCAGGAAGAAGGCATCGTTCTACCGATCCTTCAGAAGGTCGGCGTGGCGCCGCTTCATGTGCGCAACCTCGCCGAGGATGCGGTGTCGAAACTGCCGAAGTCCTATGGCAGTGAGTCGCGTGTTAGCCGCGAGTTCACCGCGCTTATTGAAAAGGCCGACGAGATTCGTCGGGATCTTCACGACGAGTACCTCTCAACCGAACACCTTCTTCTGGCGATGGCCGACGCCGTTGGCGTTTCGAAGGAAGACCTACTTGCTGCGATGGTCGACGTGCGCGGTAGCCATCGCGTCACCAGCCAAAACCCCGAAGAGCAGTACCAAGCGCTCGAGAAGTACGGGCAAGACCTGACCGCACGCGCTCGTGAGGGCAAGATCGATCCCGTCATCGGTCGCGACGATGAGATTCGTCGCGTCATCCAGGTGTTGTCTCGTCGAACCAAGAACAACCCGGTTCTCATTGGTGAACCCGGTGTCGGCAAAACAGCAATTGTTGAAGGACTCGCGCGTCGAATTGTCGAAGGCGATGTTCCCGAAAGCCTCAAGAACAAGCGACTGATTTCGCTCGACCTCTCTTCGATGGTCGCGGGTGCGAAATACCGCGGCGAGTTTGAAGAGCGACTTAAGGCGGTGCTGAAAGAAATCACTGACTCCGAAGGCGAAGTCATCACGTTCATCGACGAAATGCACACCGTCGTTGGTGCAGGCGCATCGGAAGGCTCAATGGATGCGGGCAACATGCTCAAGCCGATGCTTGCGCGCGGGCAGCTCCGCATGATCGGTGCAACGACCCTCGATGAATATCGCAAATACATCGAAAAAGATCCTGCGTTAGAGCGTCGTTTCCAACAGGTCTTTGTTGATCAGCCGTCGGTTGATGACACGATTGCCATTCTTCGTGGACTCAAGGAGCGCTACGAAGTGCACCATGGCGTGCGCATTCAGGACGCAGCACTTGTTGGTGCAGCTGTCCTGTCGGATCGGTATCTGACGGGACGCTTTCTTCCCGATAAGGCCATCGACCTCGTCGATGAAGCGGCATCGAAGTTGCGCATTGAGATCGACTCGATGCCAACCGAGATCGACGTTGTTGATCGTCGCATACGCCAGCTTGAGATCGAGCGTGTCGCGTTGGCGAAGGAAACTGATGCGCCATCGATTGAGCGTCTGGCCTCACTTGAAGAAGAACTCGCCAATCTCCGCGAGCAGATCTCCGGCATGAAGGCGCATTGGCAGAACGAAAAAGAAGCGATTGATCGCATTCGCGAGTTGAAAGAGCAACTCGAAATCAATCGAGGTGAGCTCGAGCGTGAAGCCGATCTCGAGAAAGCCTCTGAGATTCGCTATGGCGTGCTGCCCGAAATCGAGCGACAGATTGCCGAAGCATCAAAGGCGCTTGATGAACTTCAAGCAACTCAAAAAATGCTGAAGGAAGAAGTCGACGAGGAAGACATCGCTGAAGTGATCAGCAAGTGGACGGGAGTACCCGTCAGCCGGTTGATGGAAGGCGAGATGTCCAAACTCGTGCGCCTCGAAGAGGTGCTGCACGACCGTGTCGTCGGTCAGGACGAAGCGGTGACCGCGGTCGCCAACGCGATTCGCCGAAGCCGCGCCGGACTTTCCGACCCGAATCGACCAATCGGTTCGTTCTTGTTCCTCGGCCCAACTGGTGTCGGCAAAACCGAACTCGCACGCTCACTTGCCGACTTCTTGTTCGACGATGAGCGAGCCATGATCCGCATTGACATGAGCGAGTACATGGAGAAGCACTCCGTGTCTCGTCTGATCGGTGCACCTCCGGGCTATGTCGGTTACGACGAGGGTGGACAACTCACCGAAGCAGTTCGTCGTCGTCCCTATTCCGTGGTGCTGCTCGACGAACTCGAGAAGGCACACCCAGACGTCTTCAACGTGTTGCTGCAATTGCTCGACGATGGACGCCTTACCGATGGCCAGGGGCGCACGATCGACTTCACCAATGTGGTGTTGATCATGACCTCGAACCTGCCCGGCGAACCCCGTGATTACTTCAAGCCCGAGTTCGTGAACCGCATCGATGACATCGTGCGTTTCCGCTCGCTAACGGAAGAGGATCTGGGTCGTATCGTCGACATCCAACTCGAAGGCATCACGAAGCGTCTGGCGCAACGTCGCATCACACTCGAGGTCACGCCAGCAGCGAGTGCTGCGCTTGCCGCCGAGGGATACGACCCGGCCTATGGCGCTCGACCGCTCAAGCGTGTTATTCAGCGTGAGATAGCCGACCCGTTGGCCATCGCAATTCTCGAGGGGCGCTTCGGCGACGGCGACACCGTTGTCGTCGGTGTCGATGCCGACGGAGCTTTGACAATCAACTGAAGCAGTCGGTGGTTCACCACCTCGGGACTAGCGTTCCCGAGGTGGTGACATCCGGTGAAGTAACGAACGCCTCATCCGATGTCATCGATTCGGGGCGTCTTTCGAAGGCAGAGCGGAAGTGCGCGCGCATCGGTGCGCTTGTTGGCGTCCTCTTTTTTCTACTCCTCGCAACATGGGGCCAGCCATGGCAGTTGTTCGACAAGGGCCCATTTTCGACGGATTTCTATGACGCGCAAGCCCGATCGATGGTGCACGGGCATCTGGATATCCCCGCAGACGTCGCTCGAGTCGAAGGGGTTGTGGTCGACGGAAAAGTTCAGATCTATTTCGGCGTCGGCCCCGCCTTGATTCGAGCTCCGCTCACTGGGTGGACCACGTTCTTTGATCGTCGACTTTCGATTTTGAGCATGTCGGTTGCCGCCGGTGTGCTTGGAATGGCAACGGCGCGTCTTCTCAAACGGGCCCGCACTCTTGTCATCGATGCACCAACAGGAAGACCCTGGTGGTTCGGGCTTCTCGCAGCCGGGTCGATCCTCTGCACGCCAGTGCTGTTTTTGGCATCGCGAGGCATGGTGTACCACGAGGCAGTTATCTGGGGATGTGCGGCTGCAGTCGCTGGACTCGATCTTGTTCTCCGTTGGTGGAGAGATCCGACACGACGCCACTTCGTCGAGGCCGTTCTGGTTGCAACATTCGCGATGGCCTGTCGGCCGACGTCAGGAATGTCGCCTGCAATTGCAATCGGGATTTTCGGACTCATTTTGGCCTGGCGAAAGAAGTGGTCGAATGCAGCAGTTGTGATCGGTGGAGCCGTCGTCGCTCTTTTCGGTTTTGTGGCATTCAACTGGCTCCGTTTTCGCTCACTCACTACGCCAAGTTTTTCGGGCCAAGTCTGGACACTGCAGAACCAAGGTCGACAGGAGTTTCTCAAGGCGAACGGCGGTAACCCTGTTGGCTTCCAGTTTGTTCCGACGACGTTCGCTCAATATTTCTCACCCATAGCGATTGGTTGGCAGCGTTTCTTCCCGTTCGTGAACTTTGGATCACGTGCCACGCCAGTTGGCGATGTGGTCTTCGACGGGATCAAGCCGACGGGCTCCATTGAGTTTGGTGCTCCGGTGTTTTTTGTCCTTGCGATCATCGGGAGCTGGTGGACCGTGGTTCGCGACCGATCGCGCGAGTGGTCGGTTCTGGCACTTGCTTCAATCGTCGCGTTCATTCCGACATTGATGTTTGGAAACATTGTTCATCGCTATTTGGTTGATTTCGTTCCAGCTGTTTTGATCTTGGCTTGCCCTGCTGTTTGGGTTGTAATGAAGCGCCTCCAACGATGGAACGAGCCTGCGCGGAAATCAGTCTTGGTGGTGACGGCTGTCGTTGCCCTTCTCGGTGCGTTGGTGCAGACGGGATTCGCACTAGAGACCCGAGCTTTCGTGTTGCGTCCAGCCGAATCTGAAGCGCAGGCGTTTGTGGACTTCCAAAACATGATCGATCGACAACTCTTTGATGGCCCGCCGCCGTTACTCCAACATGTGAATGGCGATGTACTTCCTACTGAAGGAATCTCTGACGGCTCGTTAGTCATTCTCGATGACTGTGCTGGCTTGTATCGATTTAATGGAGATAACTGGCAGGTCCTAGAGCGCAAGCCCGAAGGTGGGCGCCGCTTCATCGTTACGGGCAGCATTAATGAGGTTCAGAAACCGATCCTTCAAGGATCTCGCTGGACACTCAGCGGTCGCCGGACGCCCGAGGGCGTGGTTTTCGTTTATGAATCAGCAAACGGCCGGCGCGACGAATCGCAACCGGTCCCGCTCCCAGAGGGCCCACTCACATTCGATGCGATAGCGGATCAAGCACAAATTTCTACGATCTCGCTTACGTATGAGGGTTCCCTTGTCTTTACCGACTCGGCTCTGGGCGCTTCGAAGGCGCGACCAGGTCCTGGTTGGACATCGACTCCTGGATCGGCACCGGTCTGCGAATCACTCCTCGCCCGACTTGAGAACTAACTCGAACGACGCTCGGACTAGCGTTTCGGAGGTGGTGGCACCGGTCGCAGATGTCGAGAACTCGGTTGCCGAGAGCGACGCCGGGCGGCTAACGAAGGACGAACGCAAATGGGCTCGGGTCGGCACGCTCACTGCCGTTGTCGTCTTTTGGTTGATCGCGACCTGCCTGCAGCCTTGGCACCTATTCGACAAGGGCCCCTACACGACCGACTTTTACGACGCGCAGGCCCGGTCGCTGACGCATGGACATCTCAATGTCCCCGCAAACGTTGCTGGCATTGAGGGTTTCGAAATTGACGGTAAGACCCAGATCTATTTCGGCATCGGACCGGCGATCATGCGGTTGCCGTTCTCCGGAGTTTCCAGCGTCTTCGACCGACGCCTCTCGTTACTGAGCGAACTACTCGCGCTGAGCGTGCTCGGTCTCGCAGCGGCGCGATTGCTCAAGCGAGCCAAGTCGTTGGTAACGAACGCACCCGATGGCGCGGCGTGGTGGTTCGGCGCGTTCGCCGTTGTGGCCACACTTGGAACACCGCTGTTGTTCTTCACGTCGCGCGCGCTCGTGTATCACGAGGCCGAACTTTGGGGAGCAGCAGCGGGTCTCGCGGGACTCGATCTCGTCATTCGTTGGTGGCGAGTGCCGACACGGCGACACCTCATCGAAGCAGTAGCGCTGGCTGCTTTTGCGCTTTCGTGCCGACCATCGTCGGGAGCAGGACCTGCATTGGCACTTGGCCTCTTTGGGCTTGCGCTTGCATGGAAACGGGAGTGGCGCCGCTCGTTGGTTGTTCTCGTCGCCGCGATGATTCCGTTTCTCGGCTTCGCACTCGTGAACTGGCTGCGCTTTCGTTCCGCTTCCGACGTTCCCTTCCCTTTGCAGGTCTTTTCAAAGTTCAACACCGAACGTCAGGCGGCACTCGCGGCCAACAACGGAAGTCTTTTCGGACTGAAGTTTGTTCCCACGAATGTTGCCCGGTACTTCTCGCCCTTCGCGTTTCAGTGGGATCGTCTGTTTCCGTTTGTGACCTGGCCAGCCAAGGCCACGGTCATCGGAAATGCTCGTTTCGACACGATTGATCACACCGGCTCATTCCCCACAAGTGCGCCAGTGCTTTTTCTCTTTGGTTTGGTTGGCGCGTGGTGGACGATTGTTCGCGACAGGTCCCGTCAGTGGTCGGCAATTGCCCTCGCCGCGATCGTGGCAACGACGAGCACGTTTACCTTTGGCTACCTCGCCCATCGCTACCTTGCCGATTTGGTTCCGGTCTTTGTTGTGCTTGCCGCGCCGGGTGTTTGGCTCGTCGCTCGACAGGTAACGTCGTGGCGGCGATGGATTCGTCGAAGCGCTGTTGTGGCGATGACGTTGCTGTTCGCCTTCGGTTTCTGGAATCAACTCGGTCTCGCCATTACTGCAAGAGCTTTCTCAATTCTTCCGAGTGAATCGGGTGCTCGTTCGTTTGCTGATTTCCAATACGAAATTGACGACATGTACTTCGGTGGCGCCGCGCCAGCGGTGATCTACAGCGAAGATGGGCAACTTCCCTCGGGTGTTGCTCCGGGAACGATTGTGATCATGGGCGATTGCGACGCGGTGTACCGGACGGATGGATACGGCTGGGGCCCGCTTGAACGCAGAATCGGCTCCATCTACGGCTACCGACTCACAGGAACTATTGACAGCGCAGATCAAGTGATTCTGTCGAATCCTGATTGGAACGTGCATGCAGAGCGTACGAATGAAGGGGTCGTGTTTCGGTGGGAGTACGGAAACGGAAACGTCGAAGAGTCTGCACCGGTGAGATTTGCCGATGGACCAGTGACGATCGACATCGTCTTTGATCCACTTCCGCTCGGATCGGGCCGTGTGGTGGCGAACGGAACGAGCGTGGTTGGTGCTCCAGTCAGAAACACTTCCGACTCTGTCGTGAATCCGGAGTGGAAGTCATCTGCACGTGGTTCTGCGTCGTTCTGCCAGAAACTTGTTGCTCGTCGCCCTAACGATTCCAGGCCGACATAGGGAACATGTCGACAAGCGCGGGAATGTTTACGAACAGCAGTACGACCATCAGCGCCGAACAACTGATGACGGCCGCCATAAGTCCTCGCTCTTTGTAAAGCTTCTCTGGATGTTCCACGGGGCTTGATGATTGAAACGCGAGCTTGAAATAGATCGCCATGATGAGCGCCACTAGTGGGAACGAAAGAATCAGTTCGATGCGATAGCGCTGAACGAATGCGCCGAAGAACAGCATTGCTGACGCCGCGTAGAACATGATCGAAACGAGCAAACGCTGTTCGGTGTAGACCGCGAATGATTTCCGATAGCGAATCTGTTCTTCACGGCGATCGGCCATGTCGCGATATTCGGCGAATCGTTTGAGCCCCATGAAGAAGCAGCCGATCATCCAATAGGAGATGAGCAGCGAAACTGGCGGCACGGGGCTATTCGGAACGATGTACCAACCCACAAGCATGCGCAACGGGTTGTTAATCGACTCAGTTAGGACATCGAGATACGGAACGTCCTTCGTGCGCAGCGGCGGGATGTTGTAGGCACATCCCGCAATCCACAGTCCGGCAAGCGAGAGTGTGAGCGGAACGCTGACAAGTGCGCCGAGGCCCAGACCGATAACCATCAACGCAATCCACTGGACGTAGGCGACCTTGATGTCGACTAAGCCCGAAGGCACCGGGCGATTCTTCTTGATGGGGTGGTGAAGATCGAACGGCGCGTCGAGCACTTCGTTGATCACGTAATTGCTCGAGGCGATAAGGCAAACCGCGGCCATTCCGATGATGAAGTTCCGAAGGAGGCTCGACCAATCGGTGCCCTGCTGGGAGCTAATCGCCACCACGATCCCGGGCAGAACAAAGACGTTCTTGAACCAGTGATCGACCCGCATAATCCGGATGTAGGGCATCAGGCGGCGAACACCGGTTGGGCGGGGGGTGACGGTTGTCATCGGGCTGAGCCTAGACAGCGGGGTTTCATCGCTCGGCCGGTTTGGAGTCCATCGGAATCGGATGGGGCGGGTGAAACGCCAACGGGTAGTGTTTCCCGGTTCCCATGCAGTGCCATTGAGGAGTTCACCGTGCCAGCAACCGTCGTCGTCGGAACCCAGTGGGGTGACGAGGGGAAGGGCAAGTTCACCGACCTGTTCGCCCGCGATCAACATCTTGTCGTCCGCTACCAAGGCGGGCATAACGCGGGCCACACCCTTGTGGTCGATGGCGAGTCGTTCAAGCTCCAGTTGGTGCCGAGCGGCATCCTCTATCCGCACATCACGCCGGTTATTGGCAATGGCGTTGTGGTCGACCCTCGCGTGCTCATCGCGGAACTCGACATGCTCGAGTCCAAAGGTGTCGACACCTCAAAGCTCAAGATCAGCGGCAACGCGCATTTGATCCTCCCGTACCACCAGGAACTCGACAAGCTCACCGAGCGTCGCCTTGGCAAGAACAAGGTCGGCACGACCAAGCGCGGCATTGGACCGGCCTATGCCGACAAGGCAGCGCGAGTTGGTCTTCGGGTGCAGGATCTTCTCGACCCGAAGATCTTCCGCGAGAAGCTCGACGTTGCTCTCAAAGAGAAGAACGCGATCTTTGCGAAGGTCTTCAATCAACTGCCGCTCGATGGCGATGCGATTGCGGCCGAATACCTTGATGTGTGTGCGCCACGCCTTGCACCGATGATCACCGATTCGGTGAATCTCATTCACGAATCGCTCGAGGCGGGCGAAAACGTTCTGCTCGAAGGCGCGCAGGCCACGTTCCTTGATCTCGATCACGGCACGTACCCGTTCGTGACGTCATCGAATCCCGTTGCTGGTGGCGCGTGCACCGGCGCCGGTATCGGCCCTCGCTACATCGATCGCGTTGTTGGTATCGCGAAGGCGTACACAACTCGCGTTGGTTCCGGTCCATTCCCCACCGAACTCACCGATGAAATCGGCGACGCGCTCATCGACATCGGCCATGAGTACGGCACGAACACCGGCCGTCGTCGCCGCACGGGTTGGTGCGACACAGTGATGTTGCGACATTCGGTTCGATTGAATTCGTTGTCGGAAATCGCGCTCACAAAACTCGATGTGTTCGACACCTTTGATTCCATCAAGGTGTGCATTGCGTATGAATTGAACGGCGAAACGTTCACGCATCTTCCGTATCACCAGTCGGTGTTGCACGAGGTCACGCCGGTGTATGCCGAGTTCCCCGGGTGGAAGTCCGACATCTCCGGCGTCACGTCGAAGGACCAACTTCCGAAGGAAGCGTTCGTGTACGTGTCGTTCCTGCAGGATCAGATTGGTGTTCCGATTGGTCTTGTTGGCGTTGGTCCCGGGCGCGATCAGTACTTGAACTTCAACGGCTGATGAAGGTTTGCGTCGTTGGTTCCGGTGGTCGCGAGCACGCGCTCGCCACGGTGCTGCGTCGCCATCATGAGGTTGTGGTGACACCCGGCAATCCCGGTATTCCCGGTTCCATCGCAGTACCCGCAACCGAGATTGATGCCGATCTCTATGTGATCGGGCCGGAAGCGCCGCTCGTTGCGGGTCTTGCTGATGAACTGCGCGCAGCAGGAAAGTTGGTATTTGGTCCTGGTGCCGACGGTGCGCGTCTTGAAGGTTCGAAAGCGTGGATGAAAGAGGTTCTTGTAGCGGCCGGTGTTCCGACCGCACGCCATGGCACCTTCACCGAAGCCGAACCGGCATTCGCTTTCTTGGACACGCTTGATGGTTTGTATGTCGTGAAGACCGATGGACTTGCTGCAGGCAAGGGCGTCATCGTCACAGCATCGCTTGAAGAAGCTCGCGCCGCAGTTCTTGACTATCTCTCTGGCGATGCGTTCGGCGATGCCGGTCGCACGCTTGTGATCGAGGAAGGTCTCACGGGTCCCGAGGTTTCCGTTCTTGCGATTTGCGATGGCACCACTGCAGTTGCGCTCGCGCCCGCCCAGGATTTCAAACGGGTTGGCGATGGCGACGCCGGCCCGAACACTGGCGGCATGGGCGCATACTCACCGGTTCCCGTTGCGGATCAATCAGTGATCGATGCCGTGATGAACGATGGCGTCCTGCCGACGCTCGCCTACCTGCGTTCGATTGGCATCGATTACCGCGGTGTTCTCTATGCCGGTCTCATGCTCACGCCGCATGGTCCGAAAATGCTCGAATACAACGTGCGTTTCGGCGATCCGGAGACGCAGGTTGTTCTTCCCCGACTCACGAGCGATCTCGGTGAACTGCTTGCATCAGCCGCTGCTGGTCAACTCGGTGCGGCACCAACATTCGACAAAGGGGCAGCCGTCACTGTGGTGTGTGCAGCCGAGGGCTACCCGCGCGATCTGCGCACCGGCGATGTGATTGAAGGTCTCGAGGACGCACAATCGGTTGCTGGCGCCACTGTGTTCTGCGCTGGAGTTGGCGCCAATGCCGATGGCGAACTCGTTACTGCTGGCGGCCGAGTGCTCACGGTGACTGGTCAGGGTGCCAATCTGGCCGAAGCCCGGCAGACTGCGTACGTCGCCGTCAGCAAGATTTCTTGGCCTGGACTGCACCATCGCAACGACATTGCTTCGGCCGCTGCGGCCTTAAACCACGGAGGATCCCGATGAAGGTTGCTGTTCTTATGGGTTCGCCCAATGACCGCGAGAAGATGCAAGGCGCGGCCGACACGCTTGAAGCCTTCGGGATTCAGGCTGATGTGCACGTGATGTCCGCTCATCGAAACCCGGCCGAGGTCACTGCGCTGGCCACGACAGCTCGCGAAAATGGTTACGTCGCTTTCATTTGTGGTGCGGGCATGGCCGCGCACTTGGCTGGCGTCGTTGCCGCACACACCACCCTTCCTGTCGTTGGCGTGCCGCTGTCGGGCGGTGCAATTAATGGCGTCGACGCGCTGTATTCCACGGTCCAGATGCCCCGCGGCATTCCGGTGGCCACCGTTGCAATCGATGGTTCGGTGAACGCGGCACTGCTCGTGGTCGAGATGCTCGCCATCACCGACACAGGCCTGCTGCAGAAGTTGCTCGAGGACCGCGCCCGCCGCGCCAATCCTTGAGCCGGACGTTTCGTCGCCTCTTGACCGGGCATGGCGAACTTCTTACAGTGACGTCTGTCACTTAGTGGGAGTGACTTTGGGGCGGAGGCTGTGGTTGTGGGGCGGAAGTTTCGGTGTGGTGTCGTTGGTGTTCTGACGTTGGCGGTCTTGGTGGTGGGTTTGCCGTTGGTGTTGGTGGTTGGGGGTGTGTCGTCAGCTGGTAAGGCGCAGCACTCACCGTGAGATCGACCGGCAACATCTGGTCCTACCCGAACCTCCACGGCGACATCACCTGCACCGCAAACCAAACCGGAACCAAGACCGGCACCACCGCCACCTACGACCCCAACGGCAACCAAACCGCCGGCACCAACCCCGACAACGCCACCGGCAACTTCGACAGCCGGTGGCTCGGCCAACACCAACGCCCCACCGAAACCGAACCCACCCTCCAACCCACCATCGAAATGGGAGCCCGCCACTACTCACCACGCCTCGGGCGATTCCTCCAAACCGACCCCATCACCGGAGGATCTGCCAACGCCTACACCTACGTCTTCGGCGACCCCAACAATGTGAGCGACCTCACGGGACTGTGTGGTGAATGCTGGGCGTTTGCCGCGATTACCGCGCTATTCAACGGCAATCCCGAACAATTCGTGTGGGGGTTTGGGGAGGGCAGATTCGAAATGCGTTCGAGCTTGGGGCCTACAGTCAGTCCTGGTGTCGCTCGACTTGAACCCAAAATTCCAAGCTATGTGAGGCCGAACTATGGCGACGGAATTCGTGCGCCGGGTATCGACTGGAACAGGATGGGCCACGAAATTGAGACCGTTGCATACGGGGTAATCTATGCAGACGCGTGTTACGGAGGTGCTGCTGTTGGAGCTCTAGTCAGCCACGGTATCCCTGTACTAAGTGAAAGTTTAGGTGCCTTTCTTGGGTGTGGTGCCGGAGTAGTGGCTGCTTGGATGGGCTCAGAACCAATTAGAAAGCCGGCGCCTTGATCAGGATTCTGCGGGACATCGCAACGAGTCTCATTAGGGCGTCGAGTCCTTCGAAGGCTGCGGCTTCAAAGCTGGAAGTTGCGGCTTCAATGATCCTCACCGTAATCGGCGGTATTGCGGTCGGAGTTGCAATTTGGCGAATCAGTGCCGGTGACGAGCATGAATTCGTCATGCGGGCGGTGTACGTGACGTTCGTTTTCGTGGTGATGCCGGTCGGTTTCTATCTGCGTGATCGAAGTCGCGGTGATTTCGATTGATGATCATTTGTCCGCCGCCGCTGGTCAGACGAAATCGTGATCCTTCCGTCGACGGACGACATGTCAGTTGTACTGCTCCCTGAGGGCACGGATGTGTTCGCTGCGTAGAGACTATGGAAGATCTCGGCAACTACGTTGTCGACGTGCTGGACGTCCGATCCGATTGGCGCGGCGCGTCTTCATCGCTGTGTCGTCGGGAGTGGCGGAAGGAATAGCAATGGCGGCAAGACTCGAGATGACGCGTCAGTTCGAAGATGGTCCTACATCGCCATATCGCCACCTCGGCAGCGATGGGTGTGGGTCCGATCCGCAACGGAATGGTGTGAGCCACACCCGGTTTCGTGCAGTCACCATTCGGCGTATAGGTGCCCTATTGGTGGGTAGCCACCACCTCAGGATGGTTCAGGCGATATTTGCCGAGGTGTGTCAGCGCGCCACGCGCGATTCGGGCATGGAAGTAGGGCTGAATCTGCTCGAGGACAGCGCCCGTCGCGCGAATCCCTGAGTTCGTCGCGGCGTCGGTGGGGAAGCCGCGGAATCGGCACCCATCTTCCAGTGCGATGTACCGTGTCGATCACTTCGGGCGTGACTCGATCGGGGGCGATGCAATGGGCTGGATCATCGACGTTTCCGGATCGATCGGAATCTGATGTCGTTCCGGAATTTCGCTCGTGGCGTCGTCAGATCGAAGGTGAACGGGTTCACCGCACCCGAGGCGATCACGAATGGGGCTCTCAGGCGTCTCTACCCCTTCATCTAGATGATCGTCCTCGCGGTGGCGGTGGGCTTCGTGTGGTGGCTCGCGGGGCGGAGTGCGGTTCCGCTCGCCGCTCGGATCGCAGTACTCGCGGGCGTCGTCGTGGTCGTGCCAGTGATGGTCCACGTGCTCGAATCGATCTCCCGAGATGGTTCGGATGAGTGATGGATGGTCGGTCGTCGTCTCGGATGTGACTCTCGGAGTGGCGTCCCACCGGACACTTCGAGGTCGGAATCGGGCCGGGGGCGATGGTTCCGGTGTCGTAGCCTGAGGTACGTGCCCGCACCGGGTGCGTGAGGAGATCCGATGGCCCCCACGTCCGTTCCGAACGTCCTGGCCGCTCGTTATGCGAGCGCCGACATGGTCCGACTGTGGTCGCCCGAGCACAAGATCGTGCTGGAGCGCGAACTGTGGCTCTCCGTGCTCGAGGCCCAGCGCGATCTCGGTGTTGCCGTGCCCGACGATGCGATCGATGCCTATCGACGTGTGATCGACCAGGTCGATCTCGATTCCATCGATGCACGTGAACGCGTCACCCGCCACGATGTGAAGGCCCGTATCGACGAGTTCTGCGCGCTGGCCGGCCACGAGCACATCCACAAGGGCATGACGTCTCGCGATCTCACCGAGAACGTGGAGCAACTGCAGTTGCGTCGTTCGCTTGTGGTGATTCGTGGCCGCATGCTCGCTGCGCTTGCTCGTTTGGCCGAACGCGCTGCTGAATCAGCAACTGTGGTCATGGCTGGACGTTCGCACAACGTCCCTGCGCAGGCCACCACGCTTGGCAAACGATTTGCGAATGCCGGTGAGGAGTTGTTGCAGGCGCTCTACCGAGTCGATGACCTTCTTGCGCGCTATCCGATGCGTGGAATCAAGGGTCCGGTCGGCACGCAACAAGACATGCTCGATCTGTTCGATGGTGACGGCGCACGTCTCGAACAACTTGAGTCTCGTGTTGCGGCCCACCTTGGTTTCGATGCGTGGCTTACCAATGTCGGTCAGGTGTATCCGCGCTCGCTTGACCTCGATGTGGTCGCAGCGCTCGTCCAAGCTGCCGCTGGTCCTGCCGACCTTGCCCTCACGATTCGCCTCATGGCTGGGCAGGAACTCGCAACTGAGGGTTTCCGTCCTGGCCAGGTCGGATCTTCGGCCATGCCGCACAAGATGAATAGCCGTAGCTGCGAACGGATTGGCGGTTTGCTGGCCATTCTTCGAGGCCACCTCACGATGGTTGCGTCGCTTGCGGGCGACCAATGGAACGAAGGCGATGTCAGTTGTTCGGTTGTGCGCCGCGTTGCGCTGCCCGACGCGTTTCTTGCCATCGACGGTTTGTTCGAGACCTTCCTGACGGTTCTTGCCGACTTTGGTTCGTATCCCGCAGTTATCGAGCGCGAGCTCGATCGTTATCTGCCGTTCCTCGCGACGACCAAGGTGCTCGTCGCCGCGGTGCGTAATGGTGTTGGTCGCGAACAAGCACACGAAGCCATTAAGGAACATGCGGTTGCGGCAGCGCTTCGACTTCGCGAAGACGGCGCCGAGGGAAACGACCTCATCGAACGACTTGCTGCCGATCCGCGTCTTGGTCTTGCTCCCGATGAACTCGCCGGCGTACTCGCACACCCGATTGACTTTGTTGGTCGCGCTCCGGAACAGGTCGCAGCATTTGTTGCAACTGTTTCGACGCTCGTGTCGGCGGATCCCGCTGCCGCTGGGTATCGTCCGGGGGACATCCTCTGATCTGAGGTTCTGCCGCCGGCCGTTTTCAGGAGACCCGCCATGACCGACGCACTTCCACACATTTATTCGGGCAAGGTTCGCGACATCTATGACGCGGGTGACAACCGACTGCTGATGGTCACTTCCGATCGCTTGAGCGCGTTCGATGTCGTGATGGCCGAACCAATTCCCGACAAGGGTCGAGTACTCACTGCTATGAGCGCGTTCTGGTTCGAGAAGTTCCAAGGCGTCGTTGGTAGCCATCTCCTCTCGACGTCACTTGATGATTGCCCTGCTCGGGCTCAGCGCGACGACTGGCAGGGCCGAATCATGTTGTGCCGCAAGGCCGAAATGCTGCCCATCGAATGCATCGTTCGTGGGTATCTCACTGGTTCGGCCTGGAAGGAATACAAGGCCAGCGGCACGATGCACGGCCAGCAACTCCCCGCTGGACTGCTCGAATCGGCGCAATTGCCCGAGCCAGTTTTCACCCCGTCCACCAAAGCTGCCGAAGGCCACGACGAGAACATCTCGTTCGAGGCTGCGGTCGATCTGATGGGTGCCGATCTCGCCGAACGGGCTCGTTCAGTCGCACTCGAGCTCTACACAAAGGGTGCTGAATGGGCGGCGGCCCGAGGCATTCTCATTGCCGACACCAAGTTTGAATTGGGCCTGATCGACGGTGAACTCGTTCTTTGTGACGAGGTTTTGACTCCGGATTCCTCACGGTTCTGGGCGGCGGAAAGTTGGTCACCAGGCAGCACTCCTCCCTCATTCGATAAGCAGCCTGTGCGCGATTACCTCGATGGGCTCGATTGGAACAAGCAGCCGCCCGCGCCACCGCTTCCGGCCGAGGTCGTCGACACCACGAGCGCTCGCTACATCGATGCCTACGAGCGCATTACTGGTCGATCATTTTCCGAATGGCGCGGGTGACGATCGACCGCAGCAAGTTCTGCTCCGCACACGCGTGTCGATGTGCGAGCATGGGCGCATGATCTTCTCGGTGCACGTCGAAGTTCGCCTTCGACCTGGGATCGCTGATCCCCAAGGTTCCACCATCGAACGAGCCATGCCCACACTGGGTTTTGCGGGTGTGAGCGGCGTCCGTGTCGGCAAGAGCATTCGTTTCGAAATCGATGCCGCCGATGAAGCATCGGCTCGCGCCGAAGCGGAAGATCTCTGTCGTCGGTTCCTCACCAATCCCGTCATCGAAGATGCGATTGTTGAACTCGAACCAGCTGGCGTCGCATCGTGAGTTCACGCGTCGGGGTTGTCGTCTTCCCCGGTTCGAACTGCGAGCAGGACATGCTCGAGGCCATGCGCCTCGTTGGTGGCGAGCCTGAACTTCTCTGGCACGGCGATGCAACCGTGAATGGCGTCGATGCGGTCATCGTTCCCGGCGGCTTTGCTCATGGCGATTACTTGCGTCCCGGTGCCATCGCACGCTTCTCGCCAGTGATGTCAGCGGTTGCTGAGTTCGCTGCTGCGGGTGGCCCAGTTGTCGGTATTTGTAACGGTTTTCAGGTGCTTACTGAAGCAGGGCTTCTTCCCGGTGCACTGCAAAAGAACGCTGGTCTGAAGTTTGTTTGCGCACCTGCACAATTGCGCGTCGAGACCACAAACTCGGTACTCACTCGCGCTGCCGACAAGGGCGCAGTGCTGAGCATTCCGATCAATCATTTCGAAGGCAACTACACCTGCGATGCGGAAACGCTGGCGCAACTTCGCGATGAAGATCGCATCGTGTTGCGTTACGTCGTAAATCCCAATGGTTCTGTCGATGACATTGCCGGTGTGTGCAACGAAGGTCGCAACGTGGTTGGGCTTATGCCACACCCAGAACGCTCGACCAGCGAACTTCTCGGAAGCACCGACGGGTTGCCGTTGCTTCGTTCGCTGTTGTCTGTCTGATCGACAGCGTCCGAACGAACTTCGTTAGTTCAAAATCCCGGCGCGCCGCAGAACGTCGCGCGGAACACCAAGTTCGAGCCAGGCCTCAGGACTGAGTTCCTTGGAGTCGTTGTAGTCCTTGGCCACGCCGATGAACTCGTTTTCGAGGGCAACCATGTCGATGGGTGACTCGAGTTCCTCAAGATCCTTTTGTTTCTTGATCTTTGACTGCACCAAATCCAGCTTGCGGAGAGGGTCCTTCTCGGTTGCGAGATCGGCATCGATCTTTTCGATGCTCTTGCGCAAACCCTCAGCGGTAATCGGTCGACCTCGTCGGGGCTTCGCCGATTCGATGGCCTGCAAGTAGCGACGCACGATTTGTCCGCGCTCGCGACCCTCTTTGAGCGCGAGTTTGTGGCTCGGCGTCATCGTCCCGGGAGGAAGGCCGATCCGCGGCTTCTCCTCAGAAGGTTCAGAGGTCAGGTCGCTCATGAGCGTTGAGTCCATCACACCACCGCGAAACCGACAACGGTCACGTCGAAAGCCGGAGAATTGTGGTGTTCCGGCGCACTAGCCTGCACGCAATGGATGACGCGATTCACCGTGCCCTCGGCCTGACTGACTCCGAATACGAAGACATCCGCAAGATCCTCAACCGCGACCCCAACCATCTCGAGTTGGCGATGTTTGCGGTCATGTGGTCCGAGCACTGCTCCTACAAGTCGTCTCGCGTGCATCTCAAGCGTCTTCCCACCGAAGCTCCATGGGTACTTGTGGGTCCGGGCGAAAATGCCGGCGTTGTCGATGTGGGCGATGGCATCGCCGCTGCCATCCGCATCGAATCGCATAACCACCCTTCAGCAATCGAGCCCTACCAAGGCGCAGCCACAGGTGTTGGCGGCATTCTCCGCGACATCTTCACGATGGGCGCACGTCCGATCGCGCTGATGGATCCGCTGCGATTCGGTCCGCTCGACGATCCGCGTAGTCGCTGGATTGCCGAAGGTGTCATCAGCGGCGTCTCTGGTTATGGCAACTCGGTGGGCGTACCCACCATTGGCGGTGAAACGGTTTTCGACCCTACTTATATGGGTAATCCGCTTGTGAATGTGCTGTGCCTCGGGGTTCTGCCCACCGAACGCCTCGTGCTCGGTCAGGCCACCGGCGTCGGCAACCTGGCGGTGTTGCTGGGTTCGAGCACCGGTCGCGACGGCATCGGCGGCGTGAGCGTTCTTGCCTCCGCCGGCTTCTCCGATGAAGAAACCGATGCGGAAAAGCGTCCTTCGGTGCAGGTCGGCGATCCCTACGAAGAAAAGCGTCTCATCGAAGCCTGTCTCGAACTTCTCGACGCTGGTCTCGTTGTGGGCATTCAAGATCTTGGTGGCGCAGGTCTTGCCTGTGCCACGAGCGAAACCGCAAGCCGCGGCGGCATGGGCATGGACGTTGACGTCAACGCCATCCCTCGCCGCGAAGCGGGTATGGAACCGTTCGAGGTCATGACCTCGGAAAGCCAAGAACGCATGCTTGCCATCGTCGAGCCCGCCGATCTTGATCAGGTCCTCGAAATTTGTGCGCGCTGGGAAGTCCGTTCTTCGGTTATCGGAATCGTCACCGACGGCCCGGCCACTGGTCATCCCGAAGGCGGTCGCCTCCGTATTCGCGATGGCTTCGATGGCGAAATCCTTTGCGACATTCCCGCTGCTTCGTTGCACGAGGATGCGCCGCTTTACAACCGTCCGATCGCTGCGCCGGCAATCTTCGATGCTGCGACTCGCACGATGGGCACCGAACCTGCTCCGGCGTCGGTCGACACGGCAGCGGAGTTGCTCGAACTTCTTGCCGATGCGCGTTGGGTGTTCTCGCAGTACGACCATCAGTTATTCCTCAACACTGTCGAAGGTCCCGGTGGCGATGCTGCAGTGCTTCGTTTGAAGCATCCGACCTCAGGCGCCGACACCGGTCGCGGCATTGCCCTCACTACCGACGGCAATCATCGCTGGTGCGCAGTCGACCCACGTCAGGGCACGGCGCTTACGGTCGCTGAATCGTTGTTGAATCTCGCGTGCGTTGGCGCGCGTCCGTTGGCTGTCGTGAATTGTTTGAACTTTGGCAACCCTGAACATCCCGAAGTGATGTGGCAGTTGTCCGAAGCGATCGATGGCATGTCCGAGGCCTGCGTGGCCTTCGATACACCAGTCATTGGCGGAAACGTCAGTCTTTATAACGAATCTCAGGGCACCGACATCGACCCCACTCCAGTGGTTGGCATGCTCGGCGTGATCGATTCCCTCGATCGTCGACCGCCTGGTGTTGGCTTGATTGCGCAAGGCCGCCTCATGCTCATCGGTGTCACTCAGCCCGAGGTTTCTGGTTCTCGTTGGGCGCGTGCCCGCGGTCATCGCGGCGGAACACTTCCTGCGCTTGATCCCGCGCATCACCTCAAAGTTGCCGACGTCGTTCGCCAACTTGTGATCGGCGACGTCGTTGCCGGCATCCACGATGTTTCTGGTGGCGGCCTCGGTGTTGCGCTTGCCGAAATGGCAGCAAAGTCGGGCATCGGTGTTTCGGTTGCTCGTGTTGCGAATGCGGCGGAACTTTTCGCCGAAGGACCATCACGAGTTGTGGTGTGTGTCGATCCCGAATCAATGGGGATCGTTGAAAACATCTGCGAACAAGCGGGCGTCCCCGTTTCACGCATCGGTGTTGCTGGCGGCGATCGCTTCAGCGTGAAAGGCCTTGTCGATCTTCCTCTTTCCGATGTTGTCGATGCTTGGACCAATCACATTCCCTCTGCACTTGGTGCAGGCACGGCGCAGGACTGACTCATGGAAACCGATTGCGTGAACCCTGACGACGACACGCCGAAAGAAGCATGCGGTGTTTTCGGTGTGTACGCGCCGGGTCAAGCGGTTTCGCATCTCACGTACTTGGGTTTGTATGCGCTGCAGCATCGCGGCCAGGAAGCTGCGGGCATGGCCGTCAGCGATGGTTCGACAGTCACCGTTGTGAAAGACACTGGTCTCGTGTCAAACGCATTCGACGATCGAACCCTTGCAGCGCTTACTGGTCATCTTGCAATCGGACACACTCGCTACTCAACGACCGGTTCAAGCGTGTGGCACAACGCGCAGCCGGTGTACCGCGATGTCGGTGCGCACACCGTTGCAATCGCGCATAACGGCAACCTCGTAAACACCGCCGAACTTGCTGACGAACTCGGCATGCTTCCGGGCACCGTGAGTTCTGACAGCGATGTCATGGCCGAACTTCTTGCTTCGGAACTTGCCAAAAATCCCGATGAAAGTTCCGATCACCGCGCCCTTGAGCGCGCGATGCAAGCAATCCTTCCTCGCCTGAAGGGCGCGTTCTCGGTTGTGGCGATGGACGAAGGCCATGTCATTGGTGTTCGCGACCCGAACGGTTTCCGTCCGCTTTGTCTCGGCAAGTTGGATAACGGTTGGGTGCTCGCATCGGAAAGCCCCGCACTCGACGTCGTCGGTGCGCACTTGGTTCGTGAACTTGAACCGGGCGAAATGATCGTCATCGATGCCACCGGTTACCGCGCCGTTCGGGTTTTTGAACAGGCGCTGGTCGACCCGAAACTCTGCTTGTTCGAGTTCGTCTACTTCGCTCGTCCCGACACACGTCTTTACGGACAAAGCGTGCATCAGGCCCGAGTTCGTATGGGTGAACAACTGGCCGAACAAGCGCCAGTTGAAGCTGACCTCGTCATGGGCGTTCCCGAATCGGGTATTCCCGCCGCCGAGGGCTACGCACGCAAGTCGGGCATTCCGTTCGGCCAAGGACTCGTAAAGAACCGCTACATCGGCCGCACCTTCATTGCGCCGAATCAGGAAATGCGCGCCCTTGGTGTGCGCATGAAACTCAATCCGTTGCGCGACAACATTGCTGGGCGTCGACTCATCGTGGTTGACGATTCCATCGTTCGTGGCACCACAACTCGCGCCATGGTCTCGATGTTGCGCGAAGCCGGCGCTGCTGAAGTTCATATGCGCGTGTCGTCGCCGCCCTACAAGTGGCCATGTTTTTATGGCATGGACACTGGAACTCGCGGTGAACTTCTTGCCGCCAATATGAGCGTCGATGAAATCCGTGAATACCTCAATGTCGATTCGCTTTCGTATCTCACGCTCGATCGTTTGTTGTCAGCTACCGGTGCAGTTGGCGCAGGATTCTGCGACGCGTGTTTGACCGGCAACTATCCCGTCGAAATTCCTGCCGAACTGGGCAAGCACATTCTCGAACTTCCATCGGAAGCATCAACGGCCACGACGGGTCTTGCCGACACGCTCGAGGTCGCGCCCACGCTTCCGGCACAGGACGCACTTACCTTCACTTCATCGGAAGAGATTGATGGCTGACGACGCAACAAAGGGCGAAACCTATGCCGGTGCTGGTGTCAGCATTGATGCTGGCGAAGAAGCAGTCGATCGCATCAAATCGCACGTTCGTTCAACCTTCCGACCCGAAGTCATCGGTGACATCGGCGGCTTTGGTGGGCTCTTCGCACTCGACCTCGCTCGTTACAAGAAGCCCGTCCTTGTTTCGTCAACCGACGGCGTTGGCACGAAGGCTCTTGTTGCGCAAGCAACGGGGCGCTTCACCACAATCGGCGTCGATCTTGTTGCGATGTGTGTCGACGACCTTGTGTGCCAGGGCGCTGAGCCGCTCTTCTTTCTCGACTACATCGCTGTAGGTCGACTCGATCCCGATCACATCGATCAACTCGTTGAAGGTGTGGCCGACGGTTGTCGCCAGGCTGGTTGCGCGTTGGTCGGTGGCGAAATGGCCGAACATCCGGGGGCAATGGAAGCAGGCGAATTCGATCTCGTTGGCTTTGCCGTAGGTATTGCCGATCGAGATGCACTCATCACTGGCGAAACGATCAAGTCCGGCGATGTGCTCATCGGCCTTCCCTCGCAGAACCTTCGCTCAAACGGTTTTTCTCTTGCTCGTCGTGTGCTTCTTGAGCGTGCACAACTTCCGCTTGATGGTCCGGCCTACGAAGGCGCGCACCACACACTGGCCGACGAATTGCTTGCTCCCTCGGTGATTTTTTCGCCAGTCATCGCTGCGCTTCAAAAGGCGGTCGATGTTCGTGGTGTTGCCCACATCACTGGCGGCGGACTTCCGGGCAACCTCAATCGTGTTCTTCCGCGCGGAACAGCGGCCGAGGTCACGTGGGGCACTTGGGACGTTCCGCCGATCTTCAATGAAATTCAGCGTTTGGGTTCGGTGGCCGACGACGAGATGGCGCGCGTGTTCAATATGGGCGTCGGCATGGTCGTTGTGGTGCCGGAATCGGATTCGTTCAAGGCACTCGACGTTGCTCGCTCGGCTGGACATCGGGCCACCGTGATCGGACGCATCGTCGAAGGTGACGGCACCGTCCGCATCGTCTGACACTTGCGAAACCGCTCCCGCCCAGAGCCACGGAACGGTAGGTTCCTCATCATGAGCGACGCGACAAAGCAGCAGTTGATTGATCACCTTCTTCGCCATTCGGTGCGCACCGGTGACTTCACGTTGAAGTCGGGCAAGAAGAGCTCCTGGTTCATCGATTCGAAGCAAACCGCGTGTCGTCCTGACGGATTGCTCCTCATGGCCGATCTCGCGCTTGACCTCATTCCTAGCGATGTCACCGCGATCGGCGGCTTAACGGTCGGCGCCGATCCGGTGGCGTACGGCATTGCCGCAGTAGCGGCGACTCGCGGCCGCGCCCTCAAGTCGTTCACCATTCGCAAAGAGGCCAAGGACCACGGCGTCGCTGGTCGCCTTGCCGGCCCTCTCGAACCAGGCGACAAGGTCGTCATCACCGACGACACCGTCACACGGGGCACCTCGCCCATGGAAGCGGTGCATGTCGCCCGTGAACTTGGGGCGGAACCGGTCATGGTGATGGTGGTGGTGGACCGTGGCGGAACCTGCCAGGCCATGGCGGAGGCCGAAGGTCTTCAGTTCCGGGCGCTTGTCACCGCTCCCGAACTCGGCTTCCCCTACGAAGGCGCCTGACCGTTCAATTCCCGTTGCTTCGGGGGCTCCGGCTCCCGACTTGGGGCCGGCCATGGCCTGACGGGTAGCGTCTCCGCCCTATGGCCGACTCAACTACCGCCGCTTTCAGTATCCGCCTTCGTGTCCGTCTCGGGAATGAACCCGGTGCACTGGGCCACCTCGCAACCGCTATTGGTTCAGTAGGCGGAAACATTTGGTCACTTCAAGGATTTGAAGCCAAGAAGGAATCGCTTGACGAAGAACTCGTCGTCAACTGCTCGAGCGAAGCGCATCAGCAGCAGGTGCTCGATGCCGTGAAGGCGCTTCCTGACATTGAACTTCTGGAATGGGAAGACCGCACGTTCGCGCTGCACGCCGGCGGCAAGGTGCATGTCATTAGTCAGATTCCCGTCAACGATCGTGACGATCTTTCGATGGCGTACACGCCGGGCGTTGCTCGCGTGTGTACTGCAATCGAAAAGGACCCGTTGCTTTCGCACGATCTCACGATTCGTAAGAACACTGTGGCCATCGTCAGCGATGGCACTGCAGTGCTTGGTCTTGGCGACATTGGTCCGCTTGGCGCAATGCCGGTTATGGAAGGCAAAGCACTTCTGTTCAAGGAGTTCGCCGGCGTCGATGGCTTCCCGATCTGCCTCGACACCAAAGATCCGGAAGAAATCATTCGCACCGTTGTGAACATTGCGCCGTCCTTTGGTGGCATCAATCTCGAAGACATCGCTGCACCGGTGTGCTTTGAAGTCGAAGACCGTTTGAAAGAACTTCTCGACATTCCGGTTTTCCATGACGATCAGCACGGCACTGCAGTCGTGACGCTTGCTGCGCTTATGAACGCTCTCAAGATCGTTAACAAGAAGATGGAAGACCTCACCATCGTCATCGCTGGCGTTGGTGCAGCTGGTGTGGCTATCTCGAAAATCCTCATGAACGCCGGTGTTCGCAACATCATCGGTGTCGATCGCGAAGGTGCCGTCTACAACGGCCGCGGCAATCTCAACGTGGCCAAGCAGTGGTTCGCCGAAAACACGAACCCCGAAGGTCGCCAGGGTTCACTGGCCGACATCATGCCGGGCTCCGATGTCTTCATTGGCGTGAGTGGTCCAAACCTCATCAACCGTCAAGACGTGCTCACGATGGCGAAGGATCCGATCGTTTTTGCCATGGCAAACCCCGATCCCGAGATTCGTCCGGAAGAGGCCGAAGGTTGTGTTGCCGTTATGGCAACTGGTCGAAGCGATTTCCCGAATCAGATCAACAACGTTCTTGCCTTCCCCGGCATCTTCCGGGGAGCTCTCGACGCTGGGGCAACCCAGATCACCGAGAACATGAAGGTTGCTGCTGCGTATGCCATTGCCAACGCGGTGAGCCCTGAAGACCTCGCACCCGACCATGTCATTCCTTCGGTGTTCGATAAGCGCATCGCGCCTCTCGTTGCTGCTGCCGCTGCTGAAGCTGCAGTGCGCGACGGTGTCATCCGAAAGCGCTGAACAACGTGTCGCGGTTCGACGCGATCACATTCGACTTCTGGGACACGCTCGTTCGAGCCGACGTTGCCGCGACCCGCGTGCAGCGTCGTCTTGCGATTGCTGAGGTACTCGAGTCTCACGATCTTCCAGTGCAGCACGATGAGATTGATGCGTCGTTCGATGAAGCGTGGAAGCGCTTCGACGCGGCATGGGGACTCGGCCAACAGTTCACCGGTCATCATGCAGTTGAAACGGTGCTTGAAGTCCTCGGCCACACCGAGGATGAGCAGGTTCGCGTTCGCGTGATCGAGGCGTATCTCTCAGCACCACGAACGATGCGACTCGATCTCACCGACAACTTGGAATCGACGTTGCACGTGTTGAAGGACGCAGGCCTTCGTGTCGGGATCGTGTGCGATGTTGGTCTCACGCCATCGCCCGTTTTGCGTGACTATCTCGATGGCCACGGCATCTTGCAGTTGTTCGATCACTGGTCGTTCTCTGACGAAGTCGGTGTCTACAAACCAGACGCCGCAATCTTCGAACACGCCCTTGCCGGTTTAGGCGGAATTGATCCGACGCGCGCTGCCCATATCGGCGATCTTCGTCGCACCGACATCGCCGGCGCGAAGGGAATGGGAATGTTGGCGCTGCGTTACCGCGGAGTGACTGACGACGACCCCGAGCACGGACCAGAAGGCGATGTTGTCATCAGCGACCACGCCGAGGTACCCGCCGCCCTCGGCATCTAAACCACAAGCGGCATTCGATACGCGGGACGGACATTGGTTGGTTGTGCCACAGTTGGACCCCACACCACTTCTAGGGGGAACTCACGTGGCACTCGATCCGCAGGCAAAAGTCATTCTCGATCTCATGGCCGATTCTGGCTTTACGTTCGAAGGGGCGACCCCGGAAGAACTTCGCGAACGCATGGGCATGACTGCGATGCCGAGCCCAATTGAGTTGGCGAGCGTCACCGACCGAACCATTCCCGGTCCCGGCGGCGACATTCCCATTCGCGTCTATCGCCCCAGCAATGACGCCGGACTTCCCGTCACGGTGTTCTTCCACGGTGGCGGATGGGTCATTGGCGATCTTGAATCCCATGATCATTGCTGTCGCACCATCGCGTCGAAGGCTGAGTGTGTCGTTGTTGCGGTCGACTATCGCCTTGCTCCCGAGGCCAAGTTCCCCGCAGCGATCGACGATGCCTGGGCAGCTACCGAATGGGTCGCAACCCACGGCGACGAGCTCAACGTGGACACCTCACGTCTCGCGGTTGCTGGAGACAGCGCTGGTGGCAATCTCGCCGCCGTTGTCGCCAACATCTCTCGTGATCACGAGCACGTCGAAGTCATTCAGCAGGCGCTGTTGTATCCGGTGACCGACGGAACCTGTGATCGTCCTTCGATGGCAGAAAATGCGGAGGGCTACATGCTCACTCGTAACGCCATGGATTGGTTCCACGACCATTACACCGTCACCGTCGAAGATCTCAGCGATCCTCGTTACTCGCCGATCCTCTCCGACCTTGCGGGCGCGCCGCCGGCTGTTGTGGTCACCGCCGGCTTCGACCCGCTGCGTGATCAGGGCAACGCCTACGCCGCCAAGTTGGTTGAAGCAGGCGTCGACGTTGATCACGTCGAATACGAAGGCATGTTCCACGGTTTCTTCTCCATGGATGCAGCAATTGACGTTGCCTCTGAGGCACAGGACCAGGTCGCATCAGCGTTAAAGGACGCTTTCGCTCGTTGATTGCTCCCGTCCGATCAGCGGTACTTGCGCTATTTCTTTGCGCAGCGTTGGTTGGATGTTCTTCTGGAGCATCCAACCAACCATCGGTCACAACGGAGAGCAACAAACCCACAACTTCCACGACAATGGTGAGCACGGTGTACGACCCTTACGCGAACGCCCGTCCGGCTGTCGATCCTGTTGGCTCTGTCACCACATCATCGATGACGACAGCGGATGGTCGCGAACGTCGTTATCGCACCTATGTTCCTGCGTCGATTGTTGCGGGCGAGAAGGTCCCACTTCTTGTCGCACTGCATGGGGGTCTTGGTTGGGGTGAACAGTTCGAGGCAAACAGTGGATTCGATGGACTTGCAGAATCGAACCATTTCATCGTCGTTTACCCGGACGGAACAAATGGACAAGCAGGAAGCACGAAGTTCCTGACGTGGAACGGCGGGATGTGTTGTGGGCCTGCTGTCGCTCAAAATGTTGATGATGTTGGATTCATCCGTCAGATTCTCAACGAGTTGAAACAGACGTTGCCGGTCGACAGCGAACGCGTCTTCGCGTCGGGACATTCAAACGGAGCGATCTTGGCGTATCGGTTGGCCTGCGAACTCAGCGATCAAATCTCAGCGATCGGTGTGCAGGCCGGAGTGCTGGGTGTTTCGTGCTCGCCAACGAACCCGGTGAGCGTGTTCCATCTCCACGGGTTGGCCGATACGAATATTCCAATTGATGGCGGAAAGGGCTCGGGCGTCGCTGGGGTGTCATTCCCGTCGCCGCGAGAAGCTCCGGTGGCATTTGCGAAAAGCAATGGCTGTACCCAGGGCCCCGTTGATCAACGTGATCCCGCGAACCCTGATGTGTCGTCAAGGATTTGGGCGAGCTGCTCCTCCGCTCGAGCGGTCCAGTTCGTGACGGTCGCTGGTGCATCTCATGCGTGGATGGGTCACGCGGGAACAGCGGCCGGCGCAACCGGATTGGTCGGCACTCCCTATCAGGGGCTTGACGCGAGTCGAGCAATCTGGTCGTTCCTCGCCGCGCAACCTGCGCGGTGAGTTCGACCACACGAACGGAAGACAAAAGGCCCGGGCGCAGAGCCCGGGCCTTTTCACTGTGGTCGGGACCGGCGTCG